>CAVPWE010000004.1:0-88396 GCA_963709485.1 uncultured delta proteobacterium
CCGGCGATCCCCGCATAGAAGGCGCTGATGGCAAAGGACAGGGTTTTGTATATCGTGAGGTTGATCCCGATGACCTCGGCGGCGATGTCGCTGTCGCGGATGGCGACAAAAGACCTCCCCACGCGTGTCTTCATGATGTTGCGGGCCGCGATGACCATGATCACCCCGATCGCCAGAATCAGATAGTATTTTTGCGTATCCGTCTGTAAAATAAGGTTGAGGTTCCCTTGGGGGATTCCGATATCCAGAGGCGGGGTCTGAATGCCGGTGCGACCGCCGAAAAATTGCCAGTGCCCGATCACGTGCATGATGGCCATGCCGAATCCGAGCGAGGCCACGGCGAGGTAGGGCCCTTCGAGGCGAAGGGCCGGAAGTCCCAGGATGAATCCGAAGAATGCAGCAATAAATCCCGCCAGGAGGAGGGCAAGTACAAAGGGCAGCTGCAGTTTCATCATCAGGAGGGCCGTGCCATAGGCGCCGATGGCGAAGAAGCCGGCGTGTCCCAGGGAGATCTGACCGGTGTAACCGACCAGGATGTTGAGGCCGACGGCCAGGATGACGTGAACGATAACGATGTTCAGAAGAAAAATATAGTATGTCGGTGAGAAAAACGGAATTGCGAAAAGGAGCAGCAGGAAAGCTGCCGACCAGAAGAGAACGACGTTGCTTTCAAAAAGCCGAACGTCCTCATAGTAGTCACGCTTCATGTCCATGGCCACACCTTATCGAACGGTAACGTTTGGGCTTCGCGCATCATCGTTACGCCGGAGTTGCGGAAAGCGTGTGCAGTAATCTGTCGATGCGATTGCGGCATCACCGGCGGGCGGGGAACATACCGCAGACAGGACCGGCGCTGCAGCATTCCGCCGCCTCCACACCTCGGGGACCGATTTTTTCGATGGAAATCGAAAACGGCTGAATCGGGATTTTGGCTGAACAATCTATTAGGTAAAATTAATAAAGGCTCCGGATGGTGTCAAGAAAAAAATGATTTTTTGTTTTAACTTGACAGCCGGGATTTTTTTGTATTATGAAAAGCCAAATGATTTTTGGAGCGCCTTTTAACATGATCCGGAGAGATCATGAAAGGGACTGGAATGACGCGCAGGAATTTCAAAACAATCCGCTTTCAGGGGCCTTCCCATGCTGCAGGGAAGGTTTTTTTTTGGTCGCATGGGGAACATGGAAATTAAAAAAGTCGTAATGGATGCGGAAGGGATCGACCGTTCCCTGACCCGCATCGCCTATGAGATCCTCGAAAAGAACAAGGGCGTCGATGGCATCGTGCTCGTGGGCATTCAGACCGGCGGCGTGTTTCTCGCGGGACGGCTGAAAAAGAAAATCGGCGCCATCGAAGGGGCGGAGATCCCGATGGGGGTCCTGGACATCACGCTCTATCGGGATGATCTCCTGAAGAACAATAAAAAGCCAAGACTCGGAAAAACGGACATCCCTTTTTCGCTGGATGACCGGAAGGTGGTTCTCGTGGATGACGTCCTTTTCACGGGGAGGACCATCCGGGCGGCGATGGATGCCCTCATCGACTTCGGCCGGCCGAAGCTCATTCAGCTTGCCGTGCTCGTGGACCGGGGCCACCGGGAACTGCCCATCCGGGCGGATTTTGTCGGCAAAAACCTGCCTTCCTCGCTCTGGGAGGATGTCTCGGTGCATCTGACGGACAAGACCGGAAAGGATGAAGTCGTCATCGAATCGTAAACGGCGCGCCATCGCTTTTTTCGACGGGATCGGCATCAAGGACCAATCATGAGACTCACCAAAAAAGATCTGCTGGGGATGCAGGATCTTTCCATCGACGAAATCAATCTGATTCTCGATACGGCGGAATCCTTTATCGAGGTATCCACGCGGGAGATCAAAAAGGTCCCGACGCTGCGGGGTAAAACCATCATCAACCTGTTCATGGAGCCCAGCACCCGGACCAGAACCTCCTTTGAAATCGCGGGGAAACGGCTCAGTGCCGACACGATCAACATCTCGGCGACTGCCAGCAGCGTGGTCAAGGGGGAGACCCTCATCGACACGGCAAAGAATCTGGAGGCCATGAATCCGGACGTGATCGTGATCCGCCACAGCGCTTCGGGCGCGCCGCACATGCTGGCGAAACGGGTGAAGCAGTCCGTCATCAACGCGGGCGACGGGGCGCACGAGCACCCGACCCAGGCCCTTCTCGACATGATGACCATCAAGGCCAGAAAGGGGAGGATCGCCGGTTTGAAGGTGGCCCTTGTCGGGGATATCGCCCACAGCCGCGTGGCCCGTTCCAACATTTACGGACTGACCCGGATGGGCGCTCAGGTGACCGTTGCCGGACCGGCCACCATGCTGCCGAGGCACATCGAGCGGATGGGCGTGTCGGTGCAATGGCAGCTCGAGGAGGCCGTCAAGGAGGCGGATGTCATCATGATGCTCCGGATCCAGACGGAGCGTGAACGGCAGAACCTTTTCCCTTCGCTCCGGGAATACGCCAGTTGTTTTTGCCTGAACCGGAAGAATATCCGTCTGGCCAAGGATGACGTGCTGGTCATGCATCCGGGCCCGATCAACCGGGGGATTGAAATCGCCCCCGAGATCGCCGACGGACCCTCATCCGTCATCCTGGAGCAGGTGACGAACGGCGTGGCTGTCCGGATGGCCCTCCTCTATCTGCTGACCGGGGTCAGATCATGAAGCGGCCGCCAGGGTGCATGCGGACAGCGACTTTCTGTGAGGTGATCCGATCATGAGGATGTTATTGCGGGGCGGAAGGATCATCGACCCTTCCCAGCACATTGACGAAAAGATGGACCTGCTGATTGAAAACGGGAAGATCGTCAAGCTTGCAAAAAATATTTACAGGGCCGGGACGGCCGCGGAAGCGGACACCCCTTCGACGCTGAAAGTTTTCGACCTCCGGGGGAAGGCGGTTGTGCCCGGACTCGTCGATATGCATACCCACCTGCGGGAACCGGGATATGAATACAAGGAGACGATCCGGACGGGCAGCGCCGCGGCAGCCGCGGGAGGCTTCACGGCGGTGGCCTGCATGCCCAACACAGACCCCGTGAACGACGGCCGGTCCGTCACCGAGTTCATCATCCGGAAGGCCGCGGAAAGCAAGATCGTCCGTGTATACCCCGTCGCTGCCATCAGCCGGAAATCGGAGGGCGTCGCACTCTCCGAGTTCTGGGAGCTGCGGGAAGCCGGCGCGGTTGCCTTCTCCGATGACGGAAAACCCGTGATGAACAGCGCGCTGATGCGCCGGGCACTGGAATATGCCTCCTCGCTCGGGATGACCGTCATCTCCCATTGCGAGGATGCCGGCCTGTCGGCGGGTGGCGTCATGAACGAGGGGTTCGTTTCCACCGAGCTGGGGCTGCAGGGAAGTCCCTCCATGGCGGAAGAGGCGATGGTGTCCCGCGACATCCTGATTGCCGAGTTCACCGGATCTGCCGTTCACATCGCCCACGTCAGCACTGCGGGGTCGGTCCGGCTGATCCGCGACGCGAAGGCCAGAGGCGTCCGGGTGACTGCTGAAACGGCCCCCCATTATTTCTCCCTGACCGACGAGGCGGTCCGTGAATATGACGTGAACGCGAAGGTCAATCCGCCGCTCCGGGGGATCGAGGACGTTGCGGCCGTCAAAGAGGGGCTTCGGGACGGGACCATCGACGTCATTGCCACAGATCACGCCCCCCACGCGGTGACCGACAAGGAACTGGAATTTGACGATGCCGCCAGCGGCATGGTTGGGCTGGAGACCGCCCTGGGGCTCGGGCTGAAGCTCGTGTCCGATGGCCTCTTCTCCCTGTCGGAGCTGATCGGGCGAATGAGCGTCAATCCCGCGAGGATCCTCAACATCCCGGGAGGAACGTTGAGAACGGGGTCTGCCGCCGACGTGACCGTGATCGATCCGGAGCGCCGGTGGTCGGTCGACCGGGAACGCTTCCATTCGAAGGGCAGAAACACCCCATTCCACGGCTGGGACATCAGGGGAAAGGCCGTGATGACCATCGTCGGCGGCGAGGTAAAATTCCAGGAGTCATGACCGCCAGAACGAGCCATAAAACGGAGGCGATCGTCCTGCGGCGGTTCGACTATGGCGAGTCCGACCGGATCATCGTTTTCTACACGAGCGACTTTGGAAAACTCCGGGGCATTGCCAAGGGGGCCCGCCGGAGCCGGAAACGGTTTTCCAATACCCTGGAGCTCTTCTGCTGTTCCCGCATCCTTTTTTCCCGCAGGGGCAGGGAAGGACTGGCCCTGATCGAAGACAGCAGCGTCCGCTGCCACTTCCCGGCGATTCGGGAAGACCTGGATAAAACCCTGGTGGCGTCCTACCTGATCGACCTGACAGATCAGTTCACGGTGGAATACAAAAAAAACGAGTCCCTGTTCCGGCTGCTGCAGTGCTTTCTGCAACAGATTGACGCGGGAAGCGCCTCGGAAGCCCTGGTCCGGTTTTTTGAGATGCGGCTTCTGCGCGTCACTGGTTATGAGCCGGTTCTGGATCAGTGCGTTGCCTGCAAGACCCCCCTGCGGAATGGCGACCTTTACCGGTTTCATCCCCGCGCGGGCGGCGTGAAATGCGAATCCTGCGGGCGGAACGGGGATGTCGCTCTGCCGCTTTCCCCGGGGACCATCCGGACCCTCCTCGCGGGACGGGACATTGAAATGGAAAGGATCGGCAGGCTTGGAATGGACCCGCAATCGCTGGAGGAGAGCAGGCGCCTGATGCGTCATTTTATCCGCCACCTGCTCGGCAAAGACCTGAAATCGGTCGAGGTGTTGAATCAGATTCGCGGTATGGGCATATAATCCCGCAGGCCGCCCATCCGTTTCATGCAGACGCCTTTAGCCCCCCCGACGCCGGCAGATCCCCGGGAATTTTCAAATTGACACCGCCGTCCCGTCATGTTAAGGGCAGGATGAAAATAATCATGAAATCAAGGCGAAAGCCCTTTCAAGCAGGAGATTGCCGTGACTTTTCAGCAGTTGATATTCGCCCTCGAAAAATACTGGGCGAAGCAGGGATGTATCATCCAGCAGCCCTATGATCTCGAAGTCGGCGCCGGGACGTTCAATCCGGCCACATTTCTCCGGGCCCTCGGTCCGGAGCCCTGGAATGTCGCCTATGTGGAACCCTCGCGGAGGCCCACCGACGGGCGCTACGGGGAAAATCCGAACCGGCTCCAGCACTACTATCAGTATCAGGTGATCATGAAGCCCTCGCCCATGAACATCCAGGACCTTTATCTGGATTCCCTGAAAAGCTTCGGCATCGATCCGCTCGATCACGACATCCGGTTTGTCGAGGATGACTGGGAATCGCCCACTGTCGGGGCCTGGGGACTGGGCTGGGAAGTCTGGCTCGACGGCATGGAAATTTCCCAGTTCACTTATTTTCAGCAGGTCGGCGGGATGGATCTGAACCCCGTCTGCGCGGAACTGACCTACGGGATCGAGCGCATTGCCATGTATATCCAGGGCATCGACAATGTGTACGACCTGAAATGGAACGACCGCCTCACCTACGGCGATGTCCACCACCGGGGTGAGGTGGAGTGGTCCGTCTACAATTTTGAGACCGCCGACGTCGAGATGATCCGAAAGATTTTCGACATGTATGAGGCGGAGGGGGTTCGGTCGGCCGAAAAGGGTCTTGTCCTGCCGACGTATGACTGCTGTCTCAAGTGCTCCCATACGTTCAATATGCTGAACGCCCGCGGCGCCATCAGCGTTGCCGAGCGGACCAGCTACATCGGCAGGGTCCGGAACCTGGCCCGGCTGAGTGCGGAAGGGTACCTGAAGCAAAGGGAACAGATGGGATACCCGCTGCTGAAAAAATAGCATGGAGATGGAAGAACCCCGCTCAGGCCGGATGAAAGCGGCTTTGCCGGAAATTCAGGGTGCAATCGTGAATCCAATGAACGGAACGGTGCGTGTGCATGGGTAAGGAACTGCTGCTTGAAATCGGGACGGAAGAAATACCTGCCGCCTTTTTGCCGGGTGTCCAGAAAGATATGGCGGAAATGATCCGCCGGGAACTCGCGGGCCGGCGGATCCGGCACGGCGAAATGCGAACCATGGCCACGCCGCGAAGGCTTTGCCTTTGCGTGACGGACGTCGCCGGGAGGCAGGATGACCAGATCGTCGAAAAGCTGGGACCGGCCAGAAAGGTGGCCGTTGATGCAGACGGCAACCCCACCAAGGCCGCCATCGGCTTTGCCCGGGGACAGGGACTGGAATTTTCAGATCTGCAGACGGTTGTCACGGAAAAAGGTGAATATCTCTGCGTCCGGAAGGAAATCGTCGGCGAGGAGACGGCAAACCTCCTTCCCGAACTTTTCCTGCATTTCATTCCGGCCATTCCCTTCAAAAAATCCATGCGCTGGTCCTCCTTCGAATTGCGCTTTGCCCGGCCCATTCACTGGATTCTCGCGCTCTACGGCGGGAAAGTCGTTCCCTTCAGGATCGAGAACATCGAAAGCGGCCGCAGAACATTCGGCCACCGCTTCATGAGCCCCCGCTATGCAGCAGTCGGGAACTTTCAGGATTACCTGGCCAAGACAAGGAAGCACTTCGTCATCGCCGACCCGGAGGAAAGAAAGAAGATCATTCTTGAAGAAACGGAAAAAGCCGCCCGGGAGGTGTCCGGCCGGGTCCTGCACAATGAGGCGCTCCTGGAGACGGTAACATACCTGACGGAATACCCGACCGTGGTCTGCGGAAGCTATGACCGCGAATACCTGAAACTCCCCAAGGAGGTGCTGATCACCTCCATGATGTCTCACCAGAAGTACTTTCCCGTCGTCGATGAAAAGGAGAATCTGCTGCCCTATTTCCTGACCATCAACAACACCCTGGCAAGGGACCCGGCGGTCGTTGCACGGGGAAACGAAAAGGTCATCCGCGCCCGGCTGGCCGATGCGAAGTTTTTCTTTGAAGAGGACCGGAAGATTTCCCTGGACCGTCGCGTTGAGGATCTGAAAAAAGTGGTTTTTCACAGCCTGCTCGGAACATCCCACGAAAAGGTCATGCGCTTCAGAGCACTGGCTGGAATTATTGCCGGGCGGATCCGGCCTGAACTGAAGGATAGGGTAGACCGGACGGCCGTTCTGGCCAAGGCGGATCTGGACACGCAGATGGTCTGTGAATTCTCCGAGCTTCAGGGGATCATGGGCCGCGAATATGCCCTGCTGGCCGGTGAAAATCCGGTCGTCGCCAGGGCGATCTATGAACACTACCTGCCCGTTTCCGCGGGCGGCATCCTTCCGGAAACGGATGAAGGCGCCATCGTCAGCCTTGCCGACAAGATGGACACGATCGTCGGATTCTTCGGGGTGAACCTGATTCCGACCGGGGCCGCCGATCCCTATGCCCTGCGGCGGCAGGCCATCGGCATCGTGAACATCATTCTCCACAAGGGCTATCCCCTGGATCTGGCCCATCTCGTCGACGCGAGCTTGTCCATCCTGGACGGCAAACTCAAACGGGCCGTTGCCGACGTCAGGGCCGATGTCCTGGAATTTTTCAGGGCACGGTTCGAGAATCTTCTGATTTCCTGGAATTTTCCCTATGACGTCGTGAATGCGGTGCTGGCTCCCGGCGCGTCCGATATCATGACTTCCTTCAAAAAAATCGAGGCGATGAAGGCCTTCAAGTCACACCGGGATTTCGAGCCGCTGGCCGTTGCCTTCAAGCGCGTCGGCAACATCCTCAAGGATTTCGGGGAAGGTTCCGTCAGTCCGGACCTCTTTGAGAATGAAGCGGAGAAAAATCTCCATGACGCATATGTCTCGATCCGGGAAACGGTCGTCCGCAACATTGACGCCGGAGATTACGAGGCCGCACTGGTCGGACTGTCCCGCCTGAGAGCGCCCGTGGACGATTTTTTCAACGCCGTGCTGGTCATGGCAAAAGACGAAAAGGTCAAATTCAACAGGCTTTCCCTGCTGGCGGAAATATCGGAGCTGTTTCATCGAATCGCCGACTTTTCCAAGATCGTGACCGAAGCCTGACAGGAAGAGAAAACAAACCATGACGGAAAAGGTTGTAAAACAGGCAGTCGAAGTCAACAAGCTGGAAGACCAGCTGATTATTCGCAAGCATCTTCAGGACATCACCAATCAGATCCACTCCGCGCAAAACCTCAGACAGATCCTGGTGGATCTCAAGGGAAACGGCATCCTCTCCCTTTTCAACGCCCATGCAGTGACAATCTATGTCGCGGACATGCTGAAAAACGAAATTTATTCCATGTTCCTGGCCGGATCGGAACTCAAGGAAATACGGGTGCCGATCAGCAACAAGAGCATTGCCGGGTACGTGGCGAACACGGGAAACAGCGTCAATATCGCCGATGCCTATGATGTGAATGAGCTGAAAGCGATTCACAAGGAACTGACTTTTGATCACAGCTGGGACAAGAAGACCGGCTTCAAGACCAGACAGATCCTGGCCGCCCCCATTTACTACAACAAAACCCTGATGGGTGTGATCCAGATCCTGAACAGGAAGCCGGGTGGCGCGGGAAAGTTTTCTCTTGATGAAGTCGGATTCCTCAAGGAACTGGCGGATGTCCTGGGGATTGCCTTCTATAACCAGGAGCGGTTCTCCAAGAGAAGAAAGACCAAGTTCGACTATCTCGTCACGCGCGGGCTGATCAAGGAAGATGATCTGTACAGCGCATGGGAAGAATCCAGAGAAAAGAAGGAACCGATGGAAGCCCTGCTGATCAGAAAATACAGGCTTTCCAAAGAAAACATCGGAAAGAGTTACGAAGAGTTCTTCCGCTGCAAGTTCGTTCAGTTCAACGACAAACAGCCCATTCCCGGCGACCTGCTGAAAAATCTGAAAAAGGATTATCTGCGCCGTGAGCTCTGGGTCCCTATTGAAAAGGTCGACGGGAATGTTCGGATCATTGTGGACGATCCGAACAACATCCTGAAGAAGGACACGATCGAAAGCCTGCTGAAAACCAAGGCCGTCAAATACGATGTCGCGCTTCCGGAGGACATCCTCAAGTACATCAACTATTTTTATCAGTCGCCGGAAGACGAATCGAGCATCACGGACAT
Source organism: uncultured delta proteobacterium (assembly GCA_963709485.1). GTDB lineage: Bacteria > Desulfobacterota > Syntrophia > Syntrophales > Fen-1087 > JAXDBM01. Next base: position 9,078 of record CAVPWE010000004.1, read on the forward strand.
CCTGGGGAAGCTGGACACGGAAGAGGAGATCGGGGAAGAAGATGGGGATGTCATCACGGAGTCGGACAGCGTCATCATGCAGCTGGTGAACAAGATCATCAATGATGCCTTCAACCGGCGCAGTTCCGACATCCACATCGAACCGAACGTGGGCAAAAAGAACGTCGAGGTCCGCTACCGCATCGACGGCGACTGCGCCCTCTATCAGACCCTTCCCTACAGCTACCGGGCGGCCATTATCTCCAGGATCAAGATCATGTCCAACCTGGATATTACCCTCCGGCGCATACCCCAGGACGGTAAGATCAAATTCAGGCGGGCCAACGGCGAAGAAATCGAACTGCGCGTGGCGACGATCCCCACACAGGGAGGTGTGGAGGATGTGGTGATGCGAATTCTGGCCAAGGGCGAAACGATGCCCCTTGAGGCAATGGCCCTTTCCGAACGGAACAACCGGGAGCTGATCGAGATTCTTGCCAAGCCCTACGGGATGGTCCTGGTGGTCGGCCCCACGGGTTCCGGAAAGACGACGACGCTGCATGCCTCCCTCCGCCACATCAACACGCCGGACCGCAAGATCTGGACGGCGGAGGACCCCGTGGAAATCACCCAGTACGGCCTTCGCCAGGTGCAGGTGCAGCCCAAGATCGGTTTTGACTTTGCCGCGGCCATGCGCTCCTTCCTGCGGGCGGACCCGGATGTGATCATGGTCGGCGAGATGCGTGATTTCGAGACCGCCAAGATCGGCGTGGAGGCGTCCCTCACCGGGCACCTTGTCTTCAGCACCCTGCACACGAACAGCGCCCCCGAGACCATCGTCCGGCTTCTGGATATGGGGATTGATCCTCTGAATTTCGCGGATGCCCTGCTGGGCATCCTCGCGCAGAGACTCGTACGGACGCTCTGCAAGAACTGCAAGGAGGCCTATCACCCGACGCCCGCCGAATTCGATGAAATCGCGGAAAGCTACGGGCAGGAACTGTTTCAAAAGCTGGACATTGCCTACACGGACGATTTTATGCTGCACCGCCCCAAGGGATGCGACGTCTGCGACAAAACGGGATACAAGGGAAGGATGGGCATTCACGAACTGCTCATCGGGTCCAACGCGATCAAGAGACTGATCCAGAGGCATGCGACGGTGGAAGAGATGCGCGAAGTCGCCGCTGCGGAGGGCATGACGACCCTGCTTCAGGACGGCATCATGAAATCGTTCAAGGGCTTTACGGACTTCAAACAGGTGCGGCGGGTCTGCATCAAGTGAGTTTTTCCTTCCACTGACGGATCCGGTCGAGCGCGTCCAGAGGCGTCATCCTCAGGATGTCCACATCCCGGATCTCGCCGATGACGGCCTCGTGGTGATCGGCAAAGAGGCTGAGCTGGTTTTTGTTTCTCCCATGCGGTTTTTTCCCGCGGGCGATCTTCGGCATGCCCGCTTCGTCGAACTCCCCTTTTTCCAGGTTGTTCAGAATCTCCCCGGCCCTGGCAATGACCGCATCGGGAACGCCCGCGATCCGGGCCACCTGGATCCCGTAACTGCGGTTGGTTCCGCCCTCCATGATCTTGCGGAGAAAGATGATCCGGTCGCCCCATTCCTTGACGGCGATGTTGAAGTTCCTGACCCCTTCGTTGGCGACGGCCAGTTCCGTGAGCTGATGGTAATGGGTGGCGAAGAGGGTTCGCGCGCCCAGGTGCGCGCCGTCCTGGATATACTCCGCGACCGCCCAGGCGATGCTGAGGCCGTCGAAGGTGCTGGTGCCGCGTCCGACCTCGTCCAGGATAATGAGGCTTCTCCGGCCGGCATGCCTCAGGATGTTGGCCACCTCGGTCATCTCGACCATGAAAGTGCTCTGGCCGCGGCTCAGGCTGTCCGTGGCGCCGATCCGCGTGAAGATGCGGTCCGCCACGCCGATCCGCGCCCGGACCGCCGGGACGAAGCTTCCCATCTGCGCCATGAGGACCGTCAGGGCGCACTGGCGGATGTAGGTGGATTTCCCGGCCATGTTCGGCCCGGTAATGATAAGGAGGCGGTTCTTGTCCAGGTCCAGCGTCACGTCGTTCGGGACAAAACGCGACGGCAGGGGCATCCTTTCCACGACGGGATGCCGTCCCTCGACGATGGTGATGACGTCCTCATCGTCCACCACGGGGCAGCAGTAATTGTACCTTTCGGCCACGTCCGCCAGCGAGACGATGGCATCGAGTTCCGCGACTTTCGAGGCTGTGGTCTGAATTCTTCGAATGTGTTCCGCAATGCCTTTCCGGATGTCCAGAAACAGGTCGTATTCCCGCTGCTTCCGCCGGTCCTCCGCGTTCAGGACGGTGTATTCATAACCCTTCAGCTCCTGGTTGATGTATCGTTCGGCGTTCACGAGGGTCTGCTTGCGGACATAATCCTCCGGTACGAGTGCGGCATTGGCTTTGGTCACTTCGATGTAGTAGCCGAACACCTGGTTGAATCCGACTTTCAGGGAGTGGATTCCCGTCCGTTTGCGCTCCCGGTCCTCGAGGGCGGCGATCCATTGTTTCCCGTCGCGGGTGATCGAGATCAGCCGGTCCAGTTCGGGATCGACCCCATCCCTGATCAAGCCGCCTTCGCGCAGGGTCGGGGGCGGATCGTCCAGGATGGATTTCTCGATCCGGTCGCGCACATCCTCCATTTCATCGATGCCGGCGGACAGGGACAGGATCAGGGGTGACGAAAGTTCGCCGGTCGTGTTTTTTATGGCGGGCAGCGCCTGCAGGGAGACCTTCAGGGCGATCAGGTCCCGGGCGTTGGCCACCCCCATGGCAATCCTGGCGGCCAGCCGTTCCAGGTCGTAAACGCGGTGCAGGGAGCCGCGCAGCCTCTCCCGCAGCAGATGGCGTTCCTTGATCTCCGCCACCGCGGCCAGCCTCTCCGTGATCCGGTCCGGCGAAACCAGCGGATAGGAAAGCCACCACCGCAGACGCCTGCCCCCCATCGCGGTGATCGTCCGGTCCAGAATATGGAACAGGCTTCCCTCCTTCTTATTGTCCTGGAGCGTTGAGAACAGTTCGAGGTTCCGCTTCGCGATCTCGTCGAGAACAAGGAAATGATCGGTCTGATACTGCTGGATTTCGTTGATGTGGCCCAGTTGATCCTTCTGGGTTTCCTCGACATACCTCAGCACGGCGCCCGCCGCGCGGATCATCGCCGGGCAGTGTTCCATGCCGATCCGGTCGAGCTGCGCATCGGAGAAGTAGCGTCGCAGGCGCACGGCGGCCTGGTCCCCGTCGAAGTAGTCGGCTGAAAATACGTTGACGCGACAGTCCGGTTTTTCCCGGAAAAAGACCTTCAGAATCCTGTTTTCCCCGGCCTGCTCATCGATGAGCACTTCACGAAAATCAAGACCGCCGATTTCAGCGAGCAGAAATTCGGCATCCTCCGTTTCGGTCACCCGGAATTCGCCGGTCGAAATGTCCAGAAAGGCCAGACCGAAACGGTCGCCGCAGGGACACAGGGCGGCCAGAAAATTGTTTTCTTTGGCATCCAGGTTTTCGCCATCGACCACCAGGCCCGGGGTGACGACCCGCACGACCTCTCTTTTCACAACGCCTTTGGCCAGTTTCGGGTCTTCGACCTGCTCGCAGACAGCCACCTTGAAGCCCTTGCCGATCAGTTTTGCGATGTAGGAGGATGCGGCGTGATAGGGAACGCCGCAGAGCGGGATGCTGTCCTCTTTGCCCTTGTTCCTGGAGGTCAGCGTGATTTCGAGGATTTTCGAGGCGGTGACGGCGTCCTCGAAGAACATTTCATAAAAATCGCCCATCCGGAAAAAAAGGATGCAGTCCGGGTACTGCTGCTTGATGTCCATGTACTGCCGCATGGCCGGCGTCAGATCCAGGACGCCCGCTACCCCCATCGGTTGCCGCCCTTTCGCTTCAGGTCGATCACCTCGACATGACCGCGATCGCTGATGAACGAGCTTAACAGCCAGCTCACCAGGCTGATGATCAGCGAACCGAACAGCGCGGGCCAGAACCCGTGGATCTCAAAGCCGGAAATCACCCCCGAGGCCATTTTGAGCAGCAGGGCGTTGATGACGAAAGTGAAAAGGCCGAGCGTGAGAATATTGAGAGGCAGGGTCAGGATGATCAGGATGGGTCGCAGCAGGGCGTTCAGGACGCCCAGTATCGCCGCGGCCAGGAAGGCCGGCATGAACCCGCGGACTTCAATGCCGCTGATAAAATATTCGGCGCAGAGAATGGCCGCCGTCAGGATCAGCCAGCGAATGAAAAGTCCCTTCATGGGAGGTGCTCCTTTTAACGGGTGAAGGCGCCGTTTTCATAGATGATGACTTTTTTCCCGGAGTCCAGCAAAGCCGTGACGGTCTTGCGTTCCGTGTTGACGAGGTCCCAGTGCAGCGCGGAGTCGTTGAAGCCCATCTTTCTCTTCAGCGCCCGGGTCATCTCCGCCGGGTTGCCGTCGTAGGCGTCGGTGTAGGAGGATCCCAGGGCGATGTGGCAGTTGCCCTCGCTCCCGCCGAAGTTCTCGTCGAAAAGCGTATCGGCCATGAAACGGCCGATGCGTGAAAAGCGTCTGTCCGTCAGGGAAAACTCGCCGATCCTTCTCGCCCCGGGGTCCATGTCCAACTGCTTCAGGGTGAAGTCCAGGCCGGCTTCCGCCTCGACGCCGGTGACCTTCCCCTTTGCAAAGGAGAGGCGCACGCCCTGAACATAGTTCCCGCTTCGGTAGGAGGGGAGGCTGGCATAGTAAGTGCCCTCCGTTCCCCGCCAGTCCGGAGAGAGAAAGATTTCAAAACTCGGGATGTTGTGGCCCGACACGCCCACCCATCTCCTCCGGTCGCCCGGAGTGATCTTCAAATCCATGCTTTCGGTCTCGATGCGGAAGGATTTCACCTTCAGGCCGTTCAGCCACTTTTTGATGCCGCCGACGCGCCGGTGGATCGTTTCCCATTCCCGGACGGGATTCTCGCGGTCCAGATAACAGGCCCTCACGATCTGCGCCGTATAGGCCTTGAGCGTCGTTTTCGCCTGCCGGGCCAGCTCGCCCGTGGGCATCGTGCAGAGGGTCCAGCCGTACAGGCCCCGGTCTTCCCGGCGCTCGAGGATGTCCCGAAGGGTCTTTCTCGCGACGAGGACCTTTCCGATCCGGGCCGGGTCGATGTCTTTCAGATGGGTGATTGAATCCGGCGCGCGGAGAAAGATCCGCCCGTTCAGATTCTCGCAGAGTTCCTTCTCGCCGGGGGCCATGAACAGGAGCTGTTTTTCACCGGCTTTCCCGTAAAAGCTGCGCTCCATCCCGTAAGTGAGACCCGCGCGCTGGACGGGATTCATCCCGCCGTCGAGGATCTTTTCGTAGAGGATTTCCGCCAGGGTGACGGCCGCGGGATCGTATTGCACGAGGATGACGTCATGCTTTCGGAACGGGGCCTTGCGGGCCGTTTTCAGCCCCCAGAGCAGGACGTCCGCGTATTTGTCGAGCTGTTGACGGGTCAGCATTTCATGGAACCTCACGCTTCCGGCCCGGTAATGAAACGGAAGACTTCGCGGGACCTGGTTTTTGCGGGTCAGGGATTCTTCTGGCCCAGCAGTTTCTCGATCTGGGGAAAGTTCGCGCCGGATACCGGGTGGCCGTTGATGAGAAAGAACGGCGTTCCCGTGACGCCAAGCCGGGCTGCCGCGTCCTTGTGCTCTTTGGCCCGTTGGTCCACGCCGCCGTCCTTGCAGGCCTTGAATTTCATGTCATCCAGCTTGCCCGTCATGGCCTGCTCGTAGGCTTTGGCCTTGTCGCGGGCACAGAGGATGTAGCGGACCTTCTCGGCCGCCTGCTTGTGCATGTCGAGCGGATAAAAAAAGATGTATTTGGTCACGTCCGTGCGGCCCCTGAAGAACTGTGCGGCCTTTCTGCAGAAAGAGCAGTCCGGATCGGTGAATTCAATGACGGTGTTTTTCCCGTTTCCGATCTTCAGGGCCTTGTCCAGGGGGATGTCCTTGGCCTTTGCGGCCATTACCGCCAGTTGCCTCTGTTCGAGCTCCTGGTGCCTCTCTGCCGTCAGGTTCCGTTTTCCCTTCATGACGATCGGTCCGCCGACAATGGATTCCGCCTCCGGTGAATAATAGAAAATCTGCCTGCCGGAAACCACTTCGTAGAGGCCGGGCACCTTGGAGGGCGTGAGGCTGTCAAAGGCGACGTCGGGGAAATTTTTTTTCAGGGACTCCTCCGGGGTAAGGGCAAACACAATGGTGGCGGAAGCCAGCAGTACGATCGCAACGGTACACAAACCGGCAATTTTTTTATTCATGGTCACGCTCCCTCGAAATATTTTTTCAATGGACGGGATATTCATCCAAATTTTACCGGCGCTGTCAAGTCTTATCGCGGGAACTGCGTGATCCCGGCACCAGTGTCGCCGTGTCCGGTCAGGGGTTGAGCCACCGGTCCATGCGGGCCTTTTCCTTCGGCCACTGCGGGGACAGGCGAAGGCTGAGAAACATTGAAAAAAGCTGGTCCATAGTCTGTATGGCCCTTTCCAGAAGGTACAGGCGCTCCAGGATCCGTCCGCTCCGGTCCTCCTGCTCGTCATCACCGTCGGTCACGAGGGGGATTTTCAGGGACTGGAACTGGAATCGGTCCGCTTTGAAGGTGAACTCCCAGGACGCCGCGTCCCGGGACAGCTTGAGGCGCGCCTCTTTTATTTTCTTGCCCCGGCGCAGGGCCTCGCGGCCTTCCCGCAGGTCGGCATGAAAGCCCTGGCAGACCACGGATTCCGAGTATTCCCCGTCGCCCGACTCCAGGACCAGCCTTTGCGCAAGGAACGCCTCCGTCTCGCTGCCGTCGGGGAGGGTGATCCTGCCGTTACGCAGATCCGTCTTGAACCACAGCCAGGTCAGAAACTCCCTTCCCGGCAGTTTCAGCTCCGTGTCCGGAGCGGTCAATTTTGCCGCCGCCCCCGGATCCATGAACTGCGGGTCCCAGGGGACAAAAGGGCAGGGGGGTCGGCCGAAGGACCGCTTGAACAAATCCTGGAAATCATCGAGGACTTTGTCCGACAGCGAGGTGAACAGCACGGACTGCGCCGAAAGGGACCAGCAGACCTCGTAAAATGCGGGAACAGGCTGGGTGTGATTCAGAAGGTCGAGGCGCACCCTTTCCCGGATATCCCCGCGCCGGTGCCGGTCGATTTTCTTCTGCCCGGTTTCGGCGAGATGCTGCTGCTCCGCCGCCAGGATGCGGACTTTCAGCAGGGAAGGGGGAATCATCCACCGGTCGATCCGCAGGGAAAAGAGAAGATAATCGCCCCAGCGATAAGACGATTGACGGAAATCCGTATCCAGCGCGTTTTCCAGGCTGGTCCAGCCCAGGTTCTTTTCCTCCGAACTTTTTGCCGCCTCCCGGAAGGCAAACTTTCGAAGCGACCGGTCGATCTGTTCGGAAGACCGCTCCGGCAGGTCGCCGGGCAGCCGGTAGCGTGAAAAGGTCAGGGTGCCCTTCAGTAATCCCATGGATGCCTCCCTCAAAGGCTGAACCTCTTACGCAGTTTCGGAAGGGATGTCAAGTTGAATGAAACGCGCCTGAGATAAAATTCAGATTTTCAAACCCCCTCATTTGTGATAGAAATCCGCCCATCATGTTGCGGGATGCTGCGATGCGTATAACAAAAATCGGCATTGTCGCCAATGTCGCCAAGGAAAAATCTTCCGAATCCGTCCTCCGTCTGAGGAACTGGCTGCTGAATCAGGGGTTTCAGGTTTTTCTGGATGAAGCGGTTGCCGTCCGGATCGGGGAATCCACCGGACTGGAACGGGGCAAGCTTGCCGCTGCGGTCGATCTGATCGTGGTCTTCGGGGGAGATGGAACCATGCTGAGAGCGGCCCGGGCCGTTTGCGGGCACAATATCCCGATTCTGGGGATCAACATCGGGGGCCTCGGCTATCTGACCGAAGTCAATCTGAACGAGATGACCGATGCCCTGGAGATCATCCTGAAGGATGGTTTCCGGACGGAAAAGAGGATGATGCTCGACGTGGCCGTCACCCGCCATGGCGAGAAGGCGGGGGAAGGCACGGTGCTCAATGAAGTGGTGATCAACCGGGACAATCTGTCCCGCATCGTGGAGCTGGAAACGGCCGTCAATGATCGGCACCTGGCGACCTTCAAGGCGGACGGTCTGATTATCGCCACGCCCACCGGTTCCACGGCTTATTCTCTGTCCGCCGGCGGCCCGATCATTTTCCCGGAGCAGCATGCCATGATCCTCAACCCGATCTGCGCCCACACCCTGACCAACCGGCCGGTCGTCCTTCCGGAAGATGTCGTCATTCAGGTCGTTCTCTGGACGAAGGAGCAGGGCGCCACGCTGACTCTGGACGGGCAGGTGTCCTTCATGCTGAAATCGGGAGATGCCATAAACGTCCGGAAATCCCTCTATGTGACAACCCTGGTCGCCTCGCCTCACCGTGATTACCTGGAGATTCTGAGGACGAAGCTGGGGTGGGGAGGGCTGCCGGTGGGGGATCGGCGGGATGCTGATTGAATTGAACATAAAGCATTTTGCGATCATCGACGAGCTGGCGGTCTCGTTTATCGACGGCCTCAACGTCATTTCCGGCGAGACGGGGGCCGGCAAGTCGATCATCATCGGGGCCGTGAGCCTGTTGCTGGGCGACCGGGCATCGGCGGACATGATCCGGTCTTCCGAGGATTCGGCGATGGTGGAGGCGCTCTTCGACATCCGCGAAAACCCGGCGCTGCAAAGCAGACTGCGGGAGATGGGATTCAACAGCGGACACGAAGTGATGATCCGCCGCGTCATTTCCCGGTCGGGAAAGAACCGGGTATACGTCGACAACCAGCTGGCGACCCTGGGCGCCCTGTCGGATATCGGCGAACACCTCCTCAATATCTGCGGACAGCATGAGCACCAGATGATTCTGAATGCCGATCATCACGTCGATATCCTGGATGCTTTCGGCGACCTGTCGGCCATCCGCTCCGCTTACGGCGCGTGTTACAGCCGGGTCCGGGTGCTGCAGAAACGGGTCGGAGAGCTCACGGAGATGAATGCACGCCGGGCGGAGCAGGAGGATTTCCTGAGGTTCCAGCTTCGAGAAATGGAGGATGCCGGGCTGACCGCCGGAGAGGATGCCGCGCTCCAGGAGGAAAAAAGGCGGTTGATCCATTTTCAGAAACTCCTGGAATCCGCCACCCGCGCCCACGACCGCCTCTACGGGAAAAACGGCTGTATCCTGGGGGAATTGCGGGGCGTCATCTCGGACATCCGGGAGATTCGAAATCTTGACGGCGCCCTCCCCGTGTCCGAACAGAACCTGGACAGCCTGTACTATCAGCTCGAGGATGCGGCACTGACCCTGCGGGATTACGGGAAACGCCTGGTTTTCGATCCGGCAAGGCTGGAGTTGATTGAGGACCGGCTCGAACGGATCGGCCGGCTGAAAAGAAAACACGGCGGCTCGATCGAGGCGGTGCTGGCCAGAAGGGACGGGCTGAAGAAGGAGCTGGAGCAGATCGCCTTTGCCGATGAAGAACTCGCGCAGGCGAACCGGGATCTGGCCGCCCAGACCGCGGCAATGGAGGCGCAGGCAGCGCTCCTTACGCAAAAGCGGCGGGCACAGGCCGCGCTGCTGGATGAATCCATCGAACAGGAGATCCGAGCCCTGAACATGGCGGCAGCCAGATTCGTCGTACGGTTCAAGGAGCCCGCAGAGGAAGTTCGATACACCGAGAGGGGCAGGGACGATGTCGAGTTTTACATGGCCACGAATGCGGGGGAATCGCTGAAGCCCCTGAACCGCATCGCCTCCGGGGGGGAGCTTTCGCGGATCGTGCTGGCCATGAAAAAGGTCCTGGCCCGCTCCGGCTCGGCAGGGACGATCATTTTTGACGAGGTGGACAGCGGCATCGGCGGGGCCACGGCGGAAATTGTCGGGGAGAAGCTCAGAGACGTTGCCCGCCATCATCAGGTCCTGTGCATTACGCACCTGCCGCAGATCGCCTGTTTTGCCGACCGCCATTACCGCGTAGCGAAAGCCGTCCACGACGGCAAAACCAGCACGACGGTCAGCATGCTGTCGGCAAAAGAGCGCCTGGACGAGATCACCCGCATGCTCGGCGGGGTGGAATTGACGGAGAAAACGCGGGCGCACGCCCGGGAAATGCTGGATAAGGCAGGCGGGAAAGGAATGTGAACCATGCTGAGGAAAGCGCGCGTCGGCGACGTCAAAACCATCCACCGGCTGATCAATGTCTCCGCCGGGAAGGGGGAGGTGCTCCCCCGCTCGCTGATGGATATCTACGGCAGCCTGCGGGACTTCTTCGTCTATGTGGATGAACCCGCGGACACCATTGGCGGCGTCTGCGCCATGAACATCATCTGGGAAAATCTCGCCGAGGTCCGCTCGCTCTATGTCGAAGACGCCTATCGGAACCGCGGCATCGGGCGGACCCTTGTGGAAGCTTGCCTGTCCGAAGCGATTACGCTGGAGCTCTACCGGATTTTCACCCTGACCTACCGGAAGGAATTTTTTGCCCACTTGGGATTCAAGGAGGTGGAACGATCCAGCCTCTCGGAAAAGATTTACTCCGACTGTTTCCGTTGTTCCAAGTATCCGGACTACTGCGACGAAGTGGCGATGGTCATCGACCTTTGAACCCTATGGCTGCACATCGAAATTATTGCCCGATCCTGATCCTCTTTCTGGCCGTCAGCCTGCTGCTGGCCGGTTGCGCGGTCCTGCTTGAAAAACCCGTGCCCCGCTTGACCGCACCCCTGACGCTGATCGAAGAAAAAGAGTTGCCTTCCCTGCTGGACGATCTGGATTCGCCGTCGCTGGAGGCTGCCATCGAGCGGAGCCTTCAGTATTACAGTCGCTTTCCCGCGGGCATCCATCGATTCGGGAACCGCAGGGTCAGCGCCGTTGAAATGAGGGAGTCGCTGCTCCTTTTCCTGGAAATCGTGCGGCAGACCGACGCGCCGGAGCTCCGGGCGAAAAAAATCAGGGAGTCCTTTGAATTTTACCAGGCTGCAGGCAACGATGAGAAAGGGACCATGCTTTTTACCGGGTATTATGTGCCGCTCCTGAACGGTTCGCCCGTCATGACGGAGCGGTATCGATACCCGGTCTACAGAACGCCGGACGATCTGATCGTCGTCAACTCCGGCAGGAACAATAAAAATGGAAACGGGCGGCGGATCGGCCGCATTGAGGATGGCGAGGTGGTCGCTTATTACAGCCGCAGGGAGATTGACGAAGCGGGCGCGCTCCGGGGCCGGCGCCTGGAAATCGCCTGGGTGGACGATCCCTTTGATCTCTTTCAGCTTCACATCCAGGGTTCTGGCCGGATCCGAATGACGGACGGACGGATCATCGGCGTCAGCTTCGCCCAATCCAACGGCCGGCCGTTCCGACCCATCTCCCGCTTCCTGCAGGAAAGCGGCCGGATGAACGGGAACGGGGCGTCCTATCAGAAAATCAAAAGCTACCTGCAGGAGCATCCGGAGGAACAGTCGGATATTTTCAGTTACAACGAGCGCTACATCTTTTTCCGCCAGGTTCAGAACGGCCCGATGGGTGCGCTGCAGGTCCCGGTGACGGCGGGCAGGTCCATCGCCACGGACCCGGAATACTTTCCGAAGGGGGCGCTCGCTTTCATGAAGGCAAGAAAACCTTATATGAGTCCGGAGGGAAAGGTGCAGGGATGGATTCCTTTCTCCCGTTTTGTCCTGAGCCAGGATGCCGGCGTCGCCATCCGGGGAACGGGCAGGGTGGACCTGTTCTGCGGGGACGGTCCGGAGATGGAACAGACGGCGGGGAGCCTGAAGGAAAGAGGCACGCTCTATTTTCTGGTCAGGAAAAGATGATTGAACAGGGAGGCAATGTCATGGGAAAAGGCGATCAGCGTTCCAAGAGGGGCAAGATTCACCGGGGAACGAACGGCAAAACCCGTCTCCGGAGCCGGAAGCGTTCCGGCAAACCGGCGCCGGCAAGGACTTGATCCATTTGCCGCTTCACGGTCAATCGATCGCGCCGGTTTTTTTCAGAAGGCCGGCAATCGCTTCGGCGAGGCGCCTGTATCCGGCCGCGTTGGGGTGGATGTAATCCGACTTGAGCGAAGCGTCGGAAAGCACCGCGGACAGCGCCTTCTCTTCAAGGGGAAGAGACAGGCTCCCGGCGATCTCCCGGTACATGGGCGGCGGTGCGAGGGAGATGCCCATGGACGGCACGGCAACGAGAACGACATCCGCCCCTTTTTCCCGGGACAGGCGGATCATCGCCTGAATATGCCGTGCGGTCTGCCGCGGATCCAGACGTCGGAGCAGGTCGTTTCCGCCGTGGCAGAGAACCACGAGGGCAGGCTTCTCGCGCGCAAGGACCTCAGGCAGGCGGGACAGCCCCTCGGCGGTCACTTCGCCCGGCACCCCGGCATTCACGACGCGGATCCGGATCATTTTTTCCAGAACTGCCGGATAGCTTTCCCCGGCCTCCGCACCCGTTCCATAGGTCAGACTGTCTCCGAACGCCAGGATGACCGCATTCCCGGAAAGGCGCGGCAGCCTGGTTTCCGAGGAACAGGCCGCCAGGGCAGCGCCGGAAACGATGGTCGCCAGCAAGACGGTGAGGAGTAGATAATTCCTGGAATTCACGATCGGGCATCCCGCCGCGAATGATTTCCGCCCCGGCCGCGCGCTTTTCCGCTCATCTGTTTTTGCCGATGAACTTCATCATCTGTTTGAAGACCCCTTCGAGAATATCGGGGGCGATGAAATAGTCCGGCATCTCCCGGTAGAAGAATTCCGTGACGGCCTTCGCGGCTGCGTCGATGTCGCCTTGGTACTTCTCGTAGTAATTTTCCAGGGCGGCCTTCCAGATCCGGCCCGCATCCAGGGACAGTGAGACGAAGCGACCGGCCTCCTCCCCGGTGATATAGCCGTAATGGTCCGCGCAGTGACAGGAAACCGGCAGCGGTTTGAGTTTTTCCAGGCTCTCGAGATACTGGATCATGTTGGTGTTCATGGACGGGAAGATGGAGTCTTTGAAGGGGATTCCCGCCGCGTCGGAAGCGAAGAGGGCCTGCGCTTCCGGTTCGTAGGCCGTGATGGAGCAGTGGGTATGGCCGGGGGTCTCCAGGATGGTCAGCGAGACGCCGCCCAGGTCGATCCGGTCGCCGTCCCCGAGGGCGGCGCCGGTGATGTCGTCTCTCCATTCGGTGTCGAAATCTCGAATCGCTTCCGCGGCGCCCGCCTGCTTCGCGCACAGCGCGCTGAAGCTGTTCATGATCTCGACCGCTTTGGGCATGGCGAATATTTTCCATGCCGGCGCCGAGGCGATGATTTCCATGGCCGGGAACGTCCGCTTGAAATAGGGCACGATGCCGGCGTGATCGAAATGGGAATGGAGGATGAGGAATTTCCGCACCCGGGCCGCATCGAGCCCGAACGCCTTCATTTGCGCCAGGACATCCGGCAGAATGTAGCTCAGCGCGCCGTTGATCAGGATCGCGCCGTCCCTTCCCTCAAGATAATAGGTTCCGGCCTCTTCCCGGCCCAGGTACCACAGATGCTCCGTGATCTTTCCCGCCTTTCTGGATCTCATGGTGTTGCCTCCCCCTGCCGCCGGCCCTTTCCGCCGCGCCGAATTTTATTTCTACGCATACCCGACATAAATAAGGATATCAAGGGAAACCTCAACATAATCATGGAAAATGACAAACAGCCGTGATAAAATGAAAAAAGATTTACCGGCGCTTGTAAAGGTCTTGAACGATAAATCAACCACGACCAAAGGAGGAGCTATGGAGCGGATCGGCAATCTTGATGCACTCTTCAAACCGCAGAGCGTGGCCATGATCGGGGCCTCGGCCACACCGGGCAAACTGGGGTATGATATTCTGTACAATCTGATTCAGGCCGGTCTTGCGGGACCCGTCTATCCGATCAACCCGAAAGCGGAAGAGCTTCTGGGGCTCAAGGTCTACAAGGACATTCCGTCCCTGCCTGCCCCGCCGGACCTGGCCGTTGTCGTGATTCCCGCCAGGATGGTTCCGGAAACCGTCGAGGCATGTGGCAAGGCGGGGATCAAGGCGGCCATTGTCGTAACCGGCGGTTTTGCCGAAGCCGGGACGGACGGGGAAAAGCTTCAGTTGGAGATGGCCGCCAAGGCCCGGCAGTACGGCGTCCGCGTCGTCGGCCCGAACTGCCAGGGGATCAACAGCCCGCACTTCAATCTCTGCGCCTCCTGGCCCCTGCTTACCACCCGGGGGAAAATCGCCTTCATCTCCCAGAGCGGCACGGTCGGGGCGGCCCTCATCGACTGGGCAAGCGAGGATCAGCTCGGCTTCAGCGTCTTTGTCAGCCTGGGGAACAGGGCCGACGTGGACGAGTCGGACTGCATCCGGTATTTCAACGCCGATCCGAACACGAAAGTCATTGCCCTCTACATGGAGGGCGTCCGAAGGCCGGCTTTTTTTCTGGACTCCCTGGCCCGGGCCACGAAACCGGTGGTCATCCTCAAGGCCGGGCGCACGGCCCGGGGCCGGGTAGCGGCGGAGAGCCATACCAAGTCGCTGGCCGGCGACGATGCCATCTATGAGGCCATCTTCCGGAAATACAAGGTCAACCGCGCCGACAATCTGGAAGAGCTCTACGATTTCGCCAAGGCCCTGGCCTACATGGAAAAGCCCACCGGCAGGCGTCTGCTCAACATCTCCAGTTCCGGCGGCGCCGCCATTCTCGCCATCGACGAGGCGGAGAAGCTGGGCTTCGAGAACCCCGCGCCGACGCAGGCGCTCAGGGACCGCCTGCGGGCGTTCCTGCCCGCGCACTGCGGGGTCAGCAATCCCATCGACCTCACCGGAGACGCCATCTCCGATCCCAGCCTGTACTCCCGGGTCATCGATGCGGCCAAGTCGGATTACGATACGAGCGTCGTCATTTTCGGAGACCCGATTCACGGCGCTTCCGACATCGTCACGGGCAAGGGCGAGCTGATCGTCTACTGCGGCGGCGCCGACGTGGAGCGGGAGGAATCCGGGTTGATGCACCGAAAAGGGATTCCCGTCTATCCGACGCCGGAGCGGGGCATCCGGGCGCTTTACCAGCTTGTCCGCTTCGATGAGGAAAAGCGCGCCCGGAAGGCCGCCCCCGCGGCGGTCCACGGGACGCCGCTCAATCTGATGCCGGCGGGCAGGGCCGCGTCCCTGTTGAAACAATACAGGATACCGGCCGTGGACGCGAGGCTGGCGACGACCGCCCAAGAGGCCGTCGCGCTGGCGAAAAAGTGCAAGACCTCCGTTGCCCTCAAGATCGCCTCCGCCGGGGTGTCCCACAAAACGGACGTCGGCGGCGTGCGCCTCAACCTGGCCAGGCCGTCGGAAGTGAAAAGCGCCTTTGCGGAGATCCTGAGGGACGTGAAGAAGATTGCGCCGAAGGCGGAAATCGACGGCGTCACCGTCTCGCCCATGGCCAGGCCGGGCGGGCTGGAAGTGATCCTGGGCATGACCAAGGACCCGCAGTACGGGCCGGCGCTGATGTTCGGCCTGGGGGGGATCTTCACGGAGATCTACAGGGACGTGCAGTTCTGCCTGCTTCCGGCCACGGAAAAAACATTCCGGCAGATGATCCGGGGCATCAAGGGATACCCGCTCCTGGCCGGCGCGAGAGGCATGAAGCCGCGGGACGAAAAGGCCCTCATCGAAGTGATGAAGGCCCTGGCGAAGCTGGTGAAGGATCATCCCGATATCGACCAGATCGACCTGAACCCGATCCTGGTGTACGAAAAGGGCGTCGCGGTGGTGGATTACCGGATCTACCGCGGTTGATCTGCAAAAAAACAGGAAGGGGGCTGCCGTCAACCGGTGGGCCCCCTTCCTGTTTTTCCGGGTATTTTGCCGGGCTTCCTATTTCAGATAGCCCGGAAGCTCCTTCAAATCCCTGCCCTTGAAGCTGCAGGGAATGCCACAGGACTTGCAGGGGCTCTTGATGGCCGGCAGCGGCGGCTCGCCCTTGATTTTCCGCTCGATGAAACGGACGCATTTGCCGACTTCTGCGTCCGGCCCCTCCACGGCGATCGTGACGCAGCCTTCCGCGCCTCCCCAGCCGCCGGAGGCAAAATGAACGGCCTCGACATCGAACAGGGTCTCGATCGCGTCCAGTTCCGTGAAGACGATCCCGTCGGCGACGCAGGCCATGCCGACGCGGGCGCCGACGGTCTTGCCGAGGGTCATCGATCCCCCGTACTGAGCCGCCAGTTCAACGGAGGGAACCATCTTTTCAAGCCCCACCGGATAGATGACCTCCAGCCCCCGCGCCTTCATGGCCATAAGAAACTGCCCCATGGTGCCGCCCGTGGGGCTTGCCATGACCACCCCGACATTTCCAAGGGAATCGAGGGCATTGGCCCCCTTCAGGAGGATGTCGCCGGGGGAGAGCTTGTCCAGGACCGCGCCCGGCTCCACGGCGAGCGCCTGGCCCTTGTGAAAGGTCACGGGCCGGGTCCGCTCCTCCGGGCCCAGTACGCAAAGGACGCCGCGGATGACCTGTCCGGCCAGATAGCCTTCCTTCCGGATCTTCTCGCCCAGAAGCTCTTCGAGGATGTATGCGTTGGTCGATCCTCTGCCGACGAGAAGATAGCCCTTCTTCATGGCATTCTTGATTTCGGGAAGCGCCGCCACGCCTTTCCCGATCAGTCGCTTGGATTCCGACGGTGTCAGGGTAAACAGTGCCTGCATCTTCAACGCTCCTTTCTGTTTGCGGGTGTTTGATGTTTCTTTGAATTTCGCAGTCCGGTTTTTTTATGGTATGTACTTCATTCGCGACGGCGATGCAAGCGCAACGATGATTCGCATGTCGTCAATTTTCACCATGCAAGGAAAACGGTCTCACGGGACATGACGGTGAAGTTGTTTCCGCATGAATGTCCTTTTTATAGAGTTGCCTGGGTTGGTCTGATTTGTTATAAAACGATTGAGTTTCCGTGAACATGTTCAGAAACGGACCAGCCGGCCTTGCAGTTGCTTTCCATCTGCGGCAGAAGAAAAAACAGTTGACGCGATCTGCAGGAATCGGTCGCGTTTTTCGGGTGACCGTAAATGAAAGACCAGAAAGTCATCGGCATATCCCTTGTGATTTTCTGCATCATCATGCTGGCCGTTATGCTGGCTTACCGCGACACCCTCATCACCATCACGTCTTTGTTTGTCCTGGCTGTTCTGATTTTCCAGTACATCGCCCCCATCCTCAGGGAAAAGGCCGAAGGGAAGAAGAAAGAGGATGCCGGGAAAAAGAAAAATTCAGGTTGATTTTCCCATCGTGTCCGGTTTGTCCTTCAATGTCAGGTCTCGATAGTCCAGATAGGACACAATGACGAGAGCGCCGTCCATTGCGACGGCGCCGATCACGCTTGGCCCAGAGACGTAGAAGAGGGTCATTAGAAAGTCCAGAAGTCCGACGATGCCGCTCATCATTGAAGCCCATCGTTTGCGCTTCAGGACACCGACGAAAGGGATCAGGTAAAATAGAAAGGTTACAATGGCGCCAAAGCTCTGTGAGACGAGCAGCGGCTGCAGATGACTCCCCAGCCTCAGACCCAGCAGGCAAATAAGAACGATCGATACGAAACTGTATTTTTTTCCCAACGGATGGCTCCCTTGTCGTGCGTTCTTGCACGCCCATCGCCCCGTAGCGCGGGGCTGCAAATTTTCGAAGAAAAGACAAAGGGCCGGGTTTCCCCGGCCCCGCCGCCGATCAAGGCGATTGAAAAGAGGTCTATGGGACCTGTACTTTATACCCCATATCCTCCACAACGCAGGTCACATCTTCCTGACACAGGTTGGGGTTGCTGGTCTGGACGGTGACCTTTTTTGTCTTCAGCTCCGCATCAACGCGGCTGACTCCGTTGATGGCCTTTATTTTTTTTGCAATGGCCGCCACACAGGACGGGCAGTCCATATTCGTTACCTTGAACTCGAACTCGCTCATGAAACGTTGACCTCCTTTCGACTATTTCTCCTTCAGCTGCTTGTGGGCCTCTTCCTTCGACTCGTAGAGGTGAGGCGCCACTTCCCGCTTCGCCAGTTCGTCTCCGAGCTTCATCCTCAGGAACGTGCTCGTCGTGTAGCGGGTGACCTTCTCGTAGTACTGCATCACGTATTTGACCATCTCGGCATATTCCTCAACGAGTTCGGGAAGGATGTTGAAATTGTCGTAGTTGACGATGGTCAGGACCTGATGGCCGAGGGGCTTCAGCATCTTGTCGACATGTTTCTGGATCCTCTGGATCTGTTCGCTCGACTTCACGTAGAAGTTTTCGAAATTGACATAGAAGGTGTTTTCGCCCGGAACGTAAATCAGCCGGTCCTCGATCGGGATCTCGAGCATGTCGCGCTTCAATCCCATGGACTCGGTCTTGAAGATCCGGACATCCATGAGCTTCGGGGGGGTCTTCATCACGGGCTTGAAATCCATCCTTGCCAGGACATCCCTTTCGAGGTCGATACCGGGGGCGATCTCGGTCAGCTCCATGCCGTCCTGTGTCAGCGTGAAGACGCAGCGCTCCGTGATGTAGAGCACGGGCTGTTTCCTCTCTGCGGCGTACTTGCCGCTGAAGGTAATCTGTTCGACCTGCCTGAGGAACTTGCGCTCACGGCCCTCCTGTTCGATCCGGAGCTTGCCGTCCATTACGGCGACCTTGAGGCCGCCCGCCGTGAAGGTTCCCATGAAAACGATTTTCTTGGCATTCTGGCTGATATTGATGAAACCGCCGGGTCCCACGAAACGGGGACCAAACTTGCTCACGTTGACGTTGCCATCCTTGTCCATTTCCGCCGATCCCAGGAAGGCGATATCGAGGCCGCCGCCATCATAGAAATCGAACTGGTAGGGCTGGTCAATGAGGGCATCAATGTTCGTGCCGGTGCCGAAGTTGAGCCCTCCGTTGGGCATCCCGCCGATCACGCCCGGCTCCGCCGTCAGGGTGAGCAGATCCAGAACACCCTCTTCGTTGGCCACCCGGGCCACTCCCTCGGGCATGCCGATGCCGAGATTCACGACCTGATTGGGCCGCAGCTCGAAGGCCCCCCGCCGTGCGATTACCTTCCGTTCACCCAGGTCCATCGCCGCGATGGAGGTCATGGGGATGCGCACCTCCCCCGTGAAGCCCGGATTGTACGGTTCGAGAAAGGTCATCCAGTGGTTCTCCGGCCTGGCGACGACGACGCAGTCCACGAGGATGCCGGGGATCTTGACGTGCTTCGGGTTCAGGGTGTGCTGGTCGGCGATCCGTTCGACCTGGGCGATGACGAAGCCGCTGTTGTTCTTGGCCGCCATGGCCTGCGCGAGCACTTCGATGGTGAGGGCTTCCTTCTCCATTGTGATGTTGCCGTTCGTGTCGGCCGTCGTGCCCCGGATAATTGCCACATTGATCGGGGGCAGCTTGTAGAAGAGAATCTCCTTTCCTTCGATCTCGATGAGCTTGACGAGGTCTTCGCCGTCCTTCTTTGTTTTTTGATTTAATTTGCCGCCGTCGATTCGGGGGTCAATGAAGGTTCCCAGGCCGACATAAGATATCAGCCCCGGCTTGCGGGCGGCAAGGTTGCGGAAGAGCGTGCTGACGACCCCCTGGGGAAAGTTGTATGCAAGGATCTTTTCCTCCCGGATGAGCTTCTGAAGCATGGGGGCAAGGCCGATGTGGCCGCCGATCACGCGCCCCACGAGGCCTTCGTGGCCCAGGTGATTGAGGGCCCTGGTTTTTCCATCGCCCTGGCCTGCCGCATAGACCAGCGTCAAATTAAGGGGGTGGCCCTCCTTTTTAAAGCGCTCTTCAAGGTAGATAAGAACGTCCTCGGGGACACCCGTACCGACGAAGCCGCTGGTCGTCACGACGTCGCCGTCGCGGATGATGGCGGCCGCCTGCTCGCCGGTGACGATTTTCCCCTTTCTCCGCATCTGGGCGCGGAGTTCCTCGAGGATGGGATGCGCAAATGCTGTTCCCCTTTCAGAGGACTTTTCAAATTCGCGTCCTTCTTCTATTTCTCCCATGGTATTTCTCCTTTTAAATCTCCTCTTCTTCATCAGGCATGATGCTGGAGGACCTGTATGAAGTGGATCTGACCTCTTCTTTCCGGGGGCAACCCTTCTTGGGCTGCGCCCCGGAGAGGAGGGGCATTTCAAAGCTTCGTGACTGTGCCGGCCTTCCTGTCAGTAGATCCCCGTCAATTGGTAGAGCAGGATGACGACGAAAACCATTGCCGTCTTGATGATCGTCATCATTCCGATGTCGGGGTACGACTGCTTGTGGGTCAGCCCGCAGACGGCAAGCAGGGTGATGACCGCCCCGTTGTGGGGCAGGGTATCACAGCCGCCGGAGGCCATCGAGGCGACCCGGTGAAGAATTTCGGGAGACATGCCGATCGAGTTCGCCCAGGCCAGCCAATCCTTGGACATGAGGTCCAGCGCGATCGACATACCGCCCGATGCGGAACCGGTGATGCCGGCAAGCGTTGTGACGGAGACGGCCTCCGACACGAGCGGCGTACCGCCGATCTTGATGGACAGCAGGCCGCTGGCGATCGCTTTGAAGCCCGGCAGCGCGGCGATGACGTTGCCGTAGCCCACTTCCGAGGCCGTATTCATGATCGCAAGCAGCGAACCGATCGCACCCGCATTCAGTGCCTTCTGCAAACCTCCACCCTTGGGCAGGTTTTTAAAGCCCAGGGCGATCGCCAGGACGACCCCCGCGATCAGGGCGATGATCAGGGACCAGATGCTGATGACCTTCTTCAGCGTTCCGGCGAAAAGGGGCAGCTTCATGCCGGCGAAGGAGTCCAGTATCTGGGGATCCCACTGGTAGACTCGCGACAAAAGAAAATTGATCACGAGGACTGCCACCAGGGGAAGAACACCAATATACCATTTGGGCAACACCTGGGCCGCCATCACGGCAGGTTCATTGAGGGTGTGGTCGCCGTAGCCTTCACCTTTTGCCGCAGCCTGTTTTCGCCGCCATTCCAGCCACATCATGCCGAGAACGAAGATGAGCGTACCGCCGACCAGTCCCGCGATCGGGGCGGCGTACCCGGTGGTGCCGTAGAAATTGGTCGGAATGAGGTTCTGAATCTGGGGCGAGCCCGGGAGGGCGTCCATCGTGGCGGTAAACGCTCCGAGGGCGATGGTCCCGGGGAGCAGGCGTTTGGGGATGTTCGCCTCCTTGAAAAGGGCCGCGGCGAAGGGATAGACGGCAAAGACGACGACAAAAAGGCTCACGCCGCCATAGGTCAGAATGGCGCAGGAAAGCACGACGGCGAGGATGGCCCGCTTGATGCCCAGCTTCTGCATGATGAATGTGGAAATTCCCTTGGCCAGCAGCGTGTCCTCCATGACCTTGCCGAAGACCGCCCCGAGCATGAACACGGGAAAGAAAGCCTTGATGTAGCCGACGGCCTTGGCCATGAACAATTCCGTATAGCCGGGCATGATGGGCAGGCCTTGAAGGCTGGCCGCCAACAGGGCGAATACCGGGGCAAAGATGATGACGGAGAACCCCATATAGGCCATGTACATCAGCCCGAAAAGACTTAATACGATGCCCAATACTTCCATGGTGTACCTCCTTTTTGATTGCTCATTGTCTTAGGTCTCGAACGGCTCCTGGAGATAATGAATTCCGCAGGTCACGATAAAATCGCCGACCTTCTGATAGTAGCGGGACTGGAGCGAAATCTCACCGGTTACCGGATGCGGCCATTTGTAGTCGATCCATCCGGTGCTCCGGACCTTCGCCTGCCGGATCAGGTCCCGGATGAAGGCCTTGCCGTCCATGTCCCGGGTGTCCATCTGGTTCTTTCCGATGAGGTTCGGGTCCGCCGAATGGGCGCGGATCACGCCTTTGAGATCCACCACGTAAACATAAAGGTCGCGGTCAACGAAGCGACCGCGGGGTGTGCTGATCTGGGGGAAGGCCTTCTCCCCTCCTTCTGCAACGATCAGGGCGACCGCCTGTTCGACCATCTTGATGGCCTCGGGCGCCGTCCCTTTTACGCCCTTTGCATAAACGAACCCTGCCATCAGGGCGACGATGAGGATTGCCGTTAGCAGTTTTCTCATTTTTACCTCCTTGCTTCAGGCCAGCGTTGGTTTGTGATGAAATATTCATGAGCGTTGTTTACTTGTAATAACCGCAGAAGAAACAGATGTTCTTTACGCATTCATAATAAGTGGACTTGGCCTCGTTCCGCTTGGTCACCGGGTTGGCCCACATGTAGTCCACCCAGCCGACGCCCTTCGTTTTGGCGACCCCGCAGGCCTCCTGCATGAATCTCTTGCCGTCCGAATCGGCAAAGTCGCAGAGTTCCTGTCCAATCAGTTGCCGGAAGACCGGACGCGCCAGGCAGAGGCCGTTGGAATCGACATCGATGACCCAGATATAAAGGTCTATGTACTGGAAATCGCCCTGGGGATTGTTGATGGCTTCGAAGGCCTTGTCGCGCCCGACATCCTTGTAGAGTTTAACCGCTTTCTTGACCATCTCAACAGCCTCCTCGCGCGTTCCCTTCAGTTGCTTTTCGGCTGCGAGGGCGATGCCGGCAAGAAAAAAAATGATCATGATAACAATCAGCATTCTCTTCATTTCGATCCTCCTTTTTTCCGATGGATGACTGTTGTGTTAAGAAGGTTGCCTGAACAATACTGCTTTGAATCACCCCC
Source organism: uncultured delta proteobacterium (assembly GCA_963709485.1). Taxonomy (GTDB): domain Bacteria; phylum Desulfobacterota; class Syntrophia; order Syntrophales; family Fen-1087; genus JAXDBM01. The sequence continues at coordinate 31,778 of CAVPWE010000004.1, forward strand.
CCTCTGAATGGATTCAATCATTATTTCATCAAGCAAGAGGAATGCCAGCGACTGATATGAGCAGAACTGCTTGATCTGATTTGTTATTTGGAAAAGCCTGTTTCGAATCAACAGTACAATTGTCGAGGAACGGCTACAGAGGGAAGACAACGCAATTTCTAAAAATATATCTCAAATCGAATAGTTGCTTTATGTAGACAATCGTCTACAAATAAACGCCCCGATCTACATGGCGGGCCTGGGCAAGTTGAACTGTTTCAGTTTTCGATACAATGCCGTCCGGTGAATCCCCAGAATCTCGGAGGCCTTATGGACATTGTAGTTCGATTTGTTCAGGGCGAACAGCAGAAATTCCTTTTCTGAAAACTCCTTGAATTCCTTCAGTGACGTTTTCGACTTCTTATCCCGGTCTCCCATGCGATTCATGAAGAAAAGGGGGAGGTGTTCCAGACGCAGGGTATCATCACCGGCTTCCGTAGAATAGAGACTTCGTTCGATGATGTTGGAAAGTTCCCGGATGTTGCCCGGCCAGTCGTATTTGAGAAACACCTTGATGACCTGCGGGTCGATTTTGTTGATGTTTGTTCCGAACTCTGCGCCGTGGGTATGGACGAGGTGTTCGGCAAGGACGGGGATGTCCTGCCTCCTTTCCCGGAGCGGGGGGATCTGGATCGGAATGACGTTCAGACGATAATAGAGGTCGCTTCTGAACTTTCCCCGTTCGACGCAATCCTCAAGGCTCTCGTGCGTTGCGGCAATCAACCGGAAGTCGCATGGAATGACGCGGGTGCCGCCCAGCGGCTCGACCTCCTTCTCTTCCAGCACTCTCAGAAGTTTCGGCTGCATGTCGATGGGAAGCTCGCTGATCTCATCCAGGAATATGGTTCCCCGGTGGGCAAGTTGGAACTTTCCCGGCTTTGCCTTGCTGCCCGAACCCGTAAAGGCGCCCGGTTCATAGCCGAAGAGTTCCGCCTCCAGGAGGTCTTTGGGGATGGCCGCGCAATTGACCCGGATAAACGGAAAGGGCCTGCGCGGGCTGTTGTGGTGAATGGCATGCGCGAAGAGTTCCTTTCCCGTTCCGCTCTCGCCAACCAAAAGGATCGGGGCGTTTCTTTTCGCAGCTTTGAGGGCGAACTCTTTCATCTGTACGATTTCTGCGCTCGTTCCGATGACATTGTTGAATGTGTATTTCGATGACCGGAGTGTTTCCAGCTCCTTTTCGTAAATTTCAACTTTCGATTCCAGATGACTCAGCTTTTTCGCCAGCTTGTGAACATCCTTGATGTCCTCGAACATGACCTGTCCGACAACAGCCTCGAGTTTGCCGTCGATGTGGATCGGCAGCCTTTGCACGATCATATTGCGGCCGCGAATGGGGTGTGGATGATTGATTTCCGGGCGTTCCGTCTTGGCGACAATGTGCATCCGCGTGTTCTCAATCACTTCCGTGCAGTGTCTGCCGATCTTTTCGCGCGGATCCATGTTTAGGAACTTGCCGTAGGCTTCACTGAAGAAAAGGACATAACCCTCCGGGTCGGTTATGAGAACCCCGCTCGAAAGGATGTTCATGGCAGCTTCGTAGAGTTGGAGTTTCTTATGAAGATCTTTTGTTTCATCCAAATTCATGGCTTCTCTCCCGTTGCGGAAGCTCTGAATAGCCTGTTGAGAGAAATGCAAAAGAATGTTGGTGACGATGTTGAAAGAAAACTGTAAGAAATTTTACCATTAGAAATCTTCAAAATCAAGAAGGATAATGAGGACAGAAAGATAACGAATTGACAATGCACTTTCTTTATCGTATGTACCCACGCTTGAAAAAAGCCGACCGTGCAGTCACGGTTGGGCATCGCAGATCAATATACCTTGATGGAAGGAAAGAAACATGAAGTTTGAGAAAGCGCCGCTCGTCCGCGGATATGCAAACAGAGTCCTCACCATTGATCTCGGAACCAGCGCCATTCGGACCCCGGCGCTGGACCCGCAGGTTCGGGATTATTTCATCGGGGGCCGCGCCCTCGGCCTGTATCTTTTGCACAAGGGCGCCACCGCTATGACAACTGCCGGCGCTCCGGAAAACCCCCTGATCTTTTCACCCGGTCCGCTGGGAGGCGTTCCGCAGTTCCCGGGCACGAGCAAGTGCATGGCTGTTTCCCTTTCGCCGCTGACGGGGATTCCCGGCGTGTCGAATTTCGGGGGGCATTTCGGCGCCTACCTCAAGTATGCCGGATTTGACGCCCTGGTTGTGACGGGCAAGGCGGAAAGAGACGCCATGATCGTCATCGATGCCCTGAGAGGGGACATCTCGGTGACGGATGCGCCTGCCATCGGTGAGGTGTTCGATCTGGAACAGGCCATTGCCGGCCGCTTTGTCGGGGAGGGTTGCGAGAGAAAGAACATCGTCTTCCTAACCACCGGCATCGGCGCAGCCAGCACAAGCTACGGATGCATCAACAGCCATTATTTCGACCCCACCAAGAGCATGAACGGCATCCGCGGCTTCTTCCGGACCAAGCAGGCAGGACGAACCGGGCTGGGCACGGTCATGATGGACAAAAAAATCAGGGCCGTCGTCATCCTGGCGGAATTTCCGAAGGGCGACAACCCCTTCGGGGCCGCCGACTGGGACCGGGTCAAGAAATCGGGAGCCAAACTCGGAAAGGTCATTCGGGAAGTCGATCCGCAATCGCTGAAGATGCACCGCAAGGGGAGCGCCGGGCTGATCGCCTTCATGAACAAGGAGGAATACAGATCCCTGCCGGTGAACAATTACCAGTCCGGCTCCGACCCGCGGGCTGAGAGAATCACGGGCAAATTTTACGCGGAGCATCTCTTCGATCATCGGGGTGCGGACGGGTGTTTTCCCGGCTGCAACCTGCAGTGCACCAAGGGCGGCTGCGTGACCCTGACGACCGGCGCGCGCCGGGACCGCAAGGTATGGGTGGACGGGCCGGAATACGAGACGGCGGCCGGCTTCGGCTCCAACCTGGGCATGTGGAACGCCGCGTTCATCATGGAGGCCAACTGGCATTGCGACAACTACGGGATCGATACCATCACCACGGCCGTCATCATCGCCTTTCTGATGGAGTGTTTTCAGAGAGGCTATCTGACCGGGGAGGACACGGGCGGCCTGGAACTGACCTGGGGGAGCGAACAGGCCGTGCTGCAGTTTATCCATCAAATCGCCCGGGGCGAGACGGCCTTTGCGCGCGAGGCGGGAAAGGGGATGCTGCATCTGGTCGACTGGGTATCCAGCCGGTATGTCCGGAGAACCGGGAAGGCAAGTCCCCGGGAGGAACTCCTGCGGTTTGCCATGCAGAGCAAGGGTCTGCCTTTCTCCCTTTACCGCACGCACCGCTCCCTCTCCATGCAGGCGTCCTACGCCGCCGCCAGCGACATCGGGGCGCACCATGCCGCCGCATGGCTCATCAAGGTCGACCTGCTGGGCGCCTTCCCGACTCTCGAGAGCAAGGCGCGTGCCCTGATCAGCTATCCCCGCGTCCGCCTGGGAAACGACAATCTGGGCCTCTGCAAGCTCCCCTGGGTGGATGTCTTCAACCCCGCCTCCGAGCAGGTGCGCAACACGGACAAATTCATCAACCCCGCCAGTCAGGAAATCTACGCCGACTTCTACAACGGGATGCTGGGCACCCGCCTGACCTGGGAGCAGATCTTCGCGCAGACAGACCGGGACATCAATCTGCAGCGCGTCATGAACACCATAATCTTCGGGGACAGCACGGGAGATCGGGACGCGATCCCGGACCGGGCGATCGGGCCGATCGACAACGAACTCTATGATGCCGAGAAAGATTACCACGATGGTGAACTGGGGCGGCTTCTCGGGAAATCTCCGGACGAGATCGGTCGGATGCACACGGATGAAAAGCGGCTTTCCCTGATGCATGAAAGGAAAAACCGGCTGAGAGAGCTGATCCAGGCCTATTACCGGGAACGAGGATGGACACCGGATGGCGTGCCGACCCCGGACACGCTGAAGGAAATCGGATTGTGGCCGTTTCTGCGAGCGGATGCCAAAGCGGAAATCACCGCGCTGAATGGCTGAACGGGCTGTCTCATGCCGCCTTCGCGCAACGGTTCGCATAATATCGAAGGGGCATCACGAGGCCGAAGAAGGGGATAATGTACATGGCGGACACCAGCGGTTCGAGCGGGCCGAAAAAAGCCGAGGCAAAAACAATTACGAGAACATTGTTCATATTTCCCAGCATGACCGCGCCGGCCAGCTGATCCTCCAGGGGACCTCTCCAGAAAAACAGAATCCCGCCCGCGCAGCAGATCGCCGACAGCGCCGCCGCCGCGACGGCAGCCGTGAGGATGACGGCGGGCTCCGTCCTGAAAAGCGCCGAATACCGGCAGAAAATCCCCAGGTTGATCAAGGCAAAAAGGACCAGCGAAAGGGGGAACTGCACGCGGATCACATGCTTCAGCAGGTCCGGGGTGAGACGCCGGAGCGCCTCTACGATCAGGATGGGGACAAAAATAACCAGCAGGAGCATGCGGATCATGGCAATCATGGAAATCTCCGCGTATTTGGAGGCGACAACCTGGACGAGAACCGGCAGGGTGACCGGCACCAGGACCGACGTGATGACGACAACCACCAGGACCAGCGCGCTGTTGCCCCTCACCAGATTGGAAATGAAGGGAGCGACCACGCCCGTGGACACGCCGCATAAAAGCAATGCGGACAGGGCATAGGCCGGTGCGACAACCTTGAAGAGGTGGAATGCCAGCACGGGAAATATCAGGCTCTTCAGGATAACAAAAGAGAGAATCCTCCCTTTGTCGTTTCTCAGCGTCGACCGGACGGTCTTCAATTCGATGGACAGGTAGCTGAGACAGAAAAGCATCATCAGGCAGTAAAGGGGCAGTTCCCGGAAATGGGAACTGAAGCCGGGGAAAATGATTCCGACCGCCATGGAGGAGAGGACCACGACGAGAAGCAGGAGGTCGTTGAGGCGAAACGGCAGCTGCATGGCGCGAGGGTCGCAGAAAGCGTAGCCGGGATCAATGGCCGTCGGGAGCAGGCGATGGCCTTTTTATCCCTTCCCTGAAGGCCTTCAGGGAACCCTGAACTTGAAGCTGTGGCACTGGTTGCAGTAGTTTTCGCTCTTGGCATGCTGGCGATGGCACAGGTTGCAGTCCAGATCCGTCCCGTAGTGGGGCGAGATGTGGGGGTTTTCGGGCTTCACCTTTGCCGTTTTTTCCGCCAGCTTGGCCGTGCTGCCGTGGCAGGCCACGCATTTGTCCATCTCCAGGGCTTCCGGCTTCTCCGTCTTTCCGTGGCAGCCGACACAGTTCACCCCGGTGAGCTGATGCACATGGCTCCCCGGCATCTTCCCGGCCAGCGCCATTTTATCTCCCTGGTGGCAGGCCTGGCAACCCTTCCAGTTCATCGCCTTGGTGTCGGGATGGCTGTCAGGCAGGACCTTGTCCTTCCCGTGGCAGGCCGCGCAGTCTCCGGCCTTCGCATTGGGCAGCTGTTTGGGCGCCGCCGAGACGCCCGGGACAGCCGCCGTCAGCAAAAAGAGGCTGCAGGCGACGATGGCCAGGACGGAAAGAGACTTCCCTACATTTTTTCTTGAACGCATCGGTCACCTCCCGGAATTTCCGGATCCTTCACCGTTTAACCCCAGGGTTTTTCTTTCGCCGCGTTTGTTCCGGCAATGCGCCCGAAGACAACGCAGTCGGTCATGGCCACACTGCCGAGGCGGACGGCCCCGTGAACCCCGCCGGTGACCTCGCCGGCCGCGTACAGCCCCTTGACCGGTTTCATGTCAAAGCCGGCGACCTGGGCGTTCTTGTCGATCACCAATCCGCCCATCGTATGGTGAACGCGGGGCCAGAGCCTGGCGACATAGAAGGGCGGTGTCGCGGTCGGCTTGGCTTCGGGAAAGATCATGCAGTCGAAATCGGCATCCTTCTTCTTGTCGACAAAGGCGTTCCAGCGGGTGACTTCCGCCAGAAAGGCGGCAGCGGGGATGTTATAGCTTTTTGCGATTTCATCCAGGGTGTCGAATTTCTTGATGGCCCCGACCTCCATGCCTTTCTTCAGGGCGTTGGGGAATACCTGCTTGTTGACCGCATAGGAGTCGCCGAAAATAATGACGGGGTGTCCGATGAGGATGATCGCGTCCGCCCGTTCCTTTCGGTTTCCCGTTTCCTTGAAGAAGCGCTTGCCCGTCTTGGGATCGATCATGGGTCCGTAGCCGACAAGCCTTTCACAGAACAGGGGGACGTGGCCGAATCCCTTTTCGTCGGGGCTGGTCCAGGGGCCGAGCTGGATCCAGTCCATCTGGACGTCCATGGCGCCCGCCATACAGGCCGCCAGCAATGCCTCGCCCGTGGCGCCGGGATGGTTGGTGGAGTCGAAATTGTCCGTGAGGCGGGGGTCGTGCACCTGGCGCAGCCGGACGTCCTGGGAGAAGCCGCCCGAGCCCAGGATCACCGCCTTGCCGGCCTTTATGAAAGCCGGCTTCCCGGTCTTTTCATCGGGGAAGCGGTAACCCTTGAGCACTTCCATGCCCACAATCCTGCCCTCCTTGTTCGACAGCAGCCGGACCAGCTTTGTCCGCATCTCGAACTTAACCCCGAGCGCCCTGACTTTGGCCATCATCTTGTTCACCAGTTCGGAGCCGGAGGCATTGACGGTCTGCACGGACCGCTTCACCGAGTGGCCGCCGTGAAAGTTGAGCCGCGAGAAGCTGGCGCCCACAAATTTTTCACACCATTCGAGGGTCGCGTTCGACTGGTCGGCGACCAGCTTGGCCAGCTCGGGATGATTCAGATAAGAGCCGGCCTTCAGCATGTCCTTGAGCATGAGCTCGGCGGAGTCCTGGATTCCCGCTTCCTTCTGCATTTTGTTCCCCGCGGCGGCAAAATCCCCGCCGTTGATGACCGAGTTGCCGCCGTGAACAGGCATTTTTTCGATCACGATCACGCTCGCGCCGCCATTGCGCGCCTCGATGGCGGCGGCAAGTCCGGCGAACCCGCTGCCGACAACGACCACGTCCGCGGTCTCATCCCATTTGGCGGGCAGGTCGCTTCCCGCCGCGGCAGCATCCCTGCCCGTTACGGTGACACCCCCCATCGCCATTCCGGCAACGGCTGCGGCGCCTCCCATCGTTTTCATGAAATCCCGACGCGATACCCCTTTGACTCGCTTTGGCACTTCGCTCATGGCTCACCTCCGAAGTGTTTATTTAAAATCAGTTTCAACACTGCCGATTTGACAATCAAAGAGAAGAGTTGGACAGGCTTCCAGGCCCGGCGCCGGGACTATTTGTAGCTGCTGGTGACGTAGGGATCGTACTTCATGTTCAGGGCCAACTCGATTTCGGACGCCTTCGCGATGCAGAATATCATTTTCTTCTCGGACGACAGGCCCTTCTCGACCTCCTCAAAGATGAAAAGACTCGGTTCGGCAATCGCGGCGATGATGCGGTAGGGGTTGTTTTCCACAACCACGATGCGGTTGCGCAGGGCGTATTGCTCACCGATCGCTCTCTGGAATGACTCGGCGACCAGAAAACCCTTCAGGGAGACGACGGGCATGCTGTAGTGGGCCGAGAGCGCATTGACATAAGTGTCCTCGTCGATGACACGCATGCTGACCAGAACCGCACCCAGCGGTTTGCGGATTTTTTCCTCCAGAAGCCTTTTTTGCTCCGACAGCGCCGCCTGGAGCTGCTCGGCCGTGATGACCTTCATGTCCTCCAGGATCTGGCCCACCTGCTGCTGTTTGTTGCTGAACTGCAGAGCCCGGATGATCTTTGTCTGCGAAACGCCCATTTCGCAGAGGATCTGTCCCAAGTACTTCTTCTTGTCGTTTGCCTGCCGCTGCAGCGCCGTTTCAAGCTGAGACTCAGTGATAATTTTTTTGTTCAGCAGGATCTGCCCGATACTCTCTCCCATGGTCCCTGGCCCCTTTTTTCGTTATTTGCGGATATGACTCGAATTTTCCCTATCAGCTTCCGACTTTGAAGTCAACAGACGAATCCGCTGATTGCCGTTGGTGAATCAGCGGCGCATTCTTCCCGGCCCGAACGGCGACAGCCATACCGGGGATCGAACACAGGGCCTATATCGAATAGGAGAAAGGCAGAAGATCCCTCTTCTTCATGTCCTCCAGGAACATCAATCCTTCCTCTCTGCTGGCAAACGGCCCGGCCAGCACCCTGTACCATGTCTCCCTTTCTGAAACTTTTCTTGAGACCACCTCGACGTTTTTCCCGCTCTGTGCCGCCCGGTCCCGGTTCTGGAGCGCCACCTCGCGATTCAGGAAAGTTCCGATGTGAACTTTAAACCCGCCCCCCGAAGACTTCATGACCAGCAGGGAGGCCGTGATCTCCGGAATGCGGATCTTCTGATTGACGAGAATCACGTTCGGATCCGTAATATCCGGATTCAATTCAAGAATGCGGTCCATGAACGTCGCATTTGCCTCCCTGTAATATTGCTGGGACAACGCATGCAGGTTCGCCCCTTTCTTGACAGCTACGACATCTTTGATGCGGACCTCCTCGCGCGGCGCGGGCGTGGGCACGGACGAAGAATCCGCAGGGGCCTTCTTTTCGGACGGCGGAGCGACCTGCGGCGGCGGGGCGGGTGTCTTTCCCTCGGCCCTGAAAGACGGCTGTTCGGCGACCTCTGCGGATCCCGGTTTGTGAAATATCCGTTTCGCATCTTCATTGCCGAAGAGGAATAGGACCAGCGCCGCAACGACGCCAAGCAGACAGGCAAGGGAAATGCTGCGAAGCCGTCTGCGCTTTTTAGCCGAAATCAGGAAGCGAACCTTTTCCCCCGGCAGGACGGCCTTTTCATGCTGAACCATTTTCACGGCAGCAGCGGAGATTTTTTTCTCGAAGAGGCCCTGTCCGGCGGCAAGGGCGTTGTGGCACAGAATATTGATGGCCAGCGGATTCCCCTTTGCCAGACGGCAGATCAGGGAAAGGGCGTCCGCCGTGAAGACCGTGGCGCTGCGGCTTCCGGCGATTCCCAGACGGTGATCGATGTATTGCCGGGATTCCGCATCCGTCAAAGCCTCGATCCGGCAACTGATGACGATCCGCTGCTTGATCTGCCGGATCACGTCGGCCCGCAGCTTTTCTCTCAGCTCCGGCTGGCCCACAAGAACGAGCTGGAGCAGTTTTGATTTGCTGGTTTCCAGATTGGCCAGCAGGCGCACCTCTTCAATGACGTCCAGGCCGATGTTGTGGGCCTCGTCGAGAAAGATCGCGGCATTTTCGTCCCGCTCCAGGCACCGGATCAAATGATAGTAGAGATCATGGAGCATGGCCCCCTTGACGTCGCGTCTTTGCGGCACCGAGAGTTTCAGGAGGATGTCCTTCAACAGCCGATCGTAGGGGATCTCGCTTTGCGGGATGAAAACGGACCTGACTTTCGGGCCGAGCCGGCTCACCGCATGGTGAATCAGCGTGGTCTTCCCGATGCCCGCTTCTCCCAGGACCAGCACGAATCCTTTGCGGTGATTGATTCCGTATAACAGGGATGCCAGCGCCTCGCTGTGGCTTTCGGACGGGAAAAAAAATTCGGGGTCCGGCGCGATGCCGAAAGGGTCTCTTGAGAAGCCGTAATGTTGCCGGTAATCCGTCATTTCATGACACCGTTTTCCGGGCCGCGCAGACGATCAGGGCATACTCGGCCCGCCCTCCAACGGTCCGGTATGTCTTGAAAAGGTTTTGGATTGGCTTCTTTCACGGCATCATGGACAGGGGCCTCTGCATGGTCGACCCGGAAAATGCGCCGATGATCAGGGAAACGATGATGGATGCGATGATGACGACAATGAAGTACACCAGCGACTTCTCCTTGGGCGTCTCCATCAGCATGGGAAGGCCGACGTACAGCACGTAGAGGCTGTACAGGGATGCGATCAGGATCAGGGGTGTCAGCGCCGGAAGGACCGCCAGTGCGCCTCCGATCCATGCCGGGGTTGCGGCAAAGACGGCCAGTTTTGCCGCTGCCGTCAGGTCCTTCCGCGAATCGAACTTGGGGGCGAGGGCGTCGATGATGAAAGCGACTGCATATGCGCCGACCAGGGTTAGGACGTACTGGAGAATCGCATGGACGAGGCCCGCGGTGATCGGCACACGGTAATGTCCCCCCGGCAGGGAATAGCCGACCAGGGAAAATCCGATGAAGGATGCCGCAGCGGGAATGACGGCCAGGATCGCGGCATAGGATGCAAACAGTTCTTTGACGGTCGTCTGTTCCGCTTTAATGATTTCCCATGTTTCCCTTGGCTTCTTAATGACAGCCGTCGCCCGCTCCACGATATTCATAAAGCCCTCCTCCCGAACGGTCCTCACTTTTCATTGGCATGGTTCGAAGATAGAAAAAGAGGTTTTTCCTGTCAAGGGAATAATGGGCCGCGGCGCGTGGTTTACGGAGACATCGCTTCTGAAATCATGCTTTTCTTTGGTTGCAATCGGTAGTAATAAGCATGCCGAGCAAAAGCATCATTTTTCCTGAGCCCGGGGCTGTGCGGGCAGGAAGGGTCATTCGGGTGGATGCACGGGGGCAGGGAGGTCTGGCGTTTGTCTTCGCATGATGCCAGACAAGTTTACGAGGGCTTTGAAATCGCCAGTCATTCCATGACGCATCCCTGCCTGACGGATCTGCCGCCTGACCGCCTGCGATGGGGGATAGAAGAGAGCAAGATCCGGCTTGAATCCATGTTCAACAGGTCTGTTTCGGGCTTTTGCTGTCCCTTCAAAGCCTGCAATGACAAGATTAAATCGGAGTATCCTAGATGAAGGCATTCAAATCATTCAGCAAATCCATTGCGAGTCGGTCTTCCGAAAAGGTGGGCGAACTGCGTGAAAAATATCCTCAATACAGCATTGGGCGTCATACGTACGGAGATCCGGCCATCCTCACATGGGACGAACGGGCCGTCTTGAAGATCGGCGCATTTTGTTCCATTGCGGCAGGGGTCAAGATCCTGCTGGGCGGGGAACACAGGACAGACTGGGCGACAACGTACCCGTTCAATGTATTGTGGGAGAGTGGGCGGCACATCGCCGGGCACCCCAAAACGAAAGGCGACGTGATCATCGGTAACGATGTCTGCATCGGCATCGAGGCGGTCATTCTGTCCGGTGTGAATATCGGCGACGGGGCTGTCATCGGGGCGCGTTCCGTGGTCGCAAAAGACGTGAAACCCTACGCAATCTGCGTGGGCAATCCTGCCCGTCCGGTCAGGAAAAGATTCGATGAAGAGACCATTCGGAAACTATTGGAGCTGGCGTGGTGGAATTTCAAGGACGAGGAAATTGAGCAGATGCTGCCGCTCATGCTCCATACGGATGTCCGGACGTTCATCCTTGAAGCCATGGGGATTAAAAAAATAGGCTGACCCTCTCATCAACCGAGCAGGTACTTTGCGAGAATCTGGATGTTCAAAAAGCTCCGATGAACGACGATTGCGAATATTATATGTTCAAACGGTTATTTGCCCTTCTGGCAGGCGCGGGGAATGCACATCGGGTCCACCCAGCCCCTGTACAGCTTCTTCTCCTACTTCATCGTTCCCATCACGTGCAACCTTCCCGGATGGAAAAAAGGGCACATGGACAGCCATGGGCCCCTGCAACTCATTTAAGCTTTTGCCGCATTTTTCCCGGCAATCCGCCCGAAGACGACACAATCCGCCGTGGCGTTGGTGCCCAGCCGGTTCGAGCCGTGCACGCCGCCCGCAACCTCTCCGGCGGCATAGAGCTTCGGGATAACAGCGCCGAAGAGGTCAATGACCTGTGCGCTCTTGTTGATCCGTAGACCGCCCATGGTGTGGTGTACCGCCGGCCACTGAGGAACCGCGTAAAAGGGGCCCTTGTCCAGGGCAAGCATGGCCTTCGTGATCGGCTTGTTGAAATCGGGGTCTTTTCCGTCCTTCAGATACTGGTTGTGCTTGTTGACCGTTTCGACCAAGGCCGCCTCGGGAAGACCGATTTTCTTTGCCAGTTCCCCGATCGAAGCCGCCTCGGTGAACCGGCCCTTCTTCAGGCCCGCATCCAGTTCCGCCTGCTTGTATCCCATCAGGGGAACCATGGCGGCGCTGAAGAGGGTGTAGGTGGGCTTCGCTGCCGGACCCATGTTGGTCTGGGCAAAGGCGCATACATCCCGGCGCTCCAGTTCGCTGACAAACCGTTTTCCTTGTTTGTTGACGTAAATGGCGCCACGGCCCGGTCCACTGAAAGGAAACACGGCGGGAGTGTCCAAAGTGCCTGTTTCCGGATCGGCAAAGGGGTAGAGCTGGATGAAATTCAGATGCAGGGCGTCTGCGCCCACGGCCTGGGCGTAACGTATCATTTCGCCCGTCGCGCCTTCGTGGTTCGTGCTGTTGAAAGCTTCCGTGAGCTTTGGAAATTGTTCCATCCGCATCTTGACATCCCGGCCGAAACCGCCGGAGGCAAGCACGAGGACTTTTTGGACCGCGAGATTCAGGGTTCTCCTGCCCCGTTTGACCTCAACCCCCAGGACGGGGCTCTTCGGGTCCGCATCCTTGCGCCAGATCCAGGTGACCTCGGTGCCGAGTACCATCTTTGCCCCGCGCTTCTCGGCAATCTTCTTGAGCGCCTCGGTGTAGTCCTTCCCCCACATGGTTTCGGAAAAATGGCAGCGGTAGGCCGTGTGGCCGCCGCCCCGGGTCAGCACGTCGCGAAGCTTGAGGCCTCCCTCGTCGATCATCCAGTTCAGGGCGGCCGGGGATTCGTTGACCAGGACTTCCACCAGTTCGGGGATGTTGTAGTAATCGCCCCCCTTGAGGGTGTCGTCTAAATGCTGTTTGGCGGTGTCGTCGCCCAGGTTCAGCTTTGCGCGAAGCTTCAGTTTGTCGTCGTAGGCCCCGTAGCCGCCGCCGTGGCGGATATTGGCGTTTCAAACGGCGGTCATTTGCCCTTCTTGTAGGCAAAGGGGTAGCACATGGGATCTACCCAGATCCCGCCCACCTTGCACGCCTTTTGTCTCGATTCCTTCGCTTTCTTGTTTCCCGTCAATGGATCCTGAATCATTTTATGTCCCCCCTTTTTATTACAGCGTCAGCCCGCAGTGTTAAGCGACGCGGCGCTTTTGCTGTTTCTCTCTGCTGTTTTTACCGATCATCATGCCCGTGATGCTGTCCTGCGGGTTGAACTCGACCTTTTCCGGCTTTACTGTCTTCATCATTCCCTGTTTCCTTTCCGGTATCTCCCCTTCTTTTGAATCCACAATAATCCCGAAGGCGTTTGGATGCAATCGGAGGAACCCTGATTGTGAGATGGGAAAAGAGAGATGAAAGGGATCAGCCGCCCGGACATCGTGGATCGGATTTTGTCCGATGGGTGGGTAGAGAACATCGATACGGACAATGTTTATTTCTATATTCCCGCTTCGGATTCCAAAACCGATTACAAGGCTATCCCATTGATTGCTGAAGACGATGATCTAAGATCGGTTTACAGGCAGAGCGCAAAGGTGATTTCCATTGACAAAACTGACAATGCGCTGACAATGGAAAAAATCACGCAAGTTATTGAAATAATGGTGGAGGCGGCGGGAGTCGAACCCGCGTCCGAAAATATTCCACTGCAGTTTCTACGTACGTATCCTTTGATTTGCATTCGCTCCTGAAGACTCCCAAAGGCAGGATTGATCAGGAACTACCCTGTTTAGATTTCGCCTTGCTTCCTCCAGGAAAGAAAGGTCGGCTATCCTGTCTGATCGACGCTCTGTTCGGCCCGGCAGGCAGAACCGGCAGAACGTTAGCCGTCTAAGCGGCTAAGGCGTAATCGTAGTTGTCTGCGATTATAGTTTTCCTACCTGTTTAACGAGGCCTGTAGGAACCTCGGTACGCTTCTACAGCTTCAACTATCCCCGTCGAAACCGTGACGCCCCCATAAAATCGATTGGATTCAAAGAACATTATTTCATGGATAATTTAACCCTTCCTGGAGAGGAAGTCAAGCGGACAATCGTCAAGGGCACGGACAATCGCCAAGGCCGGGTGTCCGATCGGGCAGGATCGAGGAACTGAGGGGCCGGATGCAGATCTGCGTCCAACGCCGGGATAACTCCCCCCGGCCGAGACAAGCAGGACGGGGCAGGAATCAGTTTCTGTGCCTGGAGCGGAACGCCCTTTCCATGTCCCGCCGGTCATCCTTCAGTTTGATGTCTTCCCGCTTGTCGTGCAGCTTCTTGCCGCGGCCGATCCCGATCTGGACCTTGACCTTTCCGTTTTTGAAGTACATTTTCAGGGGGACCAGCGTCAGCCCCTTTTCCCTGGACTTTCCGTAGAGGCGACGGATTTCCCGCTTGTGAAGGAGGAGCTTTCGGACCCGCAGCGGATCGTGATTGTAGCGGTTGCCGTAGAGATAGGGGCTGATGTGCAGTTCGTGAAGATAGACCTCGTCGTTTTTCACCAGAGCGTAACTGTCCTTCAGGTTCGCCCGCCCGTCCCGAAGCGATTTCACCTCCGTGCCCACGAGGACGATGCCCGCCTCATAGGTGTCGTCGATGAAGTAGTTCACCCTCGCCGTTTTGTTCTGGCAGATGATTTTTTCGTCCGTTTCTTTTTTAGCCAATTTCCCTTGCCTTTGCCGTCAGGAGGTAGTCCATTTTCACATGGCCCATGGCCTTGAAGATATTGTTCCGGATGTCCCGGTTGTCTTTTTCCAGTTCGTTGAGAAGGTTCTTCACGTAGAGACGGCGGGAGCTGCCGCTGGTCGGGCAGCGGTTTTCAATGTGGGGAAAGCGGCGCTGCTTTGCATACTTTTTGACCAGGTCTTCCCGAAGATAGGCAAGGGGACGGATGATATGCAGCCGGCCGCCGAAAATCTCCTGATTGGGCATCATGGTGCTGATCTCCCTCGCATAGAACATGTTGATCAGCAGGGTCTCAACGATGTCGTCCCGGTGATGGGCAAATGCGATCTTGTTGCAGCCTCTTTCTGCGGCGATTTCGAAGATCCGCTTCCGCCGAAGACGGGAACAGAGAAAGCAGGGATTCTTCCGGTTGTAGCTGCTGTGCGAAAGGGGCCCGATATCGGATTTCTCCATGACGTAGTCATAGCTGCCTGCTCGCAAATGGGCCTCCAGCGCCTCGTACCCCCCATAGGCCGGGTCAAAGCCCGGATCGATGTTGACCGCCAGAAGGGAGAAGGAGGGCACAAAAAGCATCGTCGTACTGAGGAGGTCCAGCAGGGCCAGACTGTCCGCCCCTCCGGAGACGCCGACCAGCAGTCGGTCCCCCGCCGCGATCATTCCGTAATCCAGGACCGCTTTTTCCAGCCATTTTTTCAAATGCAGGAAGAGTTTCGTCCGCTTTTCTTGCACATCCAAATCCTCATTCTGGGTGAAACTTCGTTATCTCTACCTGACTTCAGGGATCTTATCAAGGGCCATTGTCGCGGGCGCCGGCCATCCCCGGCAGGGGCGGAGAACGGCCTTGAATATTTTCCGGAATTCGGCTATGGGGAATCCCCGACAGTCAAGCCTCAAAAAATCCCACTCCAAGGAGGAGTCATATGACCGAGATCATCAATGTTCATGCCAGGGAGATCCTGGATTCAAGAGGGAATCCCACCATCGAGACCGAAGTGACGCTCATGTCCGGAATCATGGGACGGGCCGCCGTGCCGTCCGGGGCGTCCACCGGGGAGCACGAGATGCTCGAGCTCCGGGACGGCAACAAAAAAAGGTACCTGGGAAAGGGCGTCACGAAGGCCATCGACAACGTGCTTCACAAAATCGCCCCGGAGATCATCGGGATGGATTGCCTGAGCCAGCGGGACATCGATTATGCCATGATCGGTCTCGACGGGACGGCCAACAAGGGAAAACTCGGCGCCAACGCCATCCTGAGCGTGTCGATGGCCTGCGCGAAGGCGGCGGCGGCGGTTCTTGAAATCCCGCTTTACCGGTACCTCGGCGGGGTCATGGCCAGGGATATTCCGGTCCCCATGATGAATATCCTCAATGGCGGGCAGCATGCCGACAACAATGTGGACATCCAGGAATTCATGATCATGCCCGTGGGCGCGCCGACGTTCAGGGAGGGCCTGCGCACTGCCGCCGAGACATTCCATGCCCTGCGGTCCGTACTCAAGGCAAAGGGCTACAACACCGCGGTGGGGGACGAGGGCGGGTTCGCGCCCAACCTGAAGTCCAACGAAGAGGCGCTGGGTCTGATCACCACGGCCATCGAAAAGGCGGGCTACAAGCCGGGGAAAGACCTGGCCATCGCGCTGGACAGCGCCGCCAGTTCATTCTTCTCCGGCGGCGCCTACGTCCTCGCGGCGGAAAAGAAGCCCCGGAAGACCTCCGCGGAGATGGTCCGGTTCTATGCCGACCTGGTCCGGAAATATCCCATCATTTCGATTGAAGACGGGCTGGCGGAAGACGACTGGGAAGGCTGGAAGATGCTCACCGACACCCTGGGCGCAAAGGTCCAGATCGTCGGCGACGACCTCTTCGTCACCAACCGGAAACGCCTCGAAAAAGGAATCTCCCTGGGCATCGCCAATTCGATTCTGATCAAGCTGAATCAGATCGGCTCGCTGACGGAGACCCTGGAGACGATTCAAACGGCGAAGGAGGCGGGCTATACGACCGTCGTTTCGCACCGGTCGGGAGAAACGGAAGACACCTACATGGCCGACGTGGCGGTGGCCGCCAACTGCGGGCAGATCAAGAGCGGCTCCGTCTCGAGGAGCGAGCGGCTGGCCAAATACAACCAGCTTCTTCGCATCGAGGAGGAACTCGGCGAAGCAGCGGTTTACCGGGGACGGACGGCCCTGTACAGCATCGGGTAGGGCAACTCTCAGGCGGTTCCTTCCAGGGCGAGCAGGATTTCGTCGCGGACCGGCCCCTGGCTGCCGGCCAGGAAACGCTCCAGGGCGCCGCGGGCTTCCGCGCCCCCGATGCGGCCGAGCGACCAGGCGATCATCCCCAGGACCCGCTCGTCCTGAAGACGGCCAAAGGCCCCGGCCAGTTCCGGGACGTAGGCTTCATCCAGGCAGTTTCCCATGGCCCGGGCCGCGTTCATCTGCCACCGCCAGAGGTCCCGGTCGGGCATGTAGAACATGTGCGGCCAGATTCTTGCCGTGAAGAAGGCCTTGTCCATGTGCAGCAGACGCTCTATCCTGAAGTCTTCGGCCATGGCCGCCACTTTTTGATTCAGGGGCAGCGTCCTGGACAGCCAGGGGAGGTTGCGGGGGCAGACGTTCTGACAGCGGTCGCAGCCGTAAACCCACGCGCCCATCGGCTCGCGGAGCGGAAGCGGCGTGATGCCCCTGCCGAAATACGTCAGATAGGAGATGCACAGGCGGGGGTCGATCCGGCGGGGGGCCTTCAGCGCCCCGGTCGGGCAGGCGGCGATGCAGACATTCCGGCACCACTCCGGACAGCCGATTTCAAGGGTCGGTTCATCCGGGGGAAATTCGTGGTCGACCACGACGGCAACCGGCAGGACCCAGGATCCCCGGCCCATGACCCCGCGGGAATAAAACAGGCAGTTCTTGCCGAAAGTCCCCAGGCCCGCCCTGGCGGCCGCCAGCCGGTGGGGCAGGTTGAAGGGCACCTTGGAGCGGATCCCCCGCTCGCGGAGAAATTCCCGAAAGGCTTTGATTCTTTTCGACAGGCGGTCGCGGATGACCCGGTCGTCATCCAGGTAGCAGCGGCCGAAATGCCTCTCCATGGCCGGCGGAAAGCCTTCGCGGAAATAGGCCTCGATCAGGACAATGATCGACCGGGCTTCCGGGAGGATGTTTTTCGGGTCCGTTCCGGCCATCAGGTCCAGCCCCGCCTTCATCGCCCACGCGTATTCCTCCTGCCGCTCCTGTAGAATCTGTTTCTGCGACGCGAAGGGATCGGCCGTTGTGAAGCCGATATCGCCGAAGCCACACGCATGCGCCATGCTGATGACGTCATTTCGGCTGATCATGGCCGCTCTCCTGTTCTGATCCGGAGTCCGCTGGACAGGGGGCTACATGAATTTGAACAATCGCCTGCGCAGGGATTCCAGTTGCGATCTGTCTTCCGTGAGCGCGTAGTGCGAGATCGGCTTTTTTTCGCCCTTGTCCCGGGTTTCGGTCACGATCAGGACTTCCGACTCCCGAAGAAAGCGCAGGGCGCTCTGGAAATTGGATTGCGACAGGGCCTCCGACCTGCGTATCTCGCCTTTCCGGTACATCTTCTCGCCGAGGCCCTGGATCTTTTTCATCAGATCCCGCTCCCGGCGGTTCTCTTTCTTCAGGTAGGCGCAGCCCCGAACCACCACCCAGTAGGACTCGATATAACTGCTGAGCAGGCCGGCAAACGGCTTCAGGTAGGTTCGTCCCCTCCCTTTGACTTCGATCCAGGCCTGCTCGTTGCGCTCCTCGCCGATGATCATTCCCTGGGCGTGCAGATAGGAAAGAACGTCATTCACCTCGTCCAGGTCGTCCCGGTCTTCGTCGAAGATAAACTCATGCCGGAACAGCTTTTTGAAATACCGGTAATCGTCCAGGATCTGATTGAGGGGAATCGTGTCATTGTCGTTCGAAAGAATGGATGTCGCGACGAAGCTGACGGGCAGGAAGTAATGGAGGATGTTGTTCTTGTAGTATTCCAGGCTCATCCGCTTTTCATCGTCGAGCGAGTAGACCACCTCTTCGAATTCGTCTTCCTCCTCTTCCTTGCCCACCCGGGAAATCAGCCCGGACTGGTCGAACAGGAGCAGGGCGTCCCGGATGGCCTTTCGCCGGTTGGCCAGGGTTGCGGCCAGGCGGACCTGGCGGGCGGCCAGGTAATCGTAGAAGCGGTTCAGGACATTCATGAGATCGTTTTGAGACATCCCCCGGCGGTCGTGGCTCAGCAGGCCGGCGGAAATCAGGGCAAAGGGCGTCACGACGGATACCTTGCTGAGCTCCAGAACGATTTCATAGCCGATCTTGCGGTAGAGGCTCTGCCGTTCCTCCAGCGTCATCTCCTCGAACGTTTTCTCCTGGGCGGCCAGATAGGACTTCACCTGCAGGGGTTCGCCGATGTTTACATAGACGCGCCCGTAGCGTTTGCGAAGCACTTTCGAGCTTTTGATCATGTCCATCGCCTTCTCCGTGGTCTTGGGCACGCCGCTGAGCTCACGGAGATAGGATTTCTCCTCGATCACCCGGTCGTATCCGATATACACGGGAATCAGGGCGAGGTCGTCGCAGGCCCCTTCCTTGTAGGCCTGGAGGATCATGGACAGCAGGCCGTACTTGGGCATGGCCATTTTCCCCGTCCGGCTCCGCCCCCCTTCGATGAAGAATTCCAGCGGCAGCCCCTCCTGAAGGAGCACTTTCAGATACTTGGCAAAGACCTCGCTGTACAGGGGATTGCCCTTGAAGCTCCGGCGCATGAAGAAAGCGCCCGATCTGCGAAAGATCGGACCCATGGGAAAGAAGGACATGTTGGTGCCGGCGGCAATGAAGGGAAGCTGGATGTTGTGCTTGTAAAAGACGTAGGACAGCAGGAGATAATCGATATGGCTGCGGTGACAGGGGATGATGACAAAAGGCATTTTTTTGGAGATGTTCCGGATCTTGACCATCCCCTCCTGATCCACCACAACGCCGTCATAGATGTTGTTCCACAGCCAGGTGAGGATCTTGTCCCAGATCTCGATGAACATTTCGTTGTAGTCGGCGGCAATTTCCCGAAGGTAGCGCCTGGCGTTCCGAACCAGTCGCGGGCGGGTCGTCCTGCCGCTGGCCGCCATGTCCTCCATGAACCGGACGAGGCCTTTGTCCCTGAGGACCATTCCCATCAGCTCGTCCCTGGATTTCAGGACGGGTCCGACCATCGTCGTTCTTTCCTCGTCGATGCGGTCAACCAGCTCCCCCCGCAGCCGCTGAACCATCTCCGCGGGATAGAGATTCTTGTGCTCCTCCGTGAAAGACGCGAGGTTGACCGGTTCCGCGGAAATCACAATGGCCTTCTTGGCGTAACGGAGAAAGGTCACCACCCGCTGCAGGACATTCGTGTTGTCCGTCTGCCCGAACAGGATATTGACAAGGTTCTCCTCCTCCTTGTCCCGCCGGCGCCCGTAGGTTACGAGCGCCGGGACGATCAGGACCGGCACATCCAGTTCCTTCTGGGCGTCCAGCAGTTGCGTGACGGCGTCATCGGCATACCTGTCCTCGATGAATTCCGAACCGCCCAGGTGGATGATGGCGCTCTTTTTCTCCAGAATGATCCTTTTCAGATAGCCGGTTTTGTACGGGCTCAGGACGGTTCTTTTGAAAACGAGTCCGGACAGGAAGGAGCGGACGACCTGGAGGGCCTTGTCGAAAGGCTGCCAGAAGATCATGTTCACGCCGTGGGAATAAGCGGGTTTCGGTATTCCCTTCAGATTGGCCAGCTCTCTCAGGATCAGGCTGTTGAGCTGGCTTTTCTGCTTGAGCGCATAGACAACGACTCCTGTTTCGGCGAACCCTTTCAGCGATTCGACATCGTGGTCCGCAATCTGGATCTTGGACAATGCTTTGTCGACCAGCCAGTACAGGGGGAAATTGTTGCGCTCATAGATGCATTCAGGGTAGTACTCCCCCTTGTCTTGCAGCCATGATTTCAGGCCGGAAAGGATGGACATGGTGATGGTTCGCCTCAGTGTTCGTTGTTCGGAAATTCTTCCGGAAACCGTTCCTGCATGGTTTTGCCCACCCACGCGCGGATCTCTGTCGCCGTCGCGAAAGTCATGACCTTCTTCAACAGTGCCTTGGCCTCTTTCAGCGTCGAGCCCCGGATGATCTTCTTGACCCGGGGGATGGCCAGGGGATTCATGCTCAGCTCGTCCAGTTCAAGGCCCAGCAGGACCATCGTGTATGCCGCCTCTCCCGCCATTTCCCCGCACATGGCCACGCGGATCCCCGCATCATGGCCGGTTTTCACGACCCGCTGGATCAGCCTCAGAACGGCGGGGTGCAGCGGTTCATAGAGGTAGGTCACCCGCTCGTTCACCCGGTCGATGGCGAGGGCGTACTGGATCAGATCGTTGGTGCCGATGCTGAAGAAATCGACTTCCCGGGCCAGTTGATCCGCCATGACGACGGCTGAGGGGACTTCGATCATCACCCCGATTTCGATGTCCTCGCCCACGGGGACTCCCTGCTTGGTCAGGTCGTCCTTCACCTCGCGAAAGATCTGCTTCGCCTTCTGAATTTCCTCGATGCCGGAAATCATCGGAAAGAGGACCCTCGTTTTGCCGTAGGCGCTGGCGCGGAGCATGCCCCGCAACTGGACCTTGAACAGATCGACTTCCTTGAGGCAGAAGCGGATCGCCCGCAGACCCATCTGCGGGTTCATCTCCTTGGCCAGTTTCGGGTCAGAGAGAAACTTGTCTCCGCCGAGATCGAAGGTGCGAATGGTGGACCAGTTCAGCTTCTCCGTCTCCACCACCCGCCTGTAAATGGAGAAGTGATCCTCCTCGGACGGCAGCTGCTCGCGGTTGATATAAATAAACTCGGTCCGGTATAGGCCGATCCCGTCGGCGCCGTGGCTGATGACGGAGGGAATCTCCTCGATGAATTCGATGTTTCCCCCGATTTCGATGTGACGGCCGTCCCGGGTGACGGCGGGAAGGAGGGCATCCTTGAGCGACATCTCCCGCGTTTCTTCATGGTGCCTCTTTTTGACTTCATACCGCCGGACGATTTCCGGCTCGGGATTTACGATCACCAGTCCGGCCGAACCGTCAATGATGATCACATCGTTGGTTCGGACCCGGCGGGTGATGCTCTCCAGTCCGACGACGGCGGGGATCTCGATGGAGCGGGCCACGATCGCCGTATGGGAGGTTTTCCCCCCGATATCCGTCGCAAATCCCTGAACCTTCTCAATTTTCATCTGGGCCGTATCTGCCGGCGACAGATCCGCGGCAATGATGACGACCCCCTCTCCGATCGGCGGCATCACCTCGCACTGCCTGCCGCCAAGATTTCTCAGGATCATCTGGCCGACATAGCGGATATCGCTGAAGCGCCCCTTGAGGTATTCGTCTTCAACCCTGTCGAAGAGCTGGCGATACCGGTCGATGGTCATGCGGACCGCCCACTCCGCATTGACGCACATCTTTTTGATGTACTGAATTGTCCGGTTGACGAATTTCCGGTCCTTGAGAATCATGATGTGGACATCCATGATGTAATGCGGCTCCATCACCTTCAGATGGCTCAGTTTCTTCTTGATCCCGAGGAGCTGCTTCTCCGATTCCTGCAGGGCGTTCCGGAAACGTTCAATTTCCGGGGGAATCAGGCTGCAATCGTCCAGCTTGTAGACGGAGATCTGGGCGTCGAGGCGGTCGAACAGATAGGCCTTTCCGATCACGATGCCCGGAGAGACGCCGATCCCCTTCAGTACGAAGGTTTTTTTTACGGGGTCAGTCATTCACAGAGTCCCTTTTTTGCATCCCGAAATTTTTCAATCCTCACCGAACTTGTCTTCAATCAGGCGGCCCAGCGCCTCCATGGCCTCTTGGGCATCGGCGCCTTCCGTCCGGACGATCAGGCGGCTTCCCTGGGGGCAGCCCAGCGTCAGGATGCCCAGCAGGCTTTTGCCGTTGACTTCCAGCCCGTCCTTTTCAAAAAAAATCCTGCATTTGAATTTGACCCCCACCTGAACGAGCTTGGCGGCGGCGCGGGCATGCATCCCCAGCTTGTTTCGTATTTCGAAAGTCTTCGTCAAATTCAGATCACAGGGAAAACAGGGTCAACAGAGCAGCCATTCCATATAAAAGCAGGATGGCGGAAGCTCCTTTTTTCAACATCCAGAAACAGAGAAGAACGGCAGCCAGAGCAAGAAAACCCGCAAGCACTGCCGGGGCGCCGCTCAGCGCATGGCTTGTGCTTTGCGCCGCCAGGGCCGCCAGGGTGCCCAGCATGGCCAGGGACAGCCAGCGGATTTTTCCGGCCGCCGCGGGCAGATTCATGGCGCTGATAAAACGAATTCCGTCCCTGCCCCGGCGGTAGCCTTCCAGAAACCCTCTGCACCGCACCCATAAATGCAGGGGATTGTAAACGATCAGAAACAGAACGGGCGCGAGAACAAACCCTTCCCGTGCCAGAAGGACGGCCAGAATCACCGAAAAGGGCCTCCAGGCGCCCCAGAAAAAGGTGTCACCGATGGCCGCATAGGGCCCCATGAGGGTATGTTTCACCTCGCTGCAAACTGGACCGGCCTGATCTGCCTCCGTCGTCTCCTCCAGCTTGACAACCGATCCGATCACGGGGCCGGAGAGATAGGGATGGGTGTTGAATCCCTCCAGATGCCTGACCAGAAACCGGGAAACCTCCTTCTTGTCCCCGCACTTCTGACGGATCAGCGGGATCATGGCATGGGCAAAGCCCAGATTCTGCATCCGCCAGAAATTGAATGAAGCGTGGATGAGGAGGGACCTCAAAAATATCCTGATCAGACAGGATGTCCTCATGCCGGCAGAAATCCCGTTTTCAATGTCGTTTCGCTCACAATCTCAATTGTTACGGATCAGCGATTCGCGTAGCATAAACAGTCCATGAAGTCAATCCATTCAAATGCTTATTCTCTCGCCCGTCCCTGCGGAGCAGCGCTTTCGGGAAAGCCTGCCGGTCATTGCCGCGGAAGGGGGTGCCTGGAAGGGTCTTCACGGAAGTTCATTGCAGCTTGTTGATCATGCTGGCCATGTAACCGGCGCCGAAGCCATTGTCTATGTTGACGACACAGACGCCGCCGGCGCAACTGTTGAGCATGGACAGCAGCGCGGCCAATCCCTGAAAGCTGGCGCCGTATCCGACACTGGTCGGTACGGCGATGACGGGCCTGTCCACAAGCCCGCCGATCAGGCTGGGAAGCGCCCCTTCCATCCCCGCGACCACGACGATGACCCTTGAGCCCCGTATGACGTCCAGCTTGTCGAAGAGCCGGTGCACGCCGGCGACGCCGACATCGACGATCCGCTCAACCCGGTTTCCGAAAAATTCAGCGGTGACGGCAGCTTCTTCGGCCACGGGCAGATCGGAGGTCCCCGCCGTGACCACGGCGATGTAGCTTTCCGGCACCGCGGGCTCCGTTTTCTTGATCGTGATGGCTCCGGCCAGCGGATGATAACGGGCGTCCGGATGGCTTTTCTTCACCTCCCGGAAGAGGTCTTCACCGGCCCTCGTCGCCAGGACGTTGCAGGGTTTTGTAAGCATGCCCTCGATGATTCGGTTCACCTGCTCCGCGGTCTTCCCGGGGCAGTAGATCACCTCCGGGTAACCGACCCGAAGTTCCCGGTGCGTGTCGATTTTCGCGCAACCCACGTCCAGGTAAGACAGGTCCTTCAGGCGGTTGACGCCCTGTTCGATACTGAGCCTCCCGTCGCGGATGTCTTTCAGCAGCGTTTCCAGCAGGCTCGCGTTCATGCGGCCGTCCTCCGCAGCGTTTTTCGCCCGGCTGGCGTCGGGTTTTCTATTCGGCAGCGGCTCATGGTTTGTTTTCTGATTTCAGCGCGTCGTAAATTTCCTTCAGGGCAACGTTCTTTTCCCCGGCGAGCCTCTTGCAGTCCTCGTACTCCGGCTTGGATTTGATTCTTCGACCCCGGAAGCAGGCGTGCTTCACGGAGACCTCCCCGTATTGGGTGGTCTGCCGGGAATATTCTTTCCGCAGCACGGCCTTGGAAACGGGGTAAACCCTCAGGCCGAAGGTCGAGGTCTGCAGCCAGAAAACCGCCTCCATGGCCTCCCTCTCTTCGGCCGCGCAAAGGACGCTGATTTTCACGGCCGGCCGCGATTTTTTCATGATGACAGGGGTGAGGAATACGTCCTGGGCGCCGCCGGCCAGGAAGGCATCCATGATGAAATCGTACATCTCGGGGTTCATGTCGTCGATGTTGCATTCCATCATGATGGCGTCCTGCCTGGAAACGTCACCGGCAACGGACTCCTGTTCCATTTCTCCGAGAAAAACACGGAGAACATTCGGAATTTCCCCGTTTCTCTGTCCAATTCCGTAGCCTGTTTTCGTCGGGGTGAATCGAATCTGATCCGTAAACCGGTCCACCGTCGCCGCCAGAATGGCCGCCCCGGTCGGCGTGGTGGATTCAAAGGGGACAGCCCCCGTTTTGACGGGGATCCCCCTGAGGATTTCAGCCGTTGCCGGCGCGGGAACGGGCAATATCCCATGATCGCAACGGACAAGGCCGCCCCCCGTTTGCACGGCCGAAGAAAGGATCCGGTCGGCCTTTAAATGATCGAGACAGATCGCTGCGCCGACAATGTCGACAACGGAATCGACGGCCCCGACCTCATGGAAATGGACGTCTTCGATCCTGCGGCCGTGAACCTTCGCCTCGGCCTCGGCCAGCTTTTCGAATATATTCAGGCTGACCGCTTTGACAGACTCGGACAGGTCGCATTCACGGATCAGTTTGACGATGTCCGCGAACCTCCTGTGGCCGGTGTGCCGGCCCGGGGAGGCATCCCGTCCGGGCAAAAGCAGGACATCCACCCTTGTGCCCGCGATGCCGCGGCGGTGGTCTTTTTTGATGCCGATTTCATATCCGCCGATGTTCAGTTTTTTCAGTTCGCCGGTCAGGTATTCCGGGTCAACGCCGAGGTCGATCATGGCGCCGAGGTTCATATCCCCGCTGATTCCGGCAAAACAGTCGTAATAGAGTATTTTCATGTTTCCCATGCCTCTCTGGTTAGAGATTTATTCTAACACGTTCCCGCGCCCGGCGACAACCGGTATTGTGAAAGGGTCTCCGCCCGGTCTCAAGGAATGGATGGAAGGGGATTTTAAGAAGGGAATTCACCGCACGCGGCGCTTTACGGGAACGTGAAGATGCGCTATGAGGCAAAATCATGGCGGTGTGGATAATGATGAAGAAGGGAATGCAGACGGCAAAACGCCTGATGATGGTCTGGGTGATCCTGGCTCTCCTTCCGGCCGGGCTTCTGTGCGCGCAAAAGGATTCGACGTCCCTGCCGGGCCAGGCCCCGCGCGGCCCGCGGGAGATGCTCGCGTCGGAAATCGGGCGGCTGGCCCGGCTGTCCGGCGGCGTCGTGGGGGTCAGCGCCATTCATATCGAATCGCAAAAGCGCATTTCCGTCAACGGCCGGGAACGCTTTCCCATGGCCAGCGCCTACAAGATTCCCATCGCGGTTCAGCTGATGACCCTCGTGGACCGCGGTGAACTGGAGTGGAACCGCATGGTCGACATCCGGGAGACGGATCTGCGGCCCGGAAGCGGCGTCCTTGCGAAGCTTTTTAACAGGCCGGGACTCGTCGTTTCCCTTCGGAATCTTTTTGAGATCATGATGGTGGTCAGCGACAATACGGCCACCGACGCGCTCCTTTCGGCTGCGGGCGGCCCCGGCGCCGTTACCCGCCGGATGAAGGCGATCGGCATCGGCGACATCGATGTCAGCCGCTCCGTGATCGAAATGATTGCCGCTTCTTCCGGTATTCAAAAGCTGCCGCCCGACACGACGCCCGCGCGGTTCGATCGGCTGGAAAGGGAGGCGGACCCGGGCGTGAAGAAAAAAATGAGAAGGCAGTTCGACGCGGACGGACGGGATACCGCAACGCCCGACGCAATGGTGTCTCTCCTGCAGGGCATTTACCGGGGGGATTTTCTGAAAACGGAGAGCGCGGGCATGCTCCTCGATGCCATGCAGCGGAGCCAGACCGGAGAAGCGCGCTTGAAGGGAATGCTGCCCCCCGGAACGCCCGTTGCCCACAAGAGCGGCACGCTGGGCGGTTCGACAAACGATGTCGGCGTGATTACCCTTCCCGATGACGGCGGGCACGTGGCGATCGCGATTTTCGTCAAGGCGTCAAAAAGAGAGGCGCCGGAGCGGGAAAAGGCGATTGCCGAGATTGCCAGGGCCGTTTATGACTTCTACCTCTTCGGATGCCCGGCATCGCCCTGAACGGGCCATTGCCGCGCCTTCAGGCGCACTCGCTGTAGCCGCACAGACGGCAGACCGCGCAACCCCCTTCGTGTTCGACGCTGCCGCCGCAGTCCGGGCAGGCGCCCTTCAGGAACTGGACCGCTTCTTTCTCCGTCTTGAAGCCGTTGGCCGACATGTGCGACTGAATCGCCTTGGCCACGGCATCGGCGCAGGAGAGGATCTTGTTCTCACCGAAACCGGAGGGCGAATGGCAGGAGATTCCCTGGAGCTGCTTGATGACCTGCCTGGCCTGGACGCCGCTCCGCCAGGCCAGTGAAACCATTCTCCCGATGGCTTCGCTCTGCGACGCCGCACAGCCGCCGGCCTTTCCCATGGTGGTGAAGAGCTCGAACAGGCCGGTGGTGTCCTCGTTGACGGTGACGTACAGCGGCCCGCAGCCGGTCTGCATCTGGTATGTCCAGCCTTTGAGGGCCTTGGGGCGTTCCCGCTTGAAAACCTTTTTCTCCTCGTCCCCGGCACGGGGCGCCTGCTCCTCTCCCTTTCCGGTGGACAGGACCTGCTCGTCCCGCGAGCCGTCCCGGTAGATCGTTACTCCCTTGCAGTCCAGCTTGTAGGCCAGCCGGTACACGTTGGCGACATCGTCGATCGCTGCGCTGTTTGCGAAGTTCACCGTCTTGCTGACGGCGTTGTCCGTATGTTTCTGGAAAGCCGCCTGCATCTCGATGTGGACTTCCGGCGGTGATATCGTGCGCCGTGACGAAGATCCTGCGGACGTCCGCGGGGATTTCTTCCATGTCCCGGACGGAGCCGTGCTCGGGCAATCCGCTGCATCAGCTCCGGCGAGTAAAATCCCCGTTCCTTGGCGATTTTTTCAAACTGGGGATGGACTTCCACCAGGATGTTCGTTGTCCATGACCTGCCGGATGTAGGAGACGGCAAAAATGCGGTTCCACCCCGGAAGAGGAATTGGCGATGATCGAGATCGTGCCGGTCGGGGCAATGGTGGTGACGGTGGCGTTGCGGATCGGGGGGTCGCCCCGCTGGTCGTAGAGGGAACCCTTGAAGTTCGGGAAAGCGCCCCTTTTCTTTGCCAGCTCTCGCGATGCGGCATGGCCGTCGATCGTTGATAAACCCCATGATCTTGTCGGCCAGCTCGATCGCCTCCGCCGAGTTGTAGGGGATTCCGAGCAGGATCAGCATGTCGGCCCACCCCATGAGCCCGAGGCCGATTTTTCGGTTGCCGAAGGTCATCTCTGGCGATCTGGGGCAGGGGATAGTTGTTCACCTCGATGACATTGTCGAGAAAATGGACGGCCAGCTCCGCGACATCCTTCGAAGCCGCTTCCAGTCACGCCGCCGTCTGTGGACCATGCGGGCCAGATTGATCGATCCCAGATTGCAGGATTCATAGGGCAGGAGCGGCTGTTCCCCGCAGGGGTTGGTGGATTCGATCATCGCCCACGTGAGGGGTGGGGTTGTCCCGGTTGAGCCGGTCCAGAAAGACAATGCCCGGCTCCCCGTTCTCCCAGGCCTGCGTCACGATCCGGTTGAAAACCTTGCGCGCGTTGAGCGTTCCCGCTGCCTGTCCGTTCCGGGGGTTGATCAGCTCGTAGTTCTCGTCCTGCTCCACGGCGCGCATGAAGACTTCCGGTAAGGCCGACGGAGATGTTGAAGTTGTTCAGCTGCTTCTGGTCGGCCTTGCACATGATGAAGTCCATGATGTCCGGGTGGTCGACCCGCAGGATCCCCATGTTGGCGCCGCGCCGGGTCCCGCCCTGCTTGATCGTTTCCGTGGCGATGTCGAAGACCCGCATGAAGGAGATCGGACCGCTGGAGACGCCGGTCGTGGTCATCACCACGTCGTTGGCCGGACGCAGCCGGGAAAAGGAGAACCCCGTGCCGCCGCCGGATTTGTGGATCAGGGCGGTGTACTTGACGGCGTCGAAGATCTCTTCCATGGAGTCCCCGACGGGCAGGACAAAGCAGGCGGAAAGCTGTCCCAGGTCGCGCCCGGCGTTCATGAGCGTCGGCGAGTTGGGCAGGAATTCGAGGCTCGCCATGACCTGAAAGAAAGCTTCCGCGAGCCTGGCGGTCTCCGCCTTGCGGTTGAAGATCTTGTCGGCCGCTGCGATCGTCTGGGCAACGCGCCGGAACATGTGGATCGGGGTTTCCAGGACTTTGCCTTCCGTGTCGCGCTTCAGATAACGCCTTTGCAGGACCGTCAGGGCATTTTTGGATAACCGGGAAACCGGCGGGGAGGAAATCTTTTTTGACATGTCTGAAATCTCCTGAGAATGGGCTGAGCGAAGAATGCTTGCATCAATAAAAATGCGATTGCGACACTATATGTTGTATGGCGGATGGTATTTGACCACAACATGTAGATTCTGTCAATAAATAATTCAAAAAAATTTCTCTGTGATGAAAATTCCGGAAAAGGCCGTATTCCTGCGGTTTTTCATACGGTCAAAAGATTTTTCCAGGAGGGGTGTCAGGGATAATACGGGACGATGCCGCCGCCTTCAAAGGCCCGCCGCATGATCGATGCCGGCATTCACCGGTCCCGCGCTCCTGCCGTATTGTACGCCTGAAGCCCCTTCCGCAGGTCTCCGGCGGCAACGGTCATTCGAAGCAGCTTGAGGCCGGCTTGCAGCTGCACTTCCCGATTCGATTCGATATCATTGGAATGATTTGCGTTTTTCTTGTTTTTCTCCTTTGCAATCTTCCCGTTCACGAAATCCTTCAGGTCCTTTTCCCGCAGGCCCTGGATTTTTCCGACCTGCAGGTCGGGGGTGATGCCCTTTTCATGCACCGATCGTCCGTTCGGCGTGTAGTATCTGGCTGTTGTCAGCTTCATGGCATGACCCTCATCGAGGGGATAGACCGTCTGCACCGAACCCTTCCCGAATGTCTGCGTTCCCACAACCAGGGCCTTGCGGTTTTCCTGCAGGGCGCCCGATACGATTTCAGCCGCGCTCGCCGATCCCTCATTGACCAGAATAACGATGGGGTAGGCGGGCTCATCGCCTTGATTGCGGGCCCTTGCCCGGATCTCCGATCTCCGGTTGCGCCCCTTCGTCGATACGATGACTCCCGATTTCATAAAATGATCGGAGACCTTGATTGCCTGATCCAGAAGTCCGCCGGGATTGTTTCGCATGTCGAGAAGAAGGCCCCGGATCGGCCCCTGTTTCGCATTCATCTCGCGCAGGGCCGCCTGCAGCTCGTCGATGGTGTTTTCCTGAAATGAAGACAGGCGGATGTAACCGATTTGATCCTCATAAAGTTTGGGCTTGACGGTTTTGATGTTGATCATGTTGCGGGTGATGGTTACGTCCTTGATCTTGTCCGTGTTCTTGCGCCTGATCGCCAGTTTCACGCGGGTGTTCTTGGGACCGCGGATTTTTCTCACCGCTTCCAGCGCCGTCATTCCGCGGGTCGGTTCGCCGTTGATCCGGACAATCTGGTCCCCGGTCTTGAGGCCGGCGTAAAACGCGGGTGTGTCGTCAATGGGTGACACCACCGTGATCACCCCGTTCTGCAGCGTAATTTCCGCACCGATCCCGCCGAAACTGCCCTGCAGATCCGAGTTGAGCTCTTTGTACATCTGTGCGGTCATGAACCCGGAATGCGGATCGAGTGCGCTCAGCAGGATCGCCAGAACGATCTGTTCGTCGTTCTGATAATTCCTGTAAAGCTTTTTCAGGTCTTTTTCGGGAACGCAAGCCTGCACGATCTGCTCAAGCTGCCGGACATTGGATGCCTGATTCTGTTTCATGACCTGGAAATCCATTTCTTTTTTGGAACAGGCAATCCGATATGCTTCCGCTCCCCGCTCCGCAACCCGGATCTTTCCGGGAAAGTCAACGGACACGTGCCGCAGGGCATCCCGGTAAAGCGTCGAATAATTGACCGGTTCCACATAATGGGCGTCGATGTACTCGAAGACCCTGCTGACCGTTTTCGTGCCGGCATCGGCCGCCGTGGCGCAGAAAAACAGGGTTGCGATCGCCAACAGGCTGATTCTTTTCGTCTTTTTTTTCATATTCCCGAATTTTCTTCCCGAATCGGTTTAAATGCCGTTATCATAACATGCCGGCCTGCAATATGCCACCAAAAGGGGGCAGCCACCGGGAGGTTCATGGCGTTTCTTTTATCTTGAAATAATTTGGATTGAGTTGTAGACAAAATCACTGTCTGGACTGCTGGAGGCGTGACCATGTATTGGGAAAAGGACATCGAAACCGTCGACCGGACCGCGTTGCAGGCCCTGCAGCTGGAGCGGCTCAAAGAAACGATCGGAAGGGCAGACAAGGCCCTGTATTATCAAAATGTTTTCCGGGAGCGGGGCATCGATGCCGCTTCCGTAAGGACGCTTCAGGATGTTGTAAAGATCCCCTTGACTACCAAGGATGACCTCAGGGACCACTGGCCTTACGGGTTTCTGGCCGTGCCGAGGGATGCGCTGATCCGGATGCACTCGTCTTCCGGGACGACGGGACGGGCGATCGTCGTTTTCCACACGGCCGATGACATCGGCCACTGGACGAATATCGTTGCCCGCTCCATGTACATGACGGGGATGCGGAAACAGGACGTTTTTCAGAACATGATGACTTACGGCCTGTTTACCGGGGGGCTCGGCTTCCATTACGGCGCCGAGAAGATCGGAGCGCTGACGATTCCCGCGGGCGCCGGAAACAGCAAGCGCCAGATTCAGCTCATGCGGGATTTCGAAACGACGGTGGTCCATGTCATCCCCAGTTATGCCCTGCATTTGACGACGGTGTTCGGGGAACTCGGAGTGGATCCCCGGAAGGACACGAAATTGCGGATCGCCTTCATCGGCGCCGAACCCCATTCCGAGAAAATGCGTCTCAAGATCGAGGATTTCTACGGGTTCAAGGCCTTCAACTCCTACGGCCTTTCGGAGATGAACGGGCCCGGCGTGGCCTTTGAATGCCCCGTGCAGAACGGCCTGCATATCTGGGAAGATAATTTCCTGGTTGAAATCATCGATCCGGTCACCCTCAAACCGCTTCCGGACGGGGAGGAGGGGGAGTTGGTCCTGACGACGCTGCTCCGGGACGGGATGCCGATCCTGAGGTATCGGACAAAAGACCTGACCCGGATCATTCCCGGTTCCTGCGAATGCGGCCGGACGCACCGGCGCATCGAGAGGATCAAAGGCCGGACGGACGACATGATGATCCTCAAAGGGGTGAACATCTTTCCCATCCAGATCGAGAAGAAGCTGATGGAAATTCCCGGTGTCGGGAACAACTTCCTCATCGTTCTGGAGCGGGAGGGCTTCAACGACCTCATGACCATCAAGGTCGAGGTCAGCCAGTCGTTTTTTGCCGGAGACCTCAGACAGCTGGAATCGCTTCGCCGCAAGATCGTGGAGGAGTTGAAAGGCGACATTCTGATTACGCCCAAGGTTGATCTTGTCGAACCGGACAGCCTGCCGAAAAGCGAGGGCAAGGCCAGGCGGGTCATCGACAACCGGAAGGAATAGGGAAGGGGCAGGAGGCCATATGATTGCAAAGCAGTTGTCCATTTTTGCGGAGAACAAACCCGGAAAGCTCGCGGCGGTCACAGCTGTTCTGGCCCGGGAAAAAATCAGCATACGGGCGACCACTATCTCCACTTCGGACACGTTCGGCGTGATCAACCTCATTGTCGACGATCCCGGGCGCGCGCAGGCCGCGCTGACGAAGGCCGGGATGATGGTCCGCCTGCGGGATGTCCTGGCCGTGCTGATCGACGACCGGCCGGGCGGTCTGGACAGGCTGACCCAGCTTCTTTTCAGGGAGAATATCAATGTCAACAACGCCTACGGCTTCGTCCTGGAGAGCCGGGAGAAGGCCGTGTTCGTGGTCGACGTGGACCAGGTCGACAAGGCCCTGAAGATCATCGAGAAGAACGGATTCAAGACCCTCGACGAGGCGGGACTGTCCGCCATCGAGCCTTTTCACTACATGAAATACTGATGATTGCCCCGGGGAATCGGAGAAGGAGGATCAGCCATGACGCACCATGATGCCGGACATTACAAGGCCAAGCACCCGGCGGACCGGACATTGAACGAGAAGGCCGCGGCAGCGGTCCGGGAAAAAGCCGGCGACGGCAAGATCAGCTGCGCCGAGGCCGCCCGCATTGCCGGGCGGCTGAAGATCAGCATGGCGGACGTGGGCGAGACGATCGATCTTCTGGAGATTCACCTCGTGAAGTGCCAGCTCGGCCTCTTCGGATACAGCCCGGAGAAAATCATCGTCAAGCCCGCGGCGAAGGTGGCCCCCGACCTGGAGGATGCCATCCGCGGCGCCCTGGTGAAAGGGCGCCTGTCCTGCGGAGCGGCATGGGAAATTGCCGATCGGACGGACAGGAGCCGGATGGATGTTTCGGCCGCCTGTGAAAAGCTGAAGATCAAGGTCAAGCCCTGCCAGCTCGGCGCCTTCTGAGGCGCCGGAGACGGGCGTCAGCGGCGCGCAGGGTCACCCCTTCTGCTCTTCGTAGCGGGCCAAGGTGAAGAGCATGTCCGCCAGGCGGTTCAGGTACTGGTGGATGAAATCGTTATTCATCAGTTTTTCCTTTTTCAGCCTGGCCGCCTTTCTCTCCGCCCGCCGGATGACGGTCCGGCCCACGTCGATCTGCGCCGACGCCACGGATTCACCCGGGTAAATGAACTCGTTTTTCAGAGTGACTTCCTGCTGCAGCGCGTCGATCAGGTTTTCGATGCGCCGGACTTCCGGATCGCCGATCCGCAGGGTCAGCTTGGAGATGTCCTCGGGAAGCGTTGAAAGCTCCGCTCCCAGGGTCAGCAGATCTTTCTGGACGCCGAGCAGGATGTCTTTCACACGGCCGTTTTTCGTCATCGCCCGGGCCACGCCCAGGATGGAGCTCGCTTCATCGAGGGTGCCGTAGGTGTCCGGTCTCGGATCGAATTTCGGAACCCGCTGTCCGCCGAGCAGGCTCGTTTCTCCCTTGTCCCCTTTTTTGGAAAATTTCATGATGCGCTCCTCTCGAGGTATTTAAGAATGATGCTGATGATCGCGTCCGTGTTCCTGCGGGCATGCCGGAGAATCGTCTCGATGGTAAGCTTCACCTCGCCGATGCCGTGGGCGTAATTGTCCACGGAGCAGATCGAGGCATAGGGCAGCCCCAGTTCCTGGGCAATCACGGCCTCGCTGGCCATGGTCATTCCCACGATGTCCGCCATCTGCGAGATGGCCGCAATTTCGGCCCGTGTTTCGAGTCTCGGTCCCCGCGTCTGCCAGTACACGCCGCCGTCGATAACCTCGATGCCGCCGTGACGGGCGGCCTCGATGCATTTCTGCCGCAGGCCCTCATGAAGCAGGGGGGTGATGTGAACGGGTTTCGTATCGAAAACCGTCGGTCCCCCGTAGAGCAGAATGAAGTCGTCGGGAACGACGATGGTGCCCGGTTTCAGCCTCTTTTTCAGGGAGCCGGTTGAATTGATGCCGATGACTTCGTCAACGCCCAGGTCCTTCAATGCCTTCAGATTGGCCGGGTGGTTGATCCGGTGGGGCAGGATATGGCGGCTCGCGTCCCGGCCGTGACGGGGAATGAAAGCAATCTCCCGGGACAGCAGGACCAGGGCTTCTCCGAATTCGTTTTGCACGGTTCTTTCCTCGAGGTCCGTGAAAAACCCTTTTCCCTGCAGGGCCAATGTGCCCGAGATGATGCCCAGAAGTCCCATGGAATCTCCGGAGAGGTGAAATCGGTTGAACGCGCTTATATCAGATTGACGCGGATCTGTCAAAAAGAGGGATCAATTTGATTTGACATGCATCGTCCGGGTGTGGCATAGTCCGACGCCAGACCATGAAAGGAGGACTTGGAGAATGGGAAAGGAAGGTTCTCTCGTCCACGTCAATGACACTGATTTTGAAAAGGAAATTCTGAAATCGGAGCAGCCCGCTCTGGTTGATTTCTGGGCTCCCTGGTGCGGTCCCTGCAAGGCGATCGGTCCGATCGTGGAGGAACTCTCCGGTTCCTATGCGGGCCGGGTCAAGATGGCCAAGATGAATGTGGACGACAATCCCAAGACATCCGCCGCCTACGGGATCAGAAGCATTCCCACCCTCCTGCTGTTCAAGGGCGGCAAGGTTCTGGACACGCTCATCGGTCTTGCTTCCCGGGAGCGCCTGGAAGATTTCATAAAAAAAGGCTTATGATCCGGAGAAGACAAATGATGGTCCGCAAAGCCGCCCTTCCGGTGCTTGTCGTCATGGTGCTGTTCCTGTCCGGCTGCGGCTGGTGGGCGGAAGTCAAGGAATGGTGGCGTCCCTCCGATATGGCCCGGGCGACGCCGGAAGGCCTGTATCAGAAGGGGGCCCGGGAATATCAGGACGGCCGCTACAAGAAAGCCATCGAATCCTTCCAACGGGTGAAGGAAAGATATCCGCTGAACCCGATGGCCATTCTGGCGGAGCTCGGCATTGCCGATTCCCACTACAGCGACAAGGAATATGCGGAAGCGGAGATCGCCTACGGGGACTTCATCAATCTGCATCCGACGAACGAAAATCTGCCCTATGCCATGTATCAGCTGGGCATGTGCCATTTCAACCAGATCGGATCCATCGACCGGGACCAGACGGAGACGATTAAGGCAAAGAAAGAGTTTGAGAAGCTGGTGGCCCGCTATCCGAACAGCAAGTTTGCGCTCCTGGCGGAACAGAATATTCTGGCATGCAGGAAAAAGCTCGCCGAAAAGGAATTCTACGTGGCGCAATTCTATTTCAAGATGAAGAAATACAAGGCGGCCCTGGGCCGGTTCGAAGAAATCGCGAAGAATTACGCCGGCGCGGGACAGGATTACAAGATCGAATACTTCATCGGGGAGACGAAAAAGCGGCTGGCCGAGGAACAGGCAAAAAAGGTCCCCGAGGCTGAAAACACGGTCGCGCAGACGAAAGATCCGACGAAGAAATGATCACGGATCCAGGCCCCTGATTCGCGCCGCCACAGCCTGCGCAACGGTTTCCGGGGGAAGGGATGTGTCGGCGATCAGATGCGACGGGCCTTCGCTTTCGGTGATTTTCTCGAAATCGCTTTTCTGGGCCTCAAAGATTTCCCACCGCCCGTCCGACGCTTCCGACCGGTCCGCAAGCCTTTTTTCCAGGCGTTTCCGGATCACGGGTTCGGGGCAGACGCACTCGACAACAAAGAAATCCGCAAGGCATTGCCCGGCAACGGCCCGGGCCTGCTCCCGGTCCCGGCGCTTCTTGAACGATGCGTCGATGATCACCGCCTTTCCCTTCCGCAGATTCATCCCGGCCTGCTCCAGGGCTTTTTCGTAGGTCTTTTCCGATATCCCTTCCGCGTATATGCCGCGGCCGAAATCCTCGAAGCGCCGCTCCCGGGGCGAAAGGTGCTGCAATTCCTTGCGAAGGACGTCCATCCGGATGACTTCCGCGCCGAGACGGGGGGCCAGGTGTCTTGCCAGCACGCTCTTGCCGGTGCCCATCAGGCCGGCCACGAGGATCAGCGCCGGTTTTTCCAGTCGGGCGGCGCAGGTGCAGGCGAGGTCGAAGTACTTTGCGGCGATCCGGACGGCCTCGTCCCGGTCCTCCGTCCGGATGGCCTTGTCGTTCGTCCGGAAGCCGACCACCTTGCCCCTCACATAGGCGTAGTAGCACTTGTAAAAGTTGAGCAGCGTCCGGATCTCCCGATCGCCGGACTCCCGAATGTAGGCGTCCACGAAGCGCTCGCCGTATTCCGGATAACCGTTGTAATCCAGGTCCATGGCCAGGAATGCGACTTCGGCGGCGACGTCCTCGTAGCGGAACCGCTCGTTGAATTCAATGCAGTCGAAAATCTGAATATCGTCGGCCACCACGATGTGCTCCATATGGAGGTCGCCGTGGCAGTCCCTGATTTTGTGGTCGGCCACCCTTTTTTCCAGGAGGCCCCTCCTGCCCTCGATGAAGTTCAGGCTGTAGGCTCTGATGAAGCGGTATTGAGATTCCGAAAGGGTCACCCCGGCATAGGCGGCGGTCTGCTCGAAATTCTCCTCATGGTTGCGGCGAATGGTTTCCACGCCGCCGATCCGGTCGATCTCGCCGCCGGTGGCGGCCTGCCGGTGGAAGTCCGCGAGCCGGACGGCGATCCGGTCCATCATGGACAAATCCGCTTCCCCCGACGCCAGCAGTTTTTTGAGCATCCGCTCCTGCGGCAGCCTCTTCATCCGGACGGCGTACTCGACGGTGCGGCCGCCCGTTTCCAGGGACAGGCGCCCGTCGGCATTTTCCCGGACGGCCGCGACATCGAGATAGGTGTCCGGCGCCAGCCGCCTGTTCAGGCGCACTTCCTCGTCACAGTGATGTTTCCGCTTCTCCAGGCTCGTGAAGTCGAGGAATCCGAAATCGACCGATTTCTTGACTTTATAGACGACATCGCCGGCGATGAAGATGAAGGAGATGTGCGTCTGCAGGACTTCCACGGTTTCCGGCCGGTGAGGGTAGAATTCCGGCCTGGACATGGATTCAAGCAGTTTCGAATGGGTCATGGGGCGTCTCCTTGCGGGTCGGTTTTCCGGCCGCTGAGCTGGCCGCAGGCGGCCAGGATGTCGCTGCCCTTGCTGGTGCGGATCATGGCGGTGTAGTTGTGCCGCATCAGCGCCGCCTGAAAGGCTTTCATCCTTTCCGGCGGCGGGGTCTTGAAGGGCGATCCGGGGTATTCATTGAAGGCGATCAGGTTCAGCTTGCAGCGGATGTCCCGGAGCAGGCGGGCCACTTTTTCGGCATCTGCGGGGGAATCGTTCACGCCGGCCATGAGGATGTATTCAAAGGTGAGCATCCGCCGCCCCGGCATGGGATAATCGCGGCAGGCGGCCAGCAGGTCCTCCAGAGGGTATTTCCGGTTGACGGGCATCAGCTCGTCCCTCTTCTCGTTGTCCGGGGCGTTCAGGGACAGGGCCAGATTGATGCAGATGTCGCGACCGAGCTGCCGGATCATCGGCGCGATGCCGCAGGTGGACAGGGTGACTTTCCGGTTGGAAAAACCGATCCCGTAATCGGACGTGATGATGTTGACCGCCTTCAGGACATTCTGGTAATTGGCCAGCGGCTCGCCCATGCCCATCAGGACGATGTTCCGGATGTCCGGCCCCTCGGGCAGGTTCCGCTGGAGCTGGATGATCTGACCGGTGAGTTCCGAGGGGAGGAGGTTCCGCTTCAGTCCGTCCCGGCCGGTCAGGCAGAACCGGCATCCCATGGCGCAGCCGGCCTGGGTGGAGATGCACACGGTCCAGTGATTCTTGCCCGGAATCAGCACGCTTTCGATGTAAAGGCCGTCCTCCAGCCGGAAAAGAATCTTTCGAGTGGCATCGACGGAGGTCTGGACGGCTTCGATCGCGGGCAGACCGATTCTTGCCAGGCCGGCAAGCGTCAGCCGGAAATCCTTTGCCAGGTTGGTCATCTCCCCGAACGATGCGGCCCGGCGCTGATACAGCCACTTCATGATCTGCCTGGCCCGGTATTTTTCCTTGCCGAGGCCGGCGATGAAAGCCTCGGTTTCCTCCAGGGACAGGTCTCTCAGATTGGGCAGCCCGCTCGATACCGGAGCGGACCGGCCGCTTTCCTTTGGGGAACCGATTTCAGTCCTTCGGCTGGACAATGATCGAAACTCTCCCGTCTTTGGCTGGTCCTTTCGACGTGCCGCTGTCTGCAACGGGCCTGCTTTCCCCGCAAGCCACGGCGGAAAGAAGGGCGGCGTCGATCCCGAGCTGCTCCAGGTGGCGGGTTACATTGACGGCCCTGGCCGCGGAAAACTCCCAGTGGGTTGCATATTGCTTTGCCGGCGCCCCGTTGCTCCTGACGTTATCCCTGTGGCCCTCGATGCGGATCAGCCGGTCCGAGGCGCTGTGGAGAACGGGGAATACCCGCTGCAGGAACACCGCCCCTTCCGGCTTGATCGTCGCTTCGCCGGGCGCAAAGAGGACCTCCTCGATCACATCGACGGTTACCTTTCCCTTGCGTTCCAGGATCGTCGCCTGTCCCTGGGCGATCTCCTCTTTCATGGCCTGCACCAGGTTTTCATAGGTTTTGCTGACCGTTTTCACGTCCTCGTCGCGGTCCCTGTCCTGCTTTACGAGGCGTTCCTGCAGGGAGTTGCTTTCCCTTGCCAGCGCGAACGTTTTTTCCCGCTGCTCGCCGAGCGCTTTCGATGCGCTGTCGGGTTTGGATTTCAAAATCCTGTCCAGCTCCCGGCGGTCCGCCTCGATCTTGTCCTTCTGGCTGGACAACCGGTTGAGGTCGTCGTCCAGTCTTTGCAACCGCTCCTTCAGGGCGCCGTTTTCCGCTTTCAGTTCCTCATGATTTTTCTGAAGCGCCAGCAGCTCGCTCCTCAGTCCGTTGGCGTCCGCGACCTTCTTTTCAAAAACCCCGCTGGACACGCAGCCGCCGCACAGCAGCAGTGTCGGCAACAGGACCGTCAGTAAAAAAGCTCTTTTCAAGATCGGGTCTCCTTTGCATATGTTTCCCCGCGACATGAAACGGACCGACCCCCCGGCGGATCGGCGGCGCGAGGATATAGAGGCCATGCGAATAAATCAACAGGAAAGTGCGGAAAAAGTTCCCTGTCCGGCCGGTCCCGCTGAAAAAAGAAATGGGACGTCATGACGTCCCATTTTCAGTATCCTGTCTTTGCGGGAGGCTGCGGGGCTAAGTGCCCTCGTCCAGGCTTTTCAGGCGGACCGCCTTGACGAAGTGCTTGTCATAGTAGGGCTTGTTCAGGGTGTCGACTTTAACAGCCCTGGATCGCCCGGCAGCCGCGTGGACAAATTCATCGTTGCCGATATAAATGCCGACATGCCCGAGAGCGCTGCGGCGGGTATTGAAAAACACGAGGTCCCCCGCCTCCAGATCGTTCCGGGCAATCCGTTTTCCCACTCTGGACTGCTCGCGGGCGGTCCGGGGAAGGCTGACGTTGAAAAATGCATAGATTTTCTTGACGAAGGCCGAGCAGTCCAAACCCCTCACCGAAGAGCCGCCCAAACGGTAGGGTGCGCCGAGGAATCCCATGGCCACCCGGACAAACAGTCTCCGCTCGTCCGGGCTGTTCCATTTTCCGAACAGCGCCGCCGTCGTTTCCTTGTCCAATTCAACGGACGCCATGTCTTCTTCCGGAGATGCAAGATCGTCTTCCTCGAGTTCATCTCCTTCCATCGGCTCGCTCACATCGACTGTTTGGGGCTTCTCCGCCGCCGCGACTTCCCTCCGGACCTCCGGTTTCGACAAGGCGAGGCGCTGACCGATTTTCAGCCGGTTGGAGTGAAGATGGTTCGCCTTCATGATGTCGCTGACGGTGAGGCCGTTTTTCTTCGCGATGCTGTAGATGTTGTCGCCCTTCCTGACCACGTGTGTGGACAGGTTGGCGGACGGAATTTTCCGGCTGGTTTTTTCGGCTGTGATTCTGGGGTGGGCTGATTTGGCGGTTGCTGCGTTTGCGCGACCCGGAATGGTCAGGATCTGTCGGGGCTTCAGCGCGCTGCCCTGGAGACCGTTTGCCTGTTTCAAATCCTGCGTGCTGACGCCAAACTTTTTGGAGATTTTAACCAGGGTATCGCCGCGCTTGACACGATACTCCGCTGCAAATCCTTCCCGGCTGAGGCCGAATGACAAGAACAGGACAACAAGTCCCATCCACAGGAAAATCTGCCGTCTCATCATGAAGTACCTCCTTGCTTTTTCTTTCGGGGGCTACCCACTTCTGGGGCGGTGCACAGATTTTGACAATGGATGACAAACTGCACACAAAGAGCGAAGTCTGAACCTACAGGAAAAAACTGTCTGTCAAACCCCCCTCGAATTTTTTTACAATTCCTGGGAAAAAATATTGTAAAATCGCTTCGAGGGCGCAAAGGTCTCATGATATGATGCCTCTGTCAAGCAAAAAAACGCCAAAAACGCCTTTTTTTTTGTAAATACTTATGAATATCAAATACATAATTAGAGGAGCGGCTTCTGTCCATGGTTAAAAAATGGTCTTTCTACATCATTTTGGCCATTCTGGTCTCATTTGCGGCAAGTATTTCATTTTATTTGATTTATCCTGATGTTGCCAAGCTCAGGACCATCAACCCGAAGAAAACGGCCTTCATGGAGTACCGGGAAAAGGAATGGGCGAAGCAGGGCAAAAAGAAAAAGATCGTCCAGAAATGGGTGCCGCTTTCCCGGATCTCTCCGTATGTGGTCAAGGCGGTCATCATCGCCGAGGACGACAAATTCTGGTCCCATGAGGGTTTTGATTTCGAGGCCATGCAGAAGGCCCTTGAAAAGGACCTCAAGAGCAGGAAGTTCAAGGTCGGCGGGAGCACCATCAGCCAGCAGCTTGCCAAGAACCTTTATCTTTCACCGGCCCGGAATCCCGTCCGGAAGATCAGGGAAGCCATCCTGACATGGCGGCTCGAAAACAGCCTCTCCAAGAAGCGGATCATCGAGCTCTATCTGAATGTCGCCGAATGGGGCGACGGGATATTCGGGATCGAAGCCGCCGCCCAGCGCCATTTCGGGAAGCCGGCGTTGGACCTGTCCGCCCGGGAGGCGGCGAAGCTGGCGACCGTGCTGCCGAACCCGCGCCGCTACAATCCCACCGGAACGGGCCGGTATGTGGAATACCGCTCCGAGCTGATCTACCAGATCATGGTCAGAAGGGGGATCGTGATCCCGGATTATGAAGAAGTGGTCAATGAGCCCTCCGAAGAAATCCCGGAGGAGGCTGCGGCACTCGGGGAACCGACGCCGCCGGGACCGAAGCCGCCGGAAAAGGTCGTTCCGCCCGCCACGGAGCCCTGAAAAGCGCCATGACCTACATCCTGATCCGAAGCCGAAAGAGAAAGCGGACGCTCTCCATCCAGATCGGAAGCGGGGGCTCCGTGCTGGTGCGGGTGCCGTACCGCACGCCGCAGCGTGATATTGACGGCTTCCTGGCGGAAAAAAAGCAGTGGGTGCAGAAAAAGATCGCCCGGGAGCTGGAGCGGCAGGGCGAAAAGCAGCACCGGATGTTCCGGCCGGGGGAGTCTTTCCTGTTTCTTGGCGAGCGCTTTCCCCTGCGCGTTAATGAGGAGCGGGGAGGGCCGGAAGCGCTGGCCTTCACGGGCCGCGAATTTGCCCTGAACGGCGACGCCCGTCCGGGGGCGCGGGCGCTCTTTTTCCTGTGGTATCGGAAGAAGGCGCAGGAATACATCCCGGAACGGGCCGATCATTACAGCCGGGCGCTCGGCCTGTCGCCCCGGGGCGTTGCCATCAGCCGGGCCCGCTGCCGCTGGGGTTCCTGTTCAGCCGATAACCGGCTGGCCTTCACCTGGCGGCTCATCATGGCCCCGCCCGCGGTGATCGATTACGTCGTCGTCCATGAGCTGGGGCACATGAAGATCCGGAACCATTCCCGGGATTACTGGGAGTTTGTGGAAAGCGTCCTGCCCGATTACAGGAAGCGGCGGGACTGGCTGAAGGAAAAGGGCCATCTGCTGTCGATCTGAAGGAGGTTCTTTATAAACGGTTCTTGAAATGTGGAAAGGAGGTTGGCAATGTGCAGGGATGAAATGAATCATTTACTGGATTGCGTTTCCGGTGTCCTGATCCGCTGTTTCCTTCTCTCTTTTGCGCTCCTGCTTGTATGGTTCCTGTTCTTTCTGCTGGGGGGCGAGCAGGGCTATCGGATCCATTCCCAGTGGTTCGATCTGAGCCGGCGCGAGTATGACCTGCTGTCCTACTACGGAATGGCGTTCATGAAGATGTGCGCCATCCTGTTCTTCCTGTTCCCCTATATTGCCGTCCGGCTGGTGCTGCGAAAGAGCGGGAAGATCGTGTAAAGGCCGGATGGCGGGGTCGGGCATGCTCCGCCGGGTGATGTGCCGGTTGATGACCGCCGGGCCGCCGGTTCGGGTCGTGCAGCGGATCCCCGCGGATGTGCACGCCGGGGGGCCGGGACCGGCCTTCCTCACAGTGTGGAGAACGGATGTTCCGTTCGGGCCGCACCGGTCCGGATGGCCGTTTCGGTGACTGCCCTGGCGACCCTTTCCTGCACCTGCCGGTCGAAGATGCTGGGGATGATGTAGTCTTCCCGCAACTCATGCGCGTTCACGCCGGTGGCGATGGCATGGGCTGCGGCCAGGAGCATGTCCTGGCTGATGTCCCGGGCATGGCAGTCCAGCAACCCCCTGAACAGACCCGGAAAACAGAGCACGTTGTTGATCTGGTTGTAATAGTCGGATCGCCCGGTGGCCACGACTCTGGCGTATTTCTGGGCCTCTTCGGGCATGATCTCCGGTATGGGGTTGGCCATGGCAAAAACAATGGGGTCCTTTGCCATTTTACGGATGTCCCTGGCATGCACCACATCGGGCTGCGAAAGGCCGAGAAAGACATCTGCCCCCCGAAGGGCCTTTGCCAGCGGCCCCCGGATTCCGTCCGGATTCGTCACGGCCGCGATTTCCTCCTTGACGGGGTTCATGTTTTCCTGCCGGCCCCGGTAAAGCGCGCCGCTGCGGTCGCAGCCGATGATTCGCTTCACGCCCGATGACAGGAGCAGGCGGATGGCGGCCACGCCGGCGGCGCCGAGGCCGTTGACGACCATGGTGATGTCTTCCGGTTTCTTTTCCACAATCTTCAAAGCGTTGATCAGCCCGGCGAGGATGACGACGGCCGTGCCGTGCTGGTCATCATGGAAAACGGGAATGTCGAGCTCCTTCTTCAGCCGAGACTCGATTTCAAAGCACCGCGGGGCGGAAATGTCCTCCAGGTTGATGCCGCCGAAGCCGGGGGAGATCCATTTTACGGCACTGACAATCTCGTCGGGATCCCTGGTATCCAGGCAGATCGGGAAGGCATTGACGCCGCCGAAGGCCTTGAAAAGCATTGCCTTGCCTTCCATGACGGGCATCGCGGCGGCGGGTCCGATATCGCCCAGGCCAAGCACCGCCGTGCCGTCCGTAACGATGGCGATGGTGTTTCTCTTGATCGTCAGCTCATAGGCGCGGTCCGGGTTTTCGCGGATGGCCAGAGAAACCCGGGCAACGCCCGGTGTGTAGACGGTGGAAAGGTCGGCGCGGGTTTTCAGGGGGAGCCTGTTGCGGATCTCGATCTTTCCCCCCTGATGGGCCATGAAAGTGC
Organism: uncultured delta proteobacterium; assembly: GCA_963709485.1. Taxonomy (GTDB): domain Bacteria; phylum Desulfobacterota; class Syntrophia; order Syntrophales; family Fen-1087; genus JAXDBM01. The sequence continues at coordinate 75,837 of CAVPWE010000004.1, forward strand.
GGTCGGCCACGCGGATCACGTCAATTCCGCTGATCTTTTTCAGGTTTTCCACGATCCGGTTTTCCATCTCCGGATTGGCAGCCGTGATGGTCACATCCCGGATGATGCGGCCTTCCCGGGTGCCGGCGATGTCGATGGCGCCAATGTCGCCGCCCGCCCTGCCGATGGCGGATGCGACCCTTCCCAGCATGCCCGGTTTGTTCACGATTTCCAGGCGGACCAGAATCCCGTATCTGAGTTTTGCCGTGTGCATCATTTGAAGGGGCCTCCCTGCTGTTTGGCCACAAGGTATGGCTTTTCAGAAAATTTTTCAATCGCATTTCTTGGAAGTATTTCCTTGCGGAGCACAAGGAAGGGATTGCAGGCCCGGCCGGAAGCTGATATGAATTCTCGGAGAGGTGCATGCATGGATTCGATATGGATTCTGATCGTCGTGGTTGCGGTGTGGCTCTTTCTCCAGGCTTACCTGCTGCCCAGGCTGGGTGTGTCCACCTGACTGAAGCCCGGCTGCCGGTCGGCGGACGAGGACAAACCCGCATCGATTCAAGTCAAGGCCGGAAAAGACGAACCGGCCGGATAACGATAATCTGTCAGGAGGCTTTTTATGGACTGGGGAATGGAAAACCGGATGTCGCGGCTGATCCAGCCGGACGGGCACTGCTTTTTTCTGCCCATCGATCACGGCTACTTTCAGGGACCGACGTCCTGTCTGGAAAAGCCGGGGGAGACCATCGCGCCGCTCCTTCCCTACTGCGACGCGCTGTTCGTGACCCGGGGCGTTTTGCGTGCTGCTGTACCGGCCGCAGGGAGCAAGCCCGTCATCCTTCGGGTATCCGGGGGATCGAGCGTCGTGGGCCGCGACCTCGCCAATGAGAGCCTGACCACGTCGATCGAGGAAATCCTCCGCCTCAACGCGACCGCCGTGGGCATGTCCGTCTTTGTGGGGAGCGATTACGAGAAGGAATCCCTGCTCAACCTGGCCGAGCTGGTCAACCAGTGCGAAGACTTCGGCATCCCCGTCATGGCCGTCACGGCGGTGGGCAAGGAGCTGGAAAAGCGGGACGCGCGCTACCTGTCCCTTTGCTGCCGGATCGCGGCGGAGCTCGGCGCCCGCGTCGTCAAGACCTACTGGTGTCGGGATTTCGACAAGGTTGTCTGCGGCTGCCCGGTGCCGGTCGTCATGGCCGGGGGGCCCAAGTGCGAAACGGAGCTGGAGGTCATGGAATTCGTCTACGACGGCATGCAGAACGGCGCCATCGGGCTCAACCTCGGCCGGAACGTCTGGCAGAACCCCCATCCCGTCGCGATGATGCAGGCGCTCCGGGCCATCATCCACGAGAACAAAACCGCCAGAGAGGCCTGGGAGCTGTTCAACGCGCTCAAACAGAAACCATAGGAATCCAGGCGGCTGAGCAAGCAACAGGAACTGGATGTGTGATGTGAATGTCGCCATGGCCGAAGAATTGAGGATGATGCGCACCGCCGTCTATTACAGCAACAATGATATCCGGCTGGAGGAGCGGCCGGTGCCGGCGGTCGGGGCGGGCGAGATCCTGGTCAAGGTCATGGCCAGCGGGATCTGCGGCAGCGACGTCATGGAGTGGTACCGGATCAAAAAGGCGCCGCTCGTGCTGGGCCATGAGATCGCCGGTGTGATCGCCGCGGTCGGCGAGGGTGTTTCCCGCTACGAAGTCGGCGACCGGGTCTTCGTTTCCCACCACATCCCCTGCAATACCTGCCATTACTGCCTGCGCGGCTGCCATACCGCCTGTGAGACACTGCACACGACCAACTACGATCCAGGAGGCTTTTCCGAGTACATCCGCATTCCCCGCCTCAACGTGGATCGCGGGGTATTTGTCCTGCCCGACGGGGTTTCCTTCGACGCGGGCGTTTTCGTCGAGCCGCTTGCCTGCGTGGTCCGCGGCCAGCGGATCGCCGCACTCCAGCCAGGCCAGGCGGTGCTGATCCTGGGAAGCGGCATTTCCGGGCTGCTCCACCTGCTTCTCGCCCGAACCCTCGGAGCGGGGCGCATCATCACAACGGACGTCAGCGACTACCGCCTGGAGATGGCCCGGCGGCTGGGCGCGGATGCCGCGATCGATGCGCGGGAGGATGTCCCGGCCCGCCTGCGCGAGATCAACGACGGACGGCTGGCCGATCTGGTGATCGTCTGCACCGGCGCCCTGTCGGCTTTCAAACAGGCCCTGGGGTCCGTCGACCGCGGCGGCGCCATTCTCTGTTTTGCGACAACGGAGCCGGGCGTGGACTTGCCCGTGCCCATCAATGAATTCTGGCGCAATGAAATCAAGCTGATGCCTTCCTACGGCAACAGCCCGCTGGACGCGATTCAGGCCATCGAGCTGATCCGTTCCGGGCGTGTCCCCGTCGAAAAGATGATCACCCACCGGCTGCCGCTGGAGAAGACCGGAGAGGGGTTCCGCCTGGTCGCGGAAGGCGGGGAATCGATGAAGGTGATCATCGAGCCTCAGAAGTAGGGGCGGGGCGCACAGATGCCGGGCGAAGGAGGCGCCGGGTTCGCTCCGGAAGAGGCGCAGACCGGCGGCCGCCTTGTTGGGTGCTCCCTCATGAAAAAAAGCCTTCAGAAATATGAGGAAAAGCTGGTCCGGGCCGGCCTCGCCGAAAAGGGCGGCGTCCTGATCGGCGTACGCAGGACCGAAACGACCTGGAACCGTGAAGATGCCGCTTGCAAAGTCCTGGAAAAGGTCATGGCCGGTACCGGCAAGCGGGCGATCCTGTTTGCGGAGCCGGCGGAGCCCTACCGGACGATCATCGACTACCTCGCCGAAACGTCGGCCGGCGTGATTTATCCCCGGGATTTCGAGACGCGGATATTCCTGCAGGACCTGCCGGTCCTGCAGGCATTCGACGATCGCGCCATCGCAGCCGCCCTGCGGACGAGAAGAAGCGTCATTGTAGCCGGACGTGGCATTGTGACCTTCGGGAAGGAAAGCCCCGAACGGGCCTTTGTCATGTGCAGCTCCGTCTGTTTTGCCAGTTTCGTCAAATTCTTTTCCGACACCCTCCACCACGCCCGCCACAACAGCCTGGACAGCCGCCGCAGGGAGGTGTTCCGGCGCGTCGTGGACCGACTCGATCCCCTGCCTGCGGCGATCGTCGCGCTGAGGAAAGGCTCCTTTGAAACGACGGATCAGGCCCGGGCCGCCATGGAAGAGGCGGGGCGGTTGATGGTGGCGGAGCGCCTCGTCGATTCCAATTTTGGCAACATCTCCTACTTCGCCGATCCCGTGCTTTACATCAGCCGCAAGGGTGGCGCCCTGGATGAACTGAGCGGCGGGATCGTCGCCGTCCCGCTTGACGGCGCCTCCGCGCCGCCGGACACGGCATCGACCGAGTTTCCCGCCCACCGGGAGATCGTCCGCGCAACGGGCAATCGCGCCGTCCTGCACGGGCACCCGAAATTCTCCGTAATCCTGTCCATGGACTGCGAACGGGAGGATTGCCCGGGCCGGGATTCCTGCCATTCCCGCTGTCCGGAGAAGCGGTTTGCGGGGGATGTCCCGGTCGTATCGGGAGAGGCGGGGGCCGGGCCGTTCGGCCTGTGCCATACGGTGCCCCCGGCCATGCGGGACCATCGCGGAGTCATCGTCTACGGGCACGGCCTGTTCACAGCCGGGAAGGATGATTTCAACGAGGCCTATGAGCGACTGGTCCGGATCGAAAGCGACTGCCGCCGGGCCTATTTTCAGCGTGTCGCATGAAGGATCCGGAAAAAACAAAAGAGCGGCTTGCCGGCGAGCTGAAGCGCCTGCGCCGGCGGATTGCCGATCTGAAGGCGGAGGAAGTTCGACGCAGGCGGGCCGAGGAGGCGCTGCGGACCTCAGAGGAAAAGTACCGGAGCGTTGTCGACCATATCGGCGTCGGCGTCTCGCTGATCAGCCCGGCCATGGAGATCCTGACCCTGAACCGCCAGATGCAGATGTGGTTTCCGGACATCGACATATCCCGTCGCCCGGTCTGCTACCGGGCCTTCAACGACCCCCCGCGCGAGGATGTCTGCTCCTACTGCCCGACCTGCAGGACCCTGCGGGACGGGCAGGTTCATGAATCGATTGCCGACACGCCCCGGGGACGTGAAGTCAGGCAGTACCGGATTATTTCCTCCCCCATCAAGGATCCGGACGGGCGGGTCGTGGCGGCCATCGAGATGGTGGACGACATCACCGATGCCAGGCGGGCCCAGGAGCAACTGCGGGAATCGGAGGCCAAGTACCGCACCATCTTCGAAAATACCGGCGCGGCAACGCTGATCCTCGAGGAGGACATGACCATTTCCCTGGTCAACACCGAATTCGAGAAGCAGTCGGGCTATGCCAAGGCGGAAGTGGAGGGGCTGAAGAACTGGCAGGACATTGTCGCCGGTGAAGACCTGGAGCGGATGAAGGGCTACCACCTGCTGAGGCGGGAGGATGCCGATGCGGCCCCGAGAAATTACGAGTTCCGTTTTGTCACCCGCAAGGGCGAAATCAGAGATGTCTTTATCACCATCGCCATGATTCCGGGTACCGGGCGGAGCGTGGCGTCGCTGTTGAACATCACCGAGCGCAAGCAGGCAGAATCGGCATTGAGGCAGCGGGAGCAGGAACTGTCCCTGAAAACCCAGAACCTGGAGGACCTCAACACGGCCCTGACCGTTCTGCTGAAGCGCCGGGAGGAGGACAAGAGCGAACTGGAGGAAAAGGTCATGGCCAACGTGAAGGAACTGATCATGCCGTACCTCGAAAAGCTGAAGGGCAGCCGCCTGGACGCCCGCACGGCGGCGCTGGTCGGCATCCTGGAGGCCAATCTGGAAAACATCATCTCCCCCTTTACCCGCAAGCTGTCCTGGAAATACCTGTACCTGACCCCCCGGGAGATCCAGGTGGCCAACCTGATCCGTGAAGGGAAGACCACCAAGGAAATCGCAGAACTCATGAACGTCGCCACCAGCGCCGTCGACACCCACCGTTTCCACATCCGGAAAAAGCTGGGACTGAACAACAAAAAGCTCAACCTCCGCTCCTACCTCGCCACGCTTGGATAATATGGAGATCTTATCCATATTAACTCCATGATCATTCAATATTCCATTTCAGCATAACTGTGACATAGAAACACCCAAAATCTGTCTTTGCAGACAAACTTATGGAGGGTGTGGAAATGGGTACAACAGTGGAAGGCATGAAACAGACGGATCCGGGACTCATGTTTTTTCGGGGTTCCGATGCCGGTATGGAAATCATGTCGAAGAATTTCAAGATCTTCAACAGCATCAACGATTCATGGGCGGATTTCCTGAGGCGTTCCGCCGGGGAAGGCAGGGGGGAAAATGCGGGGAAGGATCTTCCGTTGCAAAAAGCAACGGAATTCTGGCAGCAGTGGCCGGCGCAGGCGCTTCTGCGCTTTGCCTCATCCGCGGGGACCCTGAAAGAGTGCATGCAGTATTGCGTCGGACGGCAGAAAACGTACACGGACCTGGGGATCGCCTGGCTGAACTGCCTGCAGAAAATGACGCAGGCATGCCGGGAGGCAAGGCAGAACGGCAGCGGGCCGGCCGAAGCATGGACGGGCTGCCTGAAGGCGTGGGGGGATTTTAACGAGGCCGAGGTGGCTTTTGCGACGGAGCGCATGAAATCCTTTTTCCAGCTTCTTGCGGCCATGACGCCGAAAGAAAAGCCGGCAGAACCCAAAGAAGCCGCGGGCATGAAAGAGGGAAAAACGTCCAGGGCCTGAACCGGTCCGCCCTTGTTGCATACCGTTATAAACGCACAGGGGGGTGGAGGGGCAGGGGTGATGTCCCGAAGGGATGATCACCCCTGCAATCCCCCTGTCATCCGGCCTGGCCGGCGGCACAGAGCCTTTCTTGTCGCTTGGCAGCTCCCGTTCCCGGCCGGCGCCGTTCACGCCGCCCTTCTTTAAATTCTTGCCAATTTGACGAAATCCAATTAAATCAGCCATCAGATCCACCGGCCGGACGCAGGAAGCAATCACTCGATTCATTCCCGATCACGGACGCCGCATATTCCGCATCGCGCCCGGGAGGCCGCGCGGGAGCCGCGAAAATATAGATTGCCACGGCCAGCAAAAATGGATAAAAGACTTCCGCGTAGTCCTTGTACCATCCTTGCAAAAGTTCCGGCGGCGTGAGGCGCGACGTATCGTGAAGGGGTGTGGCGATGTCGAAAAAATTCAGGCCGTTCTTGACCTACCGGCCCGTCTTGTACCTGCTCTATCGGTTCATCCGTCTCTACTCCTGGACCTTTCGTTTCACCGTCGAGAACGAGCATGCATGGATGGACTGCCTGAAAGGCGGCGGGAAGGTCCTCCTCTGCACCTGGCATCAGCAGTTTTTCTCCGCGATCCGCCACTTCAAGACCTACAGCGCCTTCAAGCCCAGCCTGATGATCAGCAAGAGCTTTGACGGAGAGATCATTACCGGCGTGGCCGAAAGAACGGGATGGCGGACCGTCCGGGGCTCCTCTTCCACGGACGGCGGCAAGGCCCTGAAGGCCATGATCGAAAACCTGAACGGTTCGGGTCTGGCCGCGCACATCCTGGACGGACCCAGGGGGCCCGCCGGACGGGTGAAGGCCGGCGCAATCCAGCTTGCGCTGGTGACAGATGCCGTGGTCGTCCCCTTCTACACGACCGCGGACAGGGCCTGGTATTTCAAAAGCTGGGACACCTTCATGCTTCCCAAGCCCTTCTCCAGGGTGACCCTCCGTTTCGGAGAGATGATCCGTTTCGAAGCGGTGCGTCGTGAAGGTGATTTTGAAGCCCGGAGGCTTGAACTCGAAAATATCATGCTTCCGGGACTGATTAAATGAGGCCTTGAGCATCCGAGCCGTCTGAGGAGTTTCGCCGTGCAGCCCTTGGGAATCATGGTTTACGGGTACAGCGCCGGGCAGTCCGATGTGATCCGGCATTCCTTCGATCGCCTGTTTTCGGCCACAACCATCGTGATCAGCGCCTCCGGCAGGGAGGAGCTGAAGGTGCTGGACATCCTCGAACAGGGCCCCTTGGATCGCTTCGAAGAAAAGGAGCCCCGGGTCCTGGTGTTCCTTGGATTTTCCCAGGACCAGATCCGGCAGGCACTGCAGGATTTTCCCTCCGATGGGGGGCTTCCGCGCCCCATCTTCTGCACCCTGACGGAGCAGAACATCCACTGGCCCATGAGCCGGCTTGTAGAGCACCTGGCGGAGGAGCACAAGCAAAGGAAGAAATGAAATTCCCGGCAATGTCAAGCGGTCCTTCCGGGACGGGACGATCGCGGGATCATCGCACAAGCGGAAAGGAGGCGGCCCATGTATGAGACGAAGCCCTGGCTGAAGTTTTACGGCCCCGTGCCGGAGTCGATCGACTATCCCCGGGTGACCCTTTACGAGGCGCTCATGCAGACGGTGGCGCGCTGCCCCGACGACGTTGCCTGGGATTTTTTCGGCACCACATGCACCTACCGGCGCTTCGGCGGGGAGATCCGGCAATGCGCCGATGCATTGGCCGCCCTGGGCCTGAAGGCCGGCGACCGGATCACCATCTCCATGCCGACCTGCCCGCAGGGGATCATCTGCTTTTACGCGGCCAACAAGCTGGGCGCGGTGGCCAGCATGATTCACCCCCTCTCGACGGCCAGGGAGATTGAATTCTACCTCAACAAGAGCAGGAGCCGCTTCGCCCTCACGCTGGACGCCTTCTACGGCAAGTTCAAGGAGGTTCAGCCCTGCACCGGCCTGCAGACCCTGATCCTGGCCCGAATCCCCGATTACCTGGACTGGATCAAGAAGATCGGGTTCAACCTGACGAAGGGACGTAAAATCCCCGCAGTACCCGCGGACCCGCTGGTCCGCTGGTGGCATGAGCTCATGAGGGGGTCCTACCCGGAAGCCCCGCAGGCGAAGACGGAGACGGACGACCTGGCCGTCATCCTCTACAGCGGCGGCACGACGGGCACGCCCAAAGGGATCATGCTGTCCAATCTGAACCTCATCAGCGAGGGCATGCAGGTCGCCGCCTGGGGCGGTCTGGGCGGCGGCGCTTCCATCCTGGCGATCCTGCCCATCTTTCACGGTTTCGGCCTGGGCGTCTGCGTCAATGCCGTGTTCATGGGCGGCGGCAAGAGCATTCTGGTGCCGCAGTTCACGCCGGAGACGGTGGCCGGACTGATCAAAACGAAGAAGCCGACTTTCGTCGTCGGCGTGCCGACCCTCTTCGAGGCCCTGAACCGGAATCCGCTCTTTCAGAAGGCCGACCTGAGCTGCCTGAAGGGGGCCTTCAGCGGCGCCGACCAGCTTCCCCGCCCGGTCAAGGAGAAATTCGAGGAGATCGTCCGGCGGCAGGGCGGCACGGTACAGCTCCGCGAGGGCTACGGACTCACGGAGGCCGTGACGGCCATCATGGCCATGCCCATGACCGAATACCGGGAAGGAAGCGTGGGGATCGTCTTTCCGGACATGCTGGCGAAGATCGTGAGGCAGGGGACGATGGAGGAGGCGCCGGCCGGCGAGATCGGAGAGATCTGTCTGCATGGCCCGGCGGTCATGCTGGGCTATCTGGAGATGCCCGCGGAGACGGCGGAGACCCTGAAGGTCCATCCGGACGGGAAATTGTGGCTGCACACGGGCGACCTGGCCACGATGGACGGGGACGGCTTCGTCTACTTCAAGCTGAGGCTGAAGCGGATGATCAAGTCATCGGGGATGAACGTCTACCCCGCCCAGGTCGAGGATGTCCTCTACCGGAACGACGCGGTGCTGGAGTGCTGCGTGATCGGCGTTCCCGACGAGGTCCAGGTGGAGCGCGTCAAGGCCTTTGTGGTCCTGAAGGACCCGAACCGGGCCGGACCGGAAATGGAGCAGGCCCTGATCCTGCACAGCCGCGAACATCTCATCAAGTGGTCCTGTCCGAGGGAGATCGAATTCAGGGCGTCGCTGCCCAAGACCCTCGTCGGGAAAGTGGCGTTCAACTGTCTGGAGGAGGAAGAGAAGGCCCGGCTGCGGGCTGCCGGGCTTTATGCGGGAGAGAAATGCGACCATGAATCATCTGGATGAAATCAGGCGAGCCGTCCTGGACCCTTACGGCTATGCGAAAAAGCACAAGGCGGAAACGGGCGGGAAAGTCGTCGGCTATTTCTGCTCCTATGCGCCGGAGGAGATCATCCGGGCCGCCGGGGCCCTGCCGTTCCGGATTTTCAGCCGGAGGGGCAACCTTCATCTGGCCGACCGGCATCTGCAGTCCTACTGCTGCTCGCTCGTGCGGAGCGTCCTGGAGGAGGCCCTGTCCGGGGAATTGGCTTTTCTGGACGGCGTTGTCTTTCCCCATACCTGCGATTCCATACAGCGCCTGTCCGATATCTGGCGGCTGAACGTGCCTTACGGCTTTCATGCCGACGTGGTCCTGCCCGTCAAGCTGAACACGGACAGCGCCCGCCGGTACATGGTTGACGTTCTGCGGGCGTTCCGGGCCGAGCTGGAAAAGAAGCTCGGCGTCGCCATCACCGACGAGGCCCTCAGGGATTCGATGGGGCTCTACGATAAACTGCGCGGCGCCCTGAGGAGGATCTATGAGATCCGGGAAAAGGACCCGGAGCTCATCGGCGGCGCCGACGTCTATGCGATCGTGAAGGCTTCGATGATCATGGACCGGGCGCGTCTGGCGATGCTGCTGTCCGGCCTGGTTGGGGAACTGGAGCGAAAAGAGCCCGGTGATGAAAAGACGGACCGCAAGCGGATCGCGCTCTCGGGTGGGATCTGCGATTTCCCCGACATCCATCACCTCATCGATGAGGCGGGCGGCGTCGTGGTCTGGGACGACCTCTGCACCGGCGCGAGGTCCTTTGCCGGCGGGTTCGGCACGGCGGCGGACCCCATCGAGGCCATTGCGGAGCGCTATCTGGACCGGATCGTCTGCCCGGCCAAGCACAGCGGCCTGACGAGCCGCGCCGACCATCTCGTCCGAATGGTGCGGGAAAAGGGCGCGCAGGGGGTGGTCTTCACGCTGCTGAAATTCTGCGATCCCCACGCCTTCGATTATCCCACCCTGAAAAGCGCGCTGGACCGGGAGGGGATTCCGAGCCTCCTGCTGGAGGTGGAGGATCAACTGCCGCCGGAGGGTCAGTTGAAGACGCGGTTTGAGACCTTCGTGGAGATGCTTTAAGGGAGCGAGAGATGGCTGAAGATAAGAGGAAAATGCCGGACCCCGAGCAGGAAAAGCGGAAAATCAAGACCGTCAAGAGAATGAAGGAAATCATGACGGCCTACTACATCGACGCCAAGACCGCCGGGCAGACGGGCAAAAAGGTTGCCTGGATCACCAGTGGCGGGCCCGTGGAGCCGCTCATCGTGATGGACGTCATCCCCGTCTATCCGGAGAATCACGGGGCCATGATCGGCGCCAGCCGCATGGGTGGAGACCTGTACGGGAAGGCGGAAGCGATGGGCTACGCCGGGGACCTCTGCTCCTACGCCTGCTCGGACATCGCCTGCGCCACCGTCAACGGCGGTCCCATCGGCGGCCTTCCCCGGCCGGACATGCTGGTCTGCTGCAACAACATCTGCGGGACCGTTCTCAAATGGTACGAGATCCAGGCCCGCTATTTCAACGTGCCGCTGTTCATCCTCGACACCCCCTTCTGCCATACGGAATACACGAAGGAATCCCAACGGTATGTCCGCCGGCAGATCGACGAGTACATCCGCTTTCTGGAGGAGCACTGCGGGAAGAAATTCGACTTTGACCGGATGAAGGAAGTGGGGAGGCTCTCCGTCGCCGGCCAGCGCGCCTGGCAGGCGGTGCTGGACACGACCATGAACAAGCCGGCCCCCATGAGCGCCTTCGACGCCTTTTTCCATCTGGCCCTGATCGTGACGCTGCGCGGGACCCGGCCGGTGGTGGACTACTATGAAACCCTGCTGGCGGAGATGAAGCAGCGGGTCGCCGACGGCATCGGCGCCGTGCCCGAGGAGAGGTACCGCCTGCTCTGGGACAACCTGCCCGTCTGGTACCGGACGAAATGGCTATCCGAGAAATTCGCCGCCCAGGGCGCCTGCCTGGTGGCCGACACCTACACCTCGGCCTGGTGCACGGCCCTCAAATACGTGGACGAAAACAATTTCCTGGAGAGCATGGCCGAGTGCCACGCCCGGATCTACCTGAACATCGGCGTGGACGAGATGGCCCGGAGCGTCATGGCCATGGTGGACAAGTACGACGTGGACGGCATCGTCATGCACTCGAACCGGAGCTGCAAGCCCTATTCGCTGGGCCAGTACGACATTCAGCGCATCGTCGAGCGGGAAAAGGGAATCCCTTCACTGATGCTGGAGGCGGACATGACGGACGAGCGGAAGTTTTCCGAGAGCCAGATCGAGACCCGGATCGAGGCGTTCATCGAGGTCCTGCAGGGGAAGAAGCACTGAGAAAGGCGGGATTGCCGCCCGCGCTCCCGCAATGGGAGACTTGCGGCAGGCTCTGAAAACGCTGTCAGTAGATCCCCATCTGGCAGCCGCCGGCCAGCGTGGCCCCCAGCTCCCGGCATCGCTCCAGGATTTCCTCCGTCACCCGCGCCTTGGAGATCACCGGTTCGTAGACTTTCTTGAGTTTGTAGCCCAGCGCGATTCGTTCGATCGCGTTCAGGGCGCCCGTGCCGTCGTTGCCGGCGCTGATGAAAACGACGTAGGGCTTGCGGAAGACCTTGTCCTGGGCGGCGACATAGGTCCGGTCGAAAAAATCCTTGATCATGCCGGACATGTAGCCGAAGTTTTCCGGCGTGCCGATCGCGAGGCCGTCCGCCTGCAGCAGGTCGTCGATCGAGGCGTCCGGGGCTTTCCGGAGAGCGACCTCGGCCTTTTCGATGCTGCGGGCGCCTTCCGCAACGGCCAGCGCCATCTTCTCCGTGTTCCCCGTCTGCGAGTGATAGACGATCAGAATCCTGGCCATGATGCTGCTGCTGAATGATCCTATGCCTTCGGCTCGGCGAGCACCTTCAGCTCCTTCGGTGTCAGATAGAATTCGACGTAGCCGCATTTCCGGCAGCCGAAGACGTCGAAACCCGTCGATTTGTCGTGCAAGCCGTAGTTGTATCCGCCCTTGAGGAAGCCCAGGCGGATCAAATGAAAGGTGTTGGCGTCATTCTCATTCAGGATTGCCAGTTCTTCGTCGGGATGGTTGATGCAAAAAACCTTGTCGCCTTTCCGCGGCATGGCATTTCTCCTTCGTTCCGGTAAAAAAAGAAGGGGCTGCCGATCGATGACCAGCGCAACCCCTTTATTGATTTGGTGGAGCTGGGGGGAGTCGAACCCCCGGCCTCTTGAATGCCATTCAAGCGCTCTCCCAACTGAGCTACAACCCCAATTTTCCGCCGCCGGGAGCGCAACCATTAGCATGGCGTTTTGCGCTCTGTCAATACATTTTTCTTGACATTTCAGACCTCCTCTATGGTAATCTGCCGCCCGTGCCGGAGTGGTGAAACTGGTAGACGCAGGGGACTCAAAATCCCCCGACCCTTGCGGTCATGTCGGTTCAATTCCGACCTCCGGCACCAA
>CAVPWE010000005.1:0-725419 GCA_963709485.1 uncultured delta proteobacterium
CGATCTCCTTGGGGTAGATGTTGAAGCCGCTGGCGATGATCATGTCCTTCTTCCGGTCCACGATGGTCACGTAGCCGTCCGTGTCCATGAACCCGATGTCGCCGGTGTAGAGCCAGCCGTCGATGAGCACCTTGGCTGTCTCCTCCGGGTTCTTGTAGTACCCCATCATGACCTGGGGGCCCTTGAAGCAGATCTCGCCGGCTTCGCCGATCTTCATCTCCTTTTTGCCCGTTTCCAGGTCGACGATCTTCAGGTCCGTGTTGGACAGTGGGATTCCGACCGAGCCGGGCTTCTCGTCGCCTCCCCAGGGCGTCGCCGTCCCCATGGGCGTAATCTCCGTGAGCCCGTACACGTTGATCAGCGGGACATCCCGCCGCTCCTTGAGCTGCTGAATCGTTTCCACGGCCATCGGGGCGGAGCCGGTGAGATAGGCCTTCAGGAAGGACAGGTCCATCTTCCGGAAGCGCTCATTGTTCAGCAGGGCGACGAAGATCGTGGAGACGCCGGGAAGCAGCGTCGGCTTGAATTTCTCCAGGAGATCGAGAATCCGGTCCGGCTCCGGCCGGGGCACGAGGATGTCCGTCCAGCCGGCGTAGATGGAGGTGTTCTGCAGGCCTGTCCAGCCGGCGGCGTGGAAAAAGGGAAAGATGGCCAGCAGGCTCTCCTCCCCGTCCTTCGACTCGGGATACCAGCCCCGAAACTGCTGGGTGTTGAAGGAGATGTTGGCGTGGCTCAGCATGACGCCCTTGCTGAGTCCCGTCGTCCCCCCGGTGTAGATGAGGGCGCCCAGGTCCTCCAGGGCGGGGACGTTCTCGACCGGTGCATCCGGATAAGCGCCGATGAGGTCGAGAAACCGGTAAACGCCCTCCTGAGCGGGAACGTCGGCCGGCGGGAACATCGGTTTCAGGGGTTCCGGCAGGTAATCGGCGAGCGAGCAGAGAATCGCCTTTTTGGCCCCCGTGTTTTCCCGAAGTTTCGCTGCGACGGGGTGGAACATGTCCAGGGTGACCAGAACGGTCGAATCGGAGTCGTTGAGCTGGTGGGTGAGCTCCTTCTCCGTGTAGAGCGGGTTGTTCATGACGTTCACACCGCCGATCCGGAAGACGGCGTATTCGGCAATGACGAGCTGGGGAACATTGGGCAGGATCATGGCCACCTTGTCCCCCTTTTTGACCCCCAGGGCGGTCAGGGCGCGCGCGAACCGGTTGACGAGGCCCTCCAGCTCCCGGTAGGTGATCCGCGTCCCCATGAAGATCAGCGCGTCGCGGTCCGGAAAGCGCCCCGCGGTCCGCGTCAGGACTGCGGGCATGGTGATTTTATCGAAATCGATCTCCGCCGGCACGCCGGCGGGGTAACACTTGTGCCAGATTCTCTCAAATCGCATGGTCCCCTCCTTGTCGATCGATGAACGGCGGTTTTGTTTTTTTCGATACCCCCCTCTTCGATACCCACGCCCCTCCCGGCGGACGACCGGGAGGGATGCGGGAAAATGACTTTTTCCGTCCGCCCACCCTCACGATTGGGAGGGTTTGGGATAAAACCTCTTTTTCAGGCTGTCGCGAAGCTCACCGCGCAGGTCCGGGTGGGCGATGCTGATCAGCGCGTCCGCCCGCTGCCGCCGCGACTTGTAGCGGAGCTGGGCGATGCCGTATTCCGAGACCACGTAGTCGGCCAGGGTCCGGGGAACCGTCACGGGCGATCCGGCGGGCAGTTCCGGGACGATGGCGGAAACCAGCGACCCGTCTTTCATGGTCCGGGCGGCGGACATCAGGGTGATGCCCCGGCCGCCTTCGGAGTAGGCCGCGCCGATCATGAAGTCGAGCTGGCCGCCGGACCCGCTGATCATCCGGTGCCCCACCCCCTCGGAGCAAATCTGCCCGCTGAAATCGACCATCAGCCCCATGTTGATGGCGACGAGGTTGGGGTGCTGGGCGATCATGGCGGGGTTGTTGGTGTAGGAGGCGGGGAAAAACTCGCAGGCCGGGTTCTCGGCGACATAGTCGTAGAGCCCCTGGTCGCCGATGCAGAAGGTGGCGATGGTGATGCCCTTGTGCAGCGGCTTGCGGGCGTTGGTCACGATGCCTTTTTTTACCAGATCGGGCAGTCCGATGGGAAACATCTCCGTCAGGACCCCCAGGTCGTGCTTCCCCTCCAGGCCGCTGACCACGGCCTCGGGAATCATGCCGATGCCCATCTGGATGGTGTCGCCGTCCTTCAGGAGCTCCAGGACGTGGCCGGCGATCTTCTTCTCCCGTTCGCCCGGGTCGGCGCGCTTGAAGGCGGGGATCGGCGTGGCGTGCTCCACGAAGAAGTCGAACTCGGAGACGTGCATCCAGTTGTTCCCGAAGATCGTGGGCATCTGCTCGTTCACCTCGGCGATCGTCACCCGCTGCTTGCCCGACGCCCGGCCTTCGCGGACGGTCTGCATGGTGTAGAAGTTGGTCAGCCCGAGGTTCACGTACCCCTGCTTGTTGGGCGGCGTCGTCATGCAGGCGAATACGTCGGCCAGCAGCCCGATCTTCCGGCCGCTGTCGGAGCTCATAATCGGCAGAAAATCGGTCTGCAGGGTGGCGTTGATCTTCCGGATGGTGATCATCCCGAAGGCGGGCATGTAGTTGATGTGGCCGTCGATGCCGGCCATGAACTCCGGATCGTAGAGTTTGCAGGGGCGCACCTGCACGGCGTCAATGATGTTGACGCCCCTGAGCTCCGCGTGGCGGTTCAGGATGGCGTGGTACAGGTCCGCCGAGTTGGCGGCGATGCCCAGCGCCGTGACGACCGTATCCCCCGATTTGACCTGTTTTGCCGCTTCTTCCATCGAAACGCATTTCTTGCGGTACTCATCTTGCCATTCCATGATTCTCCCCTCCTGTTTTTGATTAAAGCATCCCCCTTATTCGCCGAAGCGAACCGGAAAATGCATTCGCCCCGGTCATCATTCCATTCACACTTTCAGGATCACCGCCTCACCCTGGGCCAGCCCGCCGCAGATGGAGGCAACGCCATACCCGCCGCCCCGGCGCTGCAGTTCGTAGGCCAGGTGCATGGTGATTCTGCCCGCGCTGGCGCCCACCGGATGGCCGATGGCAATGGCGCCGCCGTTGACGTTGGTCCTTTCCTGGAGCGCCTTCCACTTCGCCTCGTCGCCCTCCGCGAGAATCTTCGTGGACACGAGCGGCATGGCGGCGAAGGCCTCGTTGATCTCGATCAGGTCCATCCGGTCGATGGTCAACCCGACCCGCTTCAGGGCCGCCTGGATGGTCAGGGCGGGAATGACGGGAATGTCCCGCGGCTTCGTCGCCGTGCCGATGGCGGCAAGAATGGTGGCCAGCGGCTTCAGGCCTTTCTCCTCGGCCCTGCGCCGCGTCATGTAGAGAATGGCGCTGGACCCGGCGCTGATGGGCGGGGCGTTGCCGGCGGTGATCGTGGGGCTCCCGTAGACGGGCTTCAGCTTCGCCAGGGCCTCCAGGGTCGTCCGCCGGGGCGACTCGTCCCGGTCGATGACCAGGGGATCCCCTTTCCTCTGCGGGATGACCACGGGCAGGATCTCCTCGCCGACCTTGAACTTCCCCGCGGCAAAGGCCTGCGCGTAGCGCTCCTGGGTCTGGCAGGCCCAGGCGTCCTGCATCTCCCGGGTGACTCCGTACTCCAGGGCGACCTCCCCCGCGTCGACCGCCACCGGGGCGAACCCCTTTGCGCCGTATCCCAGCTCGAACAGGCCGTCGATGAGGCGGATGTGCCCCAGGCGCGTGCCCTTTCGCAGCCCCGGGGCCAGGTGGGGCGTCCGGGGCATGTTCTCGGAGCCGACGGACATGCAGACCTCCGCCTCCCCGGCCCGAATGGCCCGCACGCCCATGCGCAGGGCCGTCAGGGACGAGCAGCAGGCCCGGTCGAGGGTGCAGGAGATATTCTCCGGCGGAAAGCCCGCCAGGAGCGAGGCCTGCCGCGCGGGGATGTCCGTCTCCAGGGCCATCTCCGCCATGACGCAGCTCCCGTAGTTGATCTCGTCCACTTCCTCCGGTTTCACGCCCACCCGCCCGATGACCTCCTTCATGACCATAACGGCCAGATCGATGCTCGCGATGTCCGCCATGGCGGTGTCGAACCGGCTGAAGGGCGTCCGCACGGCGCTGACGATGACGATTTCGTCCTTATCGTGATGACTCATGGTTCCTCCCTGTCTCTACTCTCTCTTATTTTGCCGCCATTCGAAGCGCCCCGTCGAGGCGGATCACTTCGCCGTTGATCATCGTGTTCTCGAAGATGTGCCGCGCCAGCATGGCATACTCCACCGGGTTCCCCAGCCTTTTCGGGAAGGGAACGCTCTGCCCGAGCGCGTCCCGGATCTCCTGCGGAAGCTGGGCCAGCATGGGCGTGTTGAACAGCCCCGGGGCGATAGTGGCCACCCGGATCCCGTAGTCGGCGCACTCCCGGGCGATGGGGAGGGTCATCCCCACGACGCCCGCCTTCGAGGCGCTGTAGGCCGCCTGCCCGATCTGGCCGTCGAAGGCTGCCGCGGAGGCGGTATTGACGATCACGCCCCGCTCTCCCTCGGCATTCGGCGGGTTCTTCACCATCTGCGCCACCGCCAGGCGGATGACGTTGAAGGTGCCGATGAGGTTGATCTGGACCACCCAGTTGAAGGCCTTCAGGGGGTAGGGCCCCTTCTTGGAAAAGACCTTGGAGGCGGCCCCGACGCCGGCGCAGTTGATGGCGCCGTTGATCGCCCCGAAGGCTTCGACGGCCCTGGCGACGGACGCCTGGACGCCCTCGTCGTTCGTGACGTCCGTGTTCACAAAAATGACATTCTCCCCGAGTTCCGCGGCCAGCTTCTCGCCCCGCTCGACGGCCATGTCGAAAATGGCCGCCTTCGCGCCGGCCCCCGCCAGCATCCGGACACAGGCCTCCCCCAGGCCGGAGGCGCCGCCGGTCACCACTGCCTTGACATCTTTAAGATCCATCGCACTGCTCCTTTCCCGGTTTCTTTTGATAAACGGATTTTTTGCGGACCCGCTTTCAAGGAGTCCGCGGATTTTCAAATCATTTGAACAGGCCCGTCTCTTCGAATTCCCCGATCTCCCTGTCCGTGTAGCCCAGGCCGGTCAGGACCTCCCGGGTATGGGTCCCGGCCGTGACGCCGCCGTGCCGGTACTCAGGTGGCGTCCCCGAGAATTTGATGGGATTGGCAATCTGCCTGACCTT
Organism: uncultured delta proteobacterium; assembly: GCA_963709485.1. Classification (GTDB taxonomy): domain Bacteria; phylum Desulfobacterota; class Syntrophia; order Syntrophales; family Fen-1087; genus JAXDBM01. The sequence goes on from CAVPWE010000005.1 coordinate 5,203, forward strand.
GCCGCCGGTCGGAAGGTCCACCTCAACCAGCATGCCCCGCTCCAGGGCCAGCGCGTCGCTGAAGACCTCGGTGAGCGTCATGACCGGCTCGAAGCAGGCGTCGGTCCTGTTGAAGATCTCCACCCACTCGTCCCGGGTTTTCATGAGGATAATCTCCCGGATTTCCTTCTTGATCTTCGCGACGCCCCTGGGGAAGACGCCGCCGGGGATCAGGTCCGGGCGGCCGATCGTGTTGCAGAAGTTGGCGAAGAACTGGGGTTCGAGCCCCCCGAAGCTGACATGCCGGCCGTCCTTCGTCTCGTAATAATCGTACAGGGAGCCTCCGTTCAGAAGGATCCCTTCACGCTCCGGGTCCTTGCCGTCCACCAGGAAGCCCGCCCCGTACATGGCGTTGAAGGCGATCATTCCGTCGGTCATGGAGACATCGATCGACTGCCCCCGGCCCGTCGCATGACGGTGGACGACCGCGGCGAGGATCCCGATGACGGCATTGTTGGAGCCGGAGGCGATGTCGGCGATCTGCATGCTCACCAGCGCCGGACCGGACTCCTTTTTCCCCGAATAGGACACGATGCCGGAGCGGGCGATGTAGTTCATATCGTGGCCGGCCCGGTCCCGGAGCGGGCCCGTCTGGCCGTAGCCCGTGATGGCACAGTAGATCACGGCGGGGTTGACCTTCTTCAGGCTTTCATAGTCGAGCCCGAGCTTCGCCATGACGCCGGGGCGGAACTGCTCGATGACGATGTCGTAATCGGCGATGAGCCGGTGGATGATTTTGATCGCCCGGGGGTCCTTCAGGTTCAGGGCCATGCAGCGTTTGTTGCGCCCCAGTTGCGTCGACGCCGCGGACAGCTTCGTGCCCGGGACCATGGGGGGGAAGAAGTCCACCAGATCGGGCCGCGAGCCGGAGACGACCCGGAGCACGTCGGCGCCCATGTCGGCCAGGCACATGGTGGCGTAGGGACCGGGCAGCAGCGTCGTGAAATCCAGCACCTTCAGACTGTTCAGCGCTCCAGACATAACACCCTCCTTTCGAAATTAAAAACGTTCGACCGATCTCACAGCCCCATGAACCGGGCCGCGATGGTTTTCATGATCTCGTTCGTGCCGGCGAAGATGCGTGTGACGCGGATGTCCCGCCATGCCCGCGCGATGGGATATTCCTCGCAGTAGCCGTACCCGCCGAAAAGCTGAAGGCAGCGGTCCGCCACCCGCGAGGCCATGTCCGTCGTCCAGTACTTGGCCATGGAGACGTCCACGACGATCTCCCGGCCCTCCATGTGGTCCGCGATCAGCTTGTCCAGGAAGGTCCGTCCGAGCCGGACCTCCGTCGCCATCTCGACAATCTCGAACTGGGTGTTCTGGAACTTGGAGAGCGGCTTGCCGAAGACCGTCCGCTCCTTGCAGTACTGGATCGTGATCTCCAGCATGTATTCCGCCGCCGCCACGGCGCCGACGGCGCACACCAGCCGCTCCTGCTGTAGCTTCGTCATGAGATGGATGAAGCCGGAGCCCTTTGCCCCGAGGCGGTTCGTTACGGGGATCCGGCAGTCGGTGAAATAGAGTTCCGCCGTGTCCTGGCTGTGCCAGCCGGCCTTCTTGAGCTTCCGCCCCTTCTCGAATCCGGGAGTTCCTGCCTCCACCAGGTAGAGATCGACGGCGCGGTGGGGATTCTCGACGGCCGGGTCCTTCGCCGCCAGGATCAGCAGGTCGCAGTTGATGCCGTTGCTGATGAAGGTCTTCTGCCCGTTGATGACCACTTGGTCTCCCTGCGCGACGGCCGCGGTCTTGATCGCCGCCAGGTCGCTGCCGGTGTTCGGCTCCGTCATGGCAATGGCCGTGATGATGTCGCCGGTGACGCACCCGGGCAGGTACTTTTTCCTGTGCTCCTCCGAGCCGAAGGCAACGATATAGGGCACGATGACGTCGCTGTGCAGCGCCGCCGCCAGACCGCCGTGGTTCGTCCGGGTCATTTCTTCGATCACGATGACCGAGTAGAGGAAATCGCCTCCCGCGCCGCCGTAGGCCTCGGGAACGGCGGTGCAGAGGAACCCCTGCTCGCCCATCTTTTTCCAGGCGCTTCGGGGAACGATCCCCGCCTCCTCCCACGCCTCGACGTGGGGGATGACCTCCTTTTCCAGAAATTTCCGCAGCGTCTGCCGAAAGATTCTGTGCTCGTCGCTGTATTGAATGATGTCCATTCCTCCTCCTTCCTTACTCGCGGGACGGCTTCGCCGCTATTTCCCGTATTTTCCGACGATCGAGATGGCGCAGACATTCTGGTGGGGGAACCCGCCCAGATTGTGCGTGAGGCCGCAGCGCGGGCTTTCGAGCTGCCGCTTTCCGGCACGGCCGAGCAGTTGCAGATACATTTCATAGATCATGCGCAGCCCGGACGCCCCGATGGGGTGGCCGAAGCATTTCAGCCCCCCGTCCACCTGGGCGGGCACCTTGCCGTCCCGGTCGTAGAGCCCGTCCAGGGCGTCCCGCCAGGCCCGGCCGCGCTCCGAGATGTGCAGGTCCTCGTACGTGACCAGCTCGGTGATGGAGAAGCAGTCGTGGAGCTCCATCATGCTGATCTCCTCCCGCGGGTCGGCGATGCCCGCCTCGCGGTACGCCTCGGTGCTGCACTTGCTGGTCGTCACGAAATGCGCGCCGTCCCACTCGTTGAATCCCCCTTCATAGCCGCTGCTGACGGACACCTGCAGGGCCTTGACAGCGACCAGGTCTCTCTTCTTCAGCCGCTTCGCGATTTTCGGCGTGGTCAGGATGGCGCAGGCGGCGCCGTCGCTGACGCCGCAGCAGTCGAACAGCCCCAGCGGGTGGGAGATGATCGGCGCGGCGCAGACCTGGTCCATCGAAACCGCCTTCCGCAGGTGGGCCTTGGGGTTGAGCGCGCCGTTGGCGTGGCTCTTCACGGACACGTGGGCGATGGCCTGCTTGAGGTCCCTCTCGGAGATCCGGTACTTGGCCGCATAGGCCGAGGCCAGCTGGGCGAAGAGCCCGGGCGCCGTGGCGTTGGGCATCCACTGCCAGCTCAGCGTGCCGAAGTTGGAGCCGGGGTTGGGGAGCCCGCCGTAGCCCGTGTCCTTCAGCTTTTCCACCCCCATGGCCAGGCAGATGTCATAGGCCCCGGAGGCGACGGCGTAGGCCGCCGCACGGAACGCCTCCGTGCCGGTGGCGCAGAAGTTCTCCACCCGGGTGACGGCGATGTGGGGCAGGCGCAGGGCCGCGCCCATCGGCGTGGCGCTCTTGTACATGTTCACCTCATCCATGCAGGTGCCCAGCCAGGCCGCCTGGATGTCCTTCTTCTCGATGCCCGCATCGGCCAGGCACTCCGTGAAGGCCTCCACCATCAGCTCCTCGCCGCCCATATCCCAGCGCTCGCCGAAGCGGGTGCAGCCCATCCCGATGATCGCGACCTTGTCTTTGATTCCCGATGCCATTCTCCGCACCTCCCCGAAAATTGTCCGCTTTAAAGTCAGTAAACAAGCGATGCCGACATCATTTGAACGTGAACAGCTTCCCGATGAGCTGGGACTTCATGATGTCGCCCTCCACCTTCAGTTTCCCGGCGCTGAAGGCCTGCATGCCGTCCAGTTTGCCCTGAATGAGCTGGACGAAATCCTCGTCCGCCATGCGGATGGTCGTCGTCGGCTTTTCCGCCTTGCCCGCCTCCACGCGGCAGGCGCCGTCCCGGACGGTGACGGACCAGTCGCCGCCGCCGGGGCCGGAGATGCTGAACTGAAAGACCAGGTCCTTGCCGGCCGCCTTCTCCGCGTTGAAGGCCTCGGGCATCCGCGCGAAGATGTCGCTGACGGTCAGTCCCGGCTTTTCCTCCTTCGCCCTGCCCCCGTCCGCGGATTGCGGCGGCGTCATGAAGGAAATGACGGCCGCATTGGCGTCCCCCAGTTCCCGGGCGCCCTCCATGCTGCCGATCTGCGCCCAGTGATCCCGAATGTCTTCCGGCGTCGGGGGGGTCTTTCCGTCCCCGAGGGTGACGCCCGGACCGGTCAGGATCGCCGCCCGGCTGTAGTAGCCGGCCGCCGCATTGAAGACGGCGCCGGACTCCCGGCACGCCTCGGAACACAGATAGGCAACGATCCCGGCAACGTAATCGGGCTTCAGCTTTTCGAACATGTCCGGCGGCATGACATCCTCCGTCAGCCGCGAGGCGGCCACCGGGGCGACGTATTGACCTTGATGTTGTACTTCTGGCCCTCCAGCCGGATCGTGTTCATGAGCCCGACGAGGGCCATCTTGGCCGCGCTGTAGTTGGTCTGGCCGAAATTTCCGTAGAGGCCCGCCGCCGAGGTGGTCATGACGATGCGGCCGTAGCCGCCGTCCCGCATGGCCGCGAAGGCGGGGCGGGTCACGTGGTAGGCCCCGTTGAGGTGCACGTCCAGCACGGCTTTCCAGTTCTCCGGCTCCATCTTCAGGAAGCCCTTGTCCCGAAGGATGCCGGCGTTGTTGATGAGGATGTCCAGCCGGCCGAAGGCCTTCAGGGCGGTCCGGACGATGCCTTCTCCCCCTTCCGGCGTGGCAACGCTGTCGTAATTGGCGACCGCCTCGCCGCCGGCATCCCGGATTTCCTGCACGACCCGGTCGGCCGGGGAGCTGGATCCCTGCCCCGCTCCGTCCCGGGCGCCGCCGAAGTCGTTGACCACCACGCTGGCGCCGCGCCGGGCCAGCTCCAGCGCGTAGGCGCGCCCCAGTCCGGCGCCGGCCCCCGTGACGATGGCCACCCGCCCGTCGAAGCGAATTCCGTCCGCACGGCCCGCCGCGCCGGGCTGCGGAACGGCCTTCCAGAAGTACCCGGCAAAGCCGCGCTCGTCGTCGGTGATCTTTCTCCGGAAGGAAAGCCGGACGGGCATGCCGACCTTCAGGTCATTCAGTTCGCAGTCCGTGAAGTCCGCCATGAACCGGCCGCCCTCTTCGAACTGGATCATGCCGTAGATGGCGGGAGGATCGACGGAGACGGCGAGCAGGTCGCCGGTGAAAGTCATGACCTTCGCGGGCCGGTCGGCAAACGCATAGTCGTCCTGGGTCCGGACATGCCCGCAGGCGGGGTTCACGCAGATGTCCATCTTCGGGTACTGGGGCGTGCCGCAGTCGCGGCAGATCCCGCCCACGAGGCCCGTGATCATCTTTCGCTTCCGCCAGAGCGTCGTCATGGCCGTCTGCGTCGGCGCCTCGGCCCGGATTCCCAGCTCCGGGTCGATCAGGTTTCTGAACTTCAGAAACTTCATGTAGTTGTCGATGGTCTTCCTGTTCTCCAGGGAGCCCCGGACGCCCTGCCGCGGCGCCAGCCGGGCGATTCCGTCCGTCACGCGGAAGAAGAGGGCGTCGCACCCCTGGCCGAATCCGGCGACCAGGATGCCGTCGCCGGGCTTCGCCTGCTCCAGGGCGGCCACGAGCATGACCAGGGGGTGGGCGGCGCCCGTTTCCCCGCAGACCTCGTGCATGTTGTCGATGACCTTCTCCGGCCCGGCCCCCAGCTTTCCGGCCAGCGCCCGGTGCTCCGCCTTGAAGAAGCAGGGGAAAACCAGCCGGTCCACGTCCTTCATGGAGAGGTTCAACTTCCCGAGAAGGCCGTTGACGGCCTCGGGAATGATCTTGCCGTACCCCTCTTCCCGCAGCCACCGCTCCTCCCACATGTAATCGAAGCGGCGGCCGGCCGCCCGGTAGTGATCCACGAAATCATAGGAGACGGAGTGCGAGCCGACGAACTCGGCGATGACATCCCGGTCGCCCACGAGAAGCGAGGCCGCCCCGTCGCCGAACCACATCTCGTAGAAGTAGGCCGGCCGGGTCTCGCGCTTGTCCGTCGCCGTCACCAGAACGCTCCTGCGGCTGCCGGCCTTCACGGCGTCGAGCGCGGCCAGGAGCCCCGTGGTCCCGGCCTTGAGGGACGAGGTGAAGTCGGCCGTAACGATATCGTCCCGGAGGTTGAGGGCCGTGGCCAGGATGCCGGCATTCTGCCGGTCGGCGAAGGGCAGCGTGGTGGAGCAGAGGTAGCCCGCATCGACGGCGTCCCGGTCCTTTCCGGCGAGGCAGTCGCACGCCGCCGCGACGGCCATGGTCAGGCTGTCCTCGTCGTGGTTGCACATGGACCGCTCTCCCTGGGCCACCATGATGATGGCCGGCGCGAACCACCCCATGGCCTGAAAGATCGACATCCGGTTCAGCCTCAGCCGGGGAATATAGGCGCCGTAAGACGTGATTCCGATCATTGCGCTCCTCCTTCAGAATTTGAACAGCTTTTCGATCAGCTGCGATTTCATCAGGTCGCCGCCGATTTTGATCTTGCCCGACGTGTAGGCCTGCATGGCCGACAGCTTACCGGCCATCATGGCCAGGAAGTCCGCGCCGTCCATCCGGACCGTCGTGTTCGGCTTGGCGTGGATGCCCGGCTCGACCCGGCAGGCCCCGTCCTTGACGGCGACCACCCAGTCGCCGCCGCCTTCGCCGCCGATGGTGAACTGAAAGACCACGTCCACGCCCCGGGCGGCGTCGGCCTGAAAGGAGTTCGGCATGCCCGCGAAAATTCCGCCACCTTCGCCGCCGTCCCCGCCCCGGCGGGAGGCATCCGGCGCCGCGGGCTTCGGCTGCAGCGCCGCCAGCATATCGCCCAGCACGAGATCGTTGAGCTGCTCGTATTCCCGGGCGCCCTTCAGGCTCAGGATCTTCTCCCATTGGGCGGCCACGTCCTCCACAGCGGGGACGGATTTCCCGTCGCCGATGACGGTTCCCGGGCTGGTCATGACTGCCGCCCGGTTGTAGAAGCCCATGCCGGCATTGTAGATCTTGCCGCTCACGGGGCACTCCTCCGCACACAGATAGAGGACCAGCGGCGCCACGAATTCCGGCTTCATCCTGTCCAGCAGATCCGGAGGGAGGATATCGGCCGTCAGGCGGGAGGCCGCGATGGGCGCGATCGTATTGACCTTGACATTGTACTTGCTCCCCTCCAGCTTCAGGGTGTTCATGAACCCCACCAGCCCCATCTTGGCCGCGCTGTAGTTGGTCTGGCCGAAATTACCGTAGAGGCCGGCCGCGGAGGTCGTCATGACGATCCGCCCGTAGCCCTGCTCCCGCATGGCCGCGAAGGCGGGCCGGGTGACATGGTAGGCGCCGTTGAGGTGGACGTCGAGCACGATCTTCCAGTTTTCCGGCTCCATCTTGAGGAGTCCCTTGTCCCGCAGGATGCCGGCGTTGTTGATCAGGATGTCCACGCGCCCGAAGGCATCCAGCGCCGTCCGGACGATTCTTTCGCCCCCTTCGGAGGTGGCCACGCTGTCGTAATTCGCCACGGCATCGCCCCCCAGATCCTGAATCTCCCGGACCACCTGATCGGCCGGGGACGCGGATCCCCGACCTTCCCCGTCCCGGGCGCCGCCGAAATCGTTGACCACCACCTTCGCACCGCGCTTCGCAAGTTCCAGGGCATAGGCCCTGCCGAGACCGCCGCCGGCGCCGGTGATGACGGCCACGCGCCCGTCAAAGCGGATCTCGTCCTTCGGGACCGGGCCGTACTCGAAGACCCCGTTGTCGATGACCAGATCCCCGTTTGCGGCGTTGATGACGCGCCAGACCGCCTTGCCGTCTTCCGCTTTCCAGATGAGGATCCGGATCGGCTCCCCGGGATAGAGCGTCCTGGAAAAGCGGCACCCCAGGCGCCGCACCTTTTCCGGCTCGCCGGGGACAAAGCTGGCCATGAGCGCCCGGCAGGCGTAGCCGAAAGTGCACAGGCCGTGCATGATCGGCTTTTCAAACCCGACCATGCGGGCGAACTCGGGATCGGCGTGGAGCTGGAAGACATCGCCGGAGAGCCGGTAGAGCAGCGGCTGATCCGGCGAGGGAGCGGCCGTCACCGTGAAATCGGCGTTACGGTCCGGAAAGATCACGTCCTTCTGGGGGGCGTTCTCCCCACCGAAACCGCCATCGAGACGGGCAAAAATCGTAATGATGTTGGTGAAGAGCTTCCGGCCGCCAGCGTCGCAGGTCTCGCTCTCCCCGATGACGAGCGCCCCCTTGGGGCCCTTGTCGTAGTAGCGGCTGACCTTGCCGGTGGTCACGAAACTCCCGGACGGCGGAATGGGCCGGTGAAAAATCAGCTCCTGTTCCCCGTGCAGGACACCGGCGAGATTGATGTTCGAAGCCGCCGCAATGTGGCCCAGAAAGTCGAAGATCGAGGCGATCGAGAACGTGGGGATTACCTTGAGGTTCTTCTCGTAGGTGTAGTCGAGCTCGTCGAATCCCGCGCCGATGCCCAAAGCGTAAAGGACGACGTCCTTCCAGTCGTATTGCTTGGTGACCGGGCCGATAGGTTTTCCAAGCGCATCCATGTTGAGTGCCATGTCTCCTCCTTCTTTTTTTCCAACAGTCAGACCGGGTTCTTCGAAAAACGGCCCGGACGCGCCCCGTCAATCTTATGGAAATATCGGTCACGCGGACCGGAGCCTGTTTTTCGGCTCTATGTCGGCTTCAAACGATGATCCGGATCCTTCATGTTCCGCTGCTCCCGCTGGACAAAGGCCGGGATCAGCACAAATTTAAGCGTTGATTTGACCGTCTCGATATAGGCATCGCGCTCCAGGCGGGTCATGGAGCGGAAAAAATCCTCGCCGGAAATGAAGCTGTGGATGGCGTTCATCACGACCAGCACTTCCATCATGGCTTCCGGCTTTACCCGCTTGACGTCCTTCGTCAGGCCCATGGAGCGCGCAATGTCGGCGGTGAATTCGGGCACGTTGAAATCCAGGCTGGCGTCGTGGCGGGTTTTGCCGAAGTAGCGGAAGAGGATGAGGTTGGAGATGTCGGGGTGGGCGAAGAGGTAGTCCGTCATGTCGTCGATCGCGATGGCCAGCCGCTCCGCCAGCGGCCTCCCGTGTATGACCTCTTCCACGTCCCGGAGGCTCTGGCCGAGGTCCTTGTTGATGTCCAGAATGACGGCCTCGTAGAGGTCCTTCTTCTCCCCCCAGTGATAGTGAAGAGTGGAGATGTCGATCCTCACCTCCTGGGCGATCATGCGGGTGGTGGTGCCGTGGAAGCCGTATTCGCCGAAGATGCGCCGGGCCACGTTGAGAATCCGGGCCTTCATGGATTCGGGGTCTTTGCGCGCCTTCTCGAGTGCGGTTTCCATCGCTTTCATTCCATCCTATGATTCCATCAAACGATGGACTTTAGTAAGGGAAGCGCATCCTCTTGTCAAGAAAAAACTGCCGGTAATGTTTCCGGCAACAAAGCCCCGCATAATTATTTCTTTCCAATTTTTCTGAAGTACATTAAAATTCAACCATTGACAGACTGGAGGACATCATGAAGAAATCGATGGGTGCGAAGACAATCATCTATCCCGCGCCGGTCCTGGTGGTGGGAACCTACAACGCGATGGGCGAGCCCAACGTCATGACGGCGGCCTGGGGCGGGATCTGCTGCTCCATTCCTCCCTGCGTCGCGGTGTCTTTGAGAAAAGCCACCTACACCTACGGAAACATTGTCGCGCAGGGCGCCTTCACGATCAACATCCCCTCCGAAAAGCATGTTGCCCATGCGGATTACTTTGGGATGGCGTCCGGAAGGAACACGGATAAGTTTAAAGCGTCCGGTCTGACACCGGTGAAAAGCGCCCTGGTCAACGCCCCTTATATCGAGGAATTCCCGCTTTGCCTCGAGTGCAAACTGATCCGGCAGATCGAGATCGGGATGCACACGCAGTTCATCGGGGAAATCCTGGACGTCAAGGCCGAAGAAGGGGTTCTCGACGATCGGGGAATGCCGGACATCGCCAGGGTCAGGCCCTTTTCCTATGTGCCGGAGGCCCAGCTCTACTGCGGCACGGGCAGCCTGCTGGGCGGGGCGTTTTCGATCGGGAAGACCCTGAAGGAGAAAACATAGCGCCTGGCCCGCACTCCCAAGGCCGGCCGCTGTTTTCAAGCCCGGCGCAAAACATATGACTCGTCTAATCAAATCTATTCTTGGAGGTGGCCGCATGAAACGATTGCTGATCAGTATCGCCATTAGTCTTATTGCCTCCTATGCCTTCGCCGCGGACGTGAACGTGTCGGTCAGCGAGGTCAAGGATTCGCGCACGACGGGACAGTTCTTTGCCGGACTCGAAATCAAGTTCAAAATCATGGGGGATGCCCTGTCGGATGCCCGGGGCGTGAAACTGGCGGTAGCGAAGGCGACCGACGACACCGGTCGCGACCTCATCAAAAAAGACGAGTCAGGAAGCAGAGATTTCGCCAAACCGGATGAAAACCGCGCGGGCCTGGTCGAGATTGAAGCCAGACTTAAGAATCCCTCCCGGAAGGCAACGGTGGTGAAGGAAGTGTCCGGCGAGGTCACCATCTTTTCTCCGGGAAGAGATCCGAATGCGGTTGCCTCCATTCCTGCTTTCATGACGCTGGCAGGCAAAAAGATCGAAAACGGCGCCCTGAAAGCCGGCAGGGTCGGGCTGGGGATCATGACCAAAAAGGAGTTTGACGCGTTCAAGGAACAGCAGAAAAATGAAGTCAAGGCGAAAGAAGGGGAAATGATCCGGGAATTGGGGGAGGCGATGGCCAAGGCCCTCGGCGCGCTCTTTGGAAGCATGATGGAGGTCTCGGAAAACAGCGTCATCCTGAATATGACCGACCCGGATGCAAAGGTTGTGGATGTGGAATTTACCGATGCCTCCGGCGGTCCGCTTCGAAGCGGTTCGTCAATGAAGACCGGGGACATCCGGGTGTTTGAATTTGAAAAACCGATGCCCCGGGACGCGAAGTTGACGGTCTACCTCGCAACTCCGAAGGCACTGTGGAAGGCGCCTTTCAAACTGCAGGACATCGCCCTGCCGTGAGACAATGCCTGATGATGAACACTTGCCGGCCGGACCGCCCGAGATGATCACAATGGAAGAAATCTGTTCGGCCTGATGAAGGGCTGTTCAATAAGATATCTACTTCCGCTCAAAGGTTTTCTAACATGCAGTTCTTACCGTTGGATAAGTCGCAGAGCTTGATTGGCCCTGCCCTTTTTTTTCGGAATCTCAGTTGAAAAAGAGTCTCATCCGATACTGACTGTCAACTCGGATTCATGCCGTTGTTCGTCCATGACTTTTCTTCGAACCGATGACAAGGTTGTCTACTATTTTGAGAATCAAGGTGTCCCAAGGGTCTGACTCACCGTTTCGAAAGCCAGCCCAGCTTCATGTATGGATCATCGCATCGTAGAGATTTGGGTCCAATTTCGGATTGAGGCTTTATTTGCTTTGCCGTATGGCTTTCAACCTCCTGGCCCTTGTCTCGCATCAATGGATCGGTTATAGTGACTATGGACTTCTAACACCGTAGCCGGGTTACAGCCTTTCTCAAACACGACCTACCTCTATCCATTTACGGAGGGCATTATGGATGACCAGATCGTATTCGGCAGCCGGATGATCCCCGTCACACTCCCCGACCGGACCCGCTTCGTGCCGCAAGGCCTTTCCACGGCGCTTCCCCCCGTGGAAAGCCTGGAGACGGCCCTGCGGGAGGCCTTCCGCAAACCCCTGGACCGACCGCCGCTGCGCGACACGGCGAAACCGGGATGGAGGGTCACCATCGCCTTCGACGATCCGACGGTCCCCTGTTACGGCGACGTGTGGGAGCCGGCGATCCGCACGGTCCTGGCGGAGCTCGATCATGCCGGAGTGAAGCGCCGGGACATCACCCTCCTCTGTGCCAACGCCCTCCACCGCAAGTTCACCCGCGGGGAACTGGCGAAGGTGATCGGCGAGGGCCTCGTGCGGGAGTTCGGCTACAACCTCGTCTGCCACGACGCGGAGGACCCCGAGAACCTCGTGTACCTGGGCAGGTCGCGCAGCGGCTGCGACGTTGAAATCAACCGGCTCCTCGTCGATTCCGACCTTACGGTGTACATCAATACCGTCGTGTGGCGCGGCTTCAACGGCGGCTGGAAATCCATCTGCGTGGGCCTCTCCACGTACCGCTCGATCCGCTGGCACCACTCCCCCGACGGCATGTCCATGTCCATCGAGAACAACCGAATGCACGCCATGCTCGACGAGATGGGGGAACTCGTCGACGAGAAAATCGGGAAGGAGCGGATCTTCAAGATGGAGACGGCCCTCGCCAATCCGCTGCAGGTCGCCCGGGTCTGGACGGGCAGCATCGGGGAAACGCGGCGCGCCGCCCTGGATCTGCTGAAGGAGCAGTACCCGCCGCGGCGGGAGCTCGCCGAGAAGGCGGACATCCTCCTCTACGGGATTCCCGAGTGGAGCCCCTATGCGTCATTTTCCTTCATGAACCCCCTCCTCACCCTCGTTTCCTCGGGTCTGGGGTACCTGGGCGGCGTGATCGAGGCCCTGGGCAAGCCCGGCTGCTCCGTGATCCTGGCCACCCCCTGCCCCGACCGGTGGGACGAACTCCACCATCCCTCCTACCGGGAGGTCTGGGACCGGGTCCTCGCCCGCACGCGCGACCCTTACGAGATCCGGGATCTCTTCGAAGAGGATTTCGCCCACCGTCCCGAGTACCTCTACAAGTACCGCTTCGGCTACGGCTTCCACCCCATTCACGGGATCATGGCCACCTACCCGCTGAAACGCCTTCGCCACGCGGCCCGCGTTTTTGTCGCGGGGGCCGAGAACCCCTCGCTGCCGGAGCATCTCGGCTACATTCCGAAGGAATCGGTCGAAGCGGCGATTGCCGAGGCGGAGAAGATCCACGGCCGCGACGCCTCCTTCCTCTTCATCCGCAACCCGCTGGCCGGAAGCAGGCAGTGAGCGGAGGGCATCACCGTTTCCGAAGGCAAAGTATTGTCCGGCGATTTCCAGGTGCCGATTTATGAGGCCTGCCCGGCGGCCGCATGGAAGCGCAACCTGGCGTGGTTCAAAAAGCACCTTGCTGCGTAGCCCTTCGGGGACCCGCACATATCCGGCGGTTTTATTCCATCAGCCGCTGCGCCGCGGCAACGATGCGCTGCGCGTTCGGGAGCGCTCGATCTTCCGCCGCACGCGCATAGGGGATCGTGCCCTCCGTGCAGACCCGGCCATAACGCACGGGAATTCCCGCCTCCAGAACGACGGCCGCGATTTCCCCGGAAAGCCCGAAGTCCCGGTAATCCTCGTCCACGACGAGGAGGCGGCCGCTTCGGGAGACGGCTTCGCAGATCCCTTCGCGGTCCAGGGGCGCGACGGTCCTCAGGTCCAGCACGCCCGCCGAGACTCCTTTCGCTTCGAGGACGGCCGCCGCCTCGAGGGCGCGGTGGACGCCCACGCCCACGCCCGCCATCGTGATGTCCCCGCCCTCGCGACGCACCGCCGCTTTTCCGATCGGCGTCGGGGACCACGCATTGGGAACGGCGCCGCCGGCCCCTTCCGCCGGGATATCGAAATGAACCGTTTTCCGGCCGCCCCTGCCCATGTAATCCAGCCAGTACTCGGAGAGCAGCTTGTGCTCGAGGTAGATCACCGGCCCGTCCTGCTCCAGGGCCGCGATCATCAATCCGCCCGCATCCGCGGGATTTGACGGCACCACCACCGTCAGGCCGGGGATGTGCGCCAGCCAGCCCCACAGCGCCTGCTCGTGCTGCCCGCCGTCCCCGTAACCGCCGCCGCAGGACGCGCGGACGACCATGGGAACGCGCCAGCTGCCCCCGGAAAACGACTCGATCTTCGCGGCGTGGTTGAGCAGGGCGTCAACGGCAACGCCGATGAAGTCCACCAACATGATCTCCACCACCGGCCGCAGCCCCGCCATGGCGGCCCCCACGGCGGCCCCGAGGAACGCTGCTTCGCTGATGGGGGTGGCGCGGACCCTCTGCTCTCCGAAGCGCACCAGGAGGTTCAGGCGCAGGGTGTGGACATCCTCCCCGAAGATGACGATCCGGGGATCCCGTGCCATGGCCTGGGCCAGCGCATCTTCGATTGCATCGGCAAAGCGCATCGTTCTCATTCCTGATGCCTCCATGATCCCCCGGCCGCCGTCATGACAGCGCCGTCTCCACCGCCCGCGCAATCTCGCGATCCACTTCCGCGTGCAGCTCGTCGAGCCGGCCCGGTTCCTTCGACAGCCGGCCGCGGGCGATCTCGAGGGGATCGCGGCGTGCCCCGCGCTGATCCTTTGCGGTTTGGCCGATCAGGGAAATCGCGGCGCCGAGCCCGGCTGCGCGCTCCCGAAGGGGGAGCCCTTCTCTTGCCAGCACGCTGCGCACGAGCGGGCCGGTCATCTCCTTCATCTGCCGCAGGGGCTTCCGCACCGCTCGGAGCAGCGGGTCGCCCAGAAAATGGCCCTCGATCCGGGAGCAGTGGGCCAGAAGAAACGCGGGGCCGTCTCCGCCGCGCGCCTGCGCCACGCCCCGGCCGGCGGCCTTCCAGACCGCCTCCACGTCCGATCCGTCCACCTCCGCCGCCGGCATGCCGAAACTCTGCGCGCGCTCCATAAGGCTACCGCCGGTCACGGAAGGGGAGCGGGTCGTGATGGCCCACGCGTTGTCCTTGCAAACGAAGAGGACAGGCAGTTTCCACACGACCGCGAGATTCAGGGCCTCCATCAGCATCCCCTGGTTCATCGCGCCGTCGCCGAAAAAGGCCACGGCCAGATTCTCGGGTCGGAGATGCTGGGCGGCCAGAGCAAAGCCCGCGGCCAGTGGGCCGGCCGCCCCCACAATCCCGGAGGAAGCGGCAAGGCGCTCCGGAGAAAAGAGGTGCATGTGCCCGCCCATGCCGGAGCAGAGGCCGTCCTCCCGGCCCAGGAATTCGCGAAGGAGCGGGACCAGATCCAGCCCCCGCGCAACCAGCGGCGGCGTGCCCCGGTGATCCAGCGCCATGGCATCCCCTTCCCGGAGATGGCCGACCACGCCGGCCGCGACCGCTTCCTCGCCGATTCCCAGATGCATTTCGCCGGAGATCGCGCCTTTCTCCCAGAGATCCTTCACGGCTTCCTCGAAGCGCCTGCTCCGCAGCATCTGCCTGTAAAGAGACCACAGATCCGGTTCCATGGCGTTTCCCCCGTTCGGTTCCTTTCCATCACCGCGCGACATCTTGTTTTGCATGCCAATATACAACAATTCGGCGGCCAGTGACAGCCGCAATGTCGGCTTCACTGAAGATCCGGGACCTCAATCGGCGGTCAGCGAAACATTTTCTTGACTTATTTATAAGATGGGCACACATAAAAGACAGATGAAATAGGCATAGTTAACAGTTGAAACGCCCATTGCAACCTCTGCTGAAGGTGATGCCATGAGGTAAGGATCGAAACCCCGTGTCTCAAAAGAGAGCGGGGTTTTTTGTTTCATGGATTCATGGGGACTTGAGACAATGAGATGTCATAAATGCCAATCCGAGAATCCTGATACGAAAAGATTTTGCCGGAAGTGTGGCACGAAGCTCGTCGTGATCTGTCCGAA
This sequence comes from uncultured delta proteobacterium, assembly GCA_963709485.1. GTDB lineage: Bacteria > Desulfobacterota > Syntrophia > Syntrophales > Fen-1087 > JAXDBM01. The sequence goes on from CAVPWE010000005.1 coordinate 20,605, forward strand.
CTGCAAATCCGATAACGATCCTGAAGACAGCTTCTGCGGTGATTGCGGCCACGGCCTGAGCCCACCCTCTGAATCAAAACCCCGGGCACTCTCGTTTGACGAGAAGATCGCCAGGATCCAGAAGTACCTCCCCTCCGGGATCACTGAGAAGATCCTTTCCCAGCGGGACAGGATCGAGGGTGAAAAGAGACGGGTCACAGTCCTTTTCGCCGACATGGAAAACTTCACCCCGCTGGTGGAAAAACTGGGACCGGAAGAGGCCTATGCCATCATGGATCGGGTCTACGAGATCCTGATCCATAAGGTCCATGATTATGAAGGGACAGTCAATGAGATGACCGGAGACGGGGTCATGGCTCTGTTTGGCGCCCCCATTGCCTTGGAGGATGCCCCCCAGCGGGCCATCCGGTCCGCTCTCGCCATCCATCAGGAAATCGCCCGTTACAGTGATCGGATGAAACAGGAAGATGTTCCGCAGATCACAATGCGGATCGGCATTCATACTGGTCCGGTAGTCGTGGGCACCCTGGGAAACGATTTGAGAGTTGAGTTCAAGGCGGTGGGAGATACGGTTAATCTTGCCTCCCGGATTCAGAACATTGCCATGCCGGGAGCAATCTATGTCTCTGAGGATACGTTCAAACTTGCGGAAGGCCTTTTCCGGTTCGAGTCATTGGGATTGAAAGAGATCAAAGGCAAGGAAAAGTCCATTAAGGTTTACCAGGTCATTGCTCCCAGTTCAAGCCGGACCCGCTTTGATGTCAGTGCCGAAAGAGGGCTGACGACGTTTGTCGGCCGGATCCGGGAACTGGAAAATCTTCTGGACGGTCTGGATCGGGCGAAAACAGGGAGAGGGCAGGCTTTTTCTCTGATCGGCGAGGCCGGCGTGGGCAAATCGCGACTCCTCTATGAATTTCACAAGGCGGTAATCAACGAAGACATCACTTTTCTCGAAGGAAAATGTCTTTCCTATGGCCGAGGAACGGCCTATCACCCGATCGTCGATATTCTGAAATCAACCTTTAACATCCATGGGGTCGATGAGAACGCCGTCATTCGGGAGAAGGTGATTGCCGGATTGAACAATTTACGGATAGACCCTGCATCAGCGCTTCCGTTCATTCTGGAGCTCCTGGCGGTGAAAGACAGCGGCATTGAAAATATTCTCATGAGCCCGGAGGGAAAGAAGGACAGGATTATCGAAATCCTGAAGGAGATCAGCCTCAAGGGCGCGGAGATGCGCCCCCTGGTGATGGCGATCGAGGACCTGCACTGGGTGGACAAGAGCACGGAAGACGCCCTGAAATATGTTATGGAAATCATTCCAGCCGCCAGAATATTGCTGATCTTCACCTACCGGCCGGAGTATGTGCACACCTGGGGCAGGAAATCCTTCCACAACCAGTTAACCCTCAACCGGCTGTCAAACCGGGAAAGCCTGGCGATGGCGGAAATCCCTGCTTGGAACCGCGCAAGTGGACAGCGAAATAGAGGAACTGATCCTCTCCCGGACGGAAGGGATCCCCTTCTTCATCGAGGAGCATATCAAGGCGCTGAAAGACCTGAAGATCATCGAAAGGCAGAACGGCTCCTACAAGCTCACCAAAGGCATCAAAGCCATCACAATTCCCTCAACCATCCAGGATGTCATCATGGCCCGTGTGGATAATCTTCCGGAAGGTGCAAAGGAGATTCTTCGCACCGGCTCGGTCATCGAACGGGAGTTCAGCCACGAGCTGCTGAAAAAAGTAACTGACCTGTCCGAGCCAGAGCTTCTCTCCAGTCTTTCAATCCTGAAGGATTCGGAGCTGATCTATGAAAGAGGAATCTATCCCGACTCGACCTACATCTTCAAACATGCCCTGACCCGGGAAGTCGTGTATGACACCATGCTGACCGCGAAAAAGAAAAAACTTCACGAAGCGACCGGAAACGCGATCGAAGAATTGTACAGAAAGAACTTAAGCGAACATTATGAAGTTGTCGCTGAACATTATTTTCTCAGCGAGAATTATGCAAAAGTGGTCGAGTATTCAAAACTGGCAAGCAAGAAGGCAGAAAAGGGGGCTGCTCTGAACGATGCGATTGCCCACATCAAAAGAAGATTAAAATCCCTCGAGCGTTTACCCCAAAGCGAAGATGTTCAGCGGAAAACCATCGATTCCAGGACCACCCTCGGGCTCTACGGGATTCAGATGAACTACCATGACGAGGCACAGAAAGCGATCGCTCCGATTATTGATCTGGCCGTCAGCCTGGGTTACAAGCGAAGGCTCTGCCAGATCTACACAATCCTGGGCGCAAATTATCTTTTTATGGAAGAGGACTGTTTCAAAGCCTTTGAAGTTTTAGGGGAGGCCTTAAAGATATCTGCGGAAGTAAAAGATGCTGTTACCGCGGTATTTTCCAGCTACTGGTTTGGCGTTGCCTTGAGTATGAACTGTGAATTTGAAAAATCGGCTCAATACATCCAGAAGGCTCTCGACATTAATGTGGCGTTCGGCATTCTTTGGGGTATTGCCGCGGTCAAGAGCGATCTGTCTTATTTCGATCATTACCTGCCTGGAAAAATAGACCTGGCATTCCAGGCATCCGGGGAAGCGGTTCGCATTGCCGAGGAGAGCGGGGATATTTTAGCAAAGGTGTTTGCGTATCCCGTCCACGGAGTTTCCTGTTATGGGAAGGGATTTCTGGAAGATGCGGAGAAATATTCACTCAGGGCATTAGAAATGACTGCAAGCATCAATCACCATCTCCGGAATGGGTGTGCAAATCTAAAATTGGGACATATCTACTTTGAGATGGGAGATTTTCCAAGATCCAAAGAACATTATGAGAAATCGGTCCGGGTTTTAGAAAAGATCAAGGTTTGGCCTTCCTGGGTTTGTCTCGGCAAAATCGGTATCGCAAGAGCGAAGGTGTTGAATCAGGAGATGGATGTCGATTTAGAAGCCCTGTATGTCCACGCGAGCAACACCAAGGCAAAATCATTCCAGGGTGTGGCCTGCAGGTATATCGGTGAGATTCTGCTGAACATGTGTGATGAGCATATGTCCGAGGCGGAAGGATGGATTCAGAAAGCCATCGAAACAGACCAAAGAAATGGCACGAATTTCTATCTGGGTCAGGATTACGCCCTCTATGCGGATTTACTCAAACGAAAAGGGAAAAGATTGGAAGAGCGGGAAAATCGCGGCAAAGCATTTGAAATATTCAAGGAATGCGGCGCCGATGGGTGGGCGGAGAGAATGGAGAAGACACTGCTTGAACTTTCATGACAGCGATGAAACCAGAAAGCCATCCGGCAGCGCCATCAAGTGCTTTGAGTCGCAAGGTTGGGGACTTCCTCCAGCGGGTAAGGGAAACATTGGCGTCTTCGGCGCACAGGCGTTGTGCGGTTATCAGAGATGAGAAGATTCAGGACTTCGAGGAGGGCAGAACCATGCAAACGGACATAGCCGCACGCTATCCCACGCTCGCACGGTACAGGGACAAAATCGTAACCGCCGCGGAGGCGGTAACGGCCATCATGCCGGGCAACCGGGTGTTTGTCGGCACCGCCTCCGCCACGCCGCGCTCACTGGTTCAGGCCCTGGAAGATCTCGCTCCGCCGGTCCCCGATGTCCAGCTCTGGTCATTCCTCACCCAGGGTGCAATGCGCCTCGTCGATGACGTTCCGAAAACGCGCTACCGCCACCGCTGCTTTTTCGTCGGCGCCGACATCCGGGCCGCCATGGCGCAGGGAATGGCGGATTACATCCCCATCTCCCTCGCACAGGTTCCCCAGCTCATCGAAAACGGCCGCATCCCCGTCGATGTGGCGCTGATCCAGGTTTCCCTTCCGGACGAATACGGCTACGTCAGCTTCGGGGTCTCCGTCGATGTCACCTCCGCGGCCGCCCAGAAGGCGAAGAAGGTCATTGCCGAGGTCAACCCCAACATGCCCCGCACCCTGGGCGACACCTTTCTCCCCGTCAGCAAGATCGATCACATCGTGCTGGTTGAAACCCCGGTCATCGAATACCGGCACCCGCCCGCGGATGCCGTGGCGGAGAAGATCGCCCGCTATATCGCGAGCATCATCGACGACGGCTCGACCCTTCAGATCGGCATCGGGCGCATTCCCAACGAAACGCTCAAGTACCTCGTGGACCGAAGGGACCTGGGCGTGCACACGGACGTGTTCACCGATTCCATCATCCCCCTGATCGAGCAGGGCATCATCACCGGGACGCAGAAGTCCGTTCACCGGGGTAAGATCGTCGCCAGCTACTGCTTCGGCACGAGGCGCCTGTACGACCTCATCGACCGCAACCCGATGTTCTCCTTCCACCCCATCGAGTATGTGAGCAGCATCCCCCTGATCGCCCAGCAGAAGCGCATGGTTTCGGTCACCCAGGCCTTCGCCGTGGACCTGACCGGGCAGATCTGCGCCGACCAGTTCCAGGGAGAATTCTACGGCGGGGTCTCCACGCAGCCGGAATTCATCCGCGGCACGGCCTACGCCGACGGCGGCAAGCCCATCATCTGCCTTCCCTCCACCACCGACGACGGCAAGGTCTCGCGCATCCGCCCCCTGCTCCAGGCCGGCGAAGGCGTCGCCGTCGCCCGCTCCGATGTCCACTACGTCATCACCGAGTACGGGATCGCCTATCTCTTCGGCAAGTCCATCGGAGAGCGCACGCTTTCCCTGATCGAGATCGCCCATCCCGAATTCCGTCCCTGGCTGCTGGAGGAAGCCAAGAAGCTTGGCTACCTGCCGCAGGCGCAGGCGCTGAAGAGCGCGGTCGCCTACCCGGTGGGCGAGGAGCGAACGGTCGCGCTACGGGACGGGACCGGCATCCTGATCCGGCCGGCGCGCGCCAGCGACGTGGCGGGGCTGCAGGACATTTTCTACCACATGAACAAGCAGGACGTTTACACTCGCTTCTTCAGAAACCTGCGGTCGCTTTCCGCATCCGAGGCGCAGTTCATGTGCAACGTCAATTACGAAACCGACATGGCCTTCCTCGCCGTGGCCGGGACGCGCGAAAACGAACAGATCGTCGGGAGCTCCTGCTACGTGGGCAATCTCTCGACCAACACCGCGGAGGTGGCCTACATGATCCGGTCGGAGTGGCAGAGCAGGGGCATCGGCAAGGCCCTTCAGGAGCGCATGAAGGAGTACGCCATATCGCGCGGCTTTCGCGGCTTCACCGGGGAAATCCTGGCGAGCAACCTCAAGATGCTCGAGCTGGCCAAAAAGGGCGGCAACGACGTGTCACTCAGGAACCAGGGTTCGTACTACGAGTTCACAATCCTCTTCCCCCGGGAATGATGTCCATTACTTGATGGAAGTGATTAAATGAAATGTTCAAAATGCCAGTTTGAAAATCCGGATGGTTTAAAGTTCTGCAATGAGTGTGGACAAAAGCTCATCCTCGTCTGCCCAGCATGCAAGGCGGTCAATCAGCCGGGAAGCAAGTTCTGCGGCGAATGCGGCCACAGCCTGACCCTTCCTCCCGAACCTAAAACAACAAAGGAACTCTCCTTTGACGAGAAGATCGCCAAGATCCAGAAATACCTCCCTTCAGGCATTACCGAGAAGATCCTCTCCCAGCGGGACCGCATCGAGGGTGAGAAGCGACAGGTCACGGTGATGTTCTGCGACATGAAGGGCTTCACGCCCCTCTCGGAGAAACTCGGCCCTGAAACCATGTATGCCATGATGGACGAGGTCTACGAGATCCTCATCCACAAGGTTCATGACTATGAGGGTACGGTGAACGAGATGACCGGGGACGGGGTCATGGCACTGTTCGGCGCCCCTATTGCCCTGGAAGATGCTCCCCGCGGGCCATCCGGTCTGCCATGGCGATCCACCGGGAGATGACACGGTTCAACGAGCGGATGCGGAAGGAGAAGGGGGAATTCCCGCCGGTGAAGATGCGGGTGGGGATTCACACCGGCCCGGTGGTGGTGGGAACACTCGGCAATGATCTGAGAGTGGAGTTCAAGGCAGTCGGAGACACCGTCAACCTTGCCTCCCGGATGGAGAGTTTAGCCGAGCCGGGGACGACGTATATCTCCGAGGACACTTTCAAGCTCACGGAGGGTTACTTCCGGTTTGAGGCTTTGGGGGAGAAGGAGATCAAGGGGAAGGAGAAGCTCCTGAAGGTCTACCAGGTCATTGCCCCCAGCAGCCGGAGGACCAGATTCGATGTCAGTGCAGAAAGAGGATTGACACCCTTCGTTGGACGACAACGGGAACTGGAACTGCTTCTCGATGGTTTTGAACGGTCAAGAGAAGGCAGAGGCCAGGCCATCTCCATCATCTCCGAGGCGGGCATCGGCAAGTCAAGACTCCTCTATGAGTTCCGGAAGGCCGTTACCAATGAAGATGTGACCTTCCTCGAAGGCCGTTGCTTATCCTACAGTCGGAACATCGCCTATCACCCCATCGTGGACATCCTGAAGGCCAACTTCGACATCCAGGACCATGACACAGACCAGCAGGTGAAAGAGAAGGTCTCCAGCTTCCTAAAAGTCATCCAGGTTGATGAAGACTCCACACTTCCCTATCTGTTGGAACTTCTCTTCGTTAAGGAGAGTGGGATCGAAAAGATTCAAATGAGCCCCGAAGCCAGGAAGGACAGAACCCTGGAGGCCCTCAAGAAGATCACCCTGAAAGGATCAGAGCTGAGGCCCCTGATCATGGCTGTAGAGGATCTCCATTGGATGGACAGAAGTTCCGAGGATGCATTCAAGGAACTCCTGGAGAGCATATCGGGTTCCAGGATTTTTCTGATCTTTACCTACCGGCCCGAATTCGTTCACACTTGGGGAAGCCGCTCCTACCACAGCCAGGTAACACTGAACCGGCTTTCCAACCGGGAATCCCTGGCCATGATCGAGCATGTCCTTGCCACCAGCGACATCGATCGAAACTTAGAAGACCTGATCATGCAAAAAGCAGAGGGGATTCCTTTTTTCATTGAGGAATTCATCAAATCCCTCTGGGAAATGAAGATCATCGAAAAGAGCAACGGTACATACAAACTGACCAAGGACCTCAAGGCCATTACCATCCCCTCCACGATCCAGGATGTGATCATGGCCCGTGTGGATCATCTTCCCGAGGGAGTCAGGGAATTATTAAGAACCGGTTCTGTCATCGAACGGGAGTTCAGCCATGAGCTGATCCGGAAGGTGACAGGGTTGCCGGAGCAACAACTGTTATCCTATCTATCCACACTAAGGGACTCTGAACTCCTCTATGAACGAGGCATCTATCCCAACAGCACCTACATCTTCAAGCATGCCCTGACCAGAGAGGTTGTCTACGACTCCATCCTTACAAAGAAACGGAAACAGATCCACGAGAAGATTGCCAGGACCATCGAGGAGATTTACGGAGAGAATATCTGCGATTGCTACGGTGTTCTTGCCAACCATTGCATGGCGTGTGAGGATTACGAGAAGGGTGCGGAATACGCGAGGCTGGAGGCAAGGAAGTATCAGAAGGCCGGCTCATTCCGGGATGCGATTGATTATATGAAGAAGAGCGTAAGTTGCCTGGAAAAACTACCGGATACGGAACATAACCAGAAGCGAATCATTGATGCGCGGGCGGCCTTGGGATTATATATTGGACAAGTGATGTATTTCAGAGAGGCCAAGGAGGTCATCGATCCGGCCGTTGAACAAGCCATAAGGCTCGATTACAGAAAGAGACTGCCGGCTCTGTTTACGATCGTAGGGGCTCATCACTTCTGGGTGGAGGAGGATTTTTCAAAGGCATTTAAATATTTGACGAATGCAATCAAAATCTCTGAAGAGGTGGCGGACTTCATTTCATTCGTATTGGCAAATTTGTGGTCTGCATGTGCTCGAGAAGTAAATTCTGAATTTGAGTTTGCGTTAGCATGTTTGAGAAAAGCGCTTGATGTTTGTTCAGCGGGAAACAATCTTATAGGAATCTCGACAATAAAAAGCAACATCAGTTGCTGTAATAGTTTTTATGGGAAAACAACAATAGCTTACGAAGGCGGCGTGGATGCGGTTAAAACAGCAGAGAAAAGCGGAGATATGTTTTCAAAGGCAATTGCACACATAAGTCTTGGTTTCGCCTGTTATTGCCGAGGTCTACTGGATGAGGCTGAAAAGAATTTGTTGGTGGGGAAGGACTTTTCCTCCAAGCTCAATCTCTTCTGGTGGAGCGCCTTTGCAGATTTGCATTTGGGCAGGACATATTTTGAGTCAGGTCAATATCGGAAATCTTATGATCTTTATTTGGAAGCCGTCTCTGCCCTGGAACATATCGGGCTTATGCCGACCTTCGTAAATTTACTTAAAATATTGGCGGCCCGATCCGAGGAGATGATGGCGGGAAATACGGATTTGGACAAAGTATACCAATGGTACCATGAGAACAATTTCAGGTTGTATGATGGCTGGATGCCGAGATATATCGCGGATATCCTGTTGCGCATGGATGGGAACCATCTGCCGGAAGCTGAGAGCTGGATAAAAAAAGCCATCGAGGCCGACACCGAGAACGAAATGATGCTTGAGTCGGCAAAATCCAACGCCCTCTATGCCGAATGGTACAAGAAGAAAGGCGACATATACGGGGCGAAGGAACAACTCACCAAGTCCATCGACATCTTCCGGGAATGCGGCGCCGACGGCTGGGTGGAAAAGTATGAGAAGGAACTGGCCTCACTTTAAAAAGTCGGGATGGATACAAATTGAATATCCTTCGGAATAAAATACACGGAGAAGGGAGGAGGCAACCATGACATTCTTCAGAACCTTGTTAATTATTGTCGGTGCCTTAGTGTTGATCATCGTTCTGTGGCCTCAATTTACATCAAAAGAAACCTGCACCTATGAGGAGGCCATCCAAAAGCATGCCAAGGGGAAATTTGTCACCGTAGATGGCAAAAAGGTCCACTATCTTGAAACGGGAAATGGCCAGCCCATCATCCTGATTCACGGTTTCCTCTATAACACGGTCATGTGGAAAAAAAACATTGATGCCTTAGCCACAAAATTCAAGGTCTACACAATCGATCTCTGGGGATGGGGCTACAGTGAAAGGTTGAAGGAAAATGATTACAGTTTCGAACGATACGGGAAACAGATTGTCGGATTCATGGATGCCCTGAACATCAGAAAGGCCTCTCTGGCAGGACAGTCCATGGGGGGAGGGATTTCGGTTTATGTGGCTGCATACCATCCCGATCGGGTTGACCGACTTATTTTAGTGGATCCAGCAGTCATTCCTTATCCTACGACCACAATCGGCCAGATTTATCAGATCCCCTTTGTTGGTGAATTTATGAATGCCATCCCCGGAGACGCTTTGTTGAAGCACAATATCAGGGCAATATGGTTCTACGACGGAAACAAGGCATCCGATGAGTACTGTCAAGAGGTCTTGCAGTCGATGTGCATCAAAGGATCCTATTCCGGAATGATGTTTATCATTCGTAATGTCTTAAAAGAGCCCTATGTCGAAAAGGAGGCCAAACTATTGTCTGGAATGAACGTACCGATCCTGATCGTGCATGGGAGGGAAGACAAAGCCATTCCATTAGATCGATCAAAGCGGTTGAACGACCTCTGGAAGGGATCGAAATTGGTGGTTTTTGATAAGGCCGGGCACAGCCCGCATGAAGAATACCCGGAAAAATTCAACCCATTGGCTTTGGAGTTTCTATCACGATGATGTCTCACCCCGGCCGTTGTCAATTTTCGGGAATGTGGCGCCGATGGCTGGGTGACACGGACGGAAAAAGCCCTGGCCGATTTTTCCTGAAATGTCATGACCTGTATCTGACTTGACAGGGGCTTTCAGAGCCGGTTCGTCACATGCCACAGGGAGTTCTTAATTGAGGTCATTCAGGCGGCGAGAAACACAGGCCGGGACCTGCTTCTCTCTGTTGTGAACTGGGGCGAGGTCCATTACATCGCCCTTCGGGAAACCGGCCGCAAGCAGGCCGAAAAGGTTTCACACGTGATCTCCACGCTCCCCATTCAAATCATCCCCACCGACCTGGAACTTGCCAAGCAGGCAGCGGAATTCAAGGCGAAATGCAGGATGTCCTATGCGGATTGCTTTGCCGCCGCCCTTGCCAGGCTGCGCAATGCGGAACTGGTCACGGGGGATCAAGGCTTCCGGCAGGTCGAGAATGAAGTCAAGGTGTTGTGGCTCCATGACTGAAAAGTTTTTTGACCGAAAAATCCTGATGCAACTTGAATGAAAGCGGTATATAAGGAAGTCATCCGTTCTCACCGGAAAAGATTGAACCGGGCTTCATCCTGTGCCATTAAAGCATATTCGGATAAATAGAATGCCGGCAAATCAATTCAGCGGACATGCCACATGCGGCGCCTGCTCTGCGGGCAGGTCACGGGTCAGGAAATATTTCTCATGACGGCACGAAATAATCTCGCAATGATGATCTTCATGGTGGGACTGACTTTATCGGTTTTATCAAATCATGTTTTCGGGGAAGAACTGGTAAAATTGAGTGAAAGCGAGAACGGAACCGTATCCTACTATGACCGGGAAAGTGTACGGGAATCAATCAGCACCATGAAGGTTTGGATCACAACGAAATACGGAAATGTCGATAAGAAAATCGTAGTCAATGAATTGAAAAAAGACAACAGATGTCTGCGGTGTGAAAAGTTATCCTATTCAAGATCGTCATATGATATCGATTGTAAAGAAAACCGGATACAGATAAACAGGGTGATCATTCACGGCGAAAACAATGAAATTCTGTTCGTGGAATTTACACCCACGGACTGGCTGAATATTATTCCGGGCACAGTATTTGATGAATTGAAAAGCGTGGTGTGTAAATAATTTGCAAAAAGGGACGGCAGCTGCCCTGATCGGAGCAAGAATTATCATCCCTTTGTTCACGGAGGAAGGATTGTGCATCCGATATCCAATGTAAAGGGACAGGTTGCCCTTAACCGTGTGTGAGGGCCGTATGGACTGAATGCAGAAACCCCGTATCCCATAAGAGAGCGGGGTTTTGTGTTACGGACTTACAGGAGGTGGACGCATGAAAAACGATCATTCGCACAAGAAGCTTGGAGAATCTGGCCCGAAGAAAATCCTGTCGGACAGCAAGAGGCTGACCCACCTTACCGGCATTAAGGTTGTAAAGGAAGGGGAAATCCCTGCTGACATTCAGGAAAAGGGTGAGATTTATGATTTGTTGATCCTGCCCGCATTTACCCTGTGTGCCTGTTATCTCGGATATGCGAACTTGAAAATACGGAAGGAAGAAAAGGCTGAAATTCCCGTCGGCATGATCTGGGATCTGTTCAACTTCACGTCCTGCCTGACAGCCCGCGGGCAAATAATGGACCGGCACATGATGATGATTGAGAAGGCGTTCGATCTGCTTGGTTACCATGTGGATCTTTCCGTCAAGGATCAGGATATCGTTGTCATTGATGGAATTTCAAAGATTTCGGACAGGGAAGCCGAAAAAACGAAGCACGTCGGCTTCAATGAAAAAGGCATAAATCCGGACATTTTTTTGCAGATGTTGATGCATGCTTTACGCAAGAGCTCCTGAGTTTTCAGTTTTACCGCCTCTGCAATAATTGAGACAAGAGAGATCGTGGAGAAATTCCCTGTTGTCGTTAGCGGGGAAGGGCAGCTATGTTATTTGAGGGGAAGATTATCCCGGGCTACCGCCATCAGCCGGGTTTCCACTGCGCGTCCAGCGCCATCCGGAACATCCTCGCCTTCCGGGGGATCCGGCTCAGCGAGCCCGCCGTCATCGGCCTGGGGCGGGGGCCGGGGCTCTGCTACCTGGTCATCGACGGGCGCCCGTCTCACCTGGTCCACGTCCGCCACCTCACCCTCGAGGAAAACTTCTTCCGGACGGTGGGCCTGAAATTCCGGTGGCGGGAGACGCAGTACGCCGCCGAGGCGACGCGGCATGCGAAGGCCTCGGTGGACCGGGGCCTACCGATCCTCATCCAGACCGATATCAAGTATCTCCCCTACTTCAACACCGATCAGCACTTCACCGGACACGCCGTGGTCATCTGCGGTTACGACGACGACAGGGGCGAGTTTTACGTCTCGGACACGCTCCACCCGAAGACACTGGCCGTGGCGTTCCCGGACATGGAGCGCGCGCGGAGCGCCGTCTTCCCGCCCTTCGTCCTGGACAACAAGTCCTTCGTCCTCGAGGACCTCTCGGGGTTCCGCGTCGACGAGGCCGTGGCGCGGGGCGCCATGCGCGGTTGGGCCGAAGAGAACCTGAACGGCATCCCGGGACTTGCCCTCCCCTACGGCATTCCCGCGCTGGAAGCACTCATCGGGGACCTGCGCAACTGGAGGGAGGCCGCGGACTGGCAGTGGTCGGCGCGCTTCACCTACCAGATCATCGAGCGGCGGGGGACGGGGGGCGCCGGCTTCCGCACCCTCTACCGGCAGTTCCTCGAGGAGGAGGAAGGGCTGTACCCATCGCTTCAGGGACTGGGCCTCTCGCGGGAAATGGCCGTCATCGAGGGCCTCTATCACGACATGGCTGCCGCTTTCCGGCAGGTCAGCGAGGGGGAAACGCCGGACTTCTCCCCCGTGGCGCCGGTCCTGGAAAAGCTCCTGGCGCGGGAGCAGGCCTTCTACCGGAAAGTCCTGCAGGAAATCTGAAGGCACGCCGCGCCCGGCTCATCGATTGCGTGATGAGGAAGGGGAAGGCGGCGATCAAGATTTTGCGGGCCTTTGTCCGGCGGACTCGAAAATCAGGGGCCGTCGAGAAACCGGCCGATGATCCGCGAGACCTCGTCCATGCGCCGTGCCTTCGAAGACGGGTCCGCCCCCGGTCCCAGCCGGAAGAAGAAATCCCGCACATCGCCGCCGAAGACATTCTTCAGCAGGGCAACGGTCCGCTGCCTGCGTGTCTCCGCTTTCCCCCGGCCGGCATAGGCATCGCCCTTCTGCTCATTCGCGCCGAAATCGTCGATGAGCAGGACCTGCCCGGGATGGTCCGGCGACAGGCGTTCACGGATCGCCTCCCAGAAGCGCCGGTCCTCCTTGTGCGCGCCGAGATCGGCGGAATTGGCCACGAGAACCGGGCCGGGCCGGGCTCCCTTGAAGGCCTCCGTCACGGGAACCGCCGGGATCTGCCAGGCCTGAAGAAACTTCAGAATCGCGCCGGTCGCCTCGGCGTAGTGATCGGTGGCGACGACGAGAATGGCCGAGGCCTTTTCACTCAATGCTCGAAGCACGGGCCGCCAGGCCTCTTCCATGCGGGAGTGTTCCAGATAGCGATCGACGAACCGGGAGGCCGCCTGAAGAACCGGGTCGTCTGCCGGGGGCGCCCCGGCCCGCGGAAACAGCCGCCCGACCTGCCGGCAGATGATTTGCCTGTAGCCCGCCGGCGTCGTGCTCCCCTCTTCCCAGGTGGGATTGACGATCCGCTCCCAGAAGAGATCGGGCGTCCGGACCCCCAGCTCCCAGAGGCCGCTGATCTTCAGCTCTTCCAGAAGCCGCTCCGGGCGCGCGAAGGCCGGCGCCTCCAGGCTGAGGGTGCCCGAGTAATCGAAAATGATCAGCTTGCCGGAAGAATGCTTCATAATTCACCGGGAAGCGCCGGGGACGGCGCCCGGATCCCTTTCACGAACGGGAGCGCGCGGCCAGGGCCGATTCGATGATCCCGCTCAGTTCCTGCGCGGCCCGGAAGGGGTCCGGCGCGGCACAGATGGCCGAGACCACGGCAACGCCGTCGGCGCCGGCCAGAACGGCATCCGCCGCGTTGTCGCGGTTCAGGCCGCCGATCCCGACCAGCGGATGGCGCAGCCGCGCACGGATCTTCGTCAGACCGTTCAACCCCCAGCTCCCCTTCGTGTCCGTCTTGGTGGGCGTCTCGAAAACGGGGCTGACGCCGAGATAATCGACGTCCAGATTCCGGGCCTTCTCCACATCGTCCCAGGTTTCCACGGACAGGCCGATGATGGCCCCCGGCCCCATCAGCCTTCTCGCCATGGCATAGGGCATATCGTCCTGGCCGACGTGGACACCGTCCGCACCGCCGGCCAGGGCCACATCGACGCGGTCGTTGATGATGAGCGGCACCCGGAACGGCGCAAGCAGGGCCTTGATGCGCACGGCCTCCTCGATGAACGATCGGGTGGAAATGTCTTTCTCCCGAAGCTGGACGCAGGCCGCGCCGCCCCGGACAGCCTGCAAAACGACCTCTTCCAGCGGCCTGCCGCCGCAGAGGCTCCGGTCGGTGACGAGATACAGGCCTCTCATGATTGCCCCTCCGCCTTCAGGCGGCGGGCGATGTCCTCTTCCGTCAGCCGGTAAAGGGCGTCCAGGAAGCCGACCTGCAGGCTGCCGGGACCTGCGGCCTGCGCCGCGGCGATCTCCCCGGCAATCCCCATGACGGCCATGGCCTGCGCCGCTGCGAGGGCGCAGGATTCCTGAACGGCGGCAAAGGCCCCGCAGAGGGCCGATGCGGTGCAGCCCAGCCCGGTCACGCGGGGCATCAGCGGATGCCCGTTCCGGATCAGCGTCGTGTCCCGCCCGTCGATGATGTAGTCCGTCTCGCCGCTGACGCAGACGACGCTTCCGCTCCGCTCGCTGAGTTCGCGGGCGGCCGCGAGGGCCTGGCCGGAAGCGGCCGTGCTGTCCACGCCCTTCGTCCTGCCGCCCCGGTCCGGCAGGGCCATGATCTCCGAGGCGTTTCCCCGGATGATGGACGGAGGCGAATCCTCGATGAGCCCGCGGGCCGTTTCCGTCCGGTAGCGCGTCGCCCCGGCGCCGACGGGATCGAGGACGATGGGGATCTCCCGTTTTTTCGCCCCTGCGGCCGCCTTGCGCATGGCCTTGACCCATTTCCGGCTCAGCGTGCCGATATTGATCACCAGGGCGCCCGCGATCCCGACCATCTCCTCCACTTCGTCCTCGGCGTGGGCCATGACGGGGGAGGCCCCGATGGCCAGGAGGGCGTTGGCGGTGCTGTTCATGACCACGTAATTGGTGATGTTGTGGATAACCGGCGATTCCCGGCGAATCCGTTCGACGGATGACCAG
Source organism: uncultured delta proteobacterium (assembly GCA_963709485.1). GTDB lineage: Bacteria > Desulfobacterota > Syntrophia > Syntrophales > Fen-1087 > JAXDBM01. The sequence goes on from CAVPWE010000005.1 coordinate 35,666, forward strand.
ATGCCGGCAGCGGTGATTTCCATGATTGCGAACTCCTTTCCCTCTTGACAGGGCGAAAGCGCGTTTCTATAGTTTCGAAAAACAGGGGGATCCGATCATGACGAAACAGGCTTTTGAAACCACGAAGGCGCCGCAGGCCATCGGGACCTACTCGCAGGCCGTGCGCGCCGGCAACACCGTTTACCTGTCCGGCCAGATCGGCCTGGACCCGGAAAGCATGCGAATGGCGGAAGGCATCGAGGCCCAGACCCGCCGCGTCTTTGATAACCTGCGGGCCGTGGCGGAAGCCGCCGGCGGCAGCCTTGACGGCATGGTCAAGCTGACCGTCTACCTCACCGATCTCGCCCATTTTTCAAGGATCAACGAGATCATGGCGGAGTACTTCAGCAGGCCCTACCCGGCCCGCGCCGCGGTCGGCGTGGCCGGCCTTCCCCGCAACGCCATGGTCGAAATTGAAGGGGTGATGGTCCTACCCTGAAAGCATCAGCCGATAGACCTTCCTTTCCGCTTCCGCGCACCGGCGCAGGATGTCGGCGATGGGCGGCAGGTCGATCCCTTCCGTCCGGCTTCGGATCGCCCTGGCGCAGAGGAGGGCGAACTGCCGCCAGAGATCGCCGGCTTCCGTCAACCGGCCGGAGGCCTCGCGAAGCGCCGGATTCCCCAGCAGGCCGGAAGCCTCCTGCAGGAATGCGGCGTACATGAACCGGAACCCGCCGCCGCCGGTGCCGATCTCCTCCTGCATCCGGACGATGTGCCCCAGGATCAGCCGAACGTGCCGGGGGTCTTCCCGCCCCATTTTTTCGATCCGGCGGGCCATCAGGAGAATCCCCCGGAGACCGAAGGGGACCGGCGCGCGAAGCATCATGTTTGCCGTCTTCCGAATGGACTTCCGGGCCGCCGCCGGGAGGTCGATCCCGGCGGGGATGACGACCGGATAATAGAGATAGCCCTTCGGCGCCAGCGTCCCCCGGGCGAAGCGGGCGTTCTGCAGGTCCTCCGGCAGGATCTTCACCAGGCGGTCAATCACCGGGTCGCTGACGACAAATTCATCCCCCTCTTTCCCGCAGACGATCAGGTTGTGGGCGTTGAACTGAAAGCGCATCTCCGGCGGAAAATAGGGGAGCCAGTAAACGGAAGTCTGCAGGCCGACCGCCTGTCCATCCGCGACGAACCGCTCCAGGTCGGCAAGGGCCTTCACCCGGTCGCTGTACTTTTTTGTCCGGAAGCGAACGCCCAGCCGGCGCTGAATCCCGTTGATGATCGACTTGGGCGGCATCCGGTAGGACAAAAGCGGCATCCCGTTGATCTTGATGAAGGGGAGATAGGCGAAGGTCAGCCCTCCCGCCACGCCGAAGACCATGGGCTCCGACAGTTCCAGCCCGTGATGCCTCAGCAGGGAGGACACAACGCCGCTTTCGCAGTGCGCGAAATGCCTGTGCTCGAAACTGCGCCCGTCTTTCAAGGCTCCTCCTCCCCGAACCGCCTCAGTGCGCGGACCGGGATCCGGAAAAGGTCCGCATACCGCTGCAGCATCGCATCGCTCAGTTTTCGAAAGACCTTCGGCTTGAGATGGCGCTTCACCTGCCACCGGAAGAGGCCCATGGCCTGGGCCAGGGTGACCGGGTCCATGTAGCGCCGGTGCATGAAGTACGCGATGGGTGAAACCCTGTTTTCGAGCACCTGCGCCCGGGCCGCTTCGGCTTTGCGCGCGTAATCGTCCAGGGCGTCCATCAGGACGATCTCCTCCACCTCCCAGCCCGTGGTGGCGCAGGTCCGGTAGCGCCCCTGCTCGTCCAGGGCGTAGAGCGCCTTCTTGAATCCGCCCAGGGTCTTGATGTTGTCCTGGGGCGTCTCGTGGGTCTTCATGTCCGTCCCCTTCGCTCCGCGATCAGGTTCACCAGGTTCCGCTTGTGGTTGTAAAAAATCAGGAGCGCCGATGCGACGGCGCCGGCAACCGCGGCCATATGATCATTGTAGACGGTTATGATGCCGATGGCAAGCGCCAGAATCATGAAGAACGATGCGACGAAGGGAATCCGGACGATGCCGTAGACGGCGACCCAGAGCAGGGCGGCCAGCCCCGTCGCCAGCGGCGCGATGAACAGGGCGAAGCCCATAAAGCTGGCGACGCCCTTCCCTCCCCGGAACTGGTGGAAGCAGGGGAACCGGTTCCCGACGATGAGGCCGAGGCCGATCCAGGGAACGCACCCGGCCGGCAGCAGGTGTGCGGCCAGCGCGGCAATCCCCGCCGCCCGCCCCAGGTCAAGCAGCAGGACCAGCGCCGCCCAGAGCGGGCCCGCCTGGCGATAGACATTGGTCGTCCCGGCGTTCCCGCTGTAGCGGTCCCGCGGGTCCCCTTTCCCGATCGCGCGGAGGATGAGAATGGCGAAATTGACGGATGCCGCGACGTAGCTCAGCAGCAACAAAAGGGCGAATGCGACCATTCTTCATCCCCGCCCGTGCGCCGGGCCGAACGCCGGAGCGCCCCGGACCCTGGTTGTCAGTGTGAGGCCTTCGGTCTTCTCAGGCATGCTCACCCCGCCAGCGCTCCATCATCGCGCGAACCTCGTCCGTCAGGGCGGCAACGGACAAGCGGCCGTTGTCGTAATCCGGCTCGATCCTGCCGACCAGGGCCACCTCGACGGCGTTGGGGACGCAGGTATTGAAGAGAAACCGGTCCGGCGGAAAGAGCCGGTCCGTGTTCCGGATGCCCACCACTTGAATCGGCGCCCGGCACCGCCTGGCGATGGTGAACACCCCCTTGCTGAAGGGGCCGATCCGGCCGTCCCGGCTTCGATGGGCCTCGGGAAAGACAAAGAGGTTCCCGCCCGACGCAAGGTAATCCATCATCCGCTCGACCCGCTCGATCATGATCGGCGTGAAATCGCCGCTCGCCGTGGAGGGCAGGTATCCGGATGTTTTCAGGATCCAGCCGAAGACGGGATAATTGAAGAAATCGCTCTTCACGATCGTTTTCTGCCGGGCGAACAGGGACACGAAGAGAATGGGGTCCAGGTAGGAGAGGTGGTTGCAGACGATGACGGCGCCGCGGATGGCGGACACCTCCGGGGAAACGCGCCACCTCAGCCCGGGCGTGACGAGCCGCAGCAGGAAAAAGAAGCTCCGGTGAAAAAGGCAGTTGAGGACCTGAAAGGCCTCTTCGCGGTTCCGCGAAAAGAAATAGGCGTACAGGTAAAAAAGGGGGCAGACCGCGAGCCAGCCGAAAATGTAGTAGGCCCATAGAAGGACCGTCACGGCCAGGTCGACGGCGGGTTTGACGGGTTTCAGGAAGGCGCCCATCCCGGACCTACTCGAACTTCCGGATGACCAGGCCGGTGTTCACGCCGCCGAAGGCGAAATTCTGGATCGTCGCGATCCGGACATCCCGTTCCTCGGGCTTCCGGACGTGGCGGATCATGCCGCACCGCTCGTCTACCTCGTCCAGGTTCAGCGTGGGCGCGATGAACCCCTCCGCCATCATGTAGAGGACGAGGATCGTCTCGATCACGCCGCAGGACGCCATGGTGTGCCCCATGTAGCTTTTCAGGGCCGTGACGCGGGGCCGGCCGCCGTAGACCCCGTGAATGGCCTGGGCCTCGATGACGTCGCCCATCTTGGTGGCCGTGGCATGAGCGCTGACCAGATCGACGGCGTCCGCCGGGATCGCGGCGTCCTGAAGCGACAGCCGGATGGTTTGCGTGATCCCGTTCAGGTTGGGCAGGATCAGGTCGCCGCCGTTGTTGTTGCAGGCGAAGCCGATCACCTCGGCGAGGATGGGCGCGCCCCGCCGCCGGGCAAACTCGTACTCCTCCAGCAGGACCGCGCCGGCGCCCTCCCCGACGACCAGCCCGTCCCGGCTGACGTCGAAGGGGCGGGGCGTCAGGCGGGGCGTGTCGTTGAAGCCCGTCGAACAGGCCAGCAGGTTGTCGAAGACGGCCACCGTCGTCGTGTCGTACTCGTCCGCCCCGCCGCACAGCATGGCATCCTGCATCCCGTACTTGACCGCCTCGTAGCCGTAGCCGATGGACTGGCTGCTCGTCGTGCAGGCGGTGGAGGAGGAGATCACCCGCCCGGTGATGCCGAACATCCGGGTGATGTTGACGGCCGTGGTGTGCACCATGGACTTGAGATAGTCCACGGCCCCGATGGCGGCGTACTCCGAGCGGTCGCCCCCGAAAAACGTCCGGTAGATGCCCCGCTGCACCGTCGGGCTGCCGTGGACCGAGCCGAAGGCGACGCCCAGGCGCCCCGAGCCCATGAAGGCGCTTTCAAGCCCGGCCGCCTCGAAGACCTCCTTCGCCACCTGGCAGGCGTAATAGGCGACCGGCCCCATGGTCTTGCGGTACAGGCGCTTGAAGTCGTAGGCCACGGGGTAATCAACCGTTCCGAAGACCCGGGAATGGATGTAGCGCGACAGGAGATCGTCCTCCCGGAGCGGCTTCACGCCCGAGATCCCCTTCCGGAGGCTGTTCACGATCTCCTCCCGGCCGTGGCCGATGGGCGTGATGGCGGAGCAGGCTGTAATGACGACGCGCCTCGGCATGTCACCCTTCCGCAAGGACGTTTCTGCTTTTCGCCAGCGCCTCCACGTAATCGCAGATGTGGCGAATGGTCCGGATATCCATGGCCCGCTTCTTTTCCGCCTGCGTCAGCTCCGAGCCCAGGAACGACTCGATGGCCACGAGCAGCTCGATGGCGTCGATGCTGTCGAAATCGTGCCGCTCCCTCAGGTCGTCGTCCGGACCGGGCTGTTCGATCTCGAATTCCTCCTGAAAAATCCTGAGAATTTCAGCGGCGATCTCCGCTCTCGTCATGCCCCGGTCACCGCCGCTTGTCTTCTGCCTTCCATGAATTCTCCCTCGCCTTTCCCGCGTTTCCCGGGTTTCTACCCCTCGGGGCTCCGCAATGTCAAGCGGCAATCTCCGGCCGCCTTCCCCCTTCATCGGCTCAGCCGCGCTCGGGCTGAAACTGCCGCTTCGCGGCCAGGAAGGTGGGCAGGTGCGCAAGGAGGCGCCAGAAGCTCCAGCGGTGCTCCCAGAAGCGGCGGGCCATCTTCCTTCGCCACCGCCGGTCGGTGTAAAAGCGCTTGACATGCCGGTTGTACAGCTCGTCGAGCCGCTCTTTCGAGGCGATCCCTTCCGGGACGAAAACGAAGTTGAGGCAATTCATGAGCCGCCAGTCATTGTCGAATGCGCCTTCCCGGCGAATGTCCGTCCACAGGGGCGCGCCCGGGAAGGGGGTGAACTTGGACATGTTCATGTCATCCAGCCCCAGGGACAGGATGAAGTCGCCGGTGAGGTGGACGGACGCCTCCGTCTCGCCGGGGAGCCCCATCATGAAAAGGCCCTTGGCCCGGAGCCCGGCCGCCCGGATCCGGGCCACCGTCTCCGTCACGGCCGCGAGATCCACGCCCGACTTGTGTCGCTCCAGCATGGCCGGATCGGCCGATTCGATGCCCAGGGACACCATCAGGCAGCCGGCCTCCCGAAGCCGCCGCAGCAGTTCGTCGTCGGTGTGCCCTACCCGCACGGCGCAGTTGAAGCGCAGCCCCAGCGGCTTCGCCGTCAGCAGCCCGCAGAGCTTCTCGATGCGGCCCCGGTGAGCCGTGAAAAGGTCGTCGTAGATGTTGATGTGGCGCACATTGAACCGTTCCCGGAGGTGCTTCATGTGCGCGTAGACGTATTCCGGGGAGTGATACCGGTAACTCCGGCGGAAGACGGAGCGGTCGCAGTAGGAGCACTGGTAGGGGCATCCCCGGCTCGTGACCATCGTGGCGCCCGGCCGCTGAATGTAGCTGAACAGGGGCAGCTCGTAGCCCCGGGGGAACCCCTCCAAGCCCGCGTAGTCCGGAAAGGGGAGCTCGTCGAGATCGGCGATCGGCGCGCGCTCCCGGTTCACGGCGACCCGCCCGCCGTCGCGCCAGACGAGGCCGTCGATCGCCGCGGGATCCAGGCCGGCAGCCAGCTCGGACAGCGTGACCTCGCCTTCTCCCGGGCAGATGAAATCGATGTCCTCGAAATCTTCCATCAGCGCGGCCCCCAGGGCGGAGACATGCACGCCGCCGAAAACGATTTTCACGCCGGGGCGGGCTTTCCTGATGGCAACGGCGAGCTCATAGCCGTCGAGAAAGCTCGACGTCGTGGCGGAGAAGCCGACCAGGTCGGGATCATGGGCCAGAATGATTCCGGCATTGGCTTTCACTCCGGCGACGGCATTCGGGCCCATGCAGTCATGAACGAAAACCCGGTGCCCTTGCGCCTTCAGGTAGGCGGACAGGGACAGCAGGCCGAGGGGCGCCATTCGGTTGGCCGTTGTCGTGAAGTCCTTTTTACCGGGGACCCAGTTCGATCCGGCGGGGTGCACGAGCACAAGACGCATGGGGCGTGATCCTCGTTCCGAGGCGGCCGCGGCCGGTGAAAACGGCTGCACCGCGGCTCACAGACTTTTTTTACCAACCCTGTACTGCGGACTGAACATCGCTGAAACCGGCCCGGCCGCTCAATTTATGGACCGTCGAAAAATATACAGCGGCGCCGGCAGGTCAGGCCCGCACCCAGCCGGGCGGCTTCATCCGCCCGGCCATCACATCCTTCATGGCCACGCCGAGCAGCGTCTCGCGGGGAGCCCCGTCACAGCCATAGATCCACAGGTCGAAGATCAGCGCCCGGTCGCGCGGACCGGCAGGAATGACCCGGGCGAGGCAGGTCTCACCCGCCGCGACAGGCCGGAAGACGAACCGTTCCGAAAAGCCGACCGGAAAGGCGACGATGCCCGCGTAGCGCTGCCCCCAAACGCAGGCGCAGTGGAGGGCCGCGTCCATGGGAAAGGGCGAGCCGAGCACGCCCGTCGCCCGGGGGATGGACCCCGCAGAGACCTGCGCGACGGCGCCCGCCCCGGTCAGGACCAGGGTGCCGTCCAGAACGTTGCGGAAGGCGGGCCCGAAGGGGACCAGCTCCCGGTAAAGCCGCCCGGTTGGAATGCGAAATCCTTCCCCCGCGAGCCGCGACGCCTCTGCGAACGGCAGAGCCGGGATGCCGGGGACCTCCCCCCGGAACCGGACGGCCGCGTGCACCCGCGCACGGCTGATGCGACCGCTCCGGGAGACGCTCATCGTCAGCAGCCGGCAGACCCGGTCGCCGTTTTCGCGGCGTTCGATCTCGCAGATGGCCTCGATCCGGCCCTCCCCGGGGGCGATCGGAAGAAACCGGGGAAAGGACGCCTCCGCCATCGCGCGGACCGGGCGCTCCGGCGCATCCTCCTGCGCCGCGCGCGCCAGGACATTCAGCGCCGCCGCCGCCGGTAAAACGGCCTGCCCCTCGATCCGGTGGTCCCCGAGCCAGGGATCGATATGGATGTGCAGCGGCAGCCGGACCCGCCCTTTCATGAGGGGAACGTCTTCCATAAATGAACGGTTTTCGGGTCGACGGCAACAGGCTTCCCTGCCGCATTGAGGGCGCAGTGCCTCGTGAAACCGAGGCAGATCAGGAGGCCGCTGCCGGCATGGGTGACCGCGTAGTCGAACCGGAGGCGGACGCGCTCCAGTTCGGCCGGGCGCGTGTGGACCCAGATGGGGTCGTCGTAATAGAGGGGCCGGTAGAAGCTGACGCCGAGGTCGATGATGGGGTACACATAGCCGCTTTCCTCGATTTCCCGGTAGGGGTAGGCGGCATCCCGCATCAGCGACGCCCGCCCGAATTCGAAGTAACGGAAATAGCTGGCGTGATAGACCACGGAGGACCGGTCCGTATCGGCATAGAGGATCCGGTTTCCGCAGCGGTGCCAGACGAGACCGGTGGTCCGATCCCTCACGTATCTCTCGTCGCCGCCGTGCGGTTCCGCTTTGAACGGTTTGGGCTGCAAGGCTATACCCCCCTGAAGATGATGCAGCAGTTCGTGCCGCCGAACCCGAAGGCGTTCGTCAGGACGATCTCATGGCGCTGCCGGCGGGCCGCATTGGGCACCACATCCACGTCGCCGAAGTGCGGATCGGGAATGTGATTGATCGTCGGCAGGATCACCCCCCGCTGCATCCCCTCGATGGTCAGGGCGTCTTCGATGGCCGCGGCGGCGCCGATGGTGTGCCCGATCTGCGACTTGTTCGAGGAGACGGGGACGGCGCCCAGACGCTTTCCGAAAACCGTGCGCAGGCAGGCGATCTCCGTCGCGTCTCCCCGCGGGGTGGAGGTCCCGTGGGCATTGACGTACTGGATGTCATCGCGCGACAGTCCGGCGTCTTCGATGGCGTCGCGGATCGCGCGGACGATGGTCTCCTTGTTGGGGCTGGTGAAGTGATAGGCGTCCGAAGTCCAGCCGACGCCGAGCACTTCGGCCCTGGGCTTCAGCCCGCAGGGGGCAAGCATCTCCTCGGCGGCCAGCACCAGGACGCCGGCGCCCTCCGAGAGGATGAAGCCCTTCCGGTCCACGCTGAAGGGCCGGGATGCCTGCGCCGGGTCATCATAGGCCCGGTCGCCGGGCCTGACCTTCAAGGTCGCGTTCATGTTGGCGAATCCGTGGATCAGCTCCGGAATGATGCACGTATCGACGCCGCCGGCCAGGACAAAATCGCAGTCTCCGTCGCGGATCATGCGGGCGCCGATCCCCACGGCGTGGTTTCCCGAGGCGCAGGCCCCCTGGGGCGAGAAGACGGGGCCGGTGAAGCGAAACAGGATGCCCGCCTTCCCGGAGGGCAGATTGGCGCACAGGTTCGGAAGGAGGTAGGGGCTGACTTTCAGCGGCCCCCGGTCCCGGAGGTTTTCAACGGCAACGCGGAAGGCGTCCGTTCCGTTCAGGGCGGAGCCGATCAGACAGGCCGTCCGGGGCCCCGTCTCCCGGTTGATCTGCAGGCCCGCATGCTCCAGGGCCTCCTTGACGACCGCCATGGTGAGAAGGACGAAGGCGGCATTCCAGTTGTAGATCTCCCGGGCATCCGTGAAATCGAGGCTGCGGGGGTCCCAGTCGGGGATCTCCCCCACCACGTTGCAGAGGGAATCGACCGCGCAGCGGGTCACCTTGCGGAAGCCGGCCTCTCCCCGGACCGCCCGCTCCCAGGTCTCGCCGAAGGTCCGGCCGAGCGGGGTGGCCGCGCCGTATCCGACCACAAACACGCGTCTGTTTCGAGGCGCCTTCATAATCCGCTTAAAAGACTCATTGCACCTTCCTGAAAACGATGCAGGCGTTGCAACCGCCGAAGCCGAAGGCGTTTTTCAGCAGAAACTCCTGGGCGAGCCCCCGGGCGCCCTCGGGCACGCAGTCCATCTCGATTTCCGGGTCCGGCGCGTAATTGATCGTGGGCAGGGCCACGTTCCGGCGCATGCCTTCCAGCGCCAGCACGATCTCGAGGGCGCTGGAGGCCCCCATGGCGTGGCCGATCTGCGATTTGTTGGCCGAAACCGGCGGAACCGGCCGTCCGGAAAAAACGTCCTTCAGGGCATCCGCCTCGACGCGGTCGCCGATTCGGGTCGAGGTGCCGTGGGCGTTGACGGCGTCCACGTCCACCGGCCGTATGCCCGCACTGTCGATGCTCTCCTGCATGCAGCGCCGGACCGTCACCGGGTTCGGGGCGACAAAGTGATAAGCGTCCGCCGTCATGCTCCAGCCGGCCATCTTCACCGGGTAGGCGAGCCCGTGCGCCTTCGCGAAGGCTTCCGTCGCGATCACGATGCAGGCGGCCCCTTCGGAAACCACGAACCCCCGGCGTCCGACCGAAAAGGGGCAACTGGCCTCCCCCGGCGGGGGTTCCGGCCGTCCCGCGCGCGGACGGTAGGCCCCGTTCATGGTGGCAAAGCCCGCGACGATGGGCTCCACCAGCGGAAAATCGACGGCCCCGCAAATCGCCACGTCGGCCATTCCCTGGGCGAGGAACAGGGCGCCCGCAATCAGGGAGGTGGCGCCGGTGGCGCAGGCCGTTATGGGCGAAACGATGGGGCCCGTCGCCCGGGTCAGCATGGAGACTTTCCCCCCCACCATGTTGATGCAGGAATTCGGGTTGGTAAAGGGATGGGGTAGTTTCCCGGCAGCGGCAAGCAGCCGGTCGGCGGCAATCACGGCGTCCAGGCCGCCGATGGCGGAACCGAAGGTGACGGCGACCCGCGGCGCGATCTCCGGCGTGACCTCCAGGCCGCTCTCCCGCAGGGCGCGGTGAACCACCAGCAGGGCATGACGGAAGATGGGAGAGGGCCACTGGGCCAGCGCCCGGGCCGACAAAAAGGGGTAAGGACTTGCGTCGAACGCCTCCACCTGTCCGGCAATCCGCACGGGGAATCCCTCGCGCAGCGGGAACCGGGTCAGTTCGCCGATCCCGCTTTCCCCCGCCACGGCCCGCTGCCACTGGCGGGTCATGTCCGTCCCCAGCGGCGACACGGCGTCATAGCCCAGAATGACCGGTTTTCTCGCGTCCATGCCTACCAGGGGATAAAGCGGTAAAGTTTGGCGAACATCTCGTACACTTCGATCCAGTTCCGCAGGTCCCCGGCGCTCCGCAGATGGGCCCGCTTGTTCACCATCACCCAGCTCATGTGCGCGGCGCCGTCCTTGCAGATCGAGCAGTCCCGGGTCGCCGACGTGCAGCAGCGGTGCATGGTCTGAAGGTCCGCGGCCCAGCGGATGAACCGGATCAGCCTCTTCGGCTGCGGCCTGCGGCGATCCATCGGTTCCGTGACGGAGGGGCACTCGTCCCACCCGAAGGGGCGGCCCAGCATCCGGCCGGTGGTGATGATCTCATGGTAATACCGGCTGGAAATGACCGTGGCCGGATAGCGGTCCAGCATGTCGTCCATCTCGCCGCGGATGTCCTCCAGGAGCTCCGGCGTCCAGGAAAAGCCCTCCACGCCCTCGTCATTGGACAGGAGCTGGAGGTGGACCTTCAGGCCCGCGTCGGCGATCCTGCGAATGATGGCCTCGGTCCGGCCGACCTGTTTGGGCGTGATGGTGTAGAGATAGTACGTGCAGGGGTCCCCGGCGTAGTTCCGGCTGGACACGGCGAAGGTGTTCCGGCCGCGGAGGACTTTCTCGTCCTCCTCATCGCCCCAGAGGGAGATGCCCACCATCATGTCGGGAAAGCGGTCCCGCGGGATTTTGATCAGCCCGTTCGTCGCGCAGTACGACGGCAGCCGGTCATAAAACGCCGCGACCCGGTCCAGATGGAGGGTCGGCTCTCCGCCGATGAGAATGGCCAGGTTGACGCCCCGCTCCTTTTCGCTGTCCACGAAGGCCTCCCATTTTCGTATGTCCTTTTCCTCGGGCGCGGCCTTGTGCTCGTCGGAGGAGAAAAAGAAACAGCCCCGGCACCGCAGATTGCACTGGTTGGTCACGTCGTAAATGGAACTGCGGATATTCAGGCGGGAGATCCGCTTGTACCGCTCGTACCACTCGCCGTCGAGCAATGAACTCACCGTATTCATGAATGCATTCCTGCGCTCCTGTAAATTTTTTCGAGCCGGACGGCCGTTGCGATCACTCCCGGCCGGCGCTCCCCCCGGCCAGGGCCTCCGGATCCATCACCCGGTCGCAGAGGTTCCGCCCTTTCTCATACCCCGTCACCCACACGGCCAGATAGGTGTCCACGTAGTCCAGCCAGGACCGGAATGTCCCGGGATCTGTGGCATGGCGATAGAGCCGCGCCGTCACGATGGCGCTCCCGGCGGCATAATGCCGGCAATCCGCGCAATCCGTGTCGGGAACGCAGCAGGCCACGCTTCGGTCCCAGGAGAGATCGGCGCGATACTGCCGGAAAGAGCGCCCGAGCCCGATGTCCGTCGAAGGGTTCATGCGGGGATAGGAGCAGCCGTAAAGGGCGTGCAACCCGAGGCGATGCGTATGGGCGGCGACGTTGCCGGGCGAAAAAAGGACATGATCGGGAAAGGCGGCCATCATTTCCAGCATGACTGCCCGCGTCCGCGCGAGCGACTCCCCGTCATGCCGCAGGGGCCCGCCATAGCCCACCGGCGCGGAAAAGACGTTGAAGGTGATCCGGCAGTCCCGGCCGGCAAGCGTTTCAGCGACCCCGCGAACCTCTTCAATGTTGTTTTTCGTGAAGGTGTAGACAAAGACCGCCCGGGGGTCCGACCGGTAGTTTTCAATCTGGCGGAGCAGCAGATTTTTTGCCCGGCGAATGCGGAGGCTGGTTTCATCGCTGCCCCAGACGGAGATATGGATTTTATAGCCCACGGAATCGGGAATGCGCCGGAAGCCGTTCGAGGCGATGCAGCCCAGCGGCATCTCCTCGAAACAGACATCCAGGAGATCGGGAACGAGGGACGGCTCGGCGCCGGCCAGGACCACATAGGTGATGCCGCGCCCCTTCTCGCCCCGCATCAACTGCCGCCACTGCTCCAAATCGCCGTTCTCCCGGGCGAACTGCTTTTCCCCTTCATAGTAGTAGCAGCCGTCGCACCGGATGTTGCACCGGTTGGTCATGTCATAGGTGGATTCACGCAGGAAAAAGTAGCGCCGGACCTTCTCCCAGCGTTCGCGAATGTCCGCGTCGGCGAGAAGGTCGGAAAACTTCCATTTTCCCCCTCTCGTGCGCGCCGGCGCTGTCTTTGCCTTCAGGGCGTTCATCGGGCGCTCATTTCCGGCTCATGATGTATTCGGCAATGAGCCTGATGTTCCGGAGCTTCGGATAATCGTCTTCATCGATCGTGAGATTGTACTCATCCTGCAGAACCAGGGCGATCGTGGCCAGGTCCATGCTGTCAATGCCCAGCTCGTCCACCAGGTCCAGCTCCGGGTCAAAGGTGTCGACAGTCACCTCCTCCAGCCTGAGTTCCGTAATGATAATCTCCGCAATGCGGCGAATCAACGCCCCTTGATCCACGGGTACCGACATCGATTGCTTACCTCCTGACCTGTTGTGGAAATCACGCACCTCCGGCCGCAACCGGCTCCACCGAAACCAGCCCGGTGCAGGCGACCTCTCCTTCGACCATGGCCCTGAAAAGATAAACGGCCTCCTTTTCCGCGTTTTCGCGGGAGATCTCGATGGACAACCGCTCATCCGGCCGGACCGGCTTTCTGAACCGGACCCGCCGGATGGCGGATATTCTCACCGGACGGCCTTTTTCAAGCGCGGCGCCGCGGACCATTTCGGCAACCATGGACAGGATGGCGATGCCCGGCAGGACCGGTCTTCCGGGGAAATGACCGTCGAACCATGGTGAATCCGGGGAAAGCCGGACCTCCGCGGCAAGTCCGTCGGGGGACGGGCCGTCCAGAACGACCAGCTGATGCCAAGGCTCGATCATATTGTTTTTATTGCACTTTTACTGAATTACATGCACATTTAAACAATTTATATAGCATTGATCGACGGGACAATCAAAAACTATTTTCGAGGGCTTTTTCAGGAAAATGCCGCCGGGATGGCGGGTTTCCAGCGAAAGCATTTCGGCCCACCTCAGCCATGGGTTTCCATCACCGGCCTGCCGATCAGTTCACCGAGAGGAAGGGCTTGCAAATCCTTCGCCGCGAGACCGTCCAGAATCACCTCAATCTCCTGCAGCCAACGTGGAACGCCGTTCTCCCCCCGCGGCCGGACATCATGGAGTAAAACAATGTCATCGGGCCTGATGCGCTTCATGATCCTGGCCGCCATTCCGTCGATGCGCCGGTTCCCCCGGTCGAAGGACCGGCAACTGAAGGTCACGCAAAACATCCCCAGGGCGTCGAGAACGGGAGGCAGCTTCGGATTCGTCAGACCGACCGGAGGCCTGAATGCGAGCGGGCGGATACCGAATTCCGCCAGCACATCCTGAGCGCCGCCGATTTCCCGGGAAAGCCTGCGGTAGGGATAGAGCATCAGAAAGGGATCGTGGCTGCAGGAATGGTTGCCGATCGCATGCCCGTCTCCGAGGATTTGCCGGACCAGCTCCGGATGGCGGACCGCATTCCGCCCGGAGACGAAAAAAGCGGCTTTCACCCGGTGTTTCGAGAGGGTTGCCAGGAGGAGGGGCGTTGTCAGCGGGTCCGGACCGTCGTCAAAGGTCAGGGCGACGGCGCGCCTGCCCGTATGGCCGCGGCTGATCACGGGCATGTAAAAGCGGGATCGCGGGGAAAGGGACGCCGCTGCGCACGCCAGGACGAAGCAGGCCAGGGGGGCGGCCGCCCAGGGGGGGCCGAAGGGGAACAGCGCGGCGGACGACAGAATTGCCGCATAGCCTGCGAAATGGGCAGGCGACGCAACTTTCGGGCGGGCTCGACCAGGCATCGCGAAACCGGTTTCCTTTCAGGCGGGTCCCCGTTTTTCAGCCGGGACAGGGAATCGGGACCCGGACACTCACAGGACGACTTCCTCCAGAAATCTTGCCGGGCCGATCATCTGCCGCACGGTGTAGAACGACCCCAGCACCGTCCCGAATATTCCCGCCGCCAGAACGTTTTGACCGGCCAGATACAACCCCTCGACGGACATGCGATTCAGCATGGCCGCGCCGACCTGCTGTCTGGTCGATCGCATAATGCCGTATGCCGATCCGCCGGGCGTGTTGACCCAGTCCCGCAGCGTCAGGTTCGTGGATGCATCGAGCAGCCTCAGGCCCCGGTGCGGCCCGAAGATCTTTTCCGCCTCCAGGATCAGGCCCTCCGCCTTCCGCTTCTTTGCCTCCCGGTAGTCGTCGCCTCGCCTTCCCGTCCGCGTGTGCGCCCATCTTTCCCATTCCGCGGCCGGGCTGGACGTCATCAGGGAAAGCAGGTTCAGGCGGGGCCGGCCGGTCTTCCGCAGCTGATAAAAGAACCCCCGGGGCACAATTCCCTCTTCCTCCGCGAAAATCCGGAAGACGTTGTACGGCAGTTCCGGGTGGGCATCGGCATCCACGGCAAAATAGGCGCTGAAAATGCCCTGCGTGTCTTCCAGACGGGAGAGGCGCCTGCGATAGGACGGCTTCACCACGGCCGCGGGCAGCAAACCCAGCAGTGTCCGGGGATGAATGGCGCCCACAACCCGCCCCGCATTCAGCGTCCGCCCCGATTCAAGGGCAACCCCGTGAACGGCCCCCTGATGGATGAGAACCTGTTCAACCGGGTCACCGGCGACGATGGCGCCGCCCAGGCTCGTTACCCGGCCCGCGAAAACGTCCGCCATGGCCGCCCCGGTGCAGGCGAGCCGCCAGGCGGAAAGCAGGTAGGAGGCCAGCGCCATGTGATGATAGTACACGGGGCATTCATCCGGCGGAATGCCGATCCAGGAGGACGGGATGCCCAGGACCCGGCGCAATGCCGGGGAGCACTGGAGCCTCGTCATCAGGACGCCCAGCGGCTCCAGGTACGCCGCCATCGATTCGAAGTCCCGGGGCTGCGGCAGGAGCGCCTCGAATTCGCTCATTCGGGCGGAGATGTCCAGCAGGTTTCTGATGACGACATCGATCCCGGCCCCCTCGCCGGGAAAGGCCCGGTGGAGGCTTTCCGCAAAGGCGCCGATCCCTTCGGGAAGGTCGAAGGTAAAATCGTCGAAGATGTAACGGTCAATCACGCCCGCCGACCCCATGCGCTCCAGGGGGATCTGCGCGGCGACGCCGAGATAGTCGAACATCCGGCGCAGCGGCTGACCCTCCGCCAGCGCCCCCATGTAGTGAACGCCGACGGGGCAGTCGATTCCGTCCCGCCGGTAGCTGCGCATCAGGCCGCCGGGCAGCGGATTTTTTTCGACCACGGTCACGCGGCAGCCAAGCTTCAGCAGGAGGATCGCCGCCGTCAGACCCCCGATGCCGGAACCGATGATCAGCACATCCTCCTGATGGTCCCGGCGCGGGATCACGGCAGGATCCCCACGGCGGTGACGAAGTCTCCCAGTCCCACCAGCAGGATGCCCCTTCCGTCGAGCGGCCCGATGGGGGAATGGCCGGGCAACCCCGGGACGATCCCCTCCTTCACGAAACGCGCGGCGCAGCAGGCGGCGACGGCGGAGGCGGCGGCATATTCGCCGGTCCAGCGGCGGTAATCAACGACACCCCCGGCAAAGCCCGTGAGAGAAAGAAATTCGTCGAGCTGCCGACGGCCGCTTTCCCGGCGCGCCATGGGAATGCCGGCAAAGACGGCCCCGTACCGCTCCCCGATGGCGGCTTTCCCGCCAAGACTGTCCGCCATGGCGTGAACGGCACGCGGGGTTCCGCGCGCGTACCGAAGGAAGGCGGGAAACAGCCGCAATCCCCGGCCGGGGTCCTTCCGCTCCAAGCGGAATGCGGCGCCGCCGTCGGCTGGCGCACCGCTCAGGGCGGCGGAGGGATCGAACAATTTTGACAGCACCGGGTGATCCTCGTCCGCGGCGATCAGCAGGCAGCCCGCGTCCGGAGCGGACGCCAGCAGGCCGGCGCCCGTCAGGGCTTGCTCAAAGGAATAGTCTCCCCCCGTCATGGTGACATTGGGCCCGTGAGCATCGAACCGGATCGCCACCTGGCCGGCGGCGGCATTGTGCACGGAGCCCACAAAATCCGTGGGGCTGGTGAATTGCTCATTCGATTCGAACAGCTTCACCAGGAAATCGTGCATCTCGGAAAGCGGCCCCCAGCCCGTGCCGCAGAAGACGGAGGCGGGCGCGACCGATGTGGCCGCATCCCTGCAAGCGGAAAGGGAAAGGGAAAGGACGGCCCGGGACAGCCGCCCGAGGCGGCGCAAATCCCGCGGGGGGAGCTGCGCCGTCAGGGCATCGGAATGCATGAGGCCGCGAACGGGTTTCCCTTCCCGAAGGCGCTCCAAAGTGGCCCCGGCATCCCCGGCACCGGTCAGACAGGCGCTTCCCAGGATGTTGAAAATATCGCCCCCCTGCCGGACAGCCCTCCGGGGCTGTGATTTTCCGGGACGGCCCATGACCAGCGAGGCATTGTTCCCTCCGAATCCGAAGGCATTGGAAAGAACCGTGTCCACCTTCACTGCGAGGGGCGCCATGACGGGATCCAGGTTCAGTTCCGGGTCCGGAACCAGGCAGCCGCTGGTTCCCGGGATCAGGCCGGCGCCGATGCTCATGACCGAGACCGCGGCGCCGATGGCTCCGGCCGCGCCGAGGGCATGGCCGGTCGCGCCCTTTGTCGAAGACAGGCGCGGCAGCCGCTCGCCGAACAGGTCGTGGAGCGCCCGGGCCTCTGCCAGGTCGTTGTCGGCCGTGCCGGTCCCGTGAAGATGAATATAATCGATGTCGGACGGGACGGCGCCGGCGTCGGACAGGGCTTCCCGCATGGCGCGGCATGCGCCCGAACCGTCGGGCCGGGGGGCGGCCGGGTGATAGGCGTCGCAGCTCAAGCCGACACCGAGGAGTTCGGCCATGGCGTGATCCGGGGGCTCCTCGCCCGCAACCAGGAGAAACAGGGCCGCGCCTTCCGCAACCGTCATCCCGCGCCGGCTCCGATCGAGCGGGCGGGCGCCGGCCGGGTCAACGAGCTGCAGGGCGTTGAAGCCGTAATAAGTCATGCGGCACAGGGCGTCCACCCCCCCGGCAAGGGCGCAGGCGGACCGTCCGCTGCGGAGCATCTCCAGGGCAAGCTTCAGGGCGACCGTCCCGGATGAGCAGGCCGTCGACACCGTCAGCACCGGGCCCGTGCAGCCGATCTCGCCGGCAACGTACTCGGCCACGGACCCGTTTGCATGATGCCGGTACCGCCGCGGATCGCGGACCCCTTCCTTCAGCAAAGCCTCCGTGACCGGCATGCCGCCGGTGATGACGCCCATGACGACGGCATCGGGCCGCTGCTTCGCTCCGCGCAGGGCTTCCGCGGCTGCCATCCCCGCCAGGATGTGGGTCCGCGGCAGACGATCGTCGGAAGGGACATCTCTGATTTCACCGACCGGCAGAGGCGCCCGCTGGGGCGTGGGAAAGAGACTCAGGGGGGCAATGCCCGTTCGACCTTGTTCCAACGCCGCCCGGTTTTCATCGAATCCCGCGCCCAGCGGGCTGATCAGGCCGGCGCCGACGATAAAAACGCGCGCATTCATCAGCGGGCGGCATCGGTGCGGTTTTCATGGATATACAGGGCCAGCGCCCTAACCGAAGCAAAGACTTTCATGCCGAGTTCCTTGTTGTCGATTTTCACGCCGTAATCTTTTTCGATCATCATGACCAGCTCCAGGACATCGATGGAATCCAGACCGGTCCGGCCGCCGACGAGCTGGGCATCCGTGTCCATGTCCTCCGGCGTCATGTCCAGAAGAGAAAGGGTTTCGATAATCTTGGTTTTGAGTTCCTGGATCAGCTTCTCCATCTTCATTTCCCCAATTGCATTATTCAGAGCCGCCGCCCGCCTGCGCTGCACGGTACGCATCGGTTTCCTGCCGAAGGCTAACACGGCCGACGGCGGATGTCAATTTGAACGGTCCGGACGATGGTCAGCCCTTTCCCCCACGGCGGCGGAAAGGCTCCGTCGCGGAGGCCGACCGATCGGGTGGCGGGTGCGCCGACGCGTACGGCATCGGAAGCAGCTTCTCAAAAACGGCCCGGGTGGCCCGTTTCGCCAGGGCCACGGCATAGGGTTTGCCGGCCAGATAGAGGCCGGCCATGAACACCAGGTGGGACAGGCCGTAGGTGACCGGCCCGCCGACGATCAGGATCAGCGGCTGTCCGGTATGAAATGACAGCCACCCGAAAACCGCCACGGCCGGCCAGCCGATGACGTAGCTGAACAGGATCAGAAAAATGCCGAACTTGACCATTCCCGTCGGCTTCCTTTTGAACAAGTCCGGGTCCACAGGGTCTTCCCTGGCGCTCCGGATGAAGGGCCGATCGGCCAGATAGCCGGCTATGCGGCGAATAATCGTCAACAGGACCCCCCGATTCAACGGCATCGCAGGAAAAAAGCGGACCTTTACCTCTCCACCTTGCGTGTGACGTCCTTTTTGATCAGATTGACCGCATCCATCAGGGCGGCAAAGACATTCTCCCGGAAGTCGCCGGCAACGACGACGTACATGACATCGTCCCCCGTCCTGAGCGTCCCTTCACGGATTTCGACCAGGACCTCCACGATGCCCGGACGCCCCTTCAGCTCCGCGACAATCTCCCGCAGGCGCTCCCGGTCCGCCCGGACCGTCAGTTCGGTGACGGCCCCGCCGTCCCTCGACGTGGACCGGACGACGCCGTTGTGGCAGAGGATCATCCCCACCCGGCGATAATCCGGGTGCGCCTTGACCTGCCCAATCATCTCCGTCAGACTCATGGGTTACCCCCTTTCGCCGACGCCGCGGCCCGTCCGGCGACCGCCGCCGGACCGGTTTCAGCCTCAGCCCTTCATTGAAAACAAAGACGCTTGACCGGGCGCCACAATCTATGCGAGAAAAAACCATGCGCAGAAGATACAGACCGGCCAAACTGGAAAAAATGGGCGACATCCTTCAGAAGGTCCTGAAGAAGCACCAGATTCCCCTGAAAACGGCGGATCACGAACTGCAGAAGACCTGGCTCGACGCCGTCGGCCCGAAGATCGCCGCTTTCACGAGACCCGACGCAATAAAGAGAAACGTCCTCTTTGTCAAGGTCGCAAATTCCGTCTGGATGCAGCAGATCCACTTTCTCAAGCAGGACATCCTTGAAAAAATCAACCAGGCGAACGAAAAGAACCCGATCCGAAACATCTTCTTCTCGCTCGGCGAGGCGGCTGTCCCGATCGCGAACGCCAAGCGCCCGCAAGCCCCGGCGCGGGACGACGTTTCCGCGTTGAAATCCCGCGACAAAAAAATCATTGAAAAAAGCGTCGCCGCCATCGCCGACGCGGAGCTGAGAGACATTCTGAAAAGGGTCATGACCCGGGAAATGGCCCGGCGGCGGCGCATCGAAAGCGAGGCCCGCAACCCGCAAGGACCCGGCTCCCGGTAAACCCTTTCGCAGCGGGCGGCGCGCCCGCCCGGCGGGGCCTGCCGGAGCTAAGCCCGCTCGGCAAGATCGCGGAAGATCTCCTTCATCGCCGGGGAATATTTCCCCGTCCGTTCGTAAATGAAAAGCGGCGGCAGGACCTTCAGCGCTTCCCGGCCCCCCTTCCTCCCTTCGGCCAGCACGAATTCGCCTTCCGACGCTTCATGGGAATAAACGACCGCCGCCCTTTTCGGCTCCAGGCGGAAGGCCCGCATGCGGTCGAACAGTTCGGCCATGCGCGCGGCGGGATATATGGTAAATACGCGCCCCGTCCCTTTCAGCGCCCAGGCCGCCGCCTTCAGAAAATCTTCGAGACTTCCCGCGATCTCGTGCCGCGCCAGGGCTTTCTGATCGTCCGGGTTCACCCGTCCGGATCTGATTTTTCGGTAAGGAGGATTGAAGACGACGGCCTCGAAGGACTGCGCCTCGAGGAAGCGCCCGATGACCCTGACATCGCCGTGAACCATTCGCACCCGGTCCTCAAGACCGTTCAGGGCGGCATTGCGGCGGGCCATTTCATGAAGATCCCCCTGAATCTCCAAGCCGACGGCGCCTTCGCAGCGCCACCTTCGCGCGAGGATCAGGGATGTGACGCCGCTCCCCGCTCCCAGTTCGAGAATCCGATCGTTCTTTCTCAGCCGCACGAAATGGGCAAGGAGCAGGGCATCGACGGAAAAGCGGTACCCCTTTTCCTTCTGGATGATCTTCAGCTTACCGTCAAGGATGGGATCGACGGTCTCCCCCGATCGCTTCATGGAAGCCCTGTCACTACAGGCGATGGACAAAAAGGCCGCTGCGCAGTTTGGGCTCGAACCAGGTGGATTTGGGGGGCATGACACGGCCGGCATCGGCAACGCGCATCATCTGCTCCAGCGTTGTCGGATAGAGCGCAAAGGCCGCCTGAAAAGCCCCGGAGTCCACCAGCCTTTCCAGTTCGGCCATCCCCCGAATTCCCCCGACAAAATCGATCCGGCGGTCCGTCCTCGGATCCTGAATGCCCAGCACGGGCCGCAACAGGTCCTCCTGAAGGATGGTCACATCCAGGTTCCGGACCGGGTCCCGGTAGGTCGTCTTTCTTTTCAGCGCGAGCTTGAACCAGCGGCCGTCCAGGTACATGCCGAATTCGTGCAGCCGGGCCGGCTTCTTCGCGGCATAATCCGGAGCGATCAGGAACTTCCTGCCGATTTTTTCCAGGAAAGCGGCTGCGCTCAATCCGTTGAGATCGCACACCACCCGGTTGTAATCCAGAATCCGGAGCTGGTCATGGGGAAAGAGGACCGCCAGGAACCAGTGACAGGCCTCATTCACCCCATCCGCAATCCCCTGTTCTTTTCTCATCCGGCTGACGGCCGCGGCCGCGGCCGCCCGGTGGTGGCCGTCGGCGATGTACAGTGTCTCAACTTTCAGAAAGGCGTCTTTCAACGCGCCAATGTCCGCATCATTGCCGACGACCCAGACGGTATGCGCGATGCCGTCATCGGTGGTGAAATCATATTCCGGCATCTCCGCGACGGTCTTCGCGACAATCCCGTTGATCGCCTCCTGCGCCCGGTAGGCCACGAAGACCGGTCCCGTCTGCGCGCCGGCGATTTCCACATGCCGGGTGCGTTCCTGCTCCTTGTCCGCCCGCGTCAATTCGTGCTTCTTGATCCGCCCGGACTCGTATTCGGCCGCGCTGATCCCGGCGACGATGCCGTATTGACCGTGGTCGCCCATCCGCTGGCGGTAGATGTAATAGCGGGGACCCGCGTCCTGAATCAGCGTTCCGTCCGATATCAGCCGGTCCAGGTTCTCCCGGGCAAGCCGGTACACCCGGTCGTCGGCTTTTTCATCGGCGGACGGCGGCACAAGGTCGATCTCCGACTTCTCCACATGCAGGAAACTGAGGGGATTGCCGGAAGCCAGCCGCGACGCCTCCTCCCGGTTGACGACATCATAAGGGGGGGATGCCACCGACCGGGCATACTGCTTCCGCGGCCTCAGCAACCTCAGGGGAACCACGTTCGACATACCATTCTTCCTGTCCGAAATTTACTTGAGAATTTCCTGATATACCGGAGTTTTTATGAATATCAACATGTTACGTAAATCAGGGCAAACAAAGATCAACGCATAAGAACGAAAACCAAAGCCGGATGGCAGATCCATCCTGATGCACTTTCTACAATGCTTTCTCGTTTTAAACAACATTTTTAAAATGGCCAATCCCCCTTGATTGACTTTACCTGCAAGGACGGTAAGCGGCCCTTCCGTAAAGCCGTCAATACTGCGACTGGAAAACGGTCATCGTGTCCGATCCCCTGCCATCCTCCGTTTTGAACTTGATCTTCGCCGTCCGGCTGGCCCCGGTCCTGTTCGGATCCACGGTGATGTTCACGTGCGTACTGGCGCCGGTCCCGTGGGCCGGCTCGACCCGGCACCAGGGCTGGCTGCCCGATGCCGTCCATTTGCGCGACACGGAGATGTTCCTGGACTTGTGCTGACCCGCCGCGGTGAAATCCACGTAGTGCGGGCTGACCAGCAGCGGGGGATAGGTGAGCGGCACCTCGAATTTCCAGGAACCCCCATCATAGGCGAGGCTTTTCACGTCTCCGGCGATCCAGAAAACCCCGGGATCGCCGCTGACGCTGTAGAGCAGTTCCACATCCAGTTGCGAGGCGAATGTTTTCCGGTCGCTGTCGCGGACGGAGGGTGCAAATTTCCAGATCCACTGGTTGACGGGCTGGAAATTGGCGCGCGAAAGGACGGGAGGCTCAGACAGCCGGGTCGTGCCGAAATAGACGGACTGGGTGGCGCGCTTGAATTCATAGCGCCACCTGGCGTTGTTGACATTGCTTCCGGAATTGTTCACGACCTCGCAGTCGCTGACATTGACGGTTGTCGAATTGTGAATGGTGACGCCGAGGTTCAGCGACCCGGTGGCCTCCTTTCCCTGGAATCCCACGGAGCCGCCGATGTTCCAGTCGATGCCGCTGGTCACCTGGGAAACGTTGTTGGCATTCTGGGGATTGGCGGCCAGAATGGATACCCCGCTGCCCCGGCCGGTCAGTCCCTCCATCCAGTTGTCCATTCTGTAGTTTCCGACGTAGAAGTAGACAAAGTCCTGTCTGCCGGATTTTTCGACACCGCGATAGGCAGCGGAAGCGTTGAGCATTCCCTGCTGGCGCACGTAGAACCAGTCGTAGTCCGTGGCGTCCGTGGCATTGAAGGAGTGACAGGAGTAGATGTAGTAGTCGAGCTGGTAATTATTTCCCCTGTTGGTAAAATTCTTCGTCGTCACGTAGCCGTGGGCGATCCGGGTCAGCTCCGCGCCTTCGTCCTCGGCGGCCTTGGCAACCATTCCCGCCGCAATCTGCTGCTCCGTCCGGACTTCCGGCGTCACACGCTTCCTGTCCCGGTCGATCCAGTCGTGAAAAATGCCGGTCCGCCGGAGCTGATCGCCGGAATTGTCGGTGTATGCGGCGACCGGTGGCGCATCGGCGCCGACGGTCACCGATTCCCCTTCGTCCGGCGGGTACAGGGACCATGTGAACGTGTGATTTTCCTCTTCTCTGTCAACGGCGAAAAGCTCGGCATAGGGCTTGCCCGCCGGGAGTGTGTAGTTCTGTTCGAGCCCGAGAATGCCGAGCAGGGCATTGATCTGCTCCTCCTTTCCGTGCAGGACGGCAACGGGATAGCAGTTCTGGAATGTATTAAAGATGCCTTCGCGCTCGATGTCGCTCAGGGATTGAACCCGGTCTGCCGCGACCAGGATCGGTGCATCCGTCGACACGCCGTCATATGCGACACGGTTCATAAAGACCTGTTCAATTTCGTCGGCCAGCGTGCCGCTGAGGTTTCCGATGACATAAACCTTTTCCCCGTGCCGATCCGCAAAGGATTCCGAACCGCCCGCCGTGGTGAGATAGGAATCTGCCATCTTCTGTTCGGCGAAACCGGCCATGCCGTCCGAACCGTCCGATCCGCACCCTGACAGTGCGAGGGCCATGACCAGTGCCACAACCGCTGCAAAGAGCGGCAGCGGCCTGCGGAAACGTAAAGCGTTCATGCCAGCCTCCTTTGACCGGAGCAGGTCCGGAAAAACCGGGTCTTCAAATCAATCGATATGGCCAATACGGTGAGAATTGGATCTCCAGGCATTATAATGTATCTGATCCGGCAAGTCATTATGAGATTTCGTCACATGGAACCGGACGGACAAACGGGTCATGAAGGGATTGAATCCGCTCATGGCCTGTGCCATGCGTGCGTCACAAGCTGATTGACCACAGGGAAAATATGCAATACATTGAAAAGCAGTTCGGCAATGCCACGCCGATGATGAAGCGGAATGGGCACAGCCAACGCATCGGAAAAGCGGGGCGATGACGAAATAACGCATCGGAAAAGGACAACCGTTGGAAACAAAAAGAATTTTCATCCATGGCCTGGAGAGCACCAGCCACGGTACGAAGGGGGAGTTTTTCAGAAAAAACTTTCCGGACATGATCCTGGAAGATTACAGCGGATCGCTGCAGCAGCGGATGGACAAGCTCAACGAAACGCTCCGCCATGAAACCGGTCTGATTCTGGTCGGGTCGAGTTACGGCGGACTGATGGCGGCGATCTTCGCCTGCGAACATGAAGCGAACGTGAAGAAGCTGATTCTGCTGGCGCCGGCGCTGAACCTGCCCGAGTTCGAACCCTATGCAAGCCGCCGGCGCCCCATCCGCATTCCCGTCGTCCTTCGCCACGGGGGGTACGACGATGTGGTTCCCCCGAAAGCCGTGCATGCGATCGCCGCCGCAATTTTTTCAAACCTTGATTACCGCCTCGTGGAGGACGACCACTCCCTTCACCGGACATTCGAAGACATGAACTGGCATGATCTTCTCCGCGCCTGAACGTTGCGGAATGCAAAAAACCGATTGACCGGAGGGGTCGCGCATGTTATAAAATAATAAAGATTTTTTTCATTCCGTCTCTCTTCTTGCGAAGGAAGTTTCCTTCGGAATCACCAACGGAGTCACCGGCTCGCGAGGTTTGCCATGGACGAGAATCAGCAGGGAAAAACCGAAGGCATGTCGTTCTTTAACGACTGGATCAAATCAAGCACCGATCTGTGGACATCGATGCTGAAGATGGCGCCTGCCGCGCCGGAGACGCCGGATGCATCGGATGCGCCGGCCTGGGCGCCCGGGAAGAAGGCAGCCCGCAGCCGGCCGCTGGAGTCGCTGGAATCGGCGGGCAGGATGTGGCAGTCCCTGGCTTCCGTCATGAGCGAGCCCGCCATGGCCGATGCCGCCCTGAAGGGCATGAACACGCTTCCCGACATTTTCCTCAGGGCCGCCCAGGCCTCCTGGGACGTATGCTTTCAGATTCAGAAGGGCAGCATCGAAAAGGCCGGAAAAATCGGTCAGAAGGTCGAGGCCTACCATTTTGAGAATCTGGACCCGGAGTCGTTCAAGGCCCTTCGGGAAATCTACGAGAAGGAGATCCGGCAGTTTTTTCACATCCCCCAGCTCGGCCTGACGCGCTTCTACCAGGAGCGGGTGGGCATTTTCATGGACCGGCTGAACCTTCTGGAGGCGACGCTGGGCGAGTTCCTGTCCATGCTCAACCTCCCCTTCGAGCAGACGAACAAGGTGATGCAGCAGGAGTTGGAGAGGCTGACCCGGGAGGGCAAGGTCCCGAAGGAGGCGAAGTCGCTCTACAATCTGTGGGTCAAGATCCTCGAGGGCCATTTCATGACGCTGTTCAAGTCGCCGGAGTACAACCAGACGCTGGCCGACCTGTTCATCAAGGTGACGGACTTCATCGTCGCGAAAAACGAGATGTTTCAGGACATCCTGCAAATCCTGCCCGTTCCCACCTACAAGGAGATCGACGAGCTCTACCGGGACCTTCACATTCTGAAAAAGAGGGTCCGGGAACTGGAAGGGCAACTGAACCCGGCATGATTTCGAACGGACATCCGGAAAGGAGAGAGAGCGATGGATCAGCCCAAAATTCCCCTTGACCTGATACTGTCCAGCCTGGCCGAGGACGCGGAGAAGGCGCAGGCCCGGGCGACCAAGGCGTCGGAGGTGCTGCTGAGCGAGCTGTCGACGGACATCGCCTCGACGCCTTACGACGTCGTCTACGAGGAGGACCGCGTCAAGCTGAAGCACTACCGCCTCGAGGGAGAGGCGAAGCTGAAGACCCCGCTTCTGGTCGTTTACGCTCTGATCAACCGGGAGACGATGCTGGACCTTCAGCCGGACCGGAGCGTGGTCAAGAATTTCATTCGGGACGGCATCGACCTCTACATGGTCGACTGGGGCTACCCCACCCGAAAGGACCGGTTTCTCACCATCGACGACCACGTCAACGTGTACATTGACCATGCGGTGGACTTCATTCGCCGGAAACACGGCCTTCCCAAGATCAACCTGATGGGGATCTGCATGGGCGGATCCTTCTGCGTCATGTATTCCGCGCTCCACCCCGACAAGATCAAGAACCTGATCACGACGGTGACGCCGACCAATTTCGACACCGACACCGGCCTGCTGCACATCTGGATGAGGTCCATCGATGCGGACCGGATGGTCGACACCTTCGGGAACATCCCGGCGGACCTGATGAACCTGGGCTTCCTGCTGTTGAACCCGGCCCGCCTGATGATCGACAAGTACGTCGGCTTCCTGGAGAACGTGGACAACAAGCCCTTCGTGGAAAACTTCGTCCGCATGGAGAAGTGGATCTTCGACAGCCCGGACGTCCCCGGCGAGACCTTTCGGCAGTTCGTCAACGACTGCTACAAGAAGAACCTCCTCATCCAGAGCAAGCTGGAGCTGGGGGGCAAGCGGGTCGACCTCAAGAAAATCACCATGCCTGTCCTGAACTTCTACGGCATGTACGATCACCTGGTGCCGCCGGCCGCCTGCGAGCTGTTGACCAAAAACGTGGGAAGCAGGGACACGGAGGACATCAACCTGGACACCGGCCACATCGGCATCTACGTCAGTTCCAAGTGCCAGCGGGAGTTCGCGCCCAAAATCGCCCGGTGGCTGATGGAGCGGGACGGGCCGGATTCGGTCCAGGCGAAACCGGAGGCGGAAGCAGCCGGAAAAACCGCAGCCGGAAAAAAGCCGGCGGCAAAGGTGCGCAAGGCGCGGACCGCCCGGAAAAAACCGGCGGTGGAGAAGCCCGTCCCGGAGGAAAGCCCGTCCGAAAAGAAAGTTGCCGCCCGGGGGAAGCCGTCCCTGACGCAACTGATTTCAGAAACCCTATAATACAGGAGAAAAGTCATCATGCCAAAGCAAAGCGACTATTTTAAAGCCATTGCGAAAATCAGCAGGGCGCTGGGAACGGCTGCCGGCCGGGATGAGATTCTCAAGCTGATCGTCAAGAGCGCCATCGAGACCATGGAGGCCAAGGCGGCCTGTCTTTTCCTCCTGGACGAGGCGCAGGGATTGTACGTCCCGGTCGCCCAGACGGGCCTTTCGAAGAATTACATCCATGCCGGTTTGAAGCATGTGAAAACGCAAATTTCCGAACTCATGAAGAAGGGGTTCATTCACTACCGCGATGCCGCTTCCGACGCCCGGGCGGAAAACCGGGATCAGAAAAAGGCCGAGGGGATCGTGTCCCTTCTGGTGGTTCCCGTAAAGGTGAAGGATCAGTTCATCGGCACCATGGCCCTTTACACGGCCGAGGCGAGGGACTTTGCCAAGCCGGAGATCGAGTTCCTGACGGTTCTTGCCGAGCAGGGGGGCATGGCGATCGAGAATGCGCAACTGATCGAGGGAATGAGGAAAAATGCCCAGATCTTTCTGGATGTGGCCACGAACGTCATTTCCAGCCTGGACGTCAAGGAGATCCTCCAGACCCTGACCCGCGACGTGGCCAAGGCCATGGGGGTCAAGGCGGCCTCGATCCGCCTCCTGGACGAGGCGGACAACACCCTGAAACTCGTGGCCAGCTACGGGCTGAGCGAGAAGTACCTCGGCAAGGGGCCGATCTCCGCGGAGAAGAGCATCGCCGAGGCCCTGAAGGGAAAGCCGGTGGTTGTCCGGGATGCCGCGGCGGACAAGGGCGTCCAGTACAGGGACGAGAAGAAGGAGGAGGGCATCGTCACCATCCTGAGCGTTCCCATCAAGTCGAAGGAGCAGGTGCTCGGCATTCTTCGGCTCTACAGCGGCGTGCCCCGCGAGTTCACGGATGGTGAAATCACGGTGGTCACCGCCCTGGCCTACCAGGGGGGCATCGCCATTCAGAACGCCAGCATGTACCTGATGCTGAAGAGCGACATGAAGGAGCTGAAGGATGAAATCTGGAGTCACCGCTGCTGGTTCTGAAACCAGCCGGGAAAGGGGGGCGTGAAGTCATGGCAGGAAAGTCGATCGAGCAGATCAAGGTGGGCGATGCGGCCGAGTTTTCGAAGACGGTGACGGAATCGGACGTTTATCTTTACGCCGGGATCACCGGGGATTTGAACCCCGCCCATCTCAACGAGGCCTACGCGAAGGGCACCTTCTTCAAGACCCGGATTGCCCACGGCATGCTGACTGCGGGCTTCATCTCGAGCATTCTGGGGATGCAGCTTCCCGGGCCGGGAACGATCTACATGAGGCAGTCGCTGAGCTTCCTGGCGCCGGTCCGCTTCGGGGACACGATCACCGCCCGTGCGGAGGTCGTAGAATTGATTACCGAGAAGAACCGCTTGCGCCTGAAGACGACCTGCACCAATCAGGACGGCGTTGTCGTCCTGGACGGCGAGGCCCTGGTCAGCCCGCCCAAGGCGAAAGCCTGATCAAAAGTCCCTTTGCGCGGCACGGAAGGGGCAGGTGCGGGTGAATGCGCCGCTTATGATTTCGGCGGCGATTTGAAGATATCGGCCATTGCCTTCATCAGCGACCGGTACTCGTCGCTCTGCTTCCGGATGACCTCCTGCAGCCCTTCCACCGTCTCTTCCGGGGACGCCGCCTTTTTTCCGCGGCGCTGCCGCAAGGCCGCGATGGTTTCTTCCTGTTCCACCGTCTTTTCCCTCAGGGCCCGGCACTCATTCAGCAGGTCCTGATAATCCCCCCGGGGAACCACGTCATAAAGGGCGAGGAAATCCTTCATCGATTTCTGGAAGGCCTCCGCCGATTTTTCCCACAGATTCACCTCGGAAGGCTTGCTCTGCGGAGGGCTTTCCAACCCGTAAACCTTGCGGAAAAGGGACGAAAAGGCATCCGCCCCATCCAATCCGAGGTTCTGCCATTTGTTCAAATCGTCCAGCTGCTTCTGCCCCTTCGCCAGGGACGAAAAAAACTGCGACCAGAACTCATAAATATTCGCATCCATGATTTTTCCCCGCTTCGTCAGGGCGGTTTCCCGCGCCGGTTATTTCCCTTCCAGATCGAGCTGAAAGCGCACGGGCCCCCGGTAGGAACCGAAACGCTTGTGAAGGGCGCATTCCGTATCCGGCTGCGACCAGGACGTCGCGATGGCGCCATGGCCCTTGGGGAAGACGGTGACCTCGGCCTTGACATAATCCAGGGGCGCGATCGCCGCAGCCTTGTCGACCAGGTCGTCCTTGTCCGCATAACAGATCAGCCATGGAATCCCCTTCTCCTCGATCCCCTTGAAGTTGAGCGTCTTGCCGAAGAGCTTCACCGGGATCGTGCCGTCGGGGGCCACCGGGATGGTGTAGGAATCGAAGCTGATCCTGGTGATGGCCTCGGGCAGATCGTTGCGGTCGTAGATCAGCCAGTGGTTCATGGCGGCGGCCGTCGCGTTGATCATGATTTCCTTCCCGTCCGGACCTTCGAGATTCATCAGGTCGCGGTGCAGGGTGACCATGGAGAACTCCTTTTCCATGCTCTTCAGCTTGTAGACCCAGCTCATGACCTTGCCGTCCACCACCCGGTTCCCGTTGGGCAGATCCTTCACGGCATAACCCAGATCCCGGAAGCGGGAAGGCAGATGCTGCATGTACTCCACCAGGGCGACGCTGCGCGTTCCGTCCATCGGCGCCACGCAGGTGATCAGGGCGTCGACCAGTCCGTCCAGCTCGCCGGACAGGATGTCGAGAACCGCCATGAACCCGCCCTGGCAGAAACCGTTGAGCGTGACGGGCCTGCCGTGCGCGGCCTTCACCTTCTCGCAGAAATACCGGGTGTCCCGCGCGTCGTCCTCGCCGGTCATGGTCTGCACCGCCGGGGTCGTGTCGATATCCTTGATGATCCGGATGTAGGTGGGGATGCCCTGATTGGCAAAGGCATGGACATAGCTCTTCTGCTCATCCGGCAGAAAAGCCAGAATGTTGGGACCCAGAACGTAGGGATGGATGATAATGATGGGCTTCCCCGATTTCCTGACCTTCACCTTTTTATCCCGGGGGAGGACCTGGTACAGCAGGAAACGCTCCGTCTCCGCCGCCTCGATGTAGCCCCCGTCGTCGAAGTGGAATCCGTACACCTGTTTGATCGCCTTGATGGCCTCCGGGTATCCGTGAACCAGCAGGTCCATGAGCCGGACCTGCCGTCGCGAGTAATCGTCCAGCCTCTCGCCATCCCGGTCAAAGAAGCTGTTCATGCAGGCCATCAGCGCCTTGGCCGACTCGCGGCGTTGATAGCTTTCCATGCCTTTGAGGGAGCCCGTCAGTCCCTTCTCCGCAACCTGCAGGTTGAACTGAGTCAGCTCCAGATAGTCGAGCATGCTCTCCAGGGGGTTCGTTTTGGCCAGCTTGTCCTTTTCACGCTCCGTAAATGAATTCGCGGCGGTCCAGTAGGGATACATGAAATCGTTCATGTAGGTCAGCACGCCAAGGGCATAGGTCTGATACGCCTTGATTGTATTCAGCGTGGTTTCCAGTGCGCGCTCATGCTTCGACTTCCCCAGCCTGGAGAAGGCGTCACAGGCGCTACAGAGGGAAAAGCAGATGTCGTTCATATAGATGGGCACGCTGAGCCAGTAATTGTGATTCTGCCGGGCCGCATCCAGCGACGCCTGGACGTAATTATCGCCCGCTTCGGCAATGCCGCATCGGGAGTCCGACAGAATCTCATAGCATTCGTTCTGTATGAATGGGATAATCATAATCACATACCCGTTGCACCTGTTTTTCGTTTACGCGTTCTTGCCCTTTTCAAAGCCGGCAAAAAACTCCTCCACCTTCCTGTAGTTGTCGTCCACCGCGGCCTTGAAATCTTCGCGGCCCCGCTTGTAGGCCTTGACCCAGTCGGAAACGGCCTTCCTGCCTTCTGCCGGCATCCAGGCGCTCTGTTCCATGAAACTGTTCACCATCTTCTCCGTCTGCTCCTGCAGCACTGACATGGCATTGAAAGTGTTGTCAAAAGCCGCCTTGTTGAACTGAATCATCTGCTTCGCAATCTGTTTCGGATCCATCTTCCATTCTCCTTTCATTAAAAACGCCCGCTGTCCGGGCCATCGCCCTGAACAGCGGTCCCCGAAGTGATCTTACTTTCCCGCCTTCGTCTTCGTGGCGGTCTTCTCGATGTTGCCGAAAAATTCTTCCACTTTCTTGTAGCTCTCGTTGACGCTTTCCTTGAAAGCCTCGCGGCCTTTCTTGTAGGTTTTCACCCACTCGTTGACCGCCTGCTTCCCCTCCGCGGGAAACCAGGGCGCCTGCTCCAAAAACATGTTCACCATCTTTTCGGTCTGCTCCTGCAGAATCTGCATGGCATTGAACGTGTTGTCGAAAGTCGTCTTGTGGAATTCGATCATCTGCTTCGTAATGATTCCCTGCTCCATTTTTCCTTCCTCCTGATCCTTTGTTTTTCTACGTCATCTGCGACGTTGGCGCTAATATAGCATCGCAAAATTATTTGTCAAGAAAAAAATGTTGCGCTGCAATAATTTTCTCTTGAAACTTCCCCGGCGCGCCTTGAATTAAATCTCAAACTATATATTTGAATATCAATAAGTTACGCAGATCCATCCGGCCTTCGCAAAAAAATTTTGCGGGGCCGGTATTTTTATGTTGCGTCATAAACCGTTTTCCGATATACAGGCGGCGAAAGGGAAACGACCATGACCGAAAAAAAGCACTTTAAAAAATATGCCAACCGGCGCCTGTACGACATGGAGAAAAGCGTCTATGTGACCCTGGACGACATCATGCAGGTCATCCGGCAGGGACGCAACGTGGAAGTGGTCGATGCAAAGACCGGCGAAGACGTGACGGCCTTTACGCTGACGCAGATCATCCTGGAGGAATCGAGAAAGAAAAACAGCCTGCTGCCCCTCCCCCTGCTGCATCTGATCATCCAGTACGGCGAAAACATCCTCGGCGAATTTTTCGACAAATATCTCGAGCAGACGCTGAAAAACTATCTTTCCTACAAAATCGCAGCGGATGATCAGTACAAAAAGTGGCTCAGCCTGGGGATGGATTTTTCCAATCTGACCCGGGCATCCATGGCTACCCTTCCCGGGTTCCAGTCTTTTTTCGACCCCGCCGGCGACGAGGAGAAAACCGCGGGGAGCGACGGTCGCTGAGCGGCCAGGAATATCTTGACAAGATCCGGGCATTCCCCTAAACACGATTTATGATTGCCGGAGAACCGATGAGCGAAACCTTTTCGAAAAAAGTGGTCATTCACTACACGGCGGACAATGTCGAGCAGCCCATCATCTGCCAGCTGGTGAAGCGGTATGATCTCGTCTTCAACATTCTCAAGGCACGCATCTTCCCGCGCCGCGAAGGGGTGATCGTGCTCGAGCTCAGCGGCCTGAAGGAAAATTTCGAAAAGGGGATCCTTTTTCTGAAGGAGAAGGGCCTCAAGGTTGAGCCGCTGTCGAAAAGCGTCAACCAGAACATGGACAAGTGCGTCTACTGCGGCGCCTGCACGGCCTTCTGCCCGACGGACGCGCTCGCCTTCGACGCCCAGACGATGAAGGTGGTCTTCGACCCGGAAAAATGCAACGGCTGCGAGCTCTGCGTTTCGGCCTGCCCGGTCCGGGCCATGGAGGTCAACCTGCTGTAGCCTTTCGGGCCGCTACGGGGTCTTTTCCGGCTTCCGGTCCGTTTTCTTCTCCCTGCCGCCGGCGAGGCCTTCAATCTCCTCGGTCAGTTTTTTCCCTTTTTCGACGACCGCTTTGCCGGTCTGGTAGGCATCCTTTCCCTTTTCCACCATCTTTTCCGTCTGCACCTTCGCTTTTTCAAGGGATTCGAAGACGTTTTCCGGCATTCTCCCGGGGTCCTTGAAGTAGAAATACCCGCAGAGGGCAATCAGGGCCAGGAGGATCAGCAGGGCCATCTTGACGAGCTTCTTGAAAATGAAATAGAGAACGAGAAGGGCCAGGAAGATGACGATCCCCATCACGGCCGGATGGCCGGACAGGTTCTGAACGATCTGATCCATGGTTTCAGCTTCCCGGGTTGCAGTGCGGTCATGCTACCGGGAAAACACGGAAATATCAAGTATTTCTTTCAGCCTTGACAAACGGGGAGGGGCGCGTTTAGATACCGCCGCACCACCGGAAAGAGGATTCCCACTCATGAAAGTTGCCATGGCAACGCTGGGCTGCAAGGTCAACCAGTACGAATCCGCCGGCATTCTGGAAGCACTGGAGGAACGGGGCTTTTCGATCGTCCCCTTCAACACGGTGGCGGACTTTTACATCGTCAACACCTGCACCGTCACGAAGCGTTCCGATTGCCAGTCCCGCCAGTTGATCCGCCGGGCCGCGAGAACCAACCCCGGCGCTTCCATCATCGTCACGGGATGCTACGCCCGGATCGCCCCCGGCGAAATCGGAAAAATCGGCGGTGCAACCCATATCGTGGAACACAAGGCGGCCATACCGAACCTGCTCAGGCAGGTGGCCGGCGGCCATGCGGACGAGGCGTGGCGCGAAACGGGTGAGGAAGGCTTGCCGGGCGAACTGCACCCCCGGAAGTTCCCCGGGCACACGCGGGCGTTTCTGAAAATCCAGGACGGGTGCAACACCTTCTGCGCCTACTGCATCGTCCCCTATGCAAGGGGCCGAAGCCGAAGCCTGCCCGAAAAAGACGTCCACGACCGGATCCGCGAGCTTGACCGCGCCGGGTTCAGGGAGATCGTCCTGACGGGGATCCACCTCGGCGCCTACGGCCGGGATCTGCACCCCGCTTCGAGCCTGCTCGGCATCCTGAAGGGCGCGGAGGAGAAACGATCCGTCGAAAGGCTGCGGCTGAGCTCCCTCGAACCGGGAGAGGTGACCGATGGAATGATCGCCTTTTTCCGGACGTCTGCGGTGCTGTGCCGCCACCTTCACATCCCGCTGCAGAGCGGGAGCGACGATGTCCTGAGGCGGATGGGCCGCCCCTACGACGCCGCTTTTTTCCGGGACCGCCTGGAGCGGATCTGGCGGGCCATTCCGGACATGGCGATCGGCCTGGATGTGATGGCGGGATTTCCCGGAGAGGACGAGGAGGCGTTCAACCGGACGCTGCGGCTGATCGAGGACCTTCCCGTGGCCTACCTCCACGTCTTTCCCTATTCGGACCGGCCCGGAACGGCGGCCGCCGCGATGCCGGGCAAGGTCGGGGAGAAGGAGAAGAAGCTCCGGGCGGCGCAATTGAGAGACATGGGAAAAAGAAAAAGATCGGACTTCGCCGGGCGGTTCGTCGGAAAAACAGTTTCCGTCCTCATCGAAGGCAGTGGAAGCCCGGGAAGCGAATTCGCAAAGGGATTCTCCGGCCAATACATTCCGGTCTTCGTCCGGACCCGCGGCGCGGCATCCGTCAACCAAATCGTGGAGGTCGTTGCGGAAAACTGCAAAGACGGCAAACTATACGGCAGGGCGGCCCATGACTGATGAACGAAAAGCCGGCCTTGACCGGCTGCAGGAAAGTCTTCAATACCGCTTCCGGGACCAGCGCCTGCTCGACACGGCGCTGACGCACCGGTCCTTTGTCAACGAAAACCCTTCACCGGCCCGTCTGGACAACGAAAGGCTGGAATTCCTCGGAGATGCCGTCCTGGAGCTCTGCGTCAGCGACATGCTGATGCGGCAGTTTCCCGACCATGCGGAGGGCCGACTCTCGCAACTGCGGGCATCGATCGTCAACGAGCAGCCGCTCGCGGAGCTGGCGAAGAGCTTCGGGATCGGCGACTGCATGCTGCTCGGCCGTGGGGAGGAAAGCTCCGGGGGGCGAAGCAAGGCCTCGCTGCTGGCCAACGCCCTGGAGGCGATCCTCGCGGCGATCTACCTGGACAGCGGCTTTGGGGAGGTCTCCGGCTTCATTCAGGGGCTGTTTGCCCCGCTGATCCGGGAAGAGGGGCAGCCCTTCGTTTACCGGGATTACAAGACGACGCTCCAGCAGCTCGCGCAGAACCACTTCAGGGAAATCCCGCGCTACGCGCTGATCCGCGAATACGGACCGGACCACGACAAGACCTTCGAGATCGAGCTCTCCGTCGCGAACCGGATCACGTCTACCGGCACGGGAAAGAACAAGAAGGAAGCGGAGCAGCGCGCCGCGGAAAAGGCCCTTCGGGAGCTGGAGCGGATGCCGAAAAACAAGGAAGACGACCGCCGCGCGATGATCATTCCCTTCTTCATCATGAACCGGGGATGCCCCCACCGCTGCATTTTCTGCAACCCCGAAAGAACGGCGGGGCCGCAACCGGCGCGGATTTCGGCGGCGCAATTCGGGGACAGGCTCCGCTCCCACCTGCGGAGCGCCCGCCGCAGGCCGGACGATGTCCAGGTCGCCTTTTACGGCGGCAATTTCACCGGCCTTGCCCGTTCGGAGCAGACCCGGCTGCTGGAATACGCCCGACCTTTCATCGAAAGCGGCCTGATCCGTTCCATCCGTATTTCTACGCGGCCGGACCACATCGACGCAGACCGCCTGGCGCTTCTGAAGGCATACGGGGTGCGGACCATCGAGATCGGGGCGCAGTCCATGGTGGACGGGATCCTTCAAACCGCCGGACGGGGCCACAGCGCGGCGGACGTGGAAAGAGCCGTCGGCTTGATCCGGGAGGGCGGTTTTGAAGCGGGCGTCCACCTGATGGCCGGCCTTCCGGGAGAGCGGCGCGAGCATTTCGAATACAGCGTGGAACGGGTGATCCGACTGCAGCCCCACATGGTCCGGATCCATCCCACACTGGTCCTTGCCGACACCGCGCTGGCCGAGCGTTACCGCGAGGGGGACTACGAACCGCTCGACCTGCCCGAGGCCGTGGAGCGCTGCAAATCCGCCCTGCGGCGCTTTGCCGCGGCCGGCATTCCCGTCATTCGGATCGGCCTGCAGTCCACACCGGAAATGGAAAAAAAGGGAAGCATCCTGGCCGGCCCCTATCACCCGGCCTTCCGGTCCATCGTGGAATCGTCGATTTTCCTGGACAGGGCCGCGTCGCTGCTTGCCGCCCATCCCGTTCGCGGCCGGCAGGTCGTCCTGACCTCCGCCCCGAGCGACGAGAGCCGCCTGCGGGGCCAGAAAAATGAAAATGTCATCAACCTGAAGAGTTGCTTCGGTCTGGCGGATCTCGCGATCACAGCCGATCCCGGCCAGGAAAAGGGGACCCTGCGCATGGCCGTCCGCGGCTGATCCGTGATCCGGATCCCGCTTCCTCACGTGAAACGCAAGTGATTTCCCTTGACAGATGTAACGATTTTCCTTAAGATTTTCAATAATAAGCAAGAGATTTTCGTGTGAGGGGGAGATCATGAAAGCCGCAAAAAGCAAGATAATGGATATGACCGTGGACGAGCTTAAGGGCATTATCCATGAAGCAATCGCCGAAGACATGGAAGGCTGGCGGGAGACTTTCGAGATCATGGCGGATAAAAAGCTGATGGGTAACCTTCGGCAGGCGGACCTGGATCGATCAACCGGCAAGAAAGGCGCTTTTGTCGCCTGGGATGATCTAAAGAATGCATAAGATCGTTCTTCATCGAAACGCCGTCAGATTCTATCGGGAGGCCGACACGGCATTGCGGAAAAGAATAATGGGCGATCTGCGCATCCTTTATGAGATCGACAGCGCACAGCGGATTGTGTGGATCAAGACCATCGAACGGCGTGGATCGGCATACAAATAAATGTTCAAATCCGGGTTCATCGGCATCATCGGACGGCCCAATGTCGGGAAATCGACACTCCTGAACCGCATCGTCGGCGAAAAAATCGCCATCACGACCCGCAAGCCCCAGACCACGCGCAACCGGATCATGGGCATCCGCAACCTCGCGGCGGGGCAGTTGATCTTCATGGACACGCCGGGAATCCACAGCGCCACGACGCCGCTGAACCGCAGGATGGTGAAGCGAGGCGAAGGAAACCTTCCGGACGGTGGATATCATCCTGCTGATCGTGGAGGCGCCCGCGGGCGTCCATCGGGACGACCCTTCCATCATCGCTTCGCTTCGGGAGACACCGCTTCCTGCCATCCTGGCCATCAACAAGGCGGACCTGGTGAAAAAGCCGGAGGTCCTGCCGCTGATCGATCGGTACCGGGAACTCCATGCCTTCGCGGCGATCATCCCCCTCTCCGCGCTGACCGGCGAGGGGATCGAAGCGCTTCTGGAGGAGATCCTGAAGATACTCCCGGAGGGGCCGCCCCACTTTCCCGAAGACGCCATGACGGACCGCTCGGAGCGCTTCATCGCCGCGGAGATCATCCGGGAAAAGATCATCCTGCTCACGCACAAGGAGATCCCCTACGCCACGGCCGTGGTCGTGGACGCCTTCGAGGAGGAGGCGGACCGGCCGCTGATCCGCATCCAGGCGACGATCCACGTGGAAAAGCCGTCCCAGAAGGGCATCCTGATCGGCAGGAAGGGGGCGATGCTGAAGGAGATCGGCAGCCGGGCACGGCTCGACATGGAGAAGTTCTTCGCCTCCCGGATCTTCCTGGAGCTCTTCGTCCGCGTCCAGAAGGACTGGACCCATGACGAGAAGATGCTCAAGGAATTCGGCTATTCGAAGCAGTGAGTGAATCGGTCATGAGCCCACGGCGCGTCTTTGCCGAACCCCCGCCGCCGCGGAAAGAGACGGGTCGTCCGTAAATGGCCTGGACAGCGGAAGACCGGCTCGCCCTCAAGCTCCTCTTTGCGCCGAAGGAGGCCGGGCCCCTGTTGGCCTCCGGGCCGCCCGGCGAGAATGCGGCCGAGGCGCCCCGCGCGCGGCCGTTCGACTGGCCTTCCCTGGTCGCGATGGCGCGGCAGGAAGGCATCTCGGCAGTTCTTTTTTATCAGATCAAAAAGCATCGCCTGGAAGCGCTTCTCCCCCCGGATGTTCTGCGGGGCCTTTCCGGCCCGTACTACGCCAACCTGAAGCGGAACCTGACGATCGCCGCGGCCCTGCGGCCGGTGCTGGATGCGCTCGAGGAAGCCGACATCCCCTGCATCGTTCTCAAGGGCATCGCCCTGGCGGAGCAGGCCTACCCGGACATCGCCATGCGGGGAATGTCGGACGTGGACATCCTGGTGCGGAAGGGGGACCTCCTTCGGGCCGACGCGCGGCTCTCCACCCTCGGGTACGACTCCCGGGACAGCGACGCGGCAACCGCCTTCCGGAACCCGGCCGGCTACCTGGCCAGCCTGGAATACGGGAAGGGCGGCGAGTCGCCGCTTACCCTCCACCTCCACTGGCACCCGGTCAACACCTCCGTCCCGGCGACCGCCTTCATCGACGGGATTGACATCGAGGCGCTCTGGGAAAAGGCCGTGCCGGCCCGGGTGGCGGACGGCCGGGCGAGAATGCTCTGCCCCGAGCACCTGATCCTCTACCTGTGCGAGCATGCGCTTCGGGTCGGCCATTCCTTCGACCGCCTGATCCTCGTCTGCGACATCCACTTCGCGATCCGGCGCTTTGAAAACGAGATCGACTGGGATTGCCTCGCGGCGGAGGGCCTGCGACTCGGCCTCTCCCGCTTCGCCTACCACGGCCTGACGATCGCCAAAAGGTACACGGGCCTGCCCATCCCCGAAACCTGCCTGGCGCAACTTAAGCCGCCCGATCTCTCCCGGGGGGAGAGACTTTTCCTGCATCTGCAACTCCGCAACCGGCGGGTCCGGGGGAGCAGCTACCTCGTCTACCTGGCCCTGAACCGGGGCCTTTTCGAAAAGGCCAGGTTCATCTTCCGGACCTTCTTCCCGCCCCGCGAGATCCTCCTGCAGCGGCGACGCGGGAAGGGGCGCGATTTTACGGGAACATACTACCTTTCCCGCATCAAGGAGGTCTTTTCGCATTTCTTCAGGAGCATTCATCGGTGATTCCGCACTCGGTGTCGATTATCCCCCGCCGGACGTGAAATTGACGGTCCCGGCGCAAGGCGAGCCGGATAGTCCCGCTTCGCGAATTCCAATGCCGGTTTTGTTCAACTTTCCGTAAATTAGAATGATTTGCCTTAAATGCGAGCGCCCCGCGGCGCCGGTCAAGCTGCGGCACGCACCTTGCTTTCCGGTAATGGTTTAAAGGAGCCGTGGCGAGGCCGGTCCGCGCAGGGATGAAACCGCAGGGGGCCCATGAGAATTGGAGGGGCGTGCTGTGTGATCGAAATCACATGGAATGCGTGATGGTCGTTACATGCTTATCTTCCCATTTTTCATTGACAAATGATTTCGATTGATTAAGATGAAGTCGTACATTGGAGAAGGGATGCGGAAGACGCGGACATGAAATCATGATCCGGGCCGGCCGTCGCAAAGCGCGGCAGGCCGAAGGATCCCCCCGAAACCGCGGGCATCGCCCTGGAAAGCATGAAAAAATATCAAGCAAAAAGCGGCCTGGTCACCCGGAATATCGGCGGCGAAACGATCATCGTCCCCGTGTCGGGGCATGTGTGCGACCTGGACGCGGTATACACGCTCAACGAAGTCGGATCCGCCGTCTGGCGGCTTCTCGAGGCCGGCAGCAACATCGAGACGATCGTCGCCGCGATCTGCGACCAATACGACGTGACGCCGGCGGAAGCCCGCCGGGACGTGGCCGAGCTGATCGAATCCCTGGAGGCGGCCGGGCTGATTCACGCGGGCGACAAGGACTGAGCCGGATGAGGGCCTTTGCGCCGGACTGATTTCGCGAGGCTCGATACGAATGGGTGAATCGCGCATGGAAGTGAAGAGCTACACGGACTGGAGCCTGGGATTCCACGAACGGTTCGCCGCGCGCAGAATTCCCCTCAGCGGGTCCGTGGAACTGACCCGGCGCTGCAACCTGTCCTGCCTCCACTGCTACAACAACCTTCCCGCGAACGACGCGGCCGCCCGCGCGGAGGAGCTCACCACCGGCGAGCACCGCCGCATCATGGACGAGATCGCGGAGGCCGGCTGCCTCTGGCTTCTCCTCACGGGGGGCGAGATCTTCCTGAGGAAGGATTTCCGGGACATCTACGATCACGCAAAACAGAGGGGGTTTCTGATCACGCTGTTCACCAACGGCACCCTCATCGACCGGGCGATGGCCGATTACCTTGCCGAACGGCCGCCCTTTTCCATCGAGGTCTCCCTGTACGGCCTGACCCGGGAAACTCATGAGCGGGTCACCCGCGTCCCGGGCTCCTACGACCGCTGCCGTGAGGGAATCCGGCTGCTGGCGGAAAGGGGTTTGCCCCTCCTTCTCAAGACCATGGTCATGAGGCCGAACCGGGACGAGCTCTGGAAGATGAAGCGCTTCGCGGAGAACGAACTGGGCGTCGATTTCCGGTTCGACGCCATGATCAACCCGCGCATCGACGACTCCCCGGCCCCCCTTGCGGTTCGGCTCTCTCCTTCAGAGGTGGTGGAGCTGGACGTGCGGGACCCCCGGCGGGCGACGGAATGGGTCCGGTTCTGCGAGCATTTCAGCCGTCCCCCCGGCGGCCCAGCTGACGGCGGCCGGCTCTACGACTGCGGGGGCGGCCGGAACGCCTTTGCCGTGGACCCGGCCGGAAGGCTCGGCGCCTGCGTGCTCTCCCGCCAGGAGACCTACGACCTGCGGGGCGGGACCTTTCAGGAAGGCTGGGGGGAGTTCCTTCATGGGCTGAACCGGAAAGAGGCCACGCGCCGGACCCGGTGCACGGACTGCGGGATTCGGGACATGTGCGGCATGTGCCCCGCCAACGGCGAGATCGAAGGCGGCGATGCCGAGGCGCCCGTCGATTTCCTCTGCCGGGTGGCCCACCTGCGGGCTTACGCGCTGGGCATCCCCGTGCCGCCCCACGGCACGTGCGAATACTGCAAGGGCGGAAAAGAATACCCTGACCTCCTGTCGGCGGCGCGGAGACTCAAGGACATGCGCAATGAGGGATAAACGTGAGGGATGAGACCCTGAACGAGATCGCCGCACCATCCCCGGCCCCCGGCCCGGCCTGCCTGTTCGCCGATTTGAGCACGCAGCTCCTGGGCAACGGCCACCGGGTGCGCTTTCGAGCGCCCGGCCGGAGCATGTACCCGACCATTCGGGACGGAGAGGCGATCACGGTGGCGCCCGTGGCAGCCGAGTCCGTGCGAAGGGGCGACATCATCCTCTACCGCACGGAGCGGAGCGTCATCGCCCACCGGGTGGCGCGGATCGAGCGGGACGGGGCGGACGGACTCCGCTTCACGCTGCGCGGCGACACCTGTGGCGGCCGGGACGCCCCGGTGGCGGCAGGACAGGTCCTGGGCCGCGTCGTCGCCGTCGAGCGGGGGGGCCGGACTCAGGAGCTCTACACAAGACGGGCGCAGATGAGATATTCGGCCCATGCGCTGGCCTCCCGCCTCAAGGGGCTGATCCGCGGCCGGCTTGCCCGCGGAAGGCAGGGCTGCCGCGAATATTTCCCAGCGGACCGTCCGGGCGATGAAGACTCGAACGAAAACATGCACCAGGGGTGAAAAAATGAAGCCGAAAACCTTCGGAAGGATAGCACCGGGCGCGCGCTTGTCACTTTCCGTTTGCCTTTTCACGGCGCTGATTCTCATCGGGGCGACCCTGCTCGTCGCGGCGCCCGCGGCGCAGGCGGCCCAGCAGACCGGCACCTACACGGGGAATGCGACGGACAACCGCGCCATCACCGGCCTGGGCTTCCAGCCCGACGGGGTGATCATCAAGGCCGCCACGGCCCAGTACGCTGTGATGCGGACCTCCACCATGGCGGGCGACCTGACCAAGGCGTTTGTGGGCGGCACGGCCCTGCAGGCAAACGTCATCCAGTCCCTGGACGTTGACGGCTTCACCCTCGGCACCGACGCCCGGGTGAACGCAAACGGCGTTGTCTACCACTGGATCGCCTTCAAGGCGATCGCCGGGGAGATCGCGTTCGGCACTTACACGGGCGATGCCACCGACAGCAGGGACATCGCCGGGCTCGGGTTCCAGCCGGACCTCGTCTTCCTTCTGCCGGATTCGACGCAGAACGCCGTGGCCCGCTTCTCCTCGCAGAGCGGGGACGCCAGCCTCTACTTCAGCGCCGCGGCGGCCTTCGCCGACGGGATTCAGGCCCTCAACGCCGACGGGTTCCAGGTCGGGACCACCGTCAACGCCAGCGCCACCGTTTATCATTACGTGGCCTGGAAGTCCATCTGGGGAAAGCGGGTCATCGGCTCCTACACGGGAAACGGCGTGGACAACCGGAACATTTTGGGGCTGGGCTTTGATCCCAAGTGGGTCCTGATCAAGTCCGCGGCGGCCCGGGCCGGCGTGCACAAGCCGGACACCACCGGCATCGCGACGGACGCGACCCAGTATTTCATCAACACGGCGAATTTCACAAACGGGATCCAGAGGCTCGACGCCGACGGGTTCCAGGTGGGCAACAACAACACGGTCAACGAGAACACCGTGACCTTTTACTACGCCGCCTTCGCGCTCAACCTAACCGCCCAGCCCACCATCACATCGGCGGCCAACCAGGTCTTCGTCAAGGGCGATGCCCCCACCGCCATCAGCCCGATCACGGTCACCGACGCGGCGGCCCCGATGATCACGGCGGGGAACGACATCCGGATCCGCATCCCCTACTGGTTCAACATGACATGGGACACCTCGGTCACGACGGCCGTGATCGGCGGCGGGCGCCGCGGGCAAGGTCTCCACGACGGTGAGCTACGAGAA
This sequence comes from uncultured delta proteobacterium, assembly GCA_963709485.1. Classification (GTDB taxonomy): domain Bacteria; phylum Desulfobacterota; class Syntrophia; order Syntrophales; family Fen-1087; genus JAXDBM01. Next base: position 78,475 of record CAVPWE010000005.1, read on the forward strand.
TGCCGGCAAGATCCTGGTCCTCAACGTCACGTCCGATTTCGCCTCCTCGGAATCGATCACCATCTCCGGGCTCCGAATTCGCCAATTTCATCGCCAAATCCTACCCCGACAACCTGGAGCTGGAAGTCCTGAACGACGACGCCGTCACGTCCACGGACGACAAAACCATCACGATCCTCGATCCGGCCGACGGCCTGAAGGATCTCCCGGCCCCGCCGGCGAACATCGAGACGATCCCGGCCGGCTCGCTGGTCATCGCCATGGACAACGACAAGCAGAATCTCGGCGGCCTGCCCTTCAACATTCGGGCCTACGGCCTGGTGAACCACCTGCTTTGGAGCGAGATCCCCGTCAAGTGGGCCATTCGGGCCGGCAAGGCCAAGGACGGGATCGACTTCAGCGCCACGGCGCAGCGCCTCTACCCGAGCGCGGTCGGGCCGGCCTCCCTGGACTTCCGGGGCGGCCCCTTCATCGTCCACAAGTACTTCGCCCACGACGCCAAACCGCTGATCGCGGCATTCGGGGGCAGCGTGGCCGTCTATGAGCTCACCGCCGACGCCATCGTCGACATCCGCTACACGATCGAGCACAAGCCAAAGATCGGGGTGCTGGACGACGGCGGGAACGCCGGGATCCACATGACCATGCTCGCGAACGCCGGCTTCGTCTCCGGCACGCATTACGAGCACATTCTGGCGGCAAGCCTGGAGACGGTCAACCAGAACATGTGCTACACCTTCGTTTCGGAGCCGCACTACGGCGAAACGCCGCCGGTCTCCGATGGCCCGGTGCGGGCCATCCGCAACTTCGTCGCGTCGGGCGGCAACTTCCTGGCCCAGTGCGCCGCCATCGAGTCCTACGAGAACAACCCGACCTGGGGCCGTTTCCAGACGACGGTCGGCATCACGGTGCAGGGCGTCGGGGACGCCACCCATGCCTTCGACAACGCCGACCTCGCCTACAGCCAGTTCCAGGGGGAGGTGGCGGACGGGGGCGGATCGGTCCCCGACTGGAAACTCGCGACGGGCTCGAACTGGAAAAGCAGCAGCCACATCCACGTGAAGAACGACCCCGCGACTGACACGTTCTCCGCCACGGCCTCGAAGCTCACCGTCGGTGCCGGGTCGCTGGTCTTCTACCTCGGCGGCCACGAATACGACGGGACCACCCTGGACGAAATCAACGCGACACGGATGTACCTCAACGCGGCCCTGACCCCCTCCGCCCGGCCGACAAGCTGCAACCCCTATTTCCCGACCGAGATGGCGCCGGCAGTCATCTACTCGGCGGCCGACCAGATCTTCGCGGTGAACAGCACCCCGACCTCCATCAGCCTGATCACGGTGCTCGAGTCGAACATCACGACCATGACCGCCGGGAACGACATTCGAATCACCATCCCGCCCGGGGCCAACATGACCTGGGACACCGCCGACCTTACGGCTATCTTCGGCGGGTCGGCCGCCGGCAAGGTCTCCCCGACCGTCAGCTACGAGGACGGCGGCAAGACCCTCGTGATCAACGTGCTCGCCGACTTCTCGCCCTTCGATGACCTCACCGTCTCCGGGCTCTCCTACGCCAACTTCACCGCCTCGTCTTCGGCGGAACACCTGGGCCTCGAGGTCGCCAACGACGGCACGATCGTGGCCACGGACCCGCAGGGACTCACGGTCGTCGGCGTCAGCATCTCCTCGGCGGCCGACCAGAGCTTCGTGGTGGGCGATCCGGCCACGGCCATCAGCCCGATCACGGTCACGAACGACCCGAACACCAATCAGATCACCGCCGGGAACGACATTCGAATCACCATCCCGGCCGACCTGGCCATGACCTGGGACACCGTGGACCTGTCGGCCGTCATCGGCGGCCCCGCGGCGGGGAAGGTCTCCACGACGGTGAGCTACGAGGACGGCGGCAAGACCCTGGTCCTGAACGTCACGTCCGATTTCGCGGCCGGCGAATACATCACCGTCTCCGGTCTCCAATACGCCAACTTCACCCAGCCCTCCAATCCCCAGAATCTGGGCCTGGAGATCTACAACGACGGGACCGTGACCACCCGGGACGACAAGACGATCGCCATCGGCGGTGCGCCCACCCCCTGCGTCCTGGCCTACGGCGAGGGGAACCTGATCACGCCGCGCTACCGGTACTGGGACGGAACGGCCTTCGGAACGGAGCTGACCGCCCAGAGCGCCGACGATGTGATCAAATGGACCGTGCTCAAGGCCTCGCCCGTGGCCAACGAGATGATCCTGGGCGTCTATTCCAGCGCGACCAAGGCCCTCTACATCCAGACGCTGAGCGGCGGAACCTGGACCACCAACTGGAGTTCCGTCCTCGGCTACGACGGCCTGACGCGGGTCTTCGACATCGCCTACGAGCGGAACACAGGCGACGCCATCGTCGTCTTCGGCGACACGGACGGCAAACTGTACTACCGCAAGCGGGTCGGAGGCGTCTGGGACAGCGCCGACCAGTCGACCGGCATCACACTGGACAACGATGCCGACTGGGTCCGGGCGGACATCCCACCCGACGAGCGACGACATCTTCGTGGCGACCAGCACCGAGGCCGCGTCCCTCTACGCGCTCCGCTGGTACGGCGCCGGCAACTACTGGGACAACGTCCTGAAGACGACCGCCGGCGTCAAGAACAAGGACAAGGAAGGCTTCGACCTCGCCTTCGAGCGGGCCTCGGGCGACGCCTTCCTGATCTGGGGCGACGCCGACGCGGACGTCAATTACCGCCGAGTTCACCACGGCCTGGCAGGCCGAGGCCACGGCCTATGCCGACATCGGCGACGATGTCTACTGGCTCAAGGCCGCCTACGACCCCACCGCCGCGAGCAGCAGCATCGCCATCGCCATGACCCTGGAAAATACAACTTCCGGGTTCGGGGCCTGGAACGGCGCGAGCTGGGTGGCGATGCCCGATGCCATCCCATCGCCGCCCGACACCGTGACCAGCGCGGAATCGACGTGGCCTTCGAAGAAGGCACGGGCGGGGCGCTCTTCGCCTTCGCCACGGGTGCCGCGCCCACGCAGCTTTCCTGGCGGACCTGGTCTTCGGCCGGCGGCTTCACCGCCGCCGCCGCCGCGGCCGGCGCCACGGGAAACCTCAACTTCGTGCAGCTCAAGCCGATCCCCGGGAGCGACGATCTAATGGCCGTCTACGCCGATGCCAACGCTGATCTGTGGTACCGCTACTGGGACGGGTCGGCCTTCTCGCTGCCGAGCCCGGCGCCCGGGACGGCCCTGGAGACCACCTTATCGGAAAACGACAAAACGGAGGCCTTCTGCTTCGACTGCAGCGTCGCGTACACGCCCACGGCGATCGACCTCCTTTCGTTCAGCGCCGCGGGGGCGAACGGGACCGTGCTCGTCTCCTGGCGGACGGCGCAAGAGGCCGGGACGCTCGGGTTCCACCTCTGGCGGGCAACGAGCGAGGGCGGGCCCTACACGAGGATCACGGCCACGGCCATCTCCGCGCTCACATCCGCGGTGCGGGGCGCCGACTACAGCTACACGGACGCGAACGTGACCGCTGGGACGCGCTATTACTACAAGCTGGAAGAGATCGAGACGATCGGCAAATCGACAATGTACGGACCCGTGGCGGCGGAATGGACCGCGGCCGGGGGCGCGATCCCGCTCGAAACCCCGGGCGACACGACGACCGTCACGCTCGGCGGCACGACGGACGGCGCGGGCACGCTCTCCGGAACGCCGGGGACAATGGCCGCGGCCTGGAGCCCGCCCACGACCGCCGCGGCCTACAAGGTGCTCGTCACCGAAGAGGGCATCTACCGCCTCACTCAAGGCTGGCTCGCGTCGAAGGGCGTGAACGGCCGCCCTCGACCTCGCGCAGGTCCGCATGTACAGCCTGGGGCAGGAGGTGGCCATTCACGTCCATGACGGCAACGGGGACAATGTCATGGACGGCGGCGATTATATCGCGTTCTACGGGACCCCCGTGACCGGGGAGGCGGCGAAGTACGCGAAGCCGGAACGTCTACTGGCTCACGGCAGCGGGCGGGACCGGCGCGCCGAAGCGCATGGAAGCGCGATCGAGGGGGCCCCCGTGCTCGGCGACGGCGGCGGCGACGCACCTCTACACGCTCCGCCATGAGGAGGATTCGCTCTACATCCCGGATGCCGCCGGGGCGGACGCCGAGGACCGCTGGTTCTTCGAGGAAGCGCTGCCCGGGCCGGGCTACGGCGGGGGGCCGGTCGACTTTGCCATCCCCACGCCGGGCGCGGCGGCGGGGCCGGGGACCCTGAGAATCCGCATGTACGGGATCGCGGACACGAGCCACGCAGTGGACGTCTCCGTCAACGGCGTGCCGGCGGGGACCGTCACGTGGGACGGCATGGCATACCACGAGGCCGTGATCAATGTGGCCGGTTTCCTCGACGGGGCCAACACGGTCACCCTGACCTGCACGAGCGGGACCGTCTCCACCCCCGACGGGGCTTACGTGGACCGGTTCGAGGCGGCCTACCCAAGGCGCTTCGAGGCGGCCGGAAGCGCGCTCCGCTTCGCCCACGCCGCCGGGTCGCGCTACCAGGTTTCCGGGTTCGCGGACGGCGGCATTCAGGCCTTTGACGTCACCCGGGCAGCCGACGCGGGGCGGGTCGTCAACGCCCTGATCAACGGCGCCGGCCCCTACACCCTCGACATGGAGCCCCAGGGCGCGACAGGCGAGCGGGCGTACCTCGCCGTCTCCGCCGGCGGCCTGAAGACCCCCGCGGACATCGTCCCGGACCGGGCCTCCGCGCTGTCCAGCATGGCCGGCGGGGCAGACTACATCCTGATCACGACGCGCGGCCTCGGCTGGGACACCGGCGGGACGCCCCGGCCCTGGCTGAGCAATCTGCTTTCCCTGCGGCAGGGCCAGGGGCTGCGGGTGAAGGCGGTCGACGTGGAGGACGTCTATGACGAGTTCGGCTACGGGCTGGCCACGCCCCGGGCCGTCCGGGACTTCCTCGCCCATGCCTATGCCAACTGGGCCCCTCCCGCCCCGAAGTACGTGCTGCTCGTGGGGGACGGCACCAACGACCCGAAGAACAACAACCAGGAGCCGGCCGAAGGCACGTTCGCCTACCTTCCCGCCTACCTCGGCTTCACCGCCTACATGGGGGAAACGGCGAAGGACGACTGGTTCGGCCGTGTGAGCGGGAGCGGCTCCTTGCCCGACCTCCACATCGGCCGCCTGCCGGCGTCCGACCTGGCCCAGGCGGAGGCCATGGCGGGGAAGATCGTCGCCTACGAGCAGGCGGCGAACACGAAGACCTGGGAGCGGAACGTCCGCTTCGTCGCCGACAACAAGACCGCCGATTACGAGGCGATGTTCGAAATCATGAGCGACGATGCGGCCGCACTCGTCCCGACGCCGGGGATGAACGCCCCCGAGAAGATGTACCTGGGCAGCTTCGGGAGCGCGGCCGCCCTCAAGGCCGCGATCAAGGACCGGATCAACGCGGGGAGCCTGATCGTCAACTACGCGGGCCACGGCTGGTGGCAGCAGTGGGCGGAGGAGAACGTCTTTGAGAACGCGGACGTGGCCGGCCTTGCCAACGGCGCCAGACTCCCGCTCTTCCTGGCCATGACGTGCCTGAGCGGCTACTTCATCGACCCGGAATCCTACGGCTGGCCTTCGCTGGCCGAGGTCCTGATGCGGGCCGGGGGAAAGGGTGCCGTGGCCGCGCTCATGCCCACGGGCATGACGGCGACGGACGGCCAGTACATCCTGGACCGGGCCCTCTTCGACGCCCTCTTCAGGAAGGACATCCGCACCCTCGGCCCGGCCGTCGCGGCGGCCAAAAGTGCGCTGCTGGCAAGCGACGTGGCGTACCGGGGGGAGACGGCCGAGACCTTCCTCCTCTTCGGCGACCCGGCCACAAGGCTGAAGATCCCCATGCCCGGCATTCCCCAGGGGATCGCCGCCGTCGTCCAGAACGGCGCCGTGACCCTGACCTGGCAGGCGGCGCTCGACAGCGACGGGAACCCCGTCGCGGGGTACAACGTCTACCGGGCCGACGCACCGGACGGGGACTTCACGAAGCTGAACTGGACGCGGATCGCGGGAACGACCTACATGGACCAGCCGCCCGGTCATGACTGGTACTACGCCGTCGCCTCGGTGGACGGCAGCGGCTTCGAAAGCGCCAGAAGCCCGGTCCACTTCATCGACCTGTCCCTGACCGGCGACGTCAACGGCGACGGCCGGGTCGACCTGGCCGACCTGATCACGGTCCTGAAGGTGATGGCCGGCATGGGCAGCGCCGACGTCACGGTCCGGCCCGAATACGCGACCTCCGGGGCGGACGCGAACGGCGACGGCGTCGTCGGCATGGCGGAGGCGGCCTACATCCTCCAGAAGATCGGGGGACTGAGATAGCGGAACGCGGGCCGCCGCGCCGACGGCTCGCCGCCACATTTTTCGACGGACCGGTCCCGAAAGGGCCGGGCGCATTCGCGGAAGGAGGAGCATGGAACAGAAGGAGAAGAAACTCTATGAGAAGCCGAAGGTGACGAAGGTCCGCCTGGACCCGCAGTGCGCGGTCCTGGGCTTCTGCAAGACCACCGGCAGCCGGGGCCCCGGCGGCACGAATTGCCGGGCCGGTCTGACGCTGTGCAAGAACGCGGGCTCCTGAGCGGGCACCGGAATGCGGAAGGCGCGAACCGGCACGGCCCTGCCCCACCCGGCAGAGGCGGCGGCCCTCCGATTCAGGATCGGCGGCGTGTCCATCGCCATCGCGGGGCGCGCCCCGGGGGGTGAAGAAGAGATTCCGCCCTCCTACGCGCCCTTTATTGAAGACGGCCCGCCGGACGTCCGGCTGCGCCTGCACCGGGGAGGCTTCGACGGGGACAGGGGCGAGCGGATTTTCACATGCCCCCCCGTCTGGTCCCTTTACCGGGGGAACGGCAGCCTCGTCATCGAGATCTTCCACGACCTGCCGGGCCTGGGCATGGAGAGAACCCTTGTCCTGGGGCCTTCACCCGAAAGCGCCGACCTTTACTTCAGCGGCGCGTCCGGCCGCTTTACTGATCCCTTTTTCGGCCCCGTCCTGGAAATCCTGATGGTCCACCACCTGGCCCGGGAAAGGGGCGTCATCCTGCACGGCTGCGGCATCGTGAAGGGCGAAAGCGGCATTCTTTTCATCGGCGAATCCGGGGCCGGGAAAAGCACCCTGGCAAACCTGTGGCAGCGGGAAACGGGGATCGATGCGCTCAGCGACGACCGGATCATTGTCCGAAAAGAGGGGGGCGGCCTGCGCATGTACGGCACCCCCTGGCACGGCGAGGGCCGGTTCGCCTCCCCCGGGTCGGCGCGCCTGGAGCGGGTCTTCTTCCTGAGGCACGGCCGGGGCAACGAAGTCCGGCGGATCGGGGGCGCCGGGGCTTTATCGCAGCTGCTCTGCTGCTCCTTCCCCCCGCACTGGGACGCGGCGGGAATGGGCTTCACGCTGGACCTCTTCGGCTCTCTGGCTTCTCACGTCCCCTGTGCAGAGCTGGCCTTTCGGCCGGATGGAAGCGCCATTGCCTTCCTGACGGACCTCCTGGGGGATTGAGGAAATCAGGAGGTACGGCCCTCCCTCACTTCCCCTTCTCCAGCTTCCGCAGGGACTCCTCCATCTTCTTCAGCGCATCGCCGTAGGCGGCCCAGTTGCCCTGCTTCAGGAATTCCTGGGCTTTGCGGTAATGGCCGAGGGCCTCCGCCGCCAGCTCGCGTCCCGTCTGCTCCCGGACCGCCGGAACGGTCGCGGCCGCCGCGGCCGGGACCGTCGCGATCTCCTTCTCCCGCATCAGCTCGCCTCCGAAGATCCGCTGCAGCGCCAGCTCCAGGTTCTCCTCCATGGCGATGGCATTCCCGAAGGCGACGATCACCCGCTTCAGTTCCGGGAGCTGGCCCTTTTCCGCCGCCAGGTAGAGGGGCTCCACGTAGAGCATCGACTTCTCGATGGGGATGGCCAGCAGGCTCCCCCGGATCACCTGGGAGCCGCTCTGGTTCCAGAGGGAGAGCTGCTTGGAAATCTCCGTGTCCTGATCGATCCGCGCCTCGATCTGCCGGGGGCCGTAGACCAGCTTCTGCTTGGGGAAGTTGTAGACGATCACCTTCCCGTAGTTCGGCGCGTCGCAGCGGGCGGCCATCCAGGCGGACATGTTGTCCTTGTTGCGCGGGGTGAAGGGGAGCAGCAGGACGAACTCCTCCTTCTTTTCGCCGGGGAGCTTCATGATGGTGTAGTAGGGCTCCATTTCCTGCTCGCTGCCCTGGAAGGGCTTGCGGGGAATCGCCCAGAGGTCCTCCTTGTTGTAGAAGACCTGTGGGTCCTGCATGTGGTAGGCGCGGTACATTCGGGCCTGGATGGAGAGCATCCCCGGCGGATAGCGGACGTGGCGCTGCAGGTCCGGCGGGCATGTGCCGCAAGCTTCTGGAAGACCCCCGGGAAGATCTTCGCGTAGGTCTTCGGATGATCGGGTCGGCGTCGGATCGCTGACGTAGAAGGCGACGGTTCCGTCGTAGGCGTCCACGATCGCCTTGACGGAGTTGCGGATGTAGTTGCCCAGCCGGGGGACCGGCTCCGAGTAGGGGTAACGGTCCGTCACGGTGTAGCCGTCCACGAACCAGAGGAGCCGGCCTTCCGGGGAGATGACCAGGTAGGGATCGGTGTCGAAGCGGACAAAGGGCGCGATCCGGGAGACCCGCTCCTTGATGTTCCGGTAGTACATGACCCGGCTGTCGGAGGTGATGTCGTCGGACAGGAGGATCGTGAAGGCGCCGAAACGGATGGCGTAGAGCACCTTCCGGAAAAAGGACAGCGGCACGCCCCCCTTCCCTTCGTAGCGGGAATAGACGTTCTTGTCGCCCACGGGGTAGTCGAACTCGGGCCGCTTCGTCTTGACAAAGACGTACTCGTTGGACTGCTCGCCGAAGTAGATCTCCGGCCGGGTGATCTTGATGTTCGTCGAGGACACCGGAGGAATGTCCTTGATGAAGAACTCCGGAAGCCCCTCGCGGGTGATCCGGTTCACGGGGCCCATGACGGCGCCGTAGCCGTGGGTATAGGTCAGGTGCTCGTTGACCCAGGTTCGCGAGGGCAGGGCGGGGTAGGAAAGCTCCCGGGGGGAGAGCATGACCTGCCGGTATTCGCCGTCCACGGTGTAGCGGTCGTTGTCCACGTCGATGAACTTGTAGTAGGTGCGGATCTCCTGAAGCTGGGCGTACGTGAGGAGCAGCGGGGCGTGGTTCCAGAGCCGAATGTTCTTGATCGTCAGGTCGTTGCGCCGCAGGTCCTCCCGGGTCAGGTTCTCCTCCGCGGGGAAGATCCGGTCTTCGATGTCGTGCAGCCCATAGGCCAGGCGGGTGTACTTGATGTTCTGCTCGAGGTAGGGCTTTTCCAGGACGATCTCGTTGGGGATGACCTTGAACTTCTGGACGAAGGCGGGGTAGAGTTCCCGGCCCACGATCAGCACGGCCAGAAACACCAGCACGAGGGCGGCGGGGATCCGCCAGTTCGGCCGGAAGATGAAATAAACGATGGACAGGGCGGCAAGCGGGCAGAGCGACATGAGCAGCCGCAGCACCCAGAGCTGCGTCGTGACGTCCGTGTAGCCGGGCCCGAAGACGACGCCCCGCTTCACGTAGAGGATCTCGTTCAGGTCCAGCCAGAATCCCAGGGTGGCCAGCAGGAAGAGGGCCGCCCCGAGCGCCAGCAGGTGCGCGCGGGCCGCCGGCGCCCATTGCAGGCTCTTCGGGGGGATGAACAGCAGGGACCGGCGCAGGAGGTAGATGAACCCCGTCGCGAGGGAGGTTAGGATGAGAACGGCCATCAGCCACCCGTAGATGTGCCGGATGAAGGGAAGCTGAAAGACGTAAAAACCGATGTCCCGCCCGAAAAGCGGATCGGATACGCCGAAGGGCGTGGCCTTCAGAAAGCGCAGCAGGTTCTCCCACTGCGGCGTCGCCTGCAGGGCCGCGAAGATGCCGAAGATGACGGAAACGATCAGGACGAGCCATTTCAGCGAGACCGCGTCGATGCCCCAGGGCGGAAAGGGGACGGCCCCTTCGCGGTGGACAAGCTGGATCCGCTCCGACAGGCGGCCGGCCAGAAACAGGTTCGAATAAAAGATCAGGAAGAAAGCGAGGCCGAACAGGACCGCGACCTGGAGCTGGGCCAGGAGCGTGACGGTGAAGATCCGCTCGTAGCCCACCTCCTGGAACCAGAACCAGTCGGTGATCAGCCCCGTCATTCGAAAGACCAGGACGACGGCGACGAAAAGAACGATGAAGAGGGCGATGCCCCGGCCTCCCTGGACCGGCCGGCGCGGCTGCCCCAGGTTTCTCAAAACGGTTTTCAGGTCCATGATTTCTCCTTCCGGGGAACGACATCGAAGCCCTGCTCGCGGAAATGTCTGTCAAAAGTAAAGGCCCCTCTCAACCCGGCCCGGCGCATCACTGCGAAGCTGACGCAATCGACCAGACTGAGCCTTTTTCGCGATGCCGTAATCAGCATCTCGACAGCAGCCCGGTGCGTCGCCTCTGTCACCCATTCGACGGCCATCACGGGAAAGATGTCGCCATGGAGGACCTTGACCGCTTGCATCCCCAGCCGGTGCTGCGCCAGTGCGAAGGTTTCGACAATGACATAGCTCGTCGTCACGAGATTCTCCCCGGATGACAGGATTTCCTGCCATGCGGCGTCTGCCTCTCCGTGATGCCTGTCATCGGCATCCAGGACGGCCAGTAGGCCCGATGTATCGATGAAGACACTCATTGCTTGAAAGTGTCGGCAAGGTACCGGTCATGATTTTCGGACAGGTCGTGGATGCCGGAGCGGAATCGCCCCGAAGCGGCGCGCGCTTTTTCCCGAAGATCCCGCAGATCGGGGTAGGGTCCCGAATCGACCATGCGGTCGACCGCCCGCCGAATGAGTTCCGCCATGGAAAGACGTTTCGTCGCCGCCATCTTCTTCAGAATGGACGCCTGCGCTTCCGTCAATTGTATTTGCGTTCTGACCATTTATACCACCCATGATTACATTTTGATGCATATGATAACAGAACGAATCCCGCATTGTCAATCTGATAAAACCATCATATAAAACCGAAGTGATATGGGGGTTGCCATATTTTTCATTGCAACTCCCCCCCGCGTGTCGTAACTTGACGGAAGACCGCGCGGTGCGGGCGGCGCCTCGAAGCCGGGCGGAAAGCGATCCAGGAAAGGGGACAGGTTCATTGCGAACGCATGGTGTGAAAATGCCCGGGACGAATTTGCCGGGGGGCATGGTCCCGTGAAACCGGTCGTGGCCATCGTCGGCCGCCCGAACGTGGGAAAATCGACGCTGTTCAACCGGCTGGCCCGCCGGCGCAAGGCCATCGTCATCGACCAGCCGGGCGCCACGCGGGACCGGAACTACGCCGAATGCCTCTGGAACGGCAAGGCCTGCCTGCTCATCGACACCGGCGGGTTCGAACCAGCGGCGACGGAGGGCATCCTCGTCCAGATGCGGGAGCAGACCCGCCTCGCCATCGAGGAGGCGGACATCATCGTCTTTCTTATGGACGGTCCGCAGGGGCTGACCCCGGGCGACCGGACAATCGCCGCCCTCCTGCGGGGCGTCGCGAAGCCCGTCTTTTGTGCCGTCAACAAGATCGACGGCCTGAAGCACGAGACGCTGTCCTACGAATTCTACGGCCTGGGCGTGGAAACCCTCTACCCCGTCTCCGCGCAGCACGGCCCGGGCGTGGCGGAACTCATGGACGACATGGCGCGCCTGATGCCGGAGACGCCGCCGGAGGAAGCGGAGGAGGAGCGGATTCGGATTGCCGTCATCGGGAAGCCCAATGTCGGCAAATCCTCCCTGGTGAACCGTCTGCTCGGCTACGAGCGCACCATCGCCAACCCCGTTCCGGGAACGACGCGGGACGCCATCGACACGCCCTTCGCCTTCCGGGGGCGGAAGTATCTCCTCATCGACACCGCCGGAATCCGGCGGAAAAGCCGGGTCAGCCTGACCCTGGAAAAGTACAGCGTGATCCAGGCCCTCAAGGCCGTCAGCCGCTGCGACATCGCGCTCATCCTGATCGACGCGGAGGAGGGCGTCACCGAGCAGGACGCCAAGATTGCCGGCCTCGCCCTGGAAAGCGGGACGGCCTGCATCGTCGTCGTGAACAAGTGGGACCGGATCGCAAAGGACAACAGCACCGTCGGAAAATACGTCGTGAAAATCAAAGACCAGATGAAGTTTCTCGATTTCGCCCCGATCCTGTTCGTATCCGCCCTCTCCGGCCAGCGGGTCGCCAAAATCTTCGACGCGGCGGAGGCCGTCTACGGCCAGTATACCCGGCGGGTCCAGACGCCGGAGCTGAACCGGAAGGTCCGGGAATTCCTGGACGCCAACCCGCCCCCGCAGTTCCGGAACAGGGCCAACCCCTTCAATTACGTATCCCAGGTGGCCGTCAAGCCGCCCACTTTCGCCTTCTTTGTCCGGGATCCCCGTTCCATTCACTTCTCCTACGAACGCTACCTGATGAACCGGCTGCGGGAGGCCTTCGGATTCGACTTGGTGCCGCTGCGCCTCCTCTTCAAGCGGAAAGCCCGGGAGCGGTCTTAAACAGCCGGCCCGGCCGCGGCATCCGCCACTGCCGATTCACGCTGTTTTGTTTGACCTTTTGCCTTGACTCCGGTCCGCTTTTTCTGTAGCAGTAGAAGCGCTTTTCATCTGAATTCAAGGAGGACTCTATGGAAAAATGCAATTTTGCACGGTCGTTTCGCACCCTGCTACCGGCACTGCTCTTCACCTTTGCAATGACCGGCCCGGCGCCGGCGGCGGACACGATCAAGCTCGGCATCGCCGGCGCGCACAGCGGCGACCTGGCGTCCTACGGCCTGCCGTCCGTCAAGGCCGCCGAGCTGGTGGTCAGGGACATCAATGCCAAAGGCGGCATCCTGGGGAAGAAAGTCGAACTCCTCATCGAGGACGACGCCTGCAAGCCGGAAATGGCGACGAACACCGCCACCAAGCTGGTGTCCGGAAAGGCGGACATCGTCATGGGGCACATCTGCAGCGGGGCCACCAAGGCGGCCCTGGGCATCTACAAGGACGCCAAACTGATCGCCGTGTCGCCCTCCGCGACGAACCCGGAGCTGACCCAGAGCGGCCAGTACCCCGGCTTCTTCCGCACCATCGCCTCGGACGACGCCCAGGCCATGCTGGAGGTGGATTTCGCGGTTAACCGGCTGAAGCTGAAAAAGATCGCCGTCCTCCACGACAAGGGCGACTACGGGAAAGGCCTGGCCGAATACGCGAAGAAATTCATCGAGGCCGGGAAAACGGCCCGGGTCGTCCTGTACGAGGGGATCACGCCCGGCGCCGTGGACTACTCCGCCATCGTCCTGAAAATCAAGCAGTCCGGGGCGGAAGGCGTGATCTACGGGGGCTACCATCCGGAAGCCTCGTCCATCGTCAGCCAGATGCGCAAGAAGGGGATGAAGACCCTCTTCATCTCCGACGACGGCGTGAAGGACGTCACCTTCATCAAGGTGGCCGGCCGGTACGCCGAGGGCGTCTATGCCACCGGCCCCAAGGACACCTCGAAAAACCCCCTGGCCGTCGCGGCCAACGAGGCGCACAAGAAAGCCTACGGGTCCGATCCCGGCGCCTTTTTCCTGAACGCCTATGCGGCGACCCAGGCCATCCTCAATGCGATCGAAAAGGCCAAATCCACGGAATCCGCCAAGGTCGCGAACGCCCTGCGGACCCATTCCGTGGATACGCCGCTGGGAAAGATCAGGTTCGACGCACGCGGCGACGCGATCGGCGTCGGCTTTGCCATGTACCAGGTGAAAAACGGCGTCTACGTGGAGGTGAAATAACCGCTGCCGGGACCGGGGACGGGGCCGATGCCCCGTCCCCTTTTTTTGTATCGGCGCAGGGATTTTTGCATGGACTATTTTCTGGAACTGTTCTTCGGCGGGCTGACCCGGGGGAGCATTTACGCGCTCATCGCCCTCGGCTACACGATGGTCTACGGCATCATCGAGCTGATCAATTTCGCCCACGGGGAGATCTACATGATCGGCGCCTTCACCGCGCTGATCGTGGCGAGTGTCCTGGCCATGGCGGGCTGGAGCGGGCTGTCCGTCCTCGCGCTGGCATCGGTGGTCGCCGTCCTCTATTCGGCCTGCTACGGCTTTACGGTGGAGAAGATCGCCTACAAGCCGCTCCGCCAGGCCCCCCGGCTTTCGCCCCTGATCAGCGCCATCGGCATGTCGATCTTTCTTCAGAATTACGTGATGCTGGCCCAGACCTCCGACTTCCTCCCCTTCCCCAGCCTCCTGCCGGACCTCGATTTCCTTCGGGAGCACATCCCCTTCATCGGGCCCACGGAACTGATCATCGTCCTGGTCACGGCCGCAATCATGGTGCTGCTCACCCTCCTCATCAAGTTCACGAAAATGGGCAAGGCCATGCGGGCCACCGCCCAGGACCGGAACATGGCCATGCTGGTCGGGGTGAACGTCAACCGCGTGATCTCCCAGACCTTCATCATCGGCTCGGCCCTGGCGGCGGTGGGCGGGGTGCTCATCGCCTCCCATATCGGGCGGATCAACTTCTACATCGGCTTCATCGCGGGCATCAAGGCCTTCACGGCGGCGGTCCTCGGCGGCATCGGCAGCATCCCCGGGGCGGTTCTGGGCGCGCTCGTCCTGGGCTGGACGGAGAGCTTCGCCACCGGCTACGTGTCGAGCGACTACGAGGACGTATTCGCCTTCGCGCTCCTGGTGATCATCCTGATCTTCCGGCCGGCGGGGCTGCTGGGCCGATCGACGACGCAGAAGGTGTGACGCCGATGAAATGGCTTGAAGAAATCCGGAAATCGCTCGTGATCGCCTGCTGGTTCATGTTCCTCACCTTTCCCGTCATGGTGATCCGGGTCAACACCATCGAGAAGGTGATCGACTGGCGCTGGCTGAACATGCTCTACGTCGGCGCCGGCGGCTTTGCCGTCTCCCTGCTCTGGCGCTACCTGATGGTGAAAACACCGGCAGGGACAAAGCCCGCCGGGGAAGAGGCGGAGAAGGCGCCGCCACTCCGGCGCCTTCGGGAGGACCCGAAGCTCCGCCGCCCCGCCCTGCTCCTGCTTGCCGCGGCCGCCCTGGCCTATCCTTTCCTGGTCTCCACCTACCAGGTGAACATCATGGTCACGGCGCTAATGTACGTCGTCCTGGGCCTGGGCCTCAACATCGTCGTGGGCCAGGCGGGCCTCCTGCATCTGGGCTACGCCGCCTTCTACGCGGCCGGCGCCTACACCTACGCCCTTCTGAACCACCATTTCGGCCTCGGCTTCTGGCTGGCCCTGCCGCTGGGGGGGATCGTGGCCGCGCTGTTCGGCATTCTCCTCGGGTTCCCGGTGCTGCGGCTCCGCGGGGACTACCTGGCCATCGTCACCCTGGGCTTCGGCGAAATCATCCGGCTGGTGCTGGAAAACTGGAACGCCTTCTCCTTCGGCCCCAGCGGGATCTCCGGCATTCCCCGGCCCGGTTTCTTCGGGGTCGAGATGAACCTCCAGTACGCCACGATCTATCTCTACTTCCTCATGATCGCCCTGTGCCTCTTCACGGTCTTTGTCGTCAGGCGGCTTCAGGATTCCCGCATCGGCCGCGCCTGGATCGCCCTCCGGGAGGATGAAATCGCCTGCCAGGCCATGGGCATCGACAAGACGCGGGCCAAGCTGACGGCCTTCGCGCTGGGCTCCACCTGGGCGGGGCTCGTCGGCGTCATCTTCGCAGCCAAGACCACCTTCGTGAACCCCGCCAGCTTCACCTTCCTGGAATCGGCCATGATCCTGTCGATGGTGGTGCTGGGCGGCATGGGTTCCACCCTCGGGGTCGCCCTGGGGGCCTTCATCCTGGTGCTGCTCCCGGAATATCTGCGCGTCTTTTCCGACTACCGGATGCTCCTGTTCGGCATCATCATGGTGATCATGATGGTCTTCCGCCCCCAGGGCATCGTGAGCGGCATCCGCCGGACCTACGAATATCGGGAAAGTGAACCGGTCGAACATGGAACCGCTGCTGGACGTTAAAAACCTGACCATGGATTTCGGCGGCCTGCGGGCGCTGGACAACATCAGCCTGGACCTGAAGGAAGGCGAGATCCTGGCCCTCATCGGCCCCAACGGCGCCGGCAAGACCACCTTCTTCAACTGCATCACGGGGATTTACGGGCCGACGGCCGGCGACATCTTCATCACGCCGCCCGGAAAAAGCCGGGAGCGGATCAACGGGCTCGCGGTGCACCGGGTCACGGAACGCGGGCTGGCCCGGACCTTCCAGAACATCCGCCTTTTCCCGGACATGACCGTGCTGGAAAACGTCATGGTGGCCCGCCACTGCCGGTCCCGGGCGGGGGTCTTCGGCGCCGTCTTCCGGGACCGGAACACCCGCCGCGAGGAGGAGGCCATTGTCGGCAGAAGCTACGAAATCCTCAAGACCGTCGGCCTGAGCGACGCCGTGAACCGGCTGGCCCGGAACCTCCCCTACGGGGCCCAGCGACGCCTGGAGATCGCCCGGGCCATGGCCACGGATCCCTTCATCCTGCTCCTGGATGAGCCCGCCGCCGGCATGAATCCCCGGGAGACGGACGAACTGGAGGCGCTGATCCTGCAGATCCGCGACGGCGGGAAGATCGCCGTCCTGCTGATCGAGCACGACATGCGCATCGTTATGAGCATTTCCAGTCGCATCGTCGTCCTGGATTACGGGCAGAAAATCGCCGCGGGCACCGCCGCCGAGATCCGGGAAAACCCGGTGGTCGTCAAGGCCTACCTCGGGGAGGGAAGCGATGCTTGAACTGCGGAACATCCGGACCTGCTACGGCAGCATCGAGGTCCTGAAGGACATCCGCCTGACCGTGGCGGAAGGCGAAATCATCACCCTGATCGGGGCCAACGGCGCCGGCAAGTCGACGACGCTCATGTCCGTCTGCGGCATCGTCCCGCCCCGCTCCGGTGAAATCCGCTTTCTGGGCCGCCCGATCCACGGCCTGAGCCCGGATGCGATCGTGGCGCTGGGCATCTCCCAGGTCCCCGAGGGGCGCCGGATCTTCCCGCAGCTCACCGTCCTGGAAAACCTGGACATGGGCGCTTTCCTCCGGAAGGACAGGCAGGAAATCCGGAAGGACATCGAACACATCTTCACGCTTTTCCCCATCCTGGCCGAGCGGCGCCGCCAGGGGGGCGGCACGCTCTCCGGCGGGGAGCAGCAGATGCTGGCCATCTCCCGGGCCCTCATGGCAAGGCCCCGCCTGCTGCTGCTGGACGAGCCTTCCCTGGGGCTCGCGCCGCTCATGGTGAAGCTGATTTTCGAAATCCTGCGGAAGATCAACGAGGAGGGGACCACCATTTTTCTGGTCGAGCAGAACGCCCACATGGCCCTTCGGCTGGCGCATCGGGGCTACGTCATGGAGAACGGCCGCATTACCCTGGAGGGCCCCGCCGCGGAACTGCTGGCCAACGACGAGGTCCGGAGGGCCTACCTGGGAATATAATCTGTGATCTATCTCAACGACATTTCCCTGTCCTTCGCCGACCGCAGGATTTTCGACCACATCACCTGGATGATTCCGGAGCGGAGCCGGATCGGCCTGGTCGGAGACAACGGCACCGGCAAGACCACCCTCTTCAAGGCGATCCTGGGAATGGTGGATCTCGACGGGGGCGCCGTTGATATCCCCAACCGGAAAAACCGGACGATCGGTTATCTGCCGCAGGACCTGGCGGCGCTGGAGCCGATGCCGCTGCTGGACTATCTCCGGAAAAAGAGCGGCCTGGCCGCCCTGGAGGCGTCGCTGCGGGACCACGAAAGCCGGATTTCCCGATGCGATCCCGGCTCCGGCGAATA
Organism: uncultured delta proteobacterium; assembly: GCA_963709485.1. GTDB lineage: Bacteria > Desulfobacterota > Syntrophia > Syntrophales > Fen-1087 > JAXDBM01. The sequence continues at coordinate 96,390 of CAVPWE010000005.1, forward strand.
CGCCCGGCTCCTGAAGGATTATGAGACGGCCTCCGCCCGGTTTCAGGCATGCGAGGGGTATCGGTTCGACGCGAAAGCCAAACAGATCCTGAACGGCTTCGGTTTCCGGGAGCGCGACTTCATCAAAAACTGCACGGAATTTTCCGGCGGCTGGAAGATGCGCATCCTCATCGCCCTGATCCTCCTGTCCGCCCCGGACATCATGCTGCTGGACGAACCCACCAACCACCTGGACACGGAGAGCATGGAGTGGCTGGAAAGCTACCTGAGAAATTACCCGGGGACGCTGCTCACGATCGCCCACGACCGCGTCTTCCTGGACAAGATGGTCACGCAGATCGTCGAACTGGCCGACCACCGCCTGACCGTTTACAGGGGCAACTACTCCCGCTACTTGGCGGAAAAGGAACGGCGCCTGGAGGCCCTGAAAAAGCAGATGGCCCTGCAGCGGGCAGAGATCAAAAAGACGCAGGAATTCATCGAGCGGTTCCGCTACAAGGCCACCAAGGCCAGGCAGGTCCAGAGCCGCGTCCGCATGCTGGAGCGGTTCGAGGTCGTGGCGCGCGCGCAGGGGGAGCGTCGCGTCCGTATCCGTTTCCCCGAGGCGCCGAAGAGCGGCCGGGAGGCGGCGGCCGTCCGCCGGGTGTCCAAGCGTTACGGAGACCTTACCGTTTTCCGGGACCTGGACCTGACCATCCATCGAGGTGAGAAGATCGCCCTGGTCGGCGTCAACGGGGCGGGGAAATCGACCCTCGCCCGGCTTCTCAGCGGCACGGAAGAACCCTCCTCCGGCGATGTTCGCTACGGGCTGAACGTGAGCATGGCGTTCTATTCCCAGGAGAGCGCCCAGAATCTCGACTACCGGCGGACCGTCTGGGACGAGGTCCGGCTCGCGGGAACCCGCAGCGACGACCAGGAAAGGAGGAACCTGCTGGGCGCCTTTCTCTTTTCCGGCGACGACGTTTACAAGGAGATCGCGGTCCTCTCGGGCGGGGAAAAATCCCGTCTGGCCCTTCTGAAAATCCTGCTCCAGGACTCGAACCTGCTGATCCTGGACGAGCCGACCAATCATCTGGACCTGAAGACCCGGGACATCTTCCAGGATGCCCTGCTCGGCTACACGGGGACGGTGGTCATCGTGTCCCATGACCGTTTCTTCCTGGATCGCCTGGTCCACCGGGTCATCGAGATCCGCGACGGCCGGTGCCGGGACTACCCCGGCAACTATTCCGATTTCATCCAGAAGCGGAGCGAGGCGGAGGCCACGGCAGCACCGGATTCCATTCCGGCGGCGGCCATGCCCGGGGACGGCCGGACCGGCGTGGACGGGAACCTTCCCGCGACGGCCGGACAGCCGGCCGGGAAAACCTTCAGGACCCGGGAGGAAAAGCGTCTGGAGGCGGAAGCGCGGAACCGGCTGTCCCGGATCACGCGGGGACTGAAGAACGAGATCGCTTCGGTGGAGGACCGCATCGCCCGCCTGGAAGAGAAAAAAAGGGAATGCGAACGCATCCTCTGCGAACCGGGCATCCACCGGGAACCGCAGAAAATCAGGGCGCTGAACCGGGAGCTTGCGGACATCGCCGCCGAACTGGAAAAACGCTACGCCGACTGGGACGAACGGACGGAAAAGCTCGGGGCGCAGCAGACGGGAGCCGCCGGCGGCGAAGAAACCTGACCGGCCGGCGGCGGGCGATCGGCGGGATCAGGCGCCGTCCAGGCCGGCGCCTTCCCGGTTCCGGTACCAGGAGGCGGGATCGATCAGGAGCTCCTCGGCATCCTTCAGCGACACGTAGTGTTCGTGTTCGATGTCGGCCAGGAGGTTGAAGAAGGCCTTTTCCTTCGGGTCCGTGCATTCATCCCGAAGCTTGGCGTAAAACACGGCGCCGTTGGCTTCAAAGTCGATGGCGGTGCGAAGCGCCTGGAGGTCGTCGGCATCGCCCCTGGGCATCTTGGCCGCTTTCCTGACCATGTCCTTGAGGATCGCGGACACGGCCGTGTCCTTGACTTTCAGAGGCACGGTTTCCGGCCACTTCTGCTCTTTGCCCCACTTGGCGCTGAGCTCCTTCAGCCTTTCGTAATGCTCCAGTTCTTCCGCGGCAATCTGCTGAAACATGGCCTTCCCGGCGGGATTGGCCGTCCGCTTCGCGTTCTGCAGATAGAATTCGTGCTCCCGCATCTCGTTTGTGAGCGCCACCTGCAGGGCATCCAGACGGTTTTTCATATGTCGCCTCCTTGAATGTGTTGGCCGTTCATAGCACGGCGCAAAAAAACAGGTCAAGCAAATTAACGGCGGGGCCGCCGTCAGTCCGCGAGATCCGCAACCGCTTCGGCAATGTTCTGGCAGTGGTCGGAGATCCGCTCCAGGTGGATCAGCATCTCCACGTAGATGGGGCCGGCTTCGGCCGGACAGATGCGCTGGTGAAACCGGACCAGGTGGCGCTCCCGCGCCTCCTTTACCTTCACGTCGATCTCTTCTTCCCGCCGGCCGATGCTTTCGATTTTCTCCGCCTCGCGCCCTTCGATCAGCGCGGAGGCATCCCGCAGGTTGTCGGCAATGAGCTGCGCGATCACCCGCAACTCCTCGTAGGCGAAGCGGCTGAAGGCGATCTGACGGCGCGACTTAACCCGGCACAGGCCCGCGATCGTGACGACATGATCCCCGAGCCGTTCGATGTCGTCCACCATAGCCGCATAGGCGAAGAGCTTCCTGGACCGCTCCGGAGAAAGCTCGCGGCAGGAAAGCCTCCAGAGATAGCGGACCACTTCCCGCCGCAGGTTGTCCACCACCGGTTCGACATACATGATGTTCCGGCGCTTCCCTTCACGGAAATCCGCGACCAGGCCGATGCTTTCGGCATACATTTTTTCCGTCAGCGCGATCTCCCGCTTCAGCTCCTTCCGCACGCAGGCCAGGGCCTGTTCCGGATCGTCCAAAGCCTTTTCATTCAGGAATTCCGGCCAGAGGGGGAGGACGTCCGCCCGGCCGGGCAGCATTTTCTCGATGAGGCGGGAGACGGGCTTGAGCGCCGGGAGGAATACAACGACGATGAGAACGTTCAGGAAGAGGTGTCCCAGGGCGATCTGCTGGGCCGTGTCGCGGGAAAGCTCCCGCAGCCCCGCGACAATCCAGGGCAAACAGATCAGGCAGATCAGGGCACCGCAGCATTTGAAGAACAGGTGCGCGACCGCGCTTCTCCGGCCGCTGATGTCCGCCACCGCACCGGCCATCAGGGCGGTCACGGTGGTGCCGACGTTGGCGCCGAAGACGATCGGCAGGGCCGCCTCGAGCGAGATGAGCTGGTTTTGCGCCAGGATCGCCAGGATGCCGACGGGGATGGCGGAGGCATGGACCAGGGCGGTAAAGAGCGCGCCGATGGCCAGGCCGAACAGCGGCTGCCGGGCCTCCTCGAAAAAGCGGAGGACGAGCGGATAATCCTTCAGGGGGGCGGTCGCCAGGTTCGCAAGGCTGAGCCCGAAAAAAATCAGGCCGAAATAGAAAACGGCCTCTCCGATGCTTTTGCGTCGCGAGGCGTTCCCCGAAAGCCAGATGACGCCGCCGACGATGATGAAGAGGGGGGAAACATCGGTAAATTTCCAGACCACGAGCTGAACGGTCAGCGTCGTCCCGATATCCGCCCCCAGGATGATCCCCAGCGAATGGTAGAAGGTGATCAGGCCGGCGCTGACCATGCCGACGGTCAGGAAAGTGGTCGCCGAACTGCTCTGGAAGAGGATGGTGGCGGCAATCCCGGTCAGCAGGCCGTACACCGGCCGGGTGACCGCGTACTTGATGTATTCCCGGATCCGGGCGGTGAAAAGCTGCTGCACGGCCGCGCTCAGCTTCATCATCCCGAACAGGAACAGGACGATGCCGGCCAGGAACAGCAGAATTTCCTGGATCATGGAGATCACCCCGAAAAAATGAGCCCGCCGGCGGCGACCTCAGGGACCGGGTTCACGCCCCGGGGCGCCACCGTCCCCGAACGCGCCGCGAAGACGGATCTCCCCGCGTCCGTTGCGGTTCCCATGCCGCGCGGATTCCTACGAATACTTGCCGGGGAAGTTGGGCTTCCGCTTCTCCTTCTGGGCCATGATCCCTTCGCGGGCATCCAGGCTTGCGAAAATCGGCAGGCCGATATTCAGCTCCTTCTGGAACGCTTCCGCCCAGGACAGATCCCGGCTCTCCCGGTAGCAGCGGATGATGCCCTGCACCGCCAGCGGGCCGTTTCCGGCAATCCGGTCCGCCAGTTCCATGGCGGCCTTCATCAGGTCCGCTTTCGGGACCACGCGGTTGAGAAAGCCCCACTCCAGCAGGGTCTTCGCGCTGAAGTTGTTCGCGGTCAGCAGGATCTCCAGTCCGCGGCAGGGGGTCAGCATGCGGGGCAGATAGATGTTCGAGCCGCCGGTAGGCATGATCCCCAGACTGGCTTCCCGCATCTGAAAGACGGCATCCTCCGAGGCCACCCGCAGGTCCGCGCCCATGACGGTTTCGAATCCGCCGGTCAGGCAGTAGCCGTTGACCGCGGCAATGACCGGCTTTTTGACGATGCTGGGCTTCAGCATGGCCTCCGCGACATGCGGACCGACCCTGGCCAGCCAGCGCTCCGCCTCGGTTTCGGGCTCCCGCATCTTCGTCAGAATCGGGATCGCGGTCCGCAGGTCCATTCCGGAGCAGAAAATATCCGGCAGGCAGGAATAGAGAATGGCGACCCGAATGGCGTCGTCGGCATTGATGTCCAGCCAGGCCCGGTGCAGGTCCATCAGGATCTGGGGATCCAGGGCGTTCTTTTCCTTGGGGCGGTCCAGCCCGACTTTTGCGATCTTACCTTCTTTCTCGTAAACCAGTCCCATATCTTTCTCCTTCTTTCCGTCAGGAATGATCAAATTTCAAAATATCTAACAGATTGACTCGGCAACCTCAAGGCAAATGATCAGGCAAGGGCGCTCTGATACTCCGACCAGAGAAAGTCTCTGCCGACGCCGTGATCGATAAAATCCCAGGGGAGGATTTCCTCCCTGCTTCGGGACCGGTAGACATAAAATTCCGGCGGGATGGGCGTCTCTTTCAGGACGCGGCTCCAGTTGCCCTGCCCTGCATGGACGGACAGCAGGATCTCCCCCACCCGCCGGTCTCCCCGGGAAAGCAGGGCCTGGACCAGGTTCCATTTGGGAAGGTCGTGGATCACGCCGATCAGGAGCTCCCGCCGCATCACCTCCGCGATCCGGCGGATTTTCCCGCGGACGGAACGGATGTCTTCCAGGGGATGCCACTGGAACGGGGTGGACGCCTTGGGGATGAACTGGTTGATGCTGAGGGTCAGCCGCTGCAGCGGCTTTTTCCCCGTGCAGCACTGCAGGGCGTAATCCCGGATCGCCCGCGACAGATGGATGACGGCCTCGATATCCTCGTCCGTCTCCGTCGGCAGGCCGACCATGAAATAGAGCCGGATCCTCAGAATGCCCGCGGACACCAGCGTCCCGACGGCCGCGAGGATCTGCGCTTCCGTGATCCCCTTGCGGATCACGTCCCGCAGGCGCTGCGTGCCCGCCTCCGGGGCCAGCGCCACGGTCTCGATGCCGGAGCGCTTCAGCAATGCGGCAATCCCGGCGTCCACCCGGTCGATGCGGAGGGACCCGACGGCCGCCCGGCCTTTCCGGTCCAGGATGGTCCGGCAGATCGCGGCCAGTTCGGGATGATCGGAAACGGCCGTCCCGAGCAGGCCGATCTTTTTCTTGTCCTCCAGCCCCCGGGCAAAGGATCCGGCCAGGGTCCCGGCGCTTCTGAACCGGGCCGGGCGACAGACAAATCCCGCCGCGCAGAAGCGGCAGCCCCGCCGGCAGCCCCGGCTGACCTCCGTCAGGTGCATGTTCGCCAGCTCCGTCCCGGGGGCGGAAATACACTGCTCCGTGACAAAGGCGTCGATGTCGCGGACCCATCGCTTCCGGATCCTTGCCGGCAGCGCCGGGTCCGCCGGTTCCCTTCTTTCGATGAGGCGGTCGGCGCCGTAATCGACACGGTAGAGGGAAGGGACGTAGGCCCCTTCGATGTCCCGCTGGATCCGGAACAGGATGTCCCCCCGCGGGGCTCCCGACCGCACAAGGGTCCCGCAGGCATCGAGAAAATCCGGAAGCATCTCCTCGCCCTCGCCCAGCAGGAACAGGTCAAAAAAATCGCTCAGCGGCTCCGGATTCAGGGTGACGGAGATGCCGCCCGCGATGACCAGGGGTTCCCGTTCCCGCCGCTGCCGCGCGCGCAGGGGAATTCCGGCCATGTCGAGCATCTTCAGGATATGGGGGTAGTCGTTCTCGAAGGAAACGGAAAAGGCGACCATGTCGAAAGACGCCAGCGGCTTCTGCGACTCGAGGCTGAAAAGGGGGGTCGACCCGGAAATGAACAGGGCCTCATCGCCGGGATCGGGAAGGAAGGCCCGTTCACAGAAATACCCGTCGTGCCGGTTCAGAATGGCATAGATCGTCTGGAACCCGAGGCTGGACATGCCCGTCCGGTACGTGTTCGGATAGGCCAGGCATACCGACAGCCGATCGCCGCGGACCGGTCCCAGACACCCTTTCTCAGGCGCGAGCCGATCGCGGTATTTTTGCTTGAGCGTCCAGGACATTTTGCGGACCGACGGTGAACCGGGACAGATGCCCGGCTCACCGCGCCTCTAATCCGCCTGTTTTCTCAGGAAGGTCGGAATCTCCAGGTCCGGATTGTCGTCGTCGATGGTTCCCATTTTGATGGCATGGGTCAGGTCGATGGTCTTGTCCTTCCGGGCGTAGGCCGGCCTGGACAGGTCCTCCCGCCTGCTGAATCCGCTCAAATGGGTCACGTTGGGAAGCCCCTGCTTCGCCTTGGCGACATCCTCGAAGCCGGTGGCAATGACGGTGATGCGGATCTCGTCGGTCATGTTCCTGTCGATCACGGTCCCGAAGATGATGTTGGCGTCTTCGTGGGCCTCTTTCTGGATCAGCGACGACGCCTCGTTGATTTCGTGCAGCGTCATGTCCGGTCCGCCGGTGATGTTCAGGAGGATGCCGTGGGCGCCCTGGATGGTGTTGTCCTCGAGAAGCGGCGAGGAGATGGCTTTCTGCGCGGCTTCAATGGCCCGGTTCTCGCCGTTCGCGGAGCCCGTCCCCATCAGGGCCAGGCCCATTTCCGACATGATGTTCTTCACATCCGCGAAATCCAGGTTGATCAGCCCCGGGACGATGATCAGGTCGGAAATGCCCTTGACCGCGTGATAGAGGATGTCGTCCGCCTTCTTGAAAGCCTCCAGCAGGGACAGGTTTCTGCCGCCCAGACTGAGCAGTCTCTGGTTGGGCACGACGATCAGGGTGTCCACGATCCGCCTCAGTTCGGCCACGCCCTCTTCCGCCTGCACGTTCCGTCTCTTGCCTTCGAACTGGAAGGGCTTCGTCACGACGGCCACGGTCAGCGTCCCCATCTCCTTGGCCAGGTCGGCCACGATGGGCGCGCCGCCGGTGCCCGTGCCGCCTCCCAGGCCGGCGGTGATAAAGATCATGTCCGCCCCTTCCATGTGCTGCTTCAGCACGTCCTTGGCTTCCATGGCCGCCCGCTTCCCCACCTCCGGGTTGGCGCCGGCGCCGAGCCCCTTGGTCGCCTCGGCGCCGAGCTGGATCTTGACCGGCGATGCGGATGATTCGAGCGCCTGCATGTCGGTGTTGGCCGTGATGAAATCGACGCCCTGCAGGTTGTAGGCGATCATGGTGTTCACGGCGTTGCCGCCCCCGCCGCCGATGCCGATGACTTTGATCTTTGCCGAACTTGCCGCCCCTGGATCCGATAGTTCAAACATGGTCTCCCCCTTAAAAGAATTCTAAAAACCATTTTTTTATTTTTTTGATGATGGTGACGAAAAAGCCGCCGCCCGGAATGATGGGCGCCCCCTTGGACAGGCGCCTGCTTCCGTAAAGGACGAGCCCCACCCCGGTCGCGTACATGGGGCTGTTGACGACGTCGTTCAGGCCGCCGATGCCCGTCGGGCATCCCCGGCGGACCGGCATGTTGAAAATCTGCTCCGCCAGTTCCGTGATCCCCTCCAGCAGGGCCGTGCCGCCCGTCAGGACAACCCCGGCGGCGAGGATGTCCTCGTAGCCCGACTTGACGATTTCCTTGTACGCCATGGCCAGGATCTCCTCCACGCGCGGCTCGACGATCCTGCCCAGGATCTGACGCGAGACCTCGCGCGGCTCCCGCCCCCCGACGCTCGGCACCTCGATCGTCTGTTCCTTGGCGATCATGGACCCGAAGGCGCAGCCGTATTTGATCTTGATCCTTTCCGCGTCGGCAAGCGGCGTGCGAAGGCCGGTGGCGATGTCGCTGGTCACGAAGTTGCCGCCCACCGGCAGGACGGCGGTGTGCTTGACGCTGCCCTCGGTGAAAACGGCGATGTCCGTCGTGCCCCCGCCGATGTCGATCAGCGCGACCCCCAGGTCCTTCTCGTCGTTGCTGACCACCGCCTCTCCCGACGCGATCTGTTCCAGGACGATCTCGTTGATCTCCAGCCCGACCCGGTTGACCGACTTGACGATATTCTGGACGGACGTCTCGGCGCCCGTAACGATATGAACCTTGGCCTCCAGCCGCACGCCGGACATGCCGACGGGATCGCGGATGCCGTCCTGGTCGTCCACGATAAAATTCTGCGCAAAGGTGTGCAGGATCTGCCTGTCCGCGGGAATGGCGATGGCTTTCGAAGCTTCAATCGCCCGCTGCACGTCTTCCTCATCGACTTCACTGCCCTTGACGGCCACGATGCCGAGGCTGTTCTGCCCCCTGATGTGCCCGCCGGCGATCCCGACATAAACGGAGCCGATCTCGCATCCGGACATGTGCTCCGCCTCGTCAACGGCTTTCTTGATGGCCTCCACCGTGCTGTCGATATTGACGACCACGCCCTTTCGCAGGCCTTCCGAGGGGTGCGACCCGATCCCGATGATATCAATGCCGTGATCCGATATTTCGCCGACGATGACGCAGGTTTTCGTGGTGCCCAGATCCAGCCCTACCAGGACATTTGTTTTTTTTGCCATTTACCGGTCTGCCTTTCCCATGTTTGTATCTCTTCCTTTCATCCGCCATGATCCGGGCGCCCGGGCTGCGGTCATGTCCGGTAACCCTTCGCCGGCCTTCCCGGCGCCGCCGGCGGCAGGATGTCTTTTCTCTGAACCGTTATTTTCACCGGATCGGCAAGATCGATCAGAAGGTATTTCAAGGGGATGCTCCTTTTCTCCAGATCGGCCATCACCGGGACCAGACGTTTGATCTTGCTTTCGTAATTGTCGTAGCCCAGCCGCAGGCAGAGGTTGTTGTCCGTGAAGATGGAAAATCCGAAAACCTCCTCCACATGGATCTCCGCGATGGACCGGATGCCGGGAAAGTCCTTCGATGCCGAGAGGAAGCGCAGGAGCTCGAGGGATTTGGCAAGGAGATGGGGGTTCAAGCTGCCCTCCCGGTAGCAGCCGGTGAGGGCGGGCAGGTCCGATTCATCGCCGTTTTCCAGCTTCTTGAACGGAACCCCGTCCGAATCCATCAGATAAAAGCTGTTGTCCTTTTTCAGCAGCGCCGCCGCCGTGCGCTCCTGGACCTGGATCACCAGCCGCTCCGGCAGCTCGCGCCCGACATAAACCTCCTTGATCCAGGGATTTGTCCGGATGCGCGCGGTGATGGCTTCGGTATTCACGGCCAGGATGTTCTGCGACGGCCCGATCGACGCCAGGTGCAGGACATCTTTTTCCGTCAGCTCCCTGCAACCCCGGACGCTGGTCTCACGGATCCCGAAATAGGAAGCGCTGATGACGGAGCAGTAACCGTAAATGAAAAGGCATGTGACCGCAAAGATGCCGGACAGCATCAGCAGAACCTTCAGCATATCCTTCAGGATGAGGCCGGAACGCCGCTTCAGCCGCTGCCGCTTCGTCCTGAAGCGCCACTGGTTTATTTTTTTCATGCCCTACTCACCGATCACGCGAACTTCCGTCTCCAGGGAAATGCCCGTTTGCTCCCGGACTTTCTCTTTCACCAGCTCAATCAGGGCGACGATGTCGGCCGCACTCGCCTTTCCCACGTTGACAATGAAATTGCCATGCTTTTCCGATACCATGGCCCCGCCGATCCGCGCACCCTTCAGCCCTGCCTCCTCGATGATCCGGCCGGCGGGCCCGCCTTCGGGATTCTTGAATATGGATCCGGCGTTGGGGTATTCGAGCGGATGCTTCCGCCCCCGCTTCGACAGGATATCGGCAACGCGCTCCCGAATTTTCACGGGGTCACCCTGCCGCAGGGCGAAAGCCGCGCCGACCACGATCATCCCCTCCGGAAGGTTGAGCTTCCGGTACGCGAAGGCCAGCTCTTTTTTTTCGCGCCGCAACAGCTCGCCGCGGCCGTTCATCAGGGTTGCCTCCTCGATGACATCCCGAATCTCGCTCCCGTACGCACCGGCATTCATCATGACCGCCCCGCCGACGCTTCCGGGGATGCCGGCGCAGAATTCCATGCCGGTGAAACCGTCCCGGGCGGCGACACGGACCACCTCGGCAACGGGGACGCCGGCCTCGACGCGGGCCAGGGCGCCGCCCTGCGCGTCCCGCTCCCAGACGGCGCCCTGCAGGCGCTGCATGGAGATGAGGACGCCCCGATAGCCCCCGTCCCGGACGATCAGGTTGGTCCAGTTGCCGACCGGGGTGTAGGGCACGCCGGAGCGCCGGCAATGCGCGATGACCCGCCGGAGCGCCGCGACGCTGCGCGGAAAGGCCAGCGCATCGGCCCTGCCGCCGACCCGAATGGAGGTATGGCGGTCCAGGGGCTCGTCGAAAAGGACATCCCCCCCGACCGCCTCCTTCAATTCATCCCGAAAAGCCTGGCCCGTCATTATCTCTTTTGCCCGAAAAAGTCCCCGTTTTTTTCATTCCCCGCCCCGCGGCCGGGCCGCCTCGCCCGCCCGCCTTAAAAATTCCTCCCCGATCTTCCACACGCTGCCCGCTCCCTGGGTGATGATCACATCCGTCGGCTTTGCCATCGCCAGCAGGTGATCGGCGATCCGGTCGAAGCCGGAGAGATAGACAACGTCCCGATGACCGCGCGCCCGGATCCCCTCGCAGAGGCCGGCGGCGCTCACCCCTTCGATCGGTTTTTCACTGGCTGCGTAGATGTCCGTGACAATGAGGTGGTCGGCATCGGGAAAAGCCTCGAGAAATTCGTCGTAAAGTTTCTGTGTGCGGGAGTAGCGGTGGGGCTGAAACACGACGATTATCCGGTCTTTCCAGACCTGCCGGGCCGCCGCCAGGGTTTCCCGGATTTCCGTCGGATGATGGCCGTAATCGTCCACCACGGTGACCCCCCCCGCCTTCCCCTTGATCTCCAGGCGGCGATGAACCCCGACAAAGGCGGCAAGCCCCTCGCGGATCGCGTCAAAAGGCAGATCCAGCTCCCGCGCCACGGCAATCGCGGCCAGCGCATTGGCGACATTGAACCGCCCGGGGACATTCAGGGTCACCTCCCCCAGATGCTCGCCGCGGCAGGAAACGGAGAATTTCGACTGCGGACCGTCCAGCACGATGCCCTCCGCCCGGTAATCCGCCGGGCTGGACAGGCCGTAGGTCGTCACCCTTCGCTTGATCCGGGGAAGGATCGTCCGGATATGCCCGTCGTCCACGCAGAGGATGGTGCACCCATAAAAGGGGACGATGTTGGCGAACTTGAGAAAGGCCTCCTTGATCTCCTCGATGTCCCGGTAATGGTCGAGGTGCTCCCGGTCCACGTTCGTGATGACGGCCAGGCAGGGATTGAGTTTCAGAAAGGAACCGTCGCTCTCATCCGCCTCGGCGACGATGATCTCGCCGTCGCCGATCTTGGCATTGCTGCCGATGCTGGCCAGCTTGCCGCCGATGACCATCGTGGGGTCCAGGCCGCCGTGCGCCAGGACCGTGGACACCATGGACGTCGTCGTCGTTTTGCCGTGGCTTCCGGACACGGCAACGGAAAACTTCATCTTCAGGAGCTCCGCCAGCATCTCCGCGCGCGGAATGACCGGGATGCCGCGCCGGTGCGCCTCCAGCACCTCCGGGTTGTCCTCCCTGACCGCCGTGGAGGTCACCACGACATCGGCGTTCACCAGGTGGGAAGCCGCATGCCCGTCGAAAATCACGGCTCCGAGAGAGGCCAGACGATGCGTGATGTCCGTCAGGCTGACATCGGACCCGCTGACGGCATACCCGAGGTTCAGCAGGACTTCCGCGATGCCGCTCATGCCGATGCCGCCGATGCCGACAAAATGGATCCGCCGGACTTTCCGCTTCATGCTGTCGATCTGTCGATAATCGCTCATGGGCTGCATCCTGTCTTGTTTTTCGCATTCACCAGTTCCAGGCAGGCGTCGACGATGCCGGCCGCGGCCCCGGCGTTTCCCAGACCCGACGACCGCTCCTCCATGCGGCGGATCCGTTCCGGATTTTCGGCATAGGCCCGGACGGCCTCCGCCAGGCGCCGGCCGCTCAGCTCGCTTTCGGGGATCATTTCCGCCGCGCCGGCCCGGACGAGGACTTCCGCATTTTTGGTCTGGTGGTCCTCGACGGCATGGGGAAAGGGAATCAGGACGGCCGCTTTCCCGATGGCCGTGATCTCGGCGATGGACGTGGCGCCGGCCCTGCAGATGACCAGGTCCGCCGCCCGGTAGGCCGAAGCCATGTCCATGATAAACGGCAGCGCCTCCGCATTCATTCCCCGGCCGAGATAGGCTTTGCTGATCTCCTCCAAATCTCCCTCTCCCGTCTGATGAACGATCTTCAGCCGGTCGCGCATGGGTTCGAGATGATCCAGTGCCGCCAACAGCGCCTGATTGATGGCATGGGCCCCCTGGCTGCCGCCAAAGACGAGCAGCGTAAAAAGGCCCGGCAGCCGGGAGCGGTCGCTTTCCTTCGTGAAAAAACGGCTCCGGATCGGGTTGCCCGTCACGGTCACTTTTTCCTTCCGGAACGATTTTTCGGTTTCCGGGAAGCTCAGGAACACCCGGTCCACAAACCGGCCGAGGATCCGGTTGGTCAGTCCGGGCAGGGCGTTCTGTTCCGCCAGGGCCGTTCGGACCCCCATCCAGTGCGCCGCCATGACGGCGGGCCCGGAAGCATACCCGCCGACGCCGATCACGAGATCCGGAGCGAAGCGCCGGACAATTCGAATCGACTGCAAAAGGCTCTTCGGGATTCGCAGCAGGGCCTGCAACGTCCGGACCGGACCCTTTCCCTTGATGCCCGCCACGTCAATGGTCTCCAGGGAAAATCCCAGCTTGTCCAGGATTCTTGCCTCCAGCCCCCTTCTCGTCCCGACAAAGAGAATGCGGTGCTCCCGGTTTCTTCTCAGGAATTCCTCCGCCAGGGCAATCCCGGGGAAAAGATGTCCTCCCGTTCCCCCTCCCGCGATCATCACCCGCACCTTCGATCCCCATCTTTCACAAGCGTTCACGAATTCTCATGTGACGAAATATTCAGCAGAACCCCCACCGCCACGAGGCTCATGACCAGCGAACTCCCCCCGTAGCTGAGAAAAGGCAGCGTCAGGCCCTTCAGGGGGATCAGCCCCATGACACCCGCGATGTTGATGAACACTTCCAGGGCAATGACCATGGTCAGTCCGGCGGCAAGCAGCGTTCCAAAAAGATCGGAGGCCCTGAAAGCGATGACAAATCCCCGCACCACCAGGATCCCGTAAAGAAGGATGACGGTCGCAACGCCCAGGAAGCCGCTCTCCTCGGCAAGGACGGACAGAATGAAATCCGTATGCGGCTCCGGCAGATAAAAGAGCTTCTGCATCCCGTCGCCGATCCCGACCCCGAAAGTCCCGCCGGAACCGAAGGACAGGAGCGACTGGATGATCTGAAACCCCTTGTTGCTCGGATCGTTCCAGGGATTCAGGAAGATCTTCAACCGGTCGATCCGGTAGGCCTTGTGAACGATCATCCAGACGCCGAAGGGAATCATGACGGCCGTGAGGCCCGCCAGGTGCGTCAGCCTTGTGCCGGACAGGTAGAGCATCAGCATCATGAGCAGGGCCATGAGCGCCGACGTTCCGAAGTCCGGTTCCAGGGCGACCAGGCCGATGACGAGCAGCGTCACGAGCATCGGGATCAGGACACCGCGGCTGAATTTCGTGATGCAGCTCACTTTCCTCGTCAGGTAGTGGGCAAGAAACAGGACCAGGCAGATCTTCACCAGTTCCGTGACCTGGAAGGAAAAAAAGACCAGGTTCAGCCACCGCCTTGCGCCGCCGGCCCGGATGCCCACATGGGGGATGAAAATCAGCAGGAGCAGGATCACGGAAACGACGATCCCCGGATAGGCCCATCGCCTCAGGCGATGATAATCGAACTTGATCAGAAAGACCATGAGACCCAGACCCAGTGCGACAAAAAGGACCTGCTTCTTCAGAAAATGCTCGGCGTCCTTGAAACGCTCCATCGCCAGGATGGAGCTGGAGCTGTAAATCATGGCCGTCCCCACGGCGACGAGGATCAGCGTGATCACCAGCAGGATGATGTCCGGCCGCTGCTCTTCCGGGGACTCCCGTTCGATCATGAAAGACTCCCGACCCATTTCTTGAAAAAATCGCCTCTCGCCCTGTAATCCGTGAACTCGTCGAAGCTGGCACAGCCCGGGGACAGGAGGACCACGTCTCCGGGAGCGGCGTGATGCCTGGCCAGTTCCATTGCGTCATGCAGGGTTGCCGCCGGATCGGTCTCCACCGCACCCCCGATCCGCTCGCCGATCCTCGCCCGGGCTTCCCCGAACAGGACAAGCCGCTTCACCCGGTCCCGGACGGGCGCCGCCAGGGACGCAAAGTCGCTTTCCTTGTCCCGGCCTCCCATCAGCAGGATCACCGGCCTGGAAAAGGTCTCCAGCGCCCGCATCACCGCGCCCACATTGGTCGCCTTGGAATCGTCGTAAAAGGCGATCCCGCCTTTCTCGCCGGCAAACTCGATGCGGTGGGCAATCCCCCCGAATCCTTGCACGGCCTGGATAATGGCCTCCCGGGAACAGCCGGAAACCCGGGAGACCATGATCGCAGCCATGACATTTTCGAGATTGTGGGCGCCGGGGATGCGGATGATGTCCAGGGGGTAGACTTCTTCCGCATCCTCCGGTCCCCTGCAGTGGACCAGGTTTCCCCGGTCCGGGAACATGCCGCGCCGAACTTTTCCGGATGAACTGAAGCACGCGATTTCGGCCGCCAGCCTCGCCGAGAGACCCGCGGTCAGAGGGTCGCCGGCATTGAGAACGGCCCGGTCCCTCGCGGTCTGATTTTCGAAAATCCGCTCCTTGACCCGCCGGTAGTCCGCGAAGCTTCCATGATAGTCGACATGGTCGGGGGTGACGTTCAGCAGCACGGCCACATCGGGCCGGAAGCGGCGGGTCCACTGCAACTGGAAACTGCTGACCTCGACCACCGCATATTCCGCCTCCTGTTTCCCGTCGACAAAGCCGATCAGGGGGCAGCCGATATTCCCCCCGACGAACACCTTTTTCCCCGCCTTTTTCATAATTTCCCCGACCAGGGTCGTCGTAGTGGTCTTGCCGTTGGTCCCGGTGATCGCGATCATCGGCCGTCGCAGAAAGCGGCCGGCCAGCTCCAGTTCGCTCATGACCGGTATGCCCTGCTTCACCGCCCCGGTCAGAATGCCGTTGGATGGAGCGACGCCCGGCGAGGGCACAACCAGATCGATGCCCGGCCCGACGGCTGCAAGACCCGCGGAAAAGGTAAAGCGGTGGCGGAATTCCGCGAGCGCAGCGAACGCCTCCTGCAGCTCCGAGGCGGGCTTCTCGTCGGTCGCGACGATCTCCGCGCCCCGGCGGGCCAGAAAGCGGACGGTGTCGATCCCCGTTCTGCCCAGGCCGACGACCAGCACCCGTTTACCCGAAAGTTCCATCGATCCGCCCTACCTCAGTTTCAGCGTGCTGACCGCAACCAGGGCCAGCAGGATCGAGATAATCCAGAAACGCACGATAATCTTGGGTTCCGCCCATCCCTTCAGCTCAAAGTGATGGTGGATCGGCGCCATCCTGAAAATACGCCTCCCGTGGGAAACCTTGAACCACCCCACCTGAAAGATCACGGAAAAGGTTTCCATGACAAAGATCCCGCCCACGATGGCAAGGAGGATTTCCTGTTTCGTCATCACCGCGAGCCCGCCCAGGGCGCCGCCGAGCGACAGCGAGCCGACGTCGCCCATGAAGACCTGCGCCGGGTAGGTGTTGTACCAGAGGAAACCCATCCCCGCGCCCACCATGGCGCCGCAGAAAATGGCCAGCTCGCCCGTGCCGGCGACATAGGGGATCTGCAGATAGCCCGATATTCTGCTGTTGCCGGCGAAATAGGCAAAGAACAGATAGGTCAGGAAACAGGTGATCGCCGGGCCGATGGCCAGGCCGTCCAGCCCGTCCGTGAGATTCACCGCATTGGCCGTGCCGACAATGATGAAGGTGGAAAGAAGCACATAGCCCCACCCGAGGTCGGGCAGCACCGTTTTAAAAAACGGCAGGGTGATGTTGGAGCTGAAGCCCGGCTGGTAAAACAGGATCAGGCTGATAAAAAGGGCAATGGCCACTTCCGCCGCCAGCCGGACCGTTCCGGGAACGCCCCGGCTGCTCCGGCTGGTCAGTTTCCGGATGTCGTCCGCCATGCCGATGAGGCCGAAGCTGATGGTCACCATCAGGATCATCCAGATGAAATTGACCGTCAGATTGGCCCAGAGGAAGGTGGAGATGACCGTCGCAAAAATGATCAGCACGCCGCCCATGGTCGGTGTGCCTTTTTTCGTCATGTGCGAATCCGGGCCGTCTTCCCGGATCGGCTGGCCGATCTGCAGGGACTGCAGTTTTCGAATCATCCAGGGGCCCAGGATGAAACAGATCACCAGGGCGGTAATTGCCGCATAGATGGTCCGGAACGTTATGTAGCGAAAAACGTTGAAGCTCGAAATTGTCGTATGCAGCGGGTATAAGAGATGGTAGATCAACAGGCTATCCCCTCAAACCGAAATCTTCGATCACGTCCCGGACCACTTCTTCCATCTTCATCTTGCGGGATCCCTTGACCAGGACCCAGTCTCCTTTTTTCAGGAAAGCCTGAAGCCGCTCCAAAACCTCTCCGGACTGTTCATAGAACGAAACCCGATCCGTCGCCAGGCCTCCCGCGACCGCCCCCCTGGCCGTGGCCCGGCAATGGTCTCCCTTGAGAAAAACCCGATCCACGCCCGCACCGGCTATCAGACGGCCGATGCCGGCGTGCAGCCTGCCGGCGTGCCCTCCCAGTTCGAGCATGTCCCCCAGAACGACGGCGCTGCGGTGCCTGCCTTTCAGTCCCTGCAGCGCCCTCAGCGCTTCCCGCACGGACAGCGGATTGGCATTGTAGGCATCGTCGATCAGATAAGCCCCGTTCCCGAGGGCGTGAATTTCAAAGCGTCCGGCAAGGGGCCTGAAGGACGCCAGCCCCCGGCAGATCGTGTCGTGATCCGCCCCGAAAGCCGCGGCGGCGGCGGCCGCTGCCAGCGCGTTGCACAGGTTGTGCTCGCCGGCGGCCTGCAGTTCAACCGCGCCGCGCGACCGGCCGATCTTCAGGGTAAAGGCAAGCCCCGGCGGCTTTTTCTTCCGCAGGTTCACGGCCGTGACATCGGCCCCGCGCCGCAGACCGAAGGTTATCTTTTTTCCCTGCCACTGCCCGCTTAAAAAGCGCAGCGCCGGATCATCGGCATTCATCACGGCCGTCCCGCGCACGGACATCTTCCGGAAGAGGTCGCTTTTTTCCCTGCGGATCCGGTCCAGGGATTTCAATTTTTCCAGATGCGCCGGACCGATGTTGGTGATCACGCCGATGTCCGGCCCTGCGATCCGGGTCAGCCGGCCGATCTCGCCGGGCTGGTTTGTCCCCAGCTCGACCACGGCCACATCATGTCGCCGGTTCAGCTTCAGCAGGGTCAGCGGCAGGCCCACCTGGTTGTTGAAATTTCCCTCCGTCTTGAGCACATTCCCGGTCTGCTCCAGGATCGCAGCCGTCATCTCCTTGGTTGTCGTTTTCCCGGTGCTTCCGGTGATCGCGATGACCGGGACACCGATCCTCCTTCTCCAGAACCGGGCAATGTCCCCCAGCGCCTTCAGCGTATCCCGGACCCGGATCATCGGGACAGCGCGCGACAGCACCGGGAGGCCTGCTTCCGCATTGCCCTGAATGACCAGGCCGGCCGCGCCGGAGGCGACAGCCGCGCCGGCAAACTGATGCCCGTCAAAATTGTCACCTTTCAGGCAGATGAAAAGATCCCCCTTTGCGATCCGGCGGGAGTCCGTGGAGACGCCCCGAAAAATCACATCCGCAGGGCCGTTGCCCAGAGAGCCTCTCGTGGCCTGCAGCGCCTCCGGAACGGAAATGACGATTGTCGACCCCGCCCTCAAAGCATCTTCCCCTGTGCCCTTCCGGCCAGCGCCGAAGCGGCAACCACACGGTCATCGAAGGCAATGCGCCTGTTTCCCAGAATCTGATAGTCCTCATGGCCCTTGCCGGCAATCAGAACCATGTCCGACGGACCGGCACAGGCGATGATCTTGGCAATCGCCGCAGCACGGTCCGGGATAATGCTGTAATGCCTTTCCGGCGACCCCCCGGCAAATTCGTCCGCGGACACTTTGTTCATGATCTCCGAAGGGATGCCGGACGCGATCTGGCGAATGATCTCCATCGGCTCCTCCGTGCGCGGGTTGTCCGAAGTCAGGAGAAGCAGATCGCTCAGCTCCGCGGCCGCCCGGCCCATCCTGGGCCTCTTGCCGCGATCGCGGTCTCCCCCGCACCCGAAGAGCGTCAGCAGGCGGCCCTGCTTCTTGAACCCGGAGAGGTCCTGCAGGACCCGCCTCAGGGCATCCTCGGTGTGGGCGTAATCGACAAATACCTGCGGATCGCCCGGCCCTCCGATTTTTTCCAGCCGTCCCGGAATCTGCTTCAGCGCGGCGATCCCCCGGCCGATTGCCTTCTCCGGAACGCGCAGCGCCGTCGCCGCCGCCGCGGCCGCCAGAATATTGTAGAGATTGAACCGGCCGACGAGCGGCGTGGAAACCTGGAAACGGCCCCCGGCTGTTTCAATGCAGGCCCGGATTCCGCCCAGGGAAAGATCCACGTCGCGGGCACGCACATCGCAGGGATTGTCCATGCCGTAGCTCAATGCGGGCAGGACAGCCTCCTCAAGGAGCCTTCGGCCCCAGGGATCGTCGCCGTTGACGACCATGCGGCGACTCGGACTCCTTTTCCCGGCCGGGAGGATCTCCCGAAAGAACCTTTTTTTCGCGTCGAAGTAATTGTCCATCGTCTCGTGGTAGTCCAGGTGATCCTGCGTCAGATTGGTGAAGACCCCCAGGTCGAAGGAACAGTCGTCCACCCGCCGCAGATCCAGGGAGTGCGATGACACCTCCGCAACCACATGGCTGACCCCGTCATCGGCCATCTCCCGGAGGATCCGCTGCATCTCCAGGGACTCCGGCGTCGTGTGGGGCGATGCCAGGACCTTCCCGCCGAAGCGGTAATTGACCGTCCCCAGAACCCCGGCGGACCATCCTGCCGCGGTGAAAATCGACTCCAGGAGATAGGTCACCGTGGTTTTGCCGTTGGTGCCGATGACGCCGACCAGGCAGAGCCGGGCCGAGGGATTTCCGTAGAAATTTCGCCCGAGAACGCCGAGGACCCGGCGGCTTTCGGAAACCTGCAATGCGGTGACGCCGGGAGAGGGGCTGTAGGGCTTTTCATGGACAATCACGCGGGCCCCCCTCCGGATCGCCTCGGGAATGTAATCGTGACCGTCCGCCACCAGGCCGGCAATCGCGACAAAGAGGCTGTTTTCCCCGCATTGCCGCGAGTCATAGCATACGCCGGAAACCATGCCGGACAAATCGCCGGTGCGCTTCAGGATCGAGACATCTTGCAGGAGCGTCGACAAATCCACCCGGTGACCTCAATTGCCGGTGCTGAAGGAGACCTTGCAGTAGCGCGTTCCGCCAAGGGCGATTCCCGGCGCCGGGACCTGGCCGACGGCCCAGCCCGTCCCGCTGACGCTGATTTCGATGCCTCTTTCCTTCGCCTTTCTCATGGCATCGCGAATGGTCATTCCCCTGAAATCCGGCATGGAGGCTTCTTCCGCAATCACGGCTTCCGCCTGCGCCGCCTCCGCGACCGCCGGCGCCACCGGATTGGGGGTGGTGTCGGGACTGGCCGAAACGAGCCTGATCTTCACGTCCGGATTGATCTTTTCCACTTCGAACGGCGGGTTTTCGCGAATGTTGGTCTTGAAGCAGGTCAGGATCTGTTCCGAAATGTTTTTGAAGACGGGGGCCGAAGCGACGCCGCCCCACTTGTCTCGCTGGGGCTCGTCCAGCATGACCAGGATCGCCACCTGCGGATCTTCCGCCGGAAAAAATCCCATGAAGGATGTCCGGACCCGTTCGGACGAATAGACCTTGCGGGCAAAATCGTATTTCTGGGAGGTCCCTGTTTTTCCGGCCACGTTCACATTGTCGATGCGCGCCTTCTTGCCGGTCCCGTCCGGATCCCCCACCACGCTGGTCATGATCGTGGTCAGCCGCTTGGCGCTTCGGGGTGAAATGACCTGCCGGACCGGGGTCGGCGAATATTTCCGGATGACCTGACCCCGCCTGTCCACCAGTCCGCGCAAGATGTAGGGCTTCATCAAGACACCCTGGTTGGCAATGGCGGAGAGGGCGGTAACCAGCTGTATCGCCGTGACCGATATCCCCTGGCCGAAGGCGACCGTCGCCGCATCCACACGCGTCCAGTTGTTGACCGGCCTGAGCAGGCCCGCCGTTTCGCCGGGGAGATCGATTCCCGTCTTCGCGCCGAAACCGAATTTGGTGATGTAGTGGTAGAATTTTTCCTTGCCCAGGCGTTCGGATATTTTGACCGACCCGATATTGCTGGAATACTTGATGATGTCGGGAAAAGCGAGATAGCCGTGCCGTTTTCGCTGGGCCTCGTGAATCACCCGGTCGGCAACCCGGTAATTCCCGTTTTCGCAGTAAAACTGGTCGGTTTCCTTGACAACCCCCTCTTCGAGGGCCGCCGCCGCGAGGAACGGCTTGAAGGTGGAACCGGGATCGAAGCAGTCCGTGATGACCTTGTTCTTGCCCGTCCCGGCGCCGGCTTTCGAAAAAATATTGGGGTCGAAGCCCATCTCGTTGGCAAGCGCCAGGATTTCCCCGGTTTTCGGATCCATGACGATGGCAATCCCGCCCCTGGCACCCTTGTTCCGGACCGCCTCCTTGAGTTGCGACTCCACAAGGTGCTGGATGCGGTTGTCGATGGTCAGGATCAGGTTTGTGCTTTCCCGGCGCGGGCCCCCGGCCGATTCGACGCGCGGATAAAGACGCTTCCCCTTGGCATCCCTCGCCCATGCCAGCCTTTCCGGCGCCCCCCTGAGGTCTTCGTCATATCGCAGCTCGATGCCCTCCAGTCCCTTTGCATCCAGCCCGACAAAGCCGATCAGATGGCCCGCCAGTTCGCCGTTGGGATAAAAGCGCTTGGGCTCTTTGATGAGGAAGATGCCGTCCAGGTCCGCTTTTTCGACCAGAGCGGCCTGGTCCGGCGTAATCCTGCGCGCGATCCAGCAGAAGTTCCGGGACGCGGAGAATTTTTTCAGGATCGTCCCCCGGTCGATGCGCAAAATGGAGGCGACCTTCCCTGCCGTTGCCTGGGGATCCACAATCTTGGAGGGATCGGCGCAGACCGAATCCGCCATGACGCTGACGGCGAGCTTTTCCCCGTTGCGGTCGAAGATGACGCCTCTTTCCGACTCGGTCTGCAGGGTCATGGTGTGCTGGCGATCGGCGCGGGACTTCAGGTCCTGTCCCTTGAGCACCTGGATCTGAAAAGCCCGCGTGACGAGGGCGATGAACAGGACCAGAAAGAAAAGAATCAGGCTGGCGAGCCTCAATTTCAGCCATTTTTTGGCTACTATGGTCATTGCACAACCTCCGCGCCTTTGAGGACGATCACCTGATCGCGCTCCGGATAGGACATGTGCAGGCTGTTTTTTGCGATGCTCTCGATGCGGTGCGGCGATTTCAGGGTCGCCAACTCAAGCTTCAGCCGCCGCTGCTCCTCCAGAAGCTGTTCCTTGCGCGTCATCTCCTCGGCAACCTGATACTCCAGCCTCGTCATCTGGATGTGCGACCACACGTAGGCGATCGCCACCGCCATCAGGACAAAGGCGACAAAGAGAAACACGGAATACTTGAGCCGCGGCGCCGCCTTTTTTTCCCGATCGGCATCGTTCTGCTTCATTGTCGTTTCCGTCATCGCTCAAATCTTCTCCGCCGTCCTGAGCCTGGCGCTTCGCGCCCGGGGGTTCCTTTCGCTCTCATCCGCGCCGGATCGCATCGGCTTCCGGGTCAGGACCTTCAGCTTGACCTCCCGTCGGCAGCGGCACACCGGCATGCCGGGCGGGCATTGACATCTGCCCTCACCGGACCGGAAGGCTTCCTTGACGATCCGGTCCTCCAGCGAGTGAAAGGAAATGACCGACAGCCTTCCGCCACTGCGGAGCCGATCCACCGCCGCGCCGATGGCCCGGCGAAGATTCGGCAGCTCCTGATTGACGGCCATGCGAATCGCCTGGAAGGTTCGGGTGGCCGGGTGGATCTTCCCGTGAAAACCCGGCCGCCGCACCGCCCTGCAGACGAGGTCGGCCAGTTCGGCCGTTGTCCGGATCGCACCCGATTCTCTTTTAGCCGAGATCGCCCTTGCGATTCTGCCGGCCATGGGTTCCTCGCCGTACTCCCGGATCAGTTGTTTCAATTCTTTTTCCGGAGACAGGTTGACCAGATCCCGCGCGCTGTAGCGGCTGCCCCGATCCATGCGCATATCGAGCGGAGCATCCAAAGAAAAGCTGAACCCCCTGTCTGCCGTATCCAGTTGATGGGACGACACCCCCAGATCCAGGAGTACCCCGTCAACTTTTCCAATTTTCAGGTTGGTCAGGATGTTACCGATATCCGCAAAATTGCCCTTGACCAGAATTTTTCTCCGGCCAAAGGGTTGCAAGCTTTTTTCGGACGCGAGGATGGCATCGTCATCCCGGTCGATGCCGACGAGCAGGCCGTCGGGGGCCGAACGCTCCAGAATCGCCCGGGCATGGCCGCCGCCCCCCAGGGTTCCGTCCACGTAGATGCCGCCGCTTCTGCATCGCAGAGATTGAACAACCTCCTCGAGCATGACCGGCTCATGATAGGAACCCATGCCATGGACCTTCCCTAAATGCCCAGATCGGCCATGTATTCGCTGAACGTTTCGAGGTCGCCTTCCGTTTTTTTCATTTCCGCCTCGAAGCGTTCCTTGCTCCATATCTCGATGATCCGGATCATTCCGGCCAGCACGACGTCCTTTTCAAGGCCGGCAAACTCACGGAGATTCGGGGGAATGAGGGCGCGGCCCTGGCCGTCCAGCATGCAGTCCACTGCACCGGACATGAAAAACCGCTGGAAGGCCCGGACTTCCTTTCTCAGGAGGGACTGGTGGCTGACTTTCTCTTCGATGATGCGCCATTCATCGTAGGGAAAAACCATCAGGTAGCCGTCCCAGTTCGTGATCACGAGGCGGCTGTCATATTTCTCGGCGAAGACCTCGCGAAGCCTGGCCGGAAAGATGATTCTTCCCTTGTCATCAATCGTATGGTAGTATTGTCCCCTAAAGACAGACACGGACATTTCCTCCACAATAAACCACTTTGCCCCACTTGCGGCCACAATAATGAAGCAGCGGGCTTTTGTCAAGGAAAAATTCTACTCGTTTTGCCTTTTAATCTGATATTTTAAGACAGCTTCGTTGTGGGCGATCAGGTTCGTTGAAAACCGGTGGGTTCCGTCATTATTTGAAACGAAATAAAGGTAGTTTACCGGGGCGGGATAAAGGGCGGCACGGAGCGAATCGATGCCGGGGTTGGCGATGGGGCCGGGCGGCAATCCCTTGATCTTGTATGTGTTGTAGGGGGAATCATTGTCCAGGTGCCTTCGCGTCACCGCGCTGCTGTAATTCCTGAGATCGTAAATGGCGGTGGGATCGCTCTGCAGACGCATCCCTTTTTTCAGCCGGTTGTGGAAGACGGCGGAAACCAGCGTCTTTTCATCGCGGTAGCCGGTTTCCTTTCCGATCAGTGAAGCCAGCGTGACGAATTCATGGGTGCTCAGGTGAAGCGCCTGCGCCCGGGCCAGCATCTCCGGGGTCACCTTTTTCCAGAACTGATTGACCATGATCCGGACAATTTCCCGGGTTGTCATGGCCCTGTTCAAAGCATAGGTTTCAGGGTACAGATAGCCCTCGGCGCTCGCGGCCGGAACCTTGAGCGATGCCAGAAACGGACGGTCTGTCGCGACCTCGATGAAGATTTTTTCCTCGACGAGCCTGTCGGCGGCAAGCCGCTCGGCGATCTGCTTCAGCGTGAAGTCTTCCGGAATGGTCACCCTGTACGCCTTGATCTCCCCCCGGATCAGCTTCTGGACGATCTCCGCGGGGCCCATCCCACCGTCCATTTCGTATTCACCGGCCTTGATCGATCTCCGGGCGCCATTGGCCATCGCCACCACGTAAAAAAGCAATCTGTTGTTCACCAGCCCTTCGCGATCCAGGATATCCACAATCTTCCAGAAGCCGGCGCCCTTGGGGATATCGATGGTGGCGGTGCGGTCGCGACTGCCGACCGGAGTCTTCGCGTAGAATAAAAAAAGCGTCAGGCAGATCACCACCGCAAACGCCAGGGGCGCTGCCATGTGTCTGATTCGCTGCAGGATGGATAACGGGATTTTCATGACTGACCCTCGCAACCCTCTTTCCGCGCCCCCGCCGGTCCGAGAGAATCCAGGTATCCCTGAAGAATGATGCCCGCGGCCATCTTGTCGATGACTTTCTTCCGCTTTTCCCGGCGCACATGGGCCGCGTTCAGGATTTCACCGGCGGTCCAGGTGGACAGCGTCTCGTCCCATTTCACGACGGGAAGGCGAAACCGCACCTCCAGGCGGCGGGCAAAGCGATTGACTTTTTCACACTGGATGCCTTCCGTGCCGTCCAGCCGGACCGGATAGCCTACCACGATTTTTTCCACACTGTAGGTCCCGACCAGCCGCGCGATGGCTTCCATATCGTCCTGCCGGTTCCTGCGCTCGACCGTCGTCAGGGGCTGGGCGGTCATGCCCAACTCATCGGACAGGGCCACGCCGATCCGCCTGCTTCCATAATCAAGACCCATGATTCTCATAAAATAAGCCCCCCGGCACCGAAGCGGGGCTTAATAAACCATCTTTCCGGCCAATTCAACACAATTTTTTTCGACGCGTTCCGCATCGCGGCCTCGCTGCCTTCGCACAGGACGGCGTTTTTGCGGTTGTGAAAAGGCGGGGACTTTGTTAATTGGCAGACATGAAGCACATCATCCTGGGTACCGCCGGCCATGTCGATCATGGAAAGACGGCGCTCGTCAAGGCCCTGACCGGCGTGGACACGGACCGGCTCAAGGAGGAAAAAGAGCGGGGCATCACCATCGAGCTCGGCTTTGCCTCCCTGGAGCTGCCGGGCGGCGGCACGATCGGCGTCGTGGACGTTCCGGGCCACGAACGGTTCATCAAAAATATGGTCTCCGGGGCGGCGGGCATCGACCTGGTGATGATGGTTATCGCCGCAGACGAAGGCATCATGCCCCAGACCCGGGAACACCTCCATATCTGCTCCCTGCTGGGCATTCGCAAAGGCCTCGTGGCCCTCACCAAGGTGGACCTGGTGGACGAGGAGTGGCGGGAGCTGGTCGCCGATGACATCCGCAGCTTCCTGAAGGGCACCTTTATGGAAGGCGCCCCGATACTTCCGGTCTCGGCCTTGACCGGGAGCGGCATCCCCGGGCTTCTGGCCGCCCTGGACCGGTCCGCCGCGGAAATCGGCGAGAAGAGCGATGCCCGCCTGTTCCGGCTGCCCGTCGACCGGGTGTTCAGCATCCGGGGTTTTGGAACGGTGGTAACGGGGACGCTGGTCTCCGGGAGCATCGCAACGGGCGAGGAAGTCGCCATTCTGCCCGGCCGGGCCGTCTCCAGGATCCGGGGGATGCAGATCCACAACCAGAGCGTCAGCGTGGCGGAGTCCGGCCAGCGCACGGCCGTCAACCTGCAGGGGATCGAGAAAGCGGCGATCGAGCGGGGAAACGTGCTGACCCGCCCGGGCACCTTCGAGCCGACACGGCGCCTGGATGTTTTTTTCGACTATCTGCAGGCAAACGACCGGAAAATGAAAAACCGGACCCTGGTCCGCTTCCACGCCGGCACCAGCGAGGTGATGGCCCGGCTGAGCCTTCTGGACCGGGACGAAATCGAGCCGGGCGGGAAGGCCTACGCCCAGCTGTTCCTGGCCGCCCCGGCCGTGGCGATGGCCGGCGACCATTTCGTCATCCGGAGCTATTCACCGGTAACGACCGTCGGCGGCGGGCAGGTCATCGATCCGCTTTCCCGCAAGCACAGGCGGCACTCCGACCGGGTGATCCGGGAACTCGACCGGCTGCACCACGGCGCCGAAACGGAGAAGCTGGCCGCGATCATTCAGCGCGCCTCCTTTGGCGGCATCGATCCGCAAGGCCTGGTCATCCGCACCGGCCTTCCTCCGGCGCAGGTCCGGAAGGGGCTCGACCTGCTGCTCTCCCGAAGACAGGCCGTTCTCCTCGACCGGGAGGAAACGCGGGCCCTCGCCCCGGAAGTATATGGGGAGCTTCAGCGGAAAATGCTCGAGGACATCCGCGCCCATCATGAAAAATTTCCGCTCAAGGAAGGCCTGTCCCGGGAAGAGCTGCGGATGAAGCTCGGGGCATTCATCGGCCAGAAGCTATTCCACGCCGTAATGCGGGACCTCGAAAAAAACGGGAAAATCGTCACAGACCGGGAGAACATCCGCCTTCCGGACCACCGGGTCAGCCTGCAGGCCGATCAGGAATCCCTGCGGCGGGACATTGCCGACTGGTATCAAAAGGCGGCGCTCTCCCCGCCCTCGCTTCGGGAGGTGACGGAAAAATTCACCCGGCACAAGTCTCAGGTGGGCAGCATCCTGAACGTCATGCTCAAGGACGGCACGCTGACCAAGATCAACGAAGACCTGTGTTTCGACGGGTCTGCGCTGAAGCGCCTGCGGGAGGATTACAAGAGCCTGCTCCTGAAGGATGGGAAGGCCACGCCCGCCACCTTCAAGGAACTGACCGGGCTGTCCCGGAAATACATCATCCCGCTGATGGAATATTTTGACGTGACCAAGCTGACCGTCCGCTCCGGGGACCACCGCCTCCTGAGAGAGAAGGGAAACTGAGATGAATGGAGGCGGAAGCGGAGACGGTCTCGTGCGCTGCCCGGTGCGCGCGTTCGACGGCCGGGATTTTTCCGAAACGACGGCGGACATCGTCTGCGAGATGCCGCTCATGATCTTTCTCAACGGCCGCCACATCGTCACCACGGCCTGCACGGGCCTGCACGTGGAGGAGCTGGCCCTGGGATTTCTTCGGTCCGAGGGCCTGATCCGAAGCGCTGCCGAGATCCGGGATATTCAAACCGCCCCGGACCGAAGCACGGTCCGCATCGATGCGACCACGACGGAAGGGCCTGCCCATTCGAATACCCCGGCCGGGAAGACCATCGCATCAAGCGGCAGCCGCGGTTCCGGGGAAGATTCCTCAGCCACACCCCCGGAACCGGCCGGGACGGAAACCCTGTCGCTCCGGCCGGACCAGGTGCTGGACCTCATGGAGAAATTTCTCGACGTGACGCACCTGCACCGGATCACGAGGGGCACGCACTGCGCCGCCCTCGCGGACGGGGGCAACATTTTGGTCTCGCGGGAGGACATCGGCCGGCACAACGCCCTCGACATGCTGGCCGGCCATGCGCTGCTGCACGGCGTGGACTGCCGGGACAAGATTGTGCTGCGGACCGGCCGGGTCTCCTTCGAAATCGTGCAGAAGGTCCGGCAGATGGGCACACCTGTGGTCGTCTCGCTCGCCGTGCCCACCTCCCTGGCGATTCAGATGGCGGTGAAGGCCGGCATCACCCTCATCGGGGCGGTCCGTGGCAGGACCTTCAAGTTATACACACATGAAAGGCGGATGGGTCTGTGATGAAAAAAGAGCTATACATCAACGGCATGAAGGCGGGAGAAAAAGTCGGCACATCCTTTCTGGTGTCGGAAAAAAACCTGGCTTACTCGCAGAAGGGTTCCCCCTACCTCAACCTGCGCCTGAAAGACAAGACGGGCGAACTGGACGGCAAGGTCTGGGAAAAGGCAATCGAGCTGGACGGCTACTTCAGGAAGGGGGACATCGTCTACATTGTCGGGAGAATCCTCAGCTATAAGAACAATCTGCAACTGTCCGTGCTGGAAGTGCGAAAAATGGACGATGACGACGTCGACCCGGCGGATTTCTTCCCCACCGCCGCCCGGAACGCCGAAGACATGTTCGCGGACCTGATGGTCTATGTCGGGCAGATTCAGACCGCCTGCCTGCGGGACCTCCTCATGGCCTTTTTCGGGGACGAACAGATCGTCGCCCGCTTCAAGAAGGCGCCGGCCGCCAAGGGGTTCCACCACGTCTACCTCGGCGGGCTGCTGGAGCACACCCTGTCCGTTCTTCAGCTCATCGACGTCGCGGCCGCCCACTACCCGGGCGCCAACCGTGACCTGCTGATCGCCGGCGGCATCCTGCACGACATCGGCAAGATTCATGAATTTCAGTATGACCGGCTCATCGACTACAGCGACGCGGGAAGGCTGGTCGGCCACATCGTCATGGGCGTGGAGATGCTGGACGCCAAAATCGCAAAGATCGGGGGGTTCCCGGAGAAACTGGCCATGGAGCTGCGCCACCTCATCCTCAGCCACCACGGGATGCTGGAATTCGGCTCTCCCAAGCGGCCGAAGACCCTGGAGGCCCTGATCGTCCACTACATCGACGACCTGGATGCCAAGGTGAATGCCTTCCAGACCTTCGTCGGGGGCACAGCGGGCGGGGAGTCGAACTGGACCCCCTACCACCGGCTTTTAGAGCGGTACATCTACAAGGGGAACGGCGCTTATGACGAGGGCGGCGGAGAGGATGCGTAATCCTTTCAGGACGGCCCGCGCTGCTTCTTGTAGGGGCTGATCTTTCTGGCCACCGTCCGGCGCGCTTCTTCCGCCAGGAGGCATCCTTCCAGGCAGTTGCCGACGCAGTCGCCGTCGCAGGGTTCGATGTGGATGGTCACGCTCGATCGGGGGAAATGTCCTTCAATCTTCCCGGACAGCTCCTCCGTGATCTGGTGCGAGGTCTCCACGGTCATCCCGGGGTCCACCTTGAGGTGAAATTCCACGAAACGGCAGTTTCCGGCCTTCCGCGTCCGCAGTTGGTGGAACCCGTGAATCACCGGCCGGTGCGCCAGGATCAGGTCGCGGATCCAGCCCACCTCATCGGGAGGCAGTTGGACGTCCATGAGGTCTTTCGCGGACCGCAGGGTCAGGTCATAGGCGGCCTTGAAAATAAGGAGGGCCACGCCGATGGCCGCAGCCGGGTCCAGCCAGGTCAGATCCATGCCCGGAAACATCCGACCCCCCGCCCAGATGAGGGCCAGGCTGAGCATGACGCCCGCCGAGGTGTAGACATCGGTGCGCAGGTGCCAGGCATCCGCCTCCAGGGCGACGGAATCCGTTTCCCTGGCCACCTTGAAGAGCATGCCGGAGACGACAATGTTGAGCAGGGCGGAAACGAGCATCACGCCGACGCCCCAGCTCACATACTCGATGGGCTCGGGATGCCTGATCTTCTGGGCGGCCTCATAGATGATCCAGCCGGCGGCGAGAAAAATCAGCAGGGCCTCGATCGTGCCGGAGATGTTCTCGATCTTGCCGTGGCCGAAAGGGTGCCTCCTGTCGGCGGGAATGGAGGACGTCTTCACGGAAAACATGGCGATGAGCGCCGCAAGGAGATCCACGGCAGAGTGAATCGCCTCGGAGATGATCGACACGGCGCCGATCAGAAACCCCACCGCCAGCTTCAGGATGACGAGCAGACTGTTGGAGACCACCGACAGCAGGGCCACTTTTTCTTTCCGGCGTTGCATCTTTTCCATGGAGGCGGTTTAACATATTCCCCCTCTCTTCACAAATCATTCCGCCCCCCCGTCGGCGCGGAACTGCTTGTGCCGGCTGTTCTTTTATGGCATACCTCCACGGGAAACAGGATCGAGCCCATGAAAGTCATCGAGTGCGTCCCCAATATCAGCGAGGGATGGAGCAAGAAGAAGATCTTGAAGATTGCCGGGGCGCTGACCGCATCGTCCGGCGTGAAGCTCCTCGATATCTGCATGGACAGGGACCATCATCGCGGCGTCCTGACTTTCATCGGCCCCCCG
This sequence comes from uncultured delta proteobacterium, assembly GCA_963709485.1. Lineage (GTDB taxonomy): Bacteria > Desulfobacterota > Syntrophia > Syntrophales > Fen-1087 > JAXDBM01. The sequence goes on from CAVPWE010000005.1 coordinate 126,846, forward strand.
GAGGCCATGCAGAAGGCGGCGATGGCGGTCTGCGGCAGGGCCCTGGAATTGATCGACATGCGGGAACACGCAGGTGCGCATCCGCGCATCGGCGCAGTGGATGTAGTCCCCTTCATCCCCCTCGGGGAGGCAACGATGCAGGACGCCGTCCGGGTTGCGCATGGCTTCGGCCGCGCGTACGGCGAGAAAAACCGGATCCCCGTCTACTTTTACGGGGAGGCGGCTCTGGTCCCCTGGAAAAGAGAACTGTCCGACATCCGCAGGGGCGGCTACGAGGCGCTGCGGGAGAAAATGAGCGACCCGCGCTGGCTTCCCGATGCCGGCCCGGCCGTCTTCCACGAATGTTCCGGAGCAACGGCTGTCGGGGCGCGCATTCCCCTGATTGCCTTCAACATCAACCTCAGATCGGGCGATCTCAACCTGGCAAGGAACATTGCCAAATCCATCCGACAGTCCAGCGGCGGTCTTCCCTGCGTCAAGGCCCTGGGCATTCCGCTGAAAAGCCGGAAACTGGTCCAGGTCTCCATGAACCTCACCGATTACCGGGTCACATCAGTCCGCACCGTATTCGAACGCGTCCGTGAAGAGGCCGCCTGCGTTGGTGCGGATATTCTGGAGTCCGAACTGATCGGCCTCATTCCCGGCGCCGCACTGGCCGGCACCACACCCGAATATTTGAAATTGAGGGGCTTTTCTGATACAAAAATCCTCGAATCTCATTTTTAACCGGATGGACTTCCGTGCGGCCAGCCGGTTGACAGCCGCCGGGAAGCATGCTAAACGGCACGCTCTTTCATCGGACCCACATTGCGCCCCCGTAGCTCAGTAGGATAGAGCAACGGATTCCTAATCCGTGTGCCGCGCGTTCGAATCGCGCCGGGGGTACCATTTTTATTCAATGATTTCAATATAATTGAAACCCTACCCATTATTGATTGCCTCGTCACTGTGAAGTTTTTGTGAAGTACGCGAAGTGCTCAAGGTTTGATCCAAAACATCAACTGCCTTGACTTTGTGGGATGGTGCAAGGTGGGCATAGCGGAGCGTCATAGTAAGGGTTTTATGGCCTAACAGTTCCTTGACTGTCGTCAAGTCTATCCCCGACATGACGAGGTGACTGGCGAAGCAATGGCGCAAATCGTGAAAACGAAAATCCCTGATATTTGCCCTTTTGCATGCTGTCACAAAAGAATGGTGAACGTTCAAATAAGGTTTCTCTTTTGTGTAATCATAAAAGACAAAAGGCACATGAACCTTACGCAGCCTTTTTGTCGTTCCCTTGTATAATTCTTCAAGCGTTGCCCTCAATGTTGCATTGATAGGGACTTCCCGCCGTTCACCGTTCTTCGTATGTGACAGAAGGATGAAGCCGTGAACCAGATCAACGTCATCCCATTTCAGATTGAGGATTTCCGATTTCCGCATGCCGGTGTTCAATGCCATGATTAGAATCGGTTTCAGGTGCTTCAATTGTTTTTCACAGGCATCTATCAAGGCTTGACATTCATCTGCAGACAGATAACGCAACCGCCGGTTGTTTTCTTCCAGTAGTTTCGCCCGCCTGATTCGCTTCAGTGTTTCATCCTCTACCATGTCCCATTCGACGGCCTTCGTGAACATGTGCTTTATAGTGGCAATGTGGCGGTTGATCGTTGCCGGTTTATTCCCTGTCTGCAATCGTTCCGTTTGATACCCTTCAATAAGGCGTGTGTCAAAACGTCTCAATTGCATTTGGCCGAATCGTTCCTTTAGTTGGTTGATGACAAGTGTACCGGTTCAAAGGAAAGTGGACAGATGAGGGAGTTAAAATAAGAGACGGTTTTAGGTTAGAATCAGTTCTCTGGAAAGGAGAGGAGCGATGGGACCTAAAGCCAAGCAAGACGCTGAATCTGTGGTGAGAGAGATTAAGAGAAACACCCGCCGTAAATTCAATTCAGAAGAGAAAATCCGGATCATATTGGAAGGTTTGCGAGGGGAAGACAGCATTGCGAACATTTGTCGGAAAGAAGGGATAGCCCCGAGCATATACTACAAGTGGAGCAAGGCATTTCTGGAGGCGGGCAAGCGGCAGCTCAACGGGGATACCATCCGGGAAGCCAGCAGTAATGAAGTATCAGATCTACGGAGTGAGAATGAGCAGTTAAAGCAGCTGGTGGCTGAGCTGAGCCTGAAGAACCGGGTTTTTAAAAAAAGTTTGAGTGGTCTGGAGTGAGTGCGGAGCGGTATATGCGATACAGTCAGGCAGAGAAGATGGAGGTTATCCGGATGGTGGAAGGATCACCGCTGAGCGTGAAGCAGACGCTTGCGGAACTCGCCATCAACCGCAGCACGTTTTACATCTGGTATAGCCGATATCAGGAGCATGGCTATGATGGGCTGGCTAACGGGTACCATCCGCCCAGGCAATTCTGGAATGAGATCCCGCCGTGGGAGAAGCAGCGGGTCGTGGAAACGGCCCTGGAGCATCATGAGAAATCACCCAGGGAGCTTGCATGGCATATCACGGATAAACGGGGCTATTATATCTCGGAATCGACGGTGTACCGTATTTTGAAGGCCCACGATCTGGTGACGAGCCCGCTCTATACGGTGATAAGTGCCCATGAGAAGTTTCCTCACCCGACAAAGGCGGTCAATGAGCTGTGGCAGACGGATTTTACCTTTTTCAAGGTGGTGCATTGGGGGTGGTATTATCTGTCCACGGTTCTTGACGATTACAGCCGCTTTATCCTGGCATGGCGGTTGTGTCAGGGGATGTCGGCAGATGATGTAAAGCTGACCCTCAACGATGCGATTTTGTTTACAGGCATACGGCATGCAAGGGTGGTCAATCGGCCCAGGCTCTTATCGGATAACGGTCCTTGTTATGTCTCAAAAGCCCTGAGTGATTATCTTGAGGAAGAAGGGATCGGCCATACCCGAGGCAAGCCGTATCATCCGATGACGCAAGGGAAGATCGAGCGGTACCACCGTTCCATGAAAAATCTTATTCTTCTGGATCATTATTACAGTCCCTCGGAGCTTGAGGATCAGATCCGCATATTTGTGGATTATTACAACAACCATCGGTACCATGAGGCATTGGAGAATGTTACGCCTGCTGGATAGGTATTATGGGCGTGACAATGAAGTCTTGGAACGGCGGGGGCAGATTAAACAAAAAACGATGCTTTTACGAAGAAAGCAGAATCGCGCTTTGAGGCTTGCTGAAAAGGCAGAGAAGGTTTATATGAGGGCTGAAACCCTCTCTTAGTTTTTGATCCAATCTGTCCAAAACCATTTGAAGACGTACAATGACAAGTTCCTTCTGCTTGTATGCACGTTGCCGCTCTGCCCATTTCAAATAATCGGTGACAAGCTCGCTAAACGTGTGATTCCCGATTCTCTTGATTTCGGGCATCTTGCCCTCTCTGATCCCCTGCCGTCGCTTTATCAGAAGGGTTTCCGCATCCTTGAATTTCGTTGATTTCGATGATTCGCGGATAACCTTTCCATCAAGTCCGACATAGGCAATCCAGAACACGTTTCCGCGTTTATAGATTCCCTTTGCCATGCTTTTTGTCCCCCTTTCCTTTGGCGTTCTCCTTTTCAATGTAATCCAGTAAAAGCATCAATGTTTTGCTTGCCGTGCGCTCCCCCCTTTCAAGGTAATAGACATGCTGGCGTGTCGTTCCTATCCGCTCGCCCAACATCGTCTGTGTCAGCTTCATCCGTTTTCGAAGTTCCCTGATCTGTGCCGGTGTCCAATTCTTCATGGACTTATTATACTAACATAGTTAGCATATGTCAAGATATTTTTGATGTTCACATTTTACTTCACAGTGATTTGCAAATGTTTGATTTCATATGACTCTGATCCGTATATAACGGATATGATATCCGTTTGCCGATCATTATCTTCCTTTCAGATGTGACGTTGAAACCTGAAGCAATGCCGGCGACTGAAAGAATTTGTCTATTTGCCGTTTGTGGAATTTCCATTTTTTGCCGCTCTTGAAACAAGGGATTTTTCCATTGCGCGCTTGCTCCCTTACCCATGCTTGAGTTGTTTTGAGATATGCGGCAAGGCCTTTCACATCAAAGATCGCATCATCATTGCGTGAGGATGAACACAAAAGCGGCCTAATACGATCAAGGATAATCTCAGCCACACGATTCGCAATGGTTTCGATGATTGAGGCGGGAATGATTGTCTGAAGTGTCGTATCAGCAATCATGTTTATATCATCCAACATCCGATCCTTCATGGATTGCCTCTGTGTTTCAGTCGGGCTTTCCAGGGTTTCATAGCCGGGAGAACAATCCTTACACGTCCGACTTATTGTATCCCTCATAGCCATTTATAGGCCCCTGCCAGAGCATTAGAATTGCTTTTCAGGATGCCTTCGTATTGCGATACGGCATCCACGGGTAAAGCGGACAATGTGGCATCCGGCAATCATTTCTCCCATCGGCATAATAGCCAAGGCACATGTAGCATTGGGCTACAATTGCCTCACCGCTCTGGAGTTTCTTTCCTTCAAGGTGCTTCAGGAGTTCGCTCCGGCCCTTGGCCTTGGCCCCGTGTTGTTTAATTTCTTTATAGAGTTGTTCTTTACTGCTCATTTTTATGTCGCCAGTCTTCAGTTATCTGAAATTCGCAACCACTGATTATCTTGAAATCCAGAACCAGCCCGTTGGGGTTTTGATGGGATACGGCCCAGTTCTTTGCTTTCACTATCTTTATCTTCCCTGATTCCATCGCAAGATAGAGTCGTGGCTTTTCAAGGCCACGCTGGCCGCCCAATCCTTCGTCCCGTCCGCTTGGTTTCTGAAGGGCGATTACAGCAATGCCTTTTTCCAGTTTGTCATGGATGGACTTGATCATGCCGCCCACTTGCCAGAAGTCGGCATGGACTTCCAAAAAGTCTATGACGTTGACATCGTCCGGCCGGATTACATCCGAAAAATCGGATGACTTCTCACAAGCGTTAATACGCCATGAGTTGAGCGGGCAATCAAATTTTGAAAGCCGTTCTCTAAGTTCCATCGCTCCCATTTCTGAACTGAAGTAACGGACGTTGAAACGATCTTGATTCATGCGGGCGAAATTCAGAAGGAATGCCGTCTTCCCGGCGTTGGGGCTTCCCGCAATGACGATGATGTTTTTGGGAAGTGTTTTTATGTAATTCTCGATGCCGAAGGGATATCGGATTCCGAGGGGCGTGACATCGCAGTTCAGAAAGTCGATGGGTTCAACATCATCATGGACAGATCTATAAACGCCTGCCTGATTCCCGTATTTTTCGATGATGCCATCCTTCTTCAGGCGATGGATGATGACATCAATGTTTGCCTTTTCCTCCCGTGTAAGGTTTTGTAAGGTTTTTTTCAATTCTGTAAGGTTCCAGTAACCTTCTTGTAAGGTTGCCCACTCCAGAACTTCCTGTTTGAGATTCCTCTCACGCCGTTCAGAACGTTTTAATGCGCTGTCAATTTTCAGTCTGATTTCAGTTTCGGGGAAAGGCGGTATACAATTTTTCGCAAGGATATCAAGGATATGTTCCATATACGGAATCTCGCAACCGCCTTTTTTCAGGCAGTTTGCCGCATGGAACAGATCGTTGTCCCTTCTGCCTTCTGTAAGGAATTGTAAGGTGATGCAAGGTGATGTAAGGTTTGTTTGGTTTGTTTGGTTTGCATCTTTTTTACTCCTATATGCTTTATTATTTATTAAATTAATAATAGCGTCCGGCAGCGGCGGCGGCGGGGGACTTCGTCAAGGGAAAGTTCCTCTTGCCATGTGTAGGCTTTGTCGGTTCCGTTGATGCTCGGCGGCGCAATGACATAGCCGCCGTTTCCACGGTAATCCACGCCGGAGATGAATCCGGTATTAACGGTAAGATTTACACCTTGCGGATCGCTAAAATAGAGGTGTTTGCCGCCTCTGGGCGTTTCGGCAACAGGAAATATCAAACAATTCTGGAATCAATTTTTGGATTTCTTCGTACCCGGCTTCGGTGTCGCAGTCGATGACGAATAGGTTGCTGATCTTACCAGTAACGATCCCGATCATGGCATTCGGCCACTTGCTCCACCATGATCTGATTTCGTCCGGTGTTGCACTGCGTGTTTGATATTCCGTCCAGGAGATGTAGGGTTTTTTGTCCGGCTGACACTGGATGACCGATAATCCTATCTCGGCGTATTGTAAAGCGGCCCGTAAACTCTTTTCTGATGATGCTTGGCTTGAATTCATTGTTGTTGGCACCAACATCAAAACTTATCGTCCTGAAAACATTGCTCGGCCGACAAACCAACGATCTCTCCGCCCACTCGAATCACCCGATCATCCCCCGGCTTTATTCTGCATTGCCCCTGACATGACTTCGACAAGACGTTAGGATGAACGCCTGCTGCATAGGCAATTTTCCAAGCGGGTGTTTCAGACATTTTGATCGCAATTTTAAATTTCTCACTGAGCATATGATCACCTCCGTTGATTGTAAATTAACACCTCGACAGCATAATGTCAAGCGGAAGTGATTGTAATTACTAATTATTTAGGTGTATTAAAACAGATGGATTTAATGCACCGAAAATAGGATTTGAAATTATTGGTGATTTATTGAGGTGGAAAAGAAATGAAATTTTGGACTGCCGGGATTTGCTTATTTGCTTTTATTATTTTCTATTTTCGGGAACGTTTTTTTTGAAAGTATCATTTCTAACTTCCGGTGGGATACTGTGTAATAGGCCTCCAAGATTTGCATTGCCGTTTTTCACGGGGACTTCTTTTGCCGGCAATATTGATCCGCTTGTTTTCTTTCGTAAGTGTATCCCGTATCCGATTTACGTCATGAATGGCATCTTCATCACCCTGAAAATATTTTTCAAGCAGTTGGACAAGAAATCTATATTTGTGGATGATAAAAAATTGATCAATGACTTTCGGACGCCCTTTATCTTCACGTGCAAGCGTGCGGCCCACATGGATGAGTTTTCGTTTTGCCTTAACTTGTTGCTGTTTTGTGAAGATGCGATTCCCAAGTTGATATTGCCATTGAAGGATTTTTTTCTGAAAAAGTCGGGTTGAAAGAGAAGCCGGATTTTCAAGGATGAGTTCGAAAAATAGTTCATCCGTGAATGTCTTCGTGCCATTCTCAAGCATCCGATAAAGAGTTTCATCAATATGTCGGGGTTCAATTTCCTCAAGCATTTTTATCCCCAATTCTTCCATTGTTTTTGCTCCATCATAGATTTTGTTCAGGAGCATACATTAAAATTTAAAATTGGAGACAATTTCTGCCACGGCACATTGTGGGGGCACAGGTGTTTTTTTCTGGTGCTGATCATGCCGGCGTTGCTGGTAGCGACTTCCCGGTATGATCTGGCCTTCCACTTCTGCGCGGATGGCGGCCTTCCACCGTTTTGATCTTAGCACCTTCAGTCCATTCCTTATTTTGTCCACTTCATTGACTTTGAGCAGCGGTATTTCAGCTCATGAGCAACGATCCGCATTGCCCCTTCGTCTTACCCTTACCCAAGTAAATTTTAACGCTGGTGTTGTGGGCAGAGCTGTCCCATGGAGCAAGGAATGAGTGTTGTGGCCCTTCACAGCCCAACGTTGGGCTGTGTAACTGAATGATATTGTTGCTCATTATATATCACCCATCCAGCCCAAGGAAAAGAATTTTTTCCAAGCCACCCCACCCACAACCCGGAATTCGGCACAGGGGGGGTATTGGGCCCCCTTTATGGGAATCATATCTGCAATTGGCATCTTGGCAAAAAAGGATGCTTCCCGGGCAGACTCCCGGCAACACCTATTCACCGTTCAACCTTACAAAGCGGCAGCGGCAAAATTTTCAGAAAAATGAGATCGGCTGTCTGCCCTTGCCGAGTCGGAAGTAATAGAGGGTTGACAAATCATGCCAATGGAGAGATTCTAACCTCGTCTTGGCTGTAGCATCACCGCTATTCTATATTCAGCAACGTATATGGTTTTCCACAATTGAGGAAGGTAGATGCCACAAAACATCCTCCTTAATCTCATCGAAGAAATTCAATCTTGGGATCAATTAGAAAAAAGAATAGCAGATCTACCTACCGAACAACAAGGGGGAACGCTTTTGAGGAATTTTGCCAAGCCTTTTTCCTCCTTGATCCTGTTTTTAAGTTCAAGAAAGTCTATCGTCAGAAGGAAATACCACCCTCAATCCGAGAACGCTTGGGATATCCAGGCATTCAAGACATTGGCATAGACGGGGTTGGAATTACTGATGAGGGCAAGATATTTGCCTATCAGGCAAAATTCAGAAGCGACAGAAAGATAACTCCTACCCTAAGGGAACTCTCAACCTTCTTTACAGTATCCGATAAAGCAGATTGGCGTATAACGATAGCCAACTCAAATAAACTTCCTCCATCAATTGATGACAGAGTCCGTCAAAGCCGTATCCTTGCAGACAGATTTGACAATCTGGAGCCAGATTTCTTTCATCGTCTTACAACCTACTTAAAGACACAATGCATAACTCCACCTATCAAAAAAATCACCTCATATAACCCAGCAGGAAGCAATTGAAGCGGCTGTATCCCATTATGGAAAAAACAAAAGAGGCCAGTTGATACTTCCCTGCGGTGCAGGGAAAACTCTTGCGTCGATCTGGATCAGCGAAAAGCTTGGATGGAAAAAACATCCTGATCATGCTTCCAAGCCTTTCCCTGTTGAGTCAGACATTGAGGGAATGGGCAACCAATGCATCCATACCTTTCCGTTACCTCTGCGTATGCAGCGATACAACGGTTGATTTGGGAACGATGCACCGATAGAAAACATATACGATATGGATGTTCCCGTTACTACCGAATATGAAGCAATACGGGATTTTCTTACCGAGACAACTTCGAAGACTTCAATCGTATTTTCCACTTATCAGTCATCAAAAGTCCTTTCAGAGGCAGTCCGCAAGTCAGGAACAACCTTTGACATCGGAATTTTCGATGAGGCCCATCGAACCACGGGAACAAAGATAGGACATGGGGCATTGCACTTGATGATGAGAACATACCCATCAATAAAAGAATATTCATGACGGCAACGCCCAAGATTTACGCACCTCATATAACCAAGAAGGCAAAAGAAGAGGATATCTTGATATGCAGCATGGACGATGCTGATATGTATGGGCATCCCTTTTATGAAATAGGCTTTGCCGAAGCAGTTAAAAGAGGCCACATAACAGACTACAAGGTCATCGTCATCTGCGTGACGGATTCTGAGGTAAAGGAAATTATCGAAAAAGGCGGAAGAGTAATTACGGATCAGGATCACGAATGGGATGCGAAAGCATTGGCAAAGAGGATAGCCCTTGTGAAAGGGATTCGTGCCTACGGATTGAGGAAAGCATTCACCTTCCATGGAAGGGTTGATTCAGCAAAGGCATTTACCGATACAAGCAAGCCTTACGGAATTAATAAATCTTCAATCTGATTGAACCCGAAAAGGAATCGCAAAAGAGCATGGGATTTTTCCATGTAAACGGAACGATGCCATCAGGAACAAGAAGCAACATATTGAAAGAGTTTGAAAGCGTTGACATCGGCATCATGAGCAATGCTCGATGCCTAGTGGAAGGTGTAAACATTCCTGCCGTGGATACGGTTGCCTTTATTGATCCGAAAAGAAGCCTCATTGACATCGTTCAAGCCACCGGCAGGGCAATGAGAAAGGCCGAGTGGAAGGAAAACGGATATATTTTCATACCGGTATATTGGAAGAAGATTCAGATCCAGAAGAAATAATCAAAAATTCCGATTTCGATACTGTCTGGGAAGTCCTTCAGGCAATGCTCGATCAGGATCAGCGAATGCAAGGCATCGTTTCCAAAATGAGAATCCTTCAAGGGAAAGGTGAGGAAGGAACACAGGCATGGAAAGATGCCATGAACGAATATGCTGAGAAGATCGAGTTTTATGATCTGCCAATAAAGATTGATAGAGAATCGGTTCATTGAGAAACTCAACACCAGAATAGTCGAGATCATCGGGAGGACATGGGATTTCTGGTATGGGCTTACTTTAAAATATAAAAATGAGTTTGGTAATCCTAATGCACCTGAAGGTTACAAGACAGCCGAAGGCTACACACTTGGTAGTTGGCAAAGTACTCAAAGAGCAATATTACAAGAAACGGAAATTATCTCCAGAACGGATTAGAACGACTCGAAGAAATTGGTTTCACATGGGAAATACTTGAAGAACAGTTTGAAAAAGGATTTCAGGAAACATTGAGTTTATAAGGAAAAAACAGGTAATCCCAACGCACCACTGAGATACAAGACAGCTGAAGGTTACCGGCTTGGTACTTGGCAAAGTCATCAAAGGCGAAATTACAAGAAAAGGGAAATTATCTCCAGAAAGGATTGAACGACTCGAAAAAATAGGTTTTACATGGGAACAACACGAAGAACAGTTTGAAAAAGGTTTTCAGGAAACATTGCTTTATAAAGAAAAAACAGGCAATCCCAATGCACCACAGAGTACAAGACAGCTGAAGGTTACATCTTGGCAATTGGCAAATACTCAAAGGAGCAGATACAAAAAAGGAAAATTATCTCCGGAACGGATCAAACGACTTGAAGGAAATAGGTTTTACATGGGAGAATACTGGAAGAACAGTTTGAAAAAGGTTTTCAGGAAACATTGCTTTATAAAGAAAACAACAGGCAATCCCAACGCACCACATAATTACAAGACAGCTGAAGGTTTCCTCTTGGCAATTGGCAAAATAATCAAAGGAGTCGTTATAAGAAAGGGAAATTATCTTCAGAGCGGATAAAGACGACTTGAGGAAATTGGTTTCACATGGGAGAATATGAAGAAATTTGAAAAGGGTTTTCAGGAAACATTGATTTATAAAGAAAAAACAGGCAATCCCAATGCACCAACAATTACAAGACACTGAAGGATACAAACTTGGTGATTGGCAAAGTATTCAAAGGAGAAAATTATAAGAAAGGGAAATTATCTCCAGACAGGATAGAGCGACTTGAAGAAATCGGTTTCACATGGAGAATTACTATGAAGAACAGTTTGAAAAAGGTTTTCAGGAAACATTGAAGTAAAAAGAGAGAAACAGGTAATCCCAATGCACCAGACAGAGTACAAGACACCTGAAGATTATCGCTTGGGCAATTGGCAAAGTACTCAAAGAAGTCATTTACAAGAAAGGGAAATATCTCCAGATAGGATAGAACGACTTGAAGAAATCGGTTTCATTTGGGACAAACTTGAAGAACAGTTTGAAAAAGGATTTCAGGAAACATTGAATTTATAAAGAGAAGCACAGGTAATCCCAACGCACCAGCAGATTACAAGACATCTGAGGGTTACCCACTTGGCACTTGGCAAAGTAATCAAAAGAGCAATTACAAGAAAGGGAAATTATCACCAGAAAGAATAAAACAACTCGAAGAAATCGGCTTCATTTGGGATAAACTTGAAGAGCAGTTTGAAAAAGGATTTCAGGAAACATTGATCTATAAAGAGAGAACAGGCAATCCAAACGTACCAGCAGAGTTACAAGACACCTGAAGGTTACCGCTTGGTACATGGCAAGGTACGTAAAGGGGAAATTATAAGAAAGGAAAATTATCTTCAGAACAGGATAGAACGACTTGAAGAAATTGGTTTCACATGGGAATATACTTGAAGAAAAATTTGAAAAGGGGTTGCAGGAAACATTGGTTTACAAAAAAATTACAGGTAATCCGAATGCACCGCAAATTTACAGAACAGTAGAAGGTTACCGACTTGGTAATTGGCAAACTACTCAAAGGGACAATTACAGAAAAGAAAAATTATCATCGGAACGGATCAAGCGACTTGAGGAAATAGGTTTTACTTGGGACAAATATGAAGAACAATTTGAAAAGGGTATGAAGGAAACATTGCTTTTTAAAAAAGGACACGGGTAACGCTAACGCACCACATAGTTACAAGACACCTGAAGGTTTCCATTGGGTTATTTGGCAAGGTTCACAAAGAGAAAATTTCAAAAAATGCAAATTATCTGAAGACAGAATCAAACGCCTTGAGGAGATTGGTTTCAAATGGAAGTTTTCCCACAAAGTGAATGGGACAACTTAGCTGGCCTCATTCTATGTAGTAAAGGCTGAACTTGGGTGTAGTCAACGAGAGTACATGATGAATGACGAACACAAATGTCATCCGCAATTGAAGAAATAAAAATACTATCTTCAATAATTGGCCGAAAAGAGAACGAAATATATAAAAAAACAAGGTTGGTTATTCACCTTGATTATCGGACTAACACTAACTCTTTTGAAAGATGATCCTTTAAATCTGCAAATCAGCAATTTGCCATTATATCAATTTCTGCTGTTTTCATTTTTTATATTGCTGATGTAGTTCAAAGAGTACCCGTTTACCGGTGATTGAGAGATCAAAAAGAGTTGAAAATTCATTGAGAGAGAACAAATGCTATGAAGGCCCTTTAATATCTGATTCACTTGAACAAGGTAATGCACTTAAAGAGTGTTTCATTAACGCAATCCGTTTTAGAGTCTATGCGCCGTATGTTGGGATAATTTTAGCCGTTTTAGTAATTTATTTATTTTCTCCGTAATATTTCAATCGAGACATATAGATTACAAGAATCAGGTGGGATTCAATGAGTAAGAGAAAAGAGAAAATAAGGAAGCGGCGGGAGAACCCGGAAGAAATGAACGAGCTGCCGGAGTTCGACGATGGAGAGGACATGGCTGCTGCGGCGTATTTTGAGATGCTGCTGCAAAAGAGGAAAATCGGATTACGATCCGTTAAGGATAAAAAGTTGGTAAAGGGACTAATGGACTTGTAAGGGCAGTTGTCAAAGCCATCCATTTCGATATGGAGGCATTCGCACATCCTATGGCGAGTTAAGATGATAGCGCAAAAAAGGCAGGGCTACTTCTGCCCTGCCTTCCCCTCCCGCAGTAAGAACCACGGTGTTAATAACCCGTCTGTGTGAGCCGGACTTATTTCTGAAACTTCCTCCTCACTCCCAGCAATCGAGATTAAATCCAGACCCAAGGAGCCGAAGAAAGGCGGCGGGGAGGGGGACGGGGGCGCCGGTAGCAGGTTTTTCAATAACGCCCTTCAAGTATCCATAAAAAGGATTTTGGGGTGGTGGTTACTGTGTGCTAGTGCGGCATTATTCCATGTTCTTGGTTCATAGTGATTATCTGTGTGTAAATATGCGTGTGGGCCAGGATTAGAAAGCCCCCAACTGGAAAAAAGGCTTGTATATGTAGATGTTTCACCGTTTATCCATCCCCATTGATTATTTGTGGGATTTTTATAATAACCAATATTTACTGCCGCAGCCCCAGATATGCCATACTGATTTTCTATATAGTAGTCTTTAAAGGTTGTTGAGGCACCCATGCATTTTCCCGCAGCGTCCTCATTTATAGTTACAAGATTTCCCCGCAAGAACGGCCTCGGCTTCCGCAGTCCACCCAGAGACTTGCCAATTATCAGTAACTGCATAATTCATGTCCATTATAATTTATCCAAGTATAGGCATGAGAAATTGATGCCAGTCCAAGGAGTAGAACTGCCACCGCCACAACGGACATAAACGACTGTGCTAATTTCTTCATTTTTTCCTCCTTTTTTTCGGCCATTGCGAACTATTTTCTCTCTTTTCCAATAAAGACATGCAGTAAATTCGTGCCCATAAAGATATCTATCTGCCTGAAACACTCAGATAGTTTCTATTAGCAGTCTCTTCTTTGATATATAATGGTTTGCAGATGAAAAATACTTTTTATACTCAGTAAAGAGAACCATACTGATGCCCGAGTCAGAATCCTGAATTGTGAAGATATCCGACAGCAAACATAGGTGTTTTCAATGGCCTTTAGCGGTAATATTTGACTTATCTATACGTATCTATTACATATTTACATTTTTTTAGGTTGCGCCGAATCTGTAAAGAATCCCGACAAATGAAGCAGAGATAATTTGGGCTCTACGGCTACTAATTCGTTGATTATGCAAGAAATCAAATGATTTACGGCATCATCAGAAATGTAAAGAATTCCGACAATGCCTTGCAGAACAGACAGGGTTTGGATGATACGCTATAAATGCTTACAGAGGGGCCGTGGGCGGCGTTTCTAAGCGTCAGAATCAACGATCTCCCCGCCCTTGGGTAAGGAGCAAGGGCAGGCTTTCAGAAATTAAAATACCGTTAAAAAGACATCCCGAACCGTGCCGGAATCGAACTTAGATTGATTTCGGCACAGGCAATTAAAACCGGCTCCGTGGTGGCCGCTGCGCCGCAAGTAACTTCTCATCGAACTCTTTCCGCTGTTTCTCCTTATACTCTTCGGAGAGAAGGGCCATCCTGATGCCCTTATCCCGCCAAGTCTTGTCGTCAAAATTCGATTGATTCAAATCAACGATGAACTCATCAATCATCGACGGCTTGGCAATCGGGCGGCCCCCGGGATCTCTGTAGAAGGGCATCCCGTTCTTGGCCCAAAGTTGGGCTGTTTTCGCTGAGCGGCCGATGTAACCCCCGATTGCCTTCCAGCCTATGAGCCACGATTCATTTTCCATAAGAAATCTCCATTCCGTATCTTTCCCATCCCTATCCTAAAATCCGGTGTCTTCGGCCCAAAGTGGTTTTTCGGGCGGAAGGGGAGAAAAGGGGGCCATAGACGTGTCTGTAATCTGAAAAAGAGTGTGAAGTAAATGTGCAGTATGCAGGAGAATACAGACGCGTATAAGAACATAACCGGCATGTGTTTCAACAGGGTTTTCCCCCGTAAAAACACATAAGAAGATATAAAGCCTAAGGTGGCCTAATCCTTAGAGAATAATTCCTAATCCGTGTGCCGCGCGTTCGAATCGCGCCGGGGGTACCAATAAAACAAGGGATTCGCCAATGAGAGGCTAATCCCCTTTTGTTTGATCCGCCATATTTTACCGTTAATGATTACATCCGATTTTTCATGACGGCATTCTTTTGTTGCCAATGCCGGAATTGTTGAAATGCGTTTGATAGAGGGGTTCTTCTCCCTTTTCCACTCTCCTGATGTTTTCACACACCGCTTCCAGAATGCCTTTTATGGAGATATCCGTCGATCCGGCAATATGGGGAGTCGAAAAAACATTGTACCTGAATATGGGATCATCCGGATCAACCGGCTCTTCCCAAAAGACATCCAGACCTGCACCGGCAATCTTCTTCGAGGCAAGCGCCTCCTCGAGTGCATCCCGGTCAACCAAACCCCCTCTGGACAGATTGATTAAAAATGCGGTCCCTTTCATTGCCGCGAAAGCTTGTCGTCCGATGATGTGCCTGTTTTCAGCCGTCAGGGGGAGACAGAGCACCACATAGTCCGATCTGTTCAAGAAGGCTTCCATGTCCGACGGGGTGCCGGCCCATTCCAGGCCAAGCATGTCTTTTGCCTTCTGTGGGTCATTGCGCTTAATGCCGATCAGATCAACGTCAAAGTTCTTGAGCCTTCTGGCCAATGCGCTGCCGATGCCCCCGAGCCCGACGATTCCCACTGTCTTGCCGCTCAAAGCCCGCCCTTGAGGAGTTCCCGTTTGCCTTTGCGTGAGGCTCAGTGTCATTTGCCGGAAATTTCTCGACAAGCCGATCATCAAATAGACGCCCAGCTCAGCCACGGAATCGGCATTGCCGGAAATATCGGTGGGAACATTGGCCACCCGGATATCCATGCTCTGAGCCGCTTGCGTATCGACCGTTTCAAGCCCGGCCCCACACTGCTGAATGAGCCGGAGGCGGTCGGCTTCTTCAAGATGCTCTCTCCGGATGGCACTCATCGTCGGAATGAGGACATCAAATCCCTTCAAACTGTCAAAGCCGAATCGTCCGCTGGCCTCAAA
The DNA here is from genome assembly GCA_963709485.1 of uncultured delta proteobacterium. Classification (GTDB taxonomy): domain Bacteria; phylum Desulfobacterota; class Syntrophia; order Syntrophales; family Fen-1087; genus JAXDBM01. Next base: position 142,758 of record CAVPWE010000005.1, read on the forward strand.
CTCATGTTGGGGAAGTTCTTTCTTAATCAATCCAAAAAATCCGCCCCAGGCGTTCTCAGGTGCGGCAAACAGGATTCTCATCACTCACCCTCCACGTTGTGCGTCGTTATCATGTTCATGGCATGCGATCAAACCGATAGGCTCTGATCAAAGCGCTTCTTGTCCACAAACCATTCATTTCGTTGGAGGTGAGGGGGATCGTAATGGAACATTCATAAATCTCAATTATTTTATTCTATGTTCATAATCACATGCGATTGATTGACATCGGGAAGGTGCCTGCGGTCCGTGACCTGTCCCCGCATCCTGCACTGCATGTCATTTCAGTGTTCTGCCATCAGCCCGGAAACTTCGCTTCCACCAGGCTGGCCCCGAGCAAACCGAGAAACATGCTGCAAACAAGACACCCGGCGCTCAGGAGAATGATCGAAACATCCATGCTGACGCTTTGAAGCGGCCTGATCTGAGTGACGGCCAGAAGCAGCAGGGACAGGACAAAAAACACGCTGCCGACGATGATTTTACGCTTCAGGATCGGTGTCGTGTATCTGCGAAATCGTATTTTTCCATCCAGCATGCCTGACAGGAACGCGCCGACCAGTGTGAAGGGCAGACAAAATGCCAGAACTCTATTCGTGCTCAGCAATTCGTTTTTAAGAGGCCCGTTCAGGAACAGAAGGATAACCGAAAAGAGCAGCAGGAAGAAAGCAAACGCCTGGGGCGCGTGGACAATCACAGGATGAATGTGCCGCTCCAGAATCCTCTTTCGCTGTTCGGAAATCCTGTCGACATAAGGCTCAAACATCTTGCTCGGCACGCCGCAGGCCGGACAGACATCGCCGACTTTCTTCGCCTCCATGACAAATCCGCAGGCTTTGCATTTCACCAGTGTCTTCATGGCGGTCCCCCTTTTGCAGTTCCCTCCGGGTGCCTCAGCCCCTTTCTCTCGATACCGGATCCCCTCGCTTTTGACAGGCCGTATCCCGATTGGGACTTTTCAGAACCCCATCCAGCGTGCATTTTTGTCAAGGGATTCACGACCGCTCGCCAGGGAATTTGCCGGAAAGTCCCAATCCGGGTATCCGACGGCAATCGCAATAACGATCTTCTTGTTTTCAGGGATCTTCAGCCTCTCTCTCAGAACTTCCGGATAAAGCACCCCCTGATCCTCAATGCAGGTGCCGAGCCCGAAGTGAAGTGCGGCCAGGCAAATCGTCTGCATGGCGGCCCCGAGATCAAGCAGCGGACCGACATCGCTCAGCGACCGGTCCGTCAGAAGTAGAATCGCCGCCGGCGCGTCAAAGAAACGGAAACCCCGTTCCAGCCACGCCGCTCTCTTCGCTTTGTCCTCTCTCTGAATATCCATGAGCGCGAAAATCTTTTTGGCCAGTTCCACCTGGCGATCTCTGTAAATGCTGTCATTGGGCCAGCTGACCGCTTCATGATCCGGGTGCATCGGCTCTTTTCTGCTCAATTTATCGACAATCGCGGCCCTGAGGTCGTTCAGGACATCGCCCCCCGCCACGATGTATTCCCAGGGCTGTGTGTTCATCGCCGAGGGGGCCCTGCAGGCCGCTTCGAGGATCTTGGTCAAAACATCCTTCGACACCGGATCGGGTTTATATCCCCGAATGCTTCTTCGCTGATAAATCGCTTCCATCATATTCATATTATCCCTCCTTGATGAAATGGGGTCCATCTTTGAGAAAGATGCCGGGTTGCAGCACGGTCACTTTGATTTTCGAGTTCCTGCCCCCCATGCGCAATCGCCGCGTCAGTCAGCCTGGAGAAGTGGTCGCATTGTTGATCCCCCCCGCCTGGAGATCATTTCAAGATCTTGATAAAGCTGGCGTGGGAAACCCACTTCCAGCCGTCGTCCGTCTTGTGGAAGACGCTGAGTCTGCACGTGGGTTCGGACAATGTCGGCTTCCCGTCAATCAGCTCTTCCGCGGATACGATGTAGGATACAACCAGGAGGGTGTCACTCATGGTGATCTTGAAGTTGCTGAGCTGATAACTGCCGAGACTGAGCCGCTTCAGCAGTTGTATTTCCTGGCTCTTGTTTCTTGCCCCGTCGTGGTGGACGGACTGAAAGGCAGGATGAATCATGTTTTCGATTTTGTCCCAGTTTTTCGCCTTCATTGCAGTAAACAATTCGGTAACCAGTTTTTCGCCGATGCTCGCCATGACAATCTCCTTTCACAAAATAATCAGCCATGCGGAATCTCTTTCATCGATCGAAGATAAAGCCGGGTCAGTTCCTTGTATTGCTCGATGCCCATGGTCACATAGGATTCCAGCTCCGGGGATACGTCTTTGACGATCTTTGCGGGATTCCCCATCGCAAGTTTTCCTTCGGGGATGTGCATGCCGTGAGGCACAAGCGATCCCGCGGCGATGACGACACCCCTTTGGCAGACGACTTTCTGCAGGAGCACCGCCCCCATCCCGACCACACATTGATCATGAAGCGTCACATCGTGGAGGACCGCATTGTGGCCGACGATCACGTTCCTGCCGATGACAACCCTGTCTCCCGGCGTCACGTGGATTGTCGCATTGTCCTGGATGCTGGAGCCGTCTCCGATGGCAATCGGGCCGAAATCGGCGCGGATGACGGCGCTGGGCGCGACATGGCACAGGCTGCCGATCGTGGCGTCACCGATGACGACGGCATCGGGATGGATAAAGGCATCCGCGGCGATAACGGGCTTTTTCCCCGCAAATTCATAGATGGGCATGGCAGTTCCCCGGCGATTCCATGTAATTCATGACGAACCGGTCTTCCTCGAGAAGCTGGCTCATGATTCTCTCCCCTTGCATTCCAATGCGGCGGATCCCCTTTCCCGCCTTCCCGCCAGCTCAGGATAGATAATACGGCGAAGGATGTCAACGCAATAAGCATTCAACATTTGATCTTCCCGTGTCTTTTTGCTATGGGGTTGCCTCACGGAATGCGGTTTCCGGCAGCAGGCACAGGCATTTCATCAAGAGGCAGGGACATGGAGACGATGGGACAATTCAACCTCACGGGCCGGGTTGCCGTCGTGACCGGCGGGAGCATGGGACTGGGCCGGGCCATGGCGATCGGTCTGGCGGAAGCCGGGGCCAGGGTTGCCGTCGTGAGCAGAACGACAAAGCTGATCGAGGAAGCCGCGGGTGAGATCATCCGACAGGGCGGCGACGCCATTGCCGTAACGGCCGACGTGACCCGGGAAGAAGACATCGAACGCATGACGGCACAGGTCTGCGGAAAATACGGGACCGTCGACATCCTCGTCAACAATGCCGGGATCGGGGGGTCGAAGAAGTCGGTGGCCCTCAGCACGAAGGAATGGGACCGCATGATCAACACCAACGCAAGGTCCGTCTTCCTCGCATCCAGGGCCGCCGGCAAGATCATGATCCGCCAAAAGCATGGAAAGATCATCAACATCAGCTCCGTCCTCGGCAAGGGCGCCCTCCCCCACAGCCTCCACTACGGCGCCTCGAAGGCCGCGATCATCCATATGACGAAAACCCTCGCACTCGAGTGGGCGCCTTTTCACATCAACGTGAACGGGATCGCGCCGGGATGGTTCCTGACGGACATGACAAAAGACCAGCAGCAGGGAGACAGCGAGAAGTTCCTGCTCAGCAGAATACCCTTCGGCCGGTTCGGGAAGCCGGAAGAAATCGTCGGCCTGGCCATTTTCCTCTCGTCGTCTGCATCGGATTACATCACCGGGGAAACGGTATTCATCGACGGCGGATATTCAATTTAGGGGGATTTCAGGGAAAACGGCACACGCCATTGGATGTCGAAAGGGGATGTGGGAGATGAACACGGGGGATTTCAAAGATATTCTCTACGACAGGGAGGACAGCGGCATCGTAACGGTGACGCTGAACGTCCCGAAGAGAAAAAATGCACTGAGCGCCTACACCTGCCTGGAACTCTGGTGGGCCGCGGATGCGATGGAAAAGGACGACCGGGCGAAGGTGATGATCCTCACGGGCGCCCGGGACCCGGATTCCGGCGACCCGGCAAAGGAGGCCTTCTGCAGCGGCGGCTACTTCAACCCGGCGGCGATGGAAGCCCTCAGCGCGGATGTGAAGGCCCAGATCGATTTCACCGACATCGCCCAGAAGAAGCTGACCCTGAAAATGTGGCAGTTCGACAAGCCCGTCATCGCCGCCGTGAACGGGCTGGTTGTCGGTGGCGGCTTCACCCTTTGCCTGGCCTGCGCCGACCTGATCTACATGTCCGAGCACGCCTGGGCGTCGCTGCCCTTCGTCGGTCTCGGCCTCGTCCCCGAGCTGGCCTCCAGCTATCTGCTGCCCCGCCTCCTCGGCCTGCAGCGGGTGAAGGAAATTTGTTATTTTTCGGAACGGATCACGGCCCGGGAACTCCTGGAACTGGGGCTCGTCAACCGGGTGCTGCCCCACGATGAACTGATCCCCTACTGCCGCGAAAGGGCCCTGAAGCTCATTGCACCGCAGGGAGCGGAGCTGGCCGTGCGCGCCTGCAAGCGGATTCTCCACAAGCCCTGCACGGACGCCGTTGCCGAAGCGCTCGACCGGGAAAACGAGGCGCTGAACCGGGCCCTTGCGACGGCCGACTTCAGGGAGGCTTTGACGGCCAGAATACAGAAGCGGACACCCGTGTTCAAGGGCCGGTGAGGACCGGCAGCATGCTCATTTAACCTTGACAAACAGGTGAAGCACTCCGCATATTCAACCGGCTGAAGATTTTTGCATGCAGGAGGCGGCCATGATTCGTACCGGATTGACGGTCCTCTGCCTCGCGATGATGTGCATCCTGTCCCCGCACATCCCCGCGCAGGCGCAAGAGACCCTGAACGTTCAGGTCAGGAAGGGGGAGCTTCGCGCCACGCCTTCCTTTCTGGGCAAGATCGTGGCGCGGGTGGCCTACGGCGACCGGGTTGATGTGACGGAAAAGCGCGGCGCCTGGCGAAAGGTGTCGCCCCGTGGCGGGAGCCTCCAGGGGTGGATTCATAACTCGGCGCTGACGGCAAAGCGAGTCACGCTGCGGGCAGGCCAGGCCAACGTCCGGACCGGCGCCACCCGGGATGAGCTGGCCCTGGCGGGAAAGGGGTTCAGCGAGGAGGTGGAGGCGTCGTACCGGAAGGAAAACCGCAAGCTCGACTACACCTGGATCAACCGGATGGAAGCCTTCGAGGTAACGCCCGACCAGATGCGGAATTTCCTGGTTCAGGGGAGCGTCACTCTCCCCCGGGAAGGAGGCAGGCCATGATCACGAACGGATGGATGGCGGGGCTGATCCTGGCCGCGACCCTGGCGCTTTCCGCCTGCGCGGCTGTTGAGACGGCAACCACCGTGGCCACCACTGTCAGCGAACAGGCGGGCGTCATCAGCCCGGATCAGGGAAAAGCCATCCGCACCGGCACGTCGGCCGTATCCAGGAGCCTGGAAGACTTCACACCGGAACAGGAATACTACATCGGCCGGGCCGTCGCCGCCGCAGTCCTGTCGAAATACCCGGCCTACGCGAACACCCCGGTCAACCAGTACGTCAACACGCTCGGCCAGATGCTGGCGGCGGCCTCCGACAAGCCCGAGATCTTCGCCGGCTACCATTTTCTGGTCCTCGACTCCGACGACATCAACGCCTTCGCCACGCCGGGCGGCCACATCTTCGTCACCCGGGGCCTGATCCGCTGCTGCAAGACGGAAGATGCCCTGGCGGCCGTCCTGGCACACGAGATCGGCCATGTCCAGTTGCGGCACGGCATGCAGTCCATCGAGAAGGCGCGGATCACCGAAGCGCTGTCGGTTCTGGCCCGCGAAGGCGCGACAACCCTCGGCTCCCGGGAAGTCGCCCAGTTGACGCAGACCTTTTCCGGCGCGATTTCCGACATCGCCGGCACCATGATCGGAAGGGGCTATTCCCGCGCCTTCGAATACCAGGCCGATGAGGCAGCCGTGGCCCTGGCCCGGCAAGTCGGCTACAACCCGGGGGGGCTGATCGACATGCTGACCGTCATGGACGGGAAACTGAAGCCGGGGGGACCGGACTTCGCAAAAACGCATCCCTCGCCCCGGGACCGGATGAACGAAATCCGGAGCCGCAGCGGGGCCTTCACTCCCGCGGCAATGCCGAAAGAGCGGCAGGAGCGGTTCCTGAAGGCCATCGGGCACATCTGAGCGGTTCCCGCCGAACCGCCGGCAGGAACAGGTTCATCGTGAACATTCCCTCCGGTCTTGCAAAAAAACTGGCTCTGGGCCTGATGGCCGGCACGGTCGGCGCCGCCGTGGCACTGCTTTTTTTCCTGCCGGGCTGGCTGGATGCCTGGGAGGCAAAGACCTGGGACTGGCGGGTGGGCGCAATGGCCCGGCCCGCAACAACCACCGGCAAGATCCGTCTCATCCTCGTCGACCAGAACAGCCTGGACTGGGCGAGGGAGGAAAACGGCCTGGCCTGGCCCTGGCCCCGGGAAGTTTACGGCGCGATCATCCGTTTCTGTCAGCGCAGCGGCGCCAGAAGCCTGGCATTCGACGTGCTCTTCACGGAGCCCTCCCGGTACGGCGTGGACGACGACCGGGCCTTCGCCGCCGCGATCCGCGATTTCCGGCGCTTTGTCGGGGCGGCCACCCTGAGCCGGTCCGAGGGCGGCGAACGGAAATGGCCGGCCTTCGCCCCGGAACCGGCGATCCAGGTCCTCGGCCTCGATCAGTGGCTGTCGGACGGCGGCGGACAGGACGCCGTCTTTCCCCGGGCCACCTTCCCCGTGCCGGAGGTATCCGCCGCCGCGGGCATCCTGGGCGATGTGCATCTGAACCCGGACCGCGACAACGTCTATCGGCGGGCGGCGCTCTTTCACGTCTTTGACGGCCGGGTTCTTCCTTCGCTCGCACTGGGAAGCTACCTCGCCGCGCAGCCGGAAGCCGCCCTGAAAATCGGAAGGGGGGTTCTGACCGTCGGCAGCCGGGAGATCCCTGTCGACCGGAGCGGCCAGGCGATCCTCAATTTCCGGGGCCCCGCGGGGACGCACAAGACCTACAGCGCCGCCGCCGTTATTCAGAGCGAACTCCGAATGGCGCAGGGGGAAAAACCGGTGATCGGGGACCCGGAGGCCTTCAGGGACGCCCACGTGTTCTTCGGCTTCTCCGCCCCGGGCCTGTTCGACCTGCGCCCTACCCCCGTTTCCGGCGTGTATCCCGGCGTGGAGATCAACGCCACCCTGCTCGACAATCTGCTCGCCGGCGATTTCATCCGGCCCGTCCCTGCCGCGGCCGTCATCGGCATAACCCTGCTGATGGCGCTTCTGGCGGGACTTGCAACCTCCGCCGTGTCCGGCATCCTCAAAAGCGCCGCGGTGTACGCCTTCTTCATCGCCCTGCCGGTCCTCCTCTGCCTGGCGGCGTACCGTGAAGGTCTCTGGCTGCCGCTTGTCGTCCAGGAGACAGGCGTGGTCTTCACCCTGTTCAGCGCCGGCCTCATCTACTACACCACGGAGGGCCGCCAGAAGATGTTCATCAAGAACGCCTTCCGGCAGTACCTGAGCCCGGCCGTCATCGAAGAGCTGATCCGGCACCCCGAGCACCTGAAGCTCGGAGGGGAACGCCGCATGCTTTCCATTTTCTTCTCCGACCTGGAAGGGTTCACCGGCATTTCCGAGGGGCTGGAGCCGGAGGCGCTCACCGCCCTTCTCAACGAGTACCTGTCCGCCATGACCGACATCATCCACGAGGAAGGCGGAACCATCGACAAATACGAGGGAGACGCCATCATCGCATTCTGGAACGCCCCGCTCACACAGCCGGACCATGCCCGCCGGTGCGTCCGCGCCGCGCTGCGGTGCCAGGACCGTCTGGCGGAAATGCGGCCCCTGTTCCGGGAGCGCCTCGGCAGGGATCTGAAGATGCGCATCGGCGTCAACAGCGGACCGGCCATTGTCGGAAACATGGGCTCCCGCACCCGGTTCGACTATACGATGATCGGCGACGCCGTGAACCTGGCATCGCGGCTGGAGGGCATCAACAAACAGTACGGGACCTACTGCATTGTCTCCGGGGCAACGGTGGCGCAGATGGAGGCCGCCTTCCCCGTGCGCGAGCTTGCGCGCGTCGCCGTTGTCGGCCGCCGGGAGCCGGTCACCGTGTACGAACCTTTTCTGCCGGATGCGTTCGAGCGCGAGCGCGAACATCTTAACCGGTTTTCGGACGGCCTGGCGCTTTTTTACCGGGGCGATTTTCACGGCGCGGAAGCGGTCTTTTCAGGACTTGCCGGGGAAGATCCGGCCGCGCGCGCCTACCTGGCCAAATGCCGCCAACTGATCGACGAGCCGCCGGCAGACTGGCAGGGCGTCTGGATGATCACGATAAAGTAGCGAAAAACAGGCGGGGATCGAAGTTTACCCGGGCTCCCGGCGTCCCTTCAGGCTGATCACGACCAGGGAAATCAGCGCCAGGAGCACCAGACAGAGCTTCCAGGCGAAGTCGTAGGATCCCGTCCGGTCGTAGATGAACCCGCCGACGAGCGGTCCAAGGCTGCCGGCGGCCACCACGAAAAATGTCAGCATGCCGTAGGCGGATCCGAGCACCCGGGAGCCGAACCGGTCCGCCAGCAGATAGGGCATCAGGGTGGCAATGGAACCGTAGCCGAAGCCGAAACACAGGGCATAGCCGTAGAGGCCGTAAAGGGACCGGAACTGCATCAGAATGACGATCCCCAGGGCCATCGCGGCAAACCCGCCGCAGGCGGAGTACTTGGCATCCCGAATCCGGTCGCTGAGCCACCCGAAGAAGTAGCGTCCGGCGATGCTGCCCAAACCGATGAGGCTGAGCGAGGCGTCGGCGCGCAGGCGTTCGATGCCCTGGTCGGTCGCAAAGGCCACCTGGTGAACGAAGGCCAGCATCTCCGCCATCACGGCAATGCTGTAGCAAAAGGCAAGGGTCCAGAAACGGGAATCCCCGAACAGCCGGGAGTACGAAACGGCAGGGGCAGGGGCGGGGGCCGGACCCGGTCCCTTTCCTTCCCCCCCGGCGGAAACCGCAGCGGGGGCTTCCCCGTCGGGCGCCAGCCCGTAATCCTCGGGTTTCGTCCGGCCCATGAAGAGCTGCGCCATGGGAATGGCGACAATCAGGACCAGGATGCCGAGGACGGCGAAGCCGGTCCTCCAGCCGTACCCTGTAACCGCAAAGCCGGCGACAAAGGGAAGGATCATCGTGGCCGCGCCGATGCCGATGGATGCGATGCCGATGGCGACGCCCCGTTTTCTCACAAACCATTTTGCGACAGAGGAATTGCAGACCACCACGCCGAAGAAGGACGCACCGGCCCCGCAGAGGATGCCGTAGGTGAGATTGAACTGCAGCGGGGTCCGGACAACGGACATGAGGAGGAAGCCCGCACCCAGCGTGGATGCGCCCAGCGTGATCAGCCACCGGGGAGCCATGCGGTCAAGCAGGCGGCCGGAAACGATTCCCCCGATCGCGTAGGACAGGATCATCAGCGATGCGCCGACGGAGATCACCGAGCGGGACCACTGCAGATCCAGGGCGATGGGCCTGACAAAAATGCCGAAGCAGTAGCGCGAGCCGTAATTGATCCCCATGGTCAAGAACGCCGCGCCGACGATGTACCAGCCCCAGTAGATCTTTCTGCCGCCTGTCACTGCTCCGTCCATCTGCTCTTCACGTTACGGGCCAACCGGATGAAGGGCCGGCATTATGCGTTGATCTTGCCTTCCGACCTCAGGACGGATTTCAGCTCCTTCTTGAGGACCTTGCCCAGGATATTCTTGGGCAGCGCCGCACGGAAATCGACGTATTTCGGCACCTTGTAGGAGGCCATGTTGGACCGGCACCACTCCCGGAAGGCCTCCTCCGTCAACGTCTGACCCGGGCGAAGAACCAGGCAGGCCATGACCTCCTCTCCGTAGATTGCATCGGGCACGCCGACCACGGCCACCTCCATCACCCGGGGATGGCGGTAGATGACGCCCTCCAGCTCCTTGGGATAGATGTTCTCCCCGCCCCGGATGACCATTTCCTTCTTCCGGTCCACGATGAAGAAATAGCCGTCCCCATCCTGATAGCCCATGTCCCCCGTGTGGAGCCAGCCCCCGCGCAGGGTCTGCGCCGTCTCGTCCGGCCGCTTCCAGTACCCCTTCATGACGTGGCCGCCGCGGATGCAGATTTCCCCCACCTCGCCCCGGGGAACCTCCTCATCCCGCTCGTCCAGGAGCCGGACCTCGCTTTCCGCAAAGGGGATCCCGATGGAACCGATCTTCCGGACGCCGTCGATGGGATTGGCCGTCGCGCCGGCGGTGCTTTCCGTCAGCCCGTACCCCTCGATGATGACCATGTCGAAGGCCTCCTCGAATCTGCGGATGGTCTCCACGGGCATCGGGGCGGCCCCGCACACGCCGTACCTGAGGGACGACAGGTCCAGCCCCTCGCTCCCCGGCGTGGCAAGGAGGATCTGGTAGACCGTCGGCACGCCGCTGAAGATGCTGACATGGTATTTCGCGACGCACTCCCAGAATTCCGAGGCGGAGAAGTTCCGGCGCAGGATTATCTGGGAGCCCTTCGACAGCGGGGACGTCCCGGTGATGACCAGCCCGTTGACGTGGAACAGGGGGAGGAAGCACATGATGACGTCCGTCTCGTCGATGTTGGCGAGCAGGCTGGCCTGCCGGGAGTTGGTCAGGATGTTCCCGTGCGTGAGCAGAACCCCCTTGGGGTTGCCCGTCGTCCCGGAGGTGTAGACGATTGTGGAAACGTCATCCGGCGCGATCTCCGCGGGGGCGAGCTCGACCGGTTCCGTCATCATTTTTTCAAAGGCTGTGAAACGGTCATCCGCCGCCGCCTGTTCGATGACGTGTCGCAGAGCCGGTGTCTCGCCGATGATCTTGTCGACATGCCCCCGGTAGTTGTGATCGACGAACAGGGCCACCGCGCCCGCATCGTTCAGCAGGTACTGAATCTCCCCGGTCTGCCACCAGCAGTTCACCGGCCCGGCGATCCCCCCAATCTTGATGATCCCGAAGTAGGCGTAGTAGAACTCCGGCGAATTGTCCATGAGGATGCAGACCCGGTCGCCTTTTCGCACACCCAGTCGCAGCAGGCCGTTGGCCATCCGGCTGCTCTGGTCGTCCAGCTCCCGGTAGGTGATGTCCCGCTCGTAATAGCGGATGGCGATTTTGTCTTCATGGCGGCGGGCCTGGGTTTCCAGCATGTCCCGGATGTTTGCGAATGCGTTTTTCACTTTTCTCTCCCTTCCACCGCGATCGGCTCGCGGTCCGATTGTCGGACGCACAAACCGTCGACTCCCCCGAGAATAAACTCGACCAGTTCCCGGCTGACCTCCTGCAAATCCCCGGAACGGTCCTGCCAGATGATGTACTGATAGGCGATCCGCTCGTACATGCCCCCGATGCAGGTGGCGATGATCTCCGGGGTAAGGCCGCTGCGGAAGCGATATCCCCTCGCATCCCGCAACTGTTCCACGGCGTTCTGCACGTCCGCGATCAACTGTTTGTGCATCTTCTCCCGGTGCGATTCCACGAGATTGCTTTTTCCCACGGACTCCCGGTACAGGATGGCAATCTTCTCCGGATGCTTCCGGCAGAACTCCGTCATGAAGGCGATGCCCGATTGCCTGATCCCTTCAAGGGGGTTCTCGGCCGCCCGGAAGTGGCTGCCGATCAGGCCCCTGATTTCGTAGGCAATCTCGTCCATCAGGTGGATCAAAATGTCTTCCTTGTTCCGGAAGTTAAAATACAGCGTTCCTGTGGACACCTCCGCCGCATCGGCAATCCGCTCCATGCTGGCCTGATTGTATCCCTCGGAGGCAAACAGGCCCATCGCCGCCTTCAGAATCGCCCCGCGGCGCTCCTCCTTCTCCCGCATTCTCCTCTGGGCAGCCCGTGACAAGGTGCTGTTATTTTTTTCCTTCCTCATCCGACGATTCTCCCCACCGGCTTTCAACCGTGTTTTCTCAGGCGTCCGTTTCGCGTGCAATGCCGCGCTCCGCCGCAATGCGACCAAAGACCCGCAGGGCCGCTTCAGCATCGATGGGCCTTCCGTAGCCGTTGTCGATATGCAAACGCGCAGAACCTCCGGACAGCAGACGACTTCCCGCGCATTCTGCCTGAAAATATTTATTTATATCGTTATTTTTCAATAATGACCGATCCCGGAACTGGATTTCCAACGGTGACGCGAAAAGCTCCAATCCGGATAAAATCGAACGTGATGTTGTTCATATAATTCTATTATAATAATAACTTGATATTTTATTTTCGAGTATACTTTTAACACACTCCAGCGTGAAAATAAAGACCATCGACGCAGATGATGCCGTATCTCCCGTTTTCTGAAACTCGCCATGCAGCCGGTGTCAAAGCGGCTCCGGCAACAGACAGTCCCCGGGTCAAATACATCAAAAATCACCAGTGCAACCCGTACGGTTCGCATTCATCAGGGATTGTTATGGCCGTTTCTCAGGCCCTTTGGTCACACAAGGCGCAACCAAGGGACTGGGCAGACCGGATGGAGGGCCTTTACGGGTACAGGTCCATTGCACCCTGTGTTCTGGCCCTCTGCGTGTCGCGCCAATTCCCGACCCTTCCGGCCACAGATAAAACGAACGTCAGGCCCCGCAGACCGATGCCTCACGGCATTGTTTCGTTCGGGGAAATGCCGTTGACATTTCAGACAGACTTCCCTATATTCCGTCCGCCCGGAAGGGCCTTTCAATCCGGAACCGAATCCATGCGGCGGTGTTGAGTATCCTGAGCAGTGAAGCCGTCAAATTGAAGGCCACGGTCAGCAAGGCGATCACGGACCATCAGATCACGACCACGGAATACGAGAAGATCCTTGCGATCGCCAACGCGGACATGAAAATCGACCCGCAGGAAAAGCAGCTTCTGGCCCAGTTCCAGGAGCTGATGACCAGCGGCGCAGTGAAAAGGGTGCCGGGCGGATTTTCCCGGCGGACAGCCTGTAGCGGGCGGCCGGCGGATGGATCGGGAAAGTGCCGGTCCCGCATATCCACCCGGCTTTTCAGGCTTTCTACCGATGGAGTTGGACCATGGCTGCACTGATCGCTCTCGCCGCGGTTTTTCTGCTGTTTCTCGTCCTCCTGATCCGGCGGGGAACAAATTTAAGCGCCCGGGACGTCCTGTCCAATTACCTGGACCGGACCATCGGCGGACGCACGGAAGAAGCCTATCACTGCCTGTCCGCACGAAACAAGGCGGATTGCACCCTTCAGGAATACCGGGCGCGCCATTCTCTGGGAAGCGGTCTGGTCGCCGGCCTGCTGGCGCGCAACATCTCCTTTGCCGTTGGGGAAATCGACATCGCGGATGGCCGTGCCGAAGCGCTCGTGACCGTCACGGCGCCCGATTACCGGCTGATCCTGGGCGACATCTTTCAGGGGATCGGGCCGGACAGGATTCCCGAAAAGAATCTGGATGCCTTCCTTTTCCTCTGCCGGGAAATCGCCCGCTATCTGGACAAATACCCGCAGGGCGCCATCCCCATGAAGACCTGCACGGATTCTTATCGCCTCATCCGGGAACGGGACGGCTGGAAGGTCTGCCTGGACGAAGGATGGGCTGACCGGCGGGACACTTGAGCGGAGGCGCGGAACGGAAGGGGCGCGGGGGAGACAGCGCCTGCACCCATCACCGGTGATACTTCCGGATCGCAGCGGTGACGACGCCTCCGAGCCGCAGCTCCGTTTTTGGTTTGATGACCGGATATTTGGGGTTTGCCGCCTCCAGAAAAACGGCCTTCCCCTGCTTCCTGAAATACTTGATCGTCCATTCGCCGTCGACCTCGGCAATCACGATGTCGCCGTTCTTCGGCTCCCGCCCTTTTTCGATAACCACCAGATCCCCCTGCAGGATGCCCGCATGGATCATGGAGTCGCCGGTCACCTGCAGCAGGAAGGACGTCTCGGGACGGTTCACCAGATATTCGTCCAGGGACATTACGTCGCAGAGGGCCTCTTCCTCGGGGGAGGGAAAGCCGGCCTGCACGGCGCCCGCCATGGGTATGGCCAATGAGCGGCGGGTCAGCCGCAGGCGGCCCTTTGCGTCTTTTTCAAGCAAACCGTCGGCGATGAGCCTGCCGACCCAGAAATGGATCACGCTCTTGGATTTGACCTCCAGCAGGCCGAGCATCTCCGCGTAGGAGGGCATTCGCCGGTTGTCCCGGTGGAACCGGCCGATCCGACTTGCGACACTTCGCGTGGTGTGTTTTCCCGCCATGGATCCCGCATATAGAACGGACGTTCTATTGTCAAGAGATTTTTGCGGAACGGACAGGGAAAATGTGATAAACATTCATAAATAGAATCTTGATCCCCATTGACACCGCCCCGAACGAAAGGAGGGTGAAAACATGAAGGCCATTGACGTCCAGGTGCAGACTTTCACCCGGGAAGCGATGAGGTTCCATGCCGATCTTCAGGAGATCGAGCTGATGACGCGCACCGTCTTCAAGCGGGAGTCCGCCTTCGCGGCAGAGGAGGAATTCATCGCCGGATTGCGGGCGGGCGGCGTGAAGGCCATGATGATGAGCCCCCTCGGCTGGGCCCGGGAAAATCGCGACCTGGCGCGGATCCGGGAGATGCACGACTACATGGGGCACCTGAAAAAGGCCTACCCGGACACGATTCTGGGCTGCTGGGGCGACATCGACCCGAGGCTGGGCTACCGGGGCGCGCGCGAACTGGAAAGGTGCATCCGGGACGCGGGCATGCTGGGAATCTACACCGGCGCCATCCTGACGGGGATCCCCGTCAACGACAAGATGTACTGGCCCCTGTTCGAGGTGTGCGCCGAGGCGGGCGTTCCGGTCAAGCTGTCGGTCGGCATGACGGCCATCGGCCAGGGGAAACCCGGCGGCGGCGGGATTCACCTGAGCCGTGAAAACCCGATCCCCTACGTGGACGATGTCGCCGTGCGGTTTCCCGACCTGAAGATCATTGCCGCGCACTGCGCCTGGCCCTTTCACAACGAAATGACCGCCGTGATGATCCACAAGGCCAATGTCCACAACGAACTCCACGGATGGTCTCCGAAATATTTCCCGCCCGAGCTGAAGCGGGAAATCGGCGGACGGCTCCAGGACCGATTCATGTTCGGTTCCGATCATCCCTGGTTTTCCTACGAGCGGCTCTTCCGGGACTGGGAAGCCGAGGGGTACAAACCGGAGGTTCTGGAAAAGGTGTACCACGGGAATGCCCGAAGGATTTTCGGGCTGAAATGAGGATTGCCTTTCGGGGCTGTTGCAAAGGGGGGAACCATGAAGCGGATAATGCTGATTTCAATTCTGGTCGCGGCCCTGACGGCGGGGGCATGGCAGGTCTCCCGCGCGGAGACCTTCACCTGCAACCGGTCGTCCGGCCAGGCGGCTTCCTGCACCGTGGATGACGGGGCCTGGGAGAAAGACGGCAAGGTGATCTTCTCATGCGGCGATTCGGCGGGCGCCGCTCCCCGGGAGATTGCCTGCAACATGATGTACGCGCCGCTTCAGGGATACACCTATACGGGCGTGCTGGGCTACAACTGGGCTTGCGGGGCCGGCATCACCGTGTCGCACCCCGAGCTGCAGGACCATCGATCCATGTGCGGCAAAATCTGCGGAGCCTGCGACGGCGGATGGCAATAGCCGCCGGACGCTTCGGGTGGAGAAAGACATGGATTTTCAGTTGACGGAGGAGCAGGAACTCATTCGGCGGAATGCGCGTGAATTCGCCGTGAAGCATGTGGATCCGATCGCCGCCAAGATCGCCGAGATCTACGAGGGCACCTCGGAAGCCCAGCGGATGGTGATCTCCGGAAGCATCCTGCGTTGACCAAAAGGTTGAATCCCGTCATGCCGAAAAAGAAGCTCGTCGAAATCATCAAGGAACTGTTGAAAGCCGAGGTGGAAATGCATTTCCTCGACCAGCTTCACGAGGACGAGCTCCGGGCGCTGGCGGATGCCATTCGGGAAAGGATCGACGGGCTCAGGAAAAGAAAACGGGACTGCGACGCGTGAAGGGTTTGCCGCGCCGTCATCCCCCGCCTGCCCTGATCTTGCCCACCGGCGCCAGATAGACCGCAAACTCGTCCCTCCCGTCGATTCTCAGAAAACGATCCACGGCTTCCTGGTCGTAAGCGGCGATTGCGCAGGTTCCCGCCCCGATCGCCTCGCAGGCCAGATACAGATTCTGGCACACATGCCCGGCATCGATGGCAAGGACCTTGTGGGCCGCAAGTCCATATCGCCATTCCATCCGGTAGGGAAGGGCCGTCCAGATGAAGGTCACTGCCGCCCTGCCCGGATAAGGCTGCCCGAAAACGGCTTCCACCAGCTTTTCATCGAGCCTTTCCTCGGCAAACTCAAAAACAAGCCGGTGCCCGACGGGAAGGTAGCGGTAAACGCCCGAATCCAGTCCCCGCACATTCAGGACGCAGAGGTAAGTCTCCAGGGCATGCCGGCACCCCGCCGACGGGACCGTCCGGTACGCATGGCCGGCATCGATTTTTCTGCGGATGCCCTGGGTTGCCCAGAGCAGATAGGACAGTTCGTCCAGCGTCAGGGCCTGCCGCAGATAGGCCCGGCGGCTCTGCCGGTTGGCGATTGCCGTCGTCAGGTCAACCCCCGGGATGTTTTTCCACTGACCGATGCCGGGGAGGTCGCGTTTCGGGGCATTTTCCGGACAGGGCTTCTCGATGGGCGGGGGTTCGACGCCCCGGCTCTGGTCCGTCCGGGAAAAATCGACCTGTTTCCGGATGGTATCCTTGAGAAAGGAGCGGGATTGTTCAACCGGCGTTTTTTTCATCGGAGACGCTCATGATCCCAAAAGAAGGCCGATGATCGACAGGATGATCCAACGGAAGAAAGCGATGAGAGGGTCCAGGATACCGAGATAAAGCAGTCCGATCAGGATGAAAAATCCGTAAGGCTCAATGCGGGAGAGGAAATGCTGAAATTTTTCCGACGTGAATCCCATGAAGATTTTTGAGCCGTCCAGCGGAGGAATCGGGATCAGGTTGAACGCCGCCAGGATGACATTGATTTGTGCCAGGTAAAAAAGGAAAGTTGCCGGAACGCCGCCGGGCGTCGGTGACATCAGACGATAGAGGAAAAAAGCCGCAAACGCCAGAAGGGTATTGGCGGCGATGCCCGCCGAGGACACGAACATGATCCCCAGCGGCCGGTCGCGCAGACGGTCCAGGTTGACGGGGACCGGTTTGGCCCAGCCGAAGCCGAAAAGAAACAGCATGATGGTGCCGACCGGATCGAGATGCTTCCTCGGATCGAGGCTCAACCGGCCGAGCAGCCTGGCCGTCGGGTCTCCCATCCGATCGGCCACCCACCCGTGCGCCAGCTCATGAAGGATGATGGAATACAGAAGCGGGACGGCCAGCAGCGCAAACGCAACCGGGTCTTTCACCAGCAGATTGAGAAGCCCCATTTATCGTTCCTCCGATCCCGGCACATCCGGCACAGCGACGGGCGCCCCGGACACCTCCATCTCCTCCGGGGGATAAGGTTTCAGCAGGGACAGCAACCCGCTCACATCCCGATTCCCCGGGTCAAGCCAGACCCCCTCCCGTTCTTTCGGCAGGATCACGGGCATGCGGTCGTGGATGGGTTCGACCAGCGCATTGGGCGCCGTGGTGATGATCGCACAGGTTACGACCGGTTGATGCTCCGGAGACATCCAGCGCTCGTAAAGCCCAGCAAATCCGAAGGGCCTCCCCGACTTGAGATGAAAATAGAACGCTTTCTTCACCTTTCCCTCTCTCCGCCACTCGTAGAAGCCGTCCGCAACGATCAGACAACGGCCCTTGCGGAATGCGTTCCGGAAGCTCGGTTTCTCGGCAACGGTTTCCGCGCGCGCATTGTACAGCCTTTTGCCGACGGAGGGATCCCTTGCCCATGCGGGAATGAGGCCCCACCGGAGACCGACCAGACGGTTCACGCCGTCGTGGATGACCGCGGCGACCTGCCGGCCGGGCGAGATGTTGCTGCCCGTCCTGAATTCACAGGCCACTTCCTGAACGTCGAATGACGCGGTGACCACGGACAGGTCCGTCAGCAAGGCAAAGCGTCCGCACATGGGTCATGAACCATCCTGTCCTGCCGGAGACAAAGGCGCTCCGGAATCGCACCCGCACCGCCGCGGCATCCCCCGTTTTCTCCCCCGATTTTCCCTCTGACGGGGACCGGTCCGGCTATGCCAGGCTTTCTACCGTGAGCTTCGGCGACAGGGTCTCATTGGCCTGAAGGAGCCTGTCTTCCGGTGCGAACACGGCAATGACCGCGGATGCGGCGGCCGGCCCGAAATAGCGGACGGCCGTCTCCCGAACCGCCGCTGCCGTGACGCCCAGAATCCCGTCCCGGAAGCGCTGGCGGTCTTCGTCGGTCAGGCCGGCAAACGTCCGGATCATGGCGGTGTACCCCCGGCCCGCGGGATCCATGGGCCGGTCGATGGCGCCGATGGCGCCGATCACCGCCTTTTCCAGCTCCTCGCCGGAAAAGGGTTCGCGGGCGAGAAAATCCGCCGTCCGGCGGTAGACCTGAAGGGTCTCGAGAAGATGAGGATCGCGGTAGGAGAGAAAGGCGAAGACGCCGTTCATCGGGTCAAACTGGCACATTCCGCCGTAGGCGCCGCCCTGGACGCGGATCTGCTTGTACAGGTAGCCGCTGGAAAGCTGCTTGGCCGCAACATACAGGGAAGCGGCGAGGGGATCGGCATAGGTCGGCGCTTCCATCGCCTGGGCAACATAGCAGACCTGCGCCGGTATGGCCACGCCGGCATCCCGGCGGAAAAGGTCCGGCATCGAGGCAGCGCCCGGCGCCCCCCCGTCCGGCAGGCGGGAGATGAGCCGCTGTGCCTCCTCCGCGAGCAGGGAGAGCCCTCCGCTGTCGGATGTCAGATTGAGCGTCAGCCGTTCCCTTCTAAAGATCAGCTCCTTGAGGCGCCCGAACTTCTCCTGAAATTCCCCTGCGCGGGCCTGGAACCGGTCCGCCACATCCGCCAGCAGCCGGATCTGTGTCTTGCCGTGCCACTGCTCGTCGCGCCAGGCGGGTAGCGTAAGCGCGGCCCCGGCGAGCCTCTTTGCAAAGAGGTGACCGGAGGGGATCACGGAGGCGTGCAGCCGGTTTTTCTTCTCCGCGATCAGGTCCCGCATGCGCGCCTCCTGGGACAGGTCGCCGGCCGTGAGCATATCGGAGAGGATCCGCACCGCCTCCTCCGTGTTGCGGTGCAGGGCGCTGACGCGAACGATCATTTTCTGCCAGGGCGTCCTCCCCGCGGCCGTCAGTCCGGCGGCCAGGGCGCAGCCGAGCCCTCCCGTCCGGAGCGCGATGCGTTTGGCCATCTCCTCATAACTGAAACCGGCGGCGCCCATGTTGGCCATCAGCTTGCCCAGCAGGGGAAGGTACGGCTGGAGATCTTCCGGAACGTCCGAGACGTCAAAAGCCAGGTCGAGATAGACAATCCCGTTCGTGAAGATATCATGAACCAGGGCCGGAATACCCGCGATGCATATATGCTCCGTCGGAACGGTCGCCACGGTTCTCTCAATGTCCTTGAGATGCAGCCGGGGCAGGGTCGCCAGGGCTTCGGGGGAATCGGCTTCCGACTGAAACTTCTTCAGTTCGGCGCCCTCGCGGCGGATGCGTTCAAGATCCGCGGCGGACAGACCGGCCTTGATCCCGGCCATTTTCCGCTTCAGCGCGGCTTCGCGTTTCTCGTTGTAGTCCGGGTCCGGTTCCATGACGGACAGCAGGCGGTGGGGATTGTCCACAAGCCAGGTCCGGACGATGTCCTGGAAAATTCCCGGGTTGTCCGCCCATTTTCTGCGAATGCCTTCGATCAGACGGGGAAAGTTGAGGCCGGCCAGCGGGTCGCCGCCGTACAGCCAGGCATGAAAGGCGCGCCCCATCAGCAGGATCCCGTAGGGATAGGCGCTCCGCTTGATCTCCCGGCCCTGGAATTCCACCTGGTGCAGCGTCCCTTCGATCAGGTCCCGCTCGAAGCCCGATGCGACCACACGGCCCAGCGTCTCCAGAATCAGGGATTCGATCCGATCCGCGCTCCCGGCATCGGCGCCCCTCAGTCCCGCGGAAAAGACGATCTGCTTCAGATCCCGCTCCAGGCCGCTTACGGGAGAGAGGTCCTCCCCCAGACCGGAATCGATGAGGGCCTTCCGCAGCGGCCCGGCAGCGCTGCCGACCAGCATTCCCGACACAATCTGCAGGAGCAGGGCCGTTTCATCATCCGTGTTTTCGGCCGTCATCCAGGCCACGTTGACGGTTGTTTTGCCTTGGAGATCCTCATCCTTCCCGACGGGATAACCGCCGCCGACCCTCGCCGGTTTCGACCAGCGGGGCTGGCTCCGCACGGACGAGTCGACGGAAACGCGGCCAAAACCCGACAGCATTTTCTCCAGGAAGACCAGATGATCGGCGGTGGGAATGTCCCCGTACAGAAACCAGCGCGCATTGGCGGGCGAGTAGTAGTCCCGGTGAAACTGCCGGAACGCTTCGTACGTCAGTTTCGGGATCTCCTCCGGGTTCCCGCCGGAGTCGTGGGCATAGGCGGTCTCCGGGTAGAGATTTTCCTGGATCGCCTTGTACATCAGATTGTCCGGTGAAGCATAGGCCCCCTTCATTTCATTGTAGACGACCCCGGTAATGACGAGGTCGCTGCCGCTGTCTTCCGGATCGGCCAGTTCGAGGTGATGGCCCTCCTGGGCAAAGGTCTGCCTGAGAAGACGGGGCTTCAGAACCAGGTCGGTGTAGACGCTGGCGAGGTTGAAAAAGTCGGCCCGGACCTGGCTGGCAACGGGGTAGATGGTCTTGTCCGGATAGGTGAAGGCGTTGATGAAGGTCTGCAGGGTCCCCTTCATGAGTTCATTGAAGGCATCCTTGAGGGGAAAGCGGTCGGATCCGGCCAGGACGGAATGCTCCAGGATGTGGGGGAGGCCCGTGGAATCGCCGGGCGGCGTGCGGAAGCCGATGGCGTAGAGATTTTCGCGGTCGTCGCAATGGAGATGGAGAACCTTTGCGCCCGTCGCCTCATGCTCCATCTCGTAGGCGGTCACGCGGATGTCCGGGATCTGCAAAACCTGCAGAACCTTGAATCCGTGAAGCCGCTCCCCTGTGAAGAGGGCGACGGCCGGACAGGGAAGCGTCGTCCCTGCGCTGTCAGACGGGTCTGTCATGATTCAAGCGGTATCGAATGGTCGCCCCTGAAAAAAGCCTTGACCACTCCCAGGTACTGGGCCAGCAGTTTCTTGCTGACGACGAACACGTGCCCCACATGCTGCTCGATGGTGCGGTTCAGACCGCTGCTGCTGATCCCGATGTTCCGGTCCGAGACCAGCCCCCAGAGATCGCTGGAAACGCAGGATCCGGCAGGGGCAATGGGATCCCGGTCGCCCCGGTAATTGAAGAGGGCGACCCCGGCCTTGCCGAGGGCATCCATGTTCACCGGCTTTCCGTCGAGGGCCGGCACGGTGGAAGGAAGGCAATAGGTCCCTTCATAGATCTGGTTGTCCGTATAAATCTTCTGCAGCCATTCCAGGTGGGCCTGCGCGGGGAATTTGGTGCCGTGGGTGAGCCAGAAGAGGAAAGGCGCCGAATCCGGCAGCGAGTCCGGCTTGACCGCACGGCTGTAGAATCCGCTGGCCATGTAATAGGAAACCCCGGCCTGGATTTCGTTCATGCCGAATTCAATGACCTGGGGCGGTATATTGACGTCGCCGAACAGGGTCTCCACGACATCCCGGTCATATTCCGTGCGGACAATCTCCCTCATTTTTGCGTGGCCGCTTTCCCCGTCGTCGAACCGGACCGGAGCGACGACAACGGCCGCTTTCTTGATGTCCATCGGTCTTCTGCGGGCCATCCGCTCCTCCGCGCGCCGCGCGAGATAGGGCAGGATCAGGGTCCCGCCCATGCAGTAGCCCATCACATGGATCTCTTTTCCCGGATGCCGTTTGCCGATCATGTCGAGATAATGATCATGAACCGTCTTCCCGTAAAAATCCAGTCCAAGGCGCGTGCTCTCGAATCCGGCATCGCCGTACTCGACCAGATAGATTTCATAACCCTCCTTGAGCATGCTCTCGACAATCGACTTGCCCTGCGCCAGGTCGTAGATTTCCGGCTTGTTGATCAGCGGCGTGTTCAGGTAGAGCACCTTGCCGTTGGACCGGTACTCGTCCATCAGCGGAAAATAGTGGCGAAGCACCACGGAATGGAGGTTGGAGCCGTCGACAATCTCATAGGGGCAGTAGCCGATTTTTCCGCCCGTGGCGCGTTCCGCGTAGTCCTTGATGTCGAAGGCGTTCTCGCGGTAGATGTTCTCCAGGCGGCGCCGCCCCTCCTCCAGGTAAGCGGAGAAGGTCAGTGCGTCGGCGCCGTCGGCTTTCCTGGGCATGTAGGGGAGGCGTTCGTTTTTCAGGGGGGTCTCCGTAATCACCACCAGAAGTGCGGTCAACAGCTCCTTCATCGCCCTCAGGCGCGTCAGGCCCAGGGAGCTGAAGTTCATTTCCAGAAAGGCGAATTCCTCAACACACCGTTTCAGAAAGTCCCTGCCCTCCTCCTTCGTGGTCAGACGCCGCGCCTTTTCGATATCAAAGCTGCCGTCGGTGATGAAGTTTCCGCAGAGGCTGTGCATGAGACGGGCATAGTTCAGATAGATCCACCCGTTCATCTCGCCGAAGATATCGGGATTGCGACCGGTCAGCGTTAAAAAGCGGGCCAGCTGCCGGATCGGATCCAGCACCGTCCTGTCGAGGATCAAACGCTGCCAGTAGGCGGCCAGGGCAAAAGGTCCGAAGAGGGGGTTGTCGCTGACCGACGAGAGGACCTTGTCCCACTTGATCATGCTCTTGACGACCCCTCCGGCGATTTTGCTTTTCCAGGGGACGACAAAACCGTAACCTTCACGGTTGTCCGCCGGGGTCACGCCCATGCGGGCCAGCAGTTCGTCGGGCGTGATCCGCCGGGATGTCCTTTTTTCACGGTCAGCCATACCCCTGTTCCTTGATCACCTGCCGGTCCGTGCCGTCGGCCTGCTTCGGCGCCGCCCGGCGAGCGCGCCTTTCCGCACCGGCCGGCGATGCCTATGCCCGGCCCGACGCATCGTCCGGCGGGCGGGGCCCCTTCAGCGTGGGGAGAAAAACTTCCTGATGTTCCGGGGAATGTAGGACAAAGGCCGATCGTCCGTCAAGGGAAAAGAAGGCGTCATAAAACCTTGACAGGAAGGGGCAACTTCCCTATAGTCCCCACGCCCGTGAAGGATCACTCCGGCAGGGAAGCAGGCCGGTTCCCCATCTGCATCTTCCTGCATTCCCCGTTCGCGAACCCGATAAAATGCCATGATCGTCCTGATGATGGCTTGAACAGAAAGGATACAAAATGCCAAAACGCAGCGATATCAGCAAGGTCATGATCATCGGCTCCGGCCCGATCGTGATCGGCCAGGCCTGTGAATTCGATTATTCGGGAACGCAGGCCTGCAAGGCATTGCGGAAGCTGGGTTACGAAATCGTGCTCGTCAATTCGAACCCGGCGACCATCATGACCGACCCGGGAATGGCCGACGCCACTTATGTGGAACCCCTCAATCTCCAGACGATGAAGGAGATCATCGAGAACGAGAAGCCCGACGCGATCCTGCCGAACCTCGGCGGCCAGACCGGCCTCAACCTGACCTCCCAGCTGGCCAAAGCGGGAATCCTCGCAAAGCACAATGTCCAGGTCATCGGCGTCCAGGTGGATGCCATCGAGCGGGGCGAGGACCGGATCGCCTTCAAGGAAACCATGAACCGCCTCGGCATCGAGATGCCCCAGAGCGAACCGGCCTACACCGTCGAAGAGGCGGAAAAAATCGCCGCAAAGCTCGGCTACCCGGTCGTCATCCGCCCCGCCTACACCATGGGCGGCACCGGCGGCGGTCTCGTCTACAACCTGGAGGAGCTTCGCACCGTCGCCAGCCGGGGGATCTCGGCCAGCCTGGTGGGACAGATTCTCGTCGAGGAGTCCGTGCTCGGCTGGGAAGAGCTGGAGCTGGAAGTGGTGCGGGATGCAAAAAACAAGATGATCACCGTCTGCTTCATCGAAAACGTGGACGCCATGGGGGTGCACACCGGCGACTCCTATTGCACGGCCCCCATGCTCACCATCAGCCCGGAACTGCAGAAGCGCCTGCAGAAATACTCCTACGACATCGTGGAGGCCATCGAGGTGATCGGCGGCACCAACATCCAGTTTGCCCATCAGCCGGAAACGGGCCGCGTCGTGGTCATCGAGATCAATCCCCGCACGTCCCGCTCATCGGCGTTGGCCTCCAAGGCCACGGGATTTCCCATTGCCCTGGTTTCCTCCTTGCTGGCGGGCGGTCTGACACTCGACGAGATCCCCTACTGGCGGGAAGGAACGCTCGACAAATACACGCCCGGGGGGGATTACGTCGTCGTGAAATTCTGCCGCTGGGACTTCGAAAAATTCCCCGGCGCCCAAGACCGGCTGGGAACCCAGATGCGCGCCGTGGGCGAGGTGATGAGCATCGGCAAAACCTACAAGGAGGCCTTCCAGAAGTCCATCCGGTCTCTGGAAAAGGGCCGCTACGGGCTCGGGTTCGTCAAGGATTTTCATGAAAAATCGCTCGATGCGCTGATGGAGCTTCTCGCCGAACCGTCCAGCGAACGTCAGTTCATCCTGTACGAGGCGCTGCGCAAGGGCGCCGATGTGGAATTGCTGTCCCGGCGGACCTACATCAAGCCCTGGTTCATCGGACAGATGAAGGAACTGGTGGCGCTGGAGGAGGAAATCCGCAAATACTGCGGAAAGAAGCTCCCGGACGACCTGCTGCGGAAGGCCAAGCAGGACGGCTTCGCGGACCGTTACCTGGCCATGCTCCTCGATGTCGGCGAGGATGCGGTTCGCCGGCAGCGTCTGGCCATCGGCATGGGGCAGCGCTGGGAGCCCGTCCCGGTCAGCGGCGTGGAAAATGCCGCCTACTACTTCTCCACATACAATGCCCCGGACAGGGTGGACATCAGCGACAGGCGGAAGATCATGGTCCTCGGCGGCGGCCCCAACCGCATCGGCCAGGGAATCGAATTCGATTACTGCTGCGTTCACGCCGCCTTCGCGCTCCGCGACGAGGGATTCGAATCCATCATGGTCAACTGCAATCCGGAAACGGTGTCCACCGATTACGACACCTCCGACAAACTCTATTTCGAACCCCTCACGGTCGAGGATGTCCTGAGCATCTACGAGAAGGAAAAGCCGGAAGGCGTCATCTGCCAGTTCGGCGGCCAGACGCCGCTCAATATCGCCGGAGAGCTGGCGGCGGCCGGTGTCAAGATCATCGGAACGTCGCCGGAGACCATCGACATGGCTGAGGACCGGGACCGTTTCCGCGGGCTCATGGACCGGCTGGGCATCCCCATGCCGGCCTCCGGGATGGCAAGCACCCTGCAGGAGGCGCTGGTCATCGCCGGGCGGATCGGCTATCCCCTGATGGTCCGGCCCTCCTACGTGCTGGGGGGCCGCGGCATGGAGGTGGTGCACGACGCGGAGATGCTCAAGCGCTACGTGACGGCGGCCGTCGGGGTGACGCCGGAGCGCCCCATCCTGATCGACAAGTTCCTGGAGAACGCCATCGAGTGCGAGGCGGACGCCATCTCCGACGGGCAGGACGCCTTCGTTCCCGCCGTCATGGAGCACATCGAACTGGCGGGCGTCCACTCCGGGGATTCCGCCTGCGTGATCCCGCCCATCAGCATCCCGGCCCGGCACATCGACACCATCTGCGACTACACCCGCAAGATCGCCATCGCCTTCAATGTCGTCGGCCTGATGAACATCCAGTACGCCATTGCCAATGACGTGGTTTATATCCTGGAGGCCAACCCCCGCGCCTCCCGGACCGTGCCGCTGGTTTCAAAAGTATGCAACGTATCCATGGCCCGCCTCGCCACGCAGGTGATGCTGGGGAAAAAGCTTAGCGACCTGAACCTGAAGAACAGGTTCGTCCCGCACTTCGGCGTCAAGGAAGCCGTCTTCCCCTTCAACATGTTTCAGGAGGTGGATCCCCTGCTGGGACCGGAAATGCGCTCGACCGGGGAAGTCCTGGGACTGGCGGATTCATTCGGCCTGGCCTTTTACAAGGCGGAAGAGGCGGCACAGCAGGTGCTTCCCGACAAGGGCGCCGTCCTGATCACGGTCAACCCGAACGACCAGGGGGGGATTGTCGAAGTGGCGCGGGAATTCCGGAAGCTGGGATTCCGGATCAAGGCGACCGACGGAACGCAACGCTTCCTCCAGGAGCACGGCGTGGAGGCCGAACCCATCCTGAAGATGCACGAAGGCCGGCCCAACATCGTGGACGGCATCATGAATGAGGAGATTCAGCTGGTCATCAACACGCCCATCGGCAAACTGAGCCTGCACGACGATTCCTACATCCGCAAGGCCGCCATCAAATACAAGGTGCCCTACATCACCACGATCGCTGCGGCCATTGCCGCGGCCAAGGGCATTGCCGCTTTCCGGAAGGGTCACGGACGGGCAAAATCACTGCAGAACTACCATGTGGACATCCGTTAAACAGATGCCCGGGAACGGAGCGCGCGGATGATCTCCTCACTGTAGCGGTCGGCTTTTTCCGCGGAAAGGCCGCCTTCCTTTTTCAGCGTGATCCGGCTCGGATCCGCAACGCAGGCCAAGTTCACCAGTTCCTGATCGGAGAGGATCATGAAAACGGCCCGGTTCGTGTCCCGGGCTTTCTGAAACCGCCAGCGATAGAGGCGTTTCAGGGCGGTTTTCTGATCGGATTCCAGAAAAGCGTAAGCCTTGATTTTCCTGTGCCCCTGGACATCCAGCGTTTTTTCCTGCCACGTTCCCGCCGCGACGTCCGCGAAGGCGCGGCGCGCCTGTTTTTCCAGGCCCAGGCCGCGGAGGTCCGCCGACAATTTTTCGTACAGGGGCGTCAGGTAGGCCGTGTCCAGCACGGCATACCGCAGCTGCTCCTCCGTCAGGGGCCGTTTATCCCATTGCGAGCGCTGGATTTTCTTCTTTTTCACGAGGTCGACACCCAGGTGCTGTGCGATCAGGGTTGACAGGGAGAGGAAGCGGCAGCCCAGAACGGCAGCGGCCCGGTGCGTATCGAAGACGTTTTTGAAGCCGAAGCCGTAGTCCCGCTTCAGCAGCCGAATGTCGTTGTCTCCGGCATGCAGAACCTTCACGACGCCGGGATGGGCGAAGGGTCCGGCCAGAAAGGAGATGTCCGTGCCGTTGAACGGATCGAAAAGATAGGTCCGCCTTGCCGCCTTGATCTGGATGAGGCAGAGCTTGTCCCGGAAATAGCGGAACGAATCGTATTCCGTATCGATGCAGAGGACCGCCGACGCTTCGATATCCCTTGCGGCGGACCGCCCTTTGAGCGGCGAATCGACCCAGGTCCACGGCCCTTTATCCAATGAGGACATCCTTTCCACGGGGAACTTCCCGGTCGGTTTCACGGACTCAGATATACTCTCGAAACCGCCAGCACGGCCATGAAAATCAGCATGAAGCCCATCGCCGCCAAATCCCGGCCGTCGAGGCGGAGCTCCCGAAGGGCCGTTCGCGGACCGCGGTGATAGCCCCGGGCTTCCATCGCATCGGCCAGTTCGTCGGCGCGGCGGAATGCGCTGATCATCAACGGCACGGACATGGACATGGCGATTTTCGCCCGCCGCAACGGGCCGCCCTGCCGAAGATCGGCGCCGCGCGCCGCCTGTGCCATGCGGATCCGGTCGAATTCGTCCATCAGGGTCGGCATAAAGCGCAGCGCCATGGCAGCCATGACGGCGATCTCCTGCGTCGGCAGCCCCAGGTATTTCAGGGGAGAGAGCAGCTTCTCGAGGCCGCCGATCAGCTCCGATGGCGTCGTCGTCATGGACAGAATGGCACCGCTCAGGACCAGGGCGGCAAACTGCCAGGCCACCATACTCCCCCGAAAGAGGCCCTCCCGCGTGATCCGGATGTGCAGCGAAGGCAGAGACAGAAGCGCTGTACCATCGGTGAAGAAAAGATGCAACAGGAAGAAAAGAACGGCAAACAAAGCCAGCGGCCTGAGCGCACGCAGCATGCGGGCGAATTCCAGACGGGACGCCCGCATCACGGTCAGGAGCAGCAGGCTGATGAGGCAGGCATCCATCCAGCCTGCCTGAAACGTGAGCAGACTCAGGGCGACGGTCGAAGCGACCTTGACCCTTGGATCGATCCGGTGGATGATCGACCCGCCGGCGGCGAACTGACCGGGACGGAACATTTTCATCCGCCCCCCGTCGAATCGGAACCGATGAATGAACCTTCCCCCTTCGGACCGATGCGCGACGATATTTCCGCGCAGGCTTCATCGATCGTCAGAATATCCGTCTTCAGGTCCAGCCCGCTTTCCCGCAACCTGCGCATCAGCAGGGTCACCTGAGGAACGTGAAGGCCGAGGTCCTTCATCGCCTCGACCCGGCTGAAGATGTCCGGCGGCGCCCCGTCCAGGACAATCGCGCCCCGGTCCATCACCAGCAGGCGGTTTGCGCCGGCAAGGTCGTTCATATCGTGGGTGATGTGGATGATGGCGATCCCCCGGCGATGCAGCCGCTGTATCATGGCAAGGACCCGTTCCCGGCTCGGCGGATCGAGATAGGCCGTGGGTTCGTCCAGGGCAAGGTAACGGGGGTCCATGGCCAGGACGCCGGCGATGGACACCAGCCGCTTCTCACCTCCGGAAAGGGTGTGCGGGGCCCGTTTTGCAAAGGCCTCCAGCCCGACCAGGACGAGGGCCTCGTCGACCCGTTCCCGGATCTCCCCGGCGGGCAGGCCGAGATTGGCCGGGCCGAACGCCACATCCTCCTCGACGGTCACGCCCACGATCTGATTGTCGGGATTCTGGAAAACCATCCCCACCCGCCGCCGGATCTCCCTGTGGCTTTTGCGGTCCCGGGTATCCATGCCGTCGACCTCAACCGATCCCTCCACCGGCGCAAGGAGCGCGTTGAAATGCTTGATCAGCGTGGTCTTGCCGCAGCCGTTCGGCCCGATCAGGGCGACATGCTCCCCTTCGTGAATTTCCATCGTGATCTTCTGCAGGACCGGCATGTCCCGACCGTCATAACAGTAGCTCAATTGACGGGCTTTAATCATGGCCTCTTTTCGGAAACCCCCTCTTTCATGCAATGCGCCCCTACAGGCGGATATGTTCCCGCACCTTCCGGCAGATCAGCGCCGCAACAACGATCTTCAGGATGTCGCCCGGCAGGGGCGGGAGCAGGCCCACGGCGATGGCCCCGGCAAGGTCCAGTTTTGCAACGAACATGAGCTGCGCGATGCCCAGGAGATACACCACGGCGATGCCCAGGGACATGGAAAAGACCAGCCAGACCAGCCCCGGCTTATGCCGCAGGGCCGTCAGTTTGCCGATGACAAAGGCCCCCACGACAAACCCGATGAGATAGCCGCCCGTCGGACCGAGGAGAACCCCGGCCCCGGCCTTGCCGCCGGAAAAAACCGGCAGACCGACAACACCGAGCAGGATGTAAACGACCTGGCTCAGGGCGCCCAGATATCCGCCCAGCAGGGCACCGGCCAGATCGACAAAGAGCGTCTGCATGGTGACGGGAACGGGCGGCAGCGGGATCATGATGTAGGCCCCGAGGGCGGTCAGCGCCCCGAACATGGACGCGTATGCCATTCCCCTCAGGGATATTTCTTTTTGAGGCAATCGCCACCTCCCATTTCCATTCGTTCCCCGCGAAAGGGCTGCTTCGCCCGGAATCCTTTTCAGAGCAGGGTGACATCCCCGGAAAAGATCCGGACCGCCTCGCCCCGGTCATCCCGAAGGATCAGGAAGCCCTCCGGATCGAAATCCAGGACTTCACCCACATGCTGCCTTCCGGCCGTCCGCACCCTGACGCGGCGGCCCATCATATCCGTCAGTGACTTCCAGCGCTGCATCACGGGACCAAATCCGCTCATCTTGAAAATATCGTACCACGTTTCGTAGGCTTCCAGGCAGCGGCGCAGGAGGGCAACCCGCGGAAAGGGAAAACCCGTTTCGGCCAGAATGCTGGTCGCCTCCCGGCGAATTTCTCCCGGAAAGCCGTCTGGCGGAATGTTGACGTTCACCCCCAGGCCGACGATCATGTACTCGACGTCATCCATGCCCGTGCTGATCTCGGTGAGAATCCCCGCGATCTTCCTTCCCTTCACAAGGATGTCGTTGGGCCACTTGATCCGCACATCCAGCGATGTCAGCGCCAGCAGCGCTTCGGCGACGGCGACGGCGGAAAGGAGCGTCATGCGGGGCGCTTCGTGGGGAGGAATGGAAGGCCTCAGGATCAGCGAGGCATAAATGCCCTGCAGCGGCGGAGAAAACCAGCTTCTGTCCATCCGGCCCCGCCCCCGCGCCTGCTCTTCGGCAACGACCAGCGATCCTTCCGGCGCGCCCTGTGCGGCCATTTCTTTCGCGATCCGGTTCGTGGAATCGGTCCGGCGGTCATACCGGGATTCCCTTCGACCCAGCACACGCGTCGCCAGGCCGTCGCGAATTTCCCGGATCAGCAGGAGATCGGGAAGGCCGCGCAACCGGTAGCCCTTGCGGGTCGAAGATTCAATGACGTAGCCCTCTTCCTTCAGCGCGCGGATCTGCTTCCAGACGGCGGATCGCGACACGGCCAGCCGCTCTCCGAGCAGCCGGCCGGAGACCCACGCGCCGGCACCCGCCTTCAGATCGTTCCGCAAAAGCTCCCGGGTCTCGCCGGCGGGGACGGCATCGCTCATGGCCGGCAGCGTCCTTTCCTGCCGGCGGCGCAGGAGCAGACCGGCGTCGCTTCCCGGGTTGCCCGAAGGCCCAAATCTTCGATCATCTCACGGTCAAGGCTCGCATCCCGTCCCAGGGTGGTCAGATAGTTTCCCGTCATGAGTGAATTGGCGCCCGCCACCAGCCCCAGCGGCAGCAACTGGCGGAGGTTCTTCTCCTTGCCGCCGCAGAGCTTGATGTCCCTGTCCGGAAGCAGAAACCGGAAGACGGCAATGGTCATCAGAATCTCCAGCGGCGGCAGCGGCGGGGTCCGGCTGAGCGGCGTCCCCTTGATTGGATTGAGAATGTTGACCGGAACGGAGTCCACGCCGAGATCCCTCAGCGTCAGGGCCAGTTCGATCCGGTGACCGACCCCTTCACCCAGCCCGATGATGCCGCCGCAGCAGGTGGAAAGGCCCGCCGACCGGGCCGCCCGGACCGCTTCCACATCTTCCTCGTAGGCGTGGGTGGTGCAGATTTTCCTGAAAAAGCTCCGCGACGTCTCGAGATTATGATGGTAACGGTAAAGTCCGGCTGCCTTCAGCGCCTCCGCCATCTCACGATCGATTATGCCCAGAGAGGCACAGGCTTTCATTCCCAGTTCATGGATGCCCCGCACCGCCCCGAAAATTTCCGTCCATTCCTTCCTGGTCTTGACGCGCTTGCCGCTGGTGACGATGCCGAACATTTCGGCCCCCGCCCTCCCCGCCATTTCCGCCTCTTTGATGATTTGTCGGGCCTTTTTAAGAGGGTAGGACGGAACTGCGGTCGTGTAATGGGACGACTGGGCACAGAAGGCGCAGTTTTCGGAACACTTGCCCGATTTCGCGTTGGTGATGCCGCAGAGAATCACGGCATTTCCCTTGAAGTGCTCCCGGATATCCGACGCGGCCGCCATGAGATGAAACGGACGGGATGCCCCTTCCTCGAAAAGGCGCAAAGCATCGTCCGTTCCCAGATTTTTCTCTTTGATGGCCCTGTTTTTTATTTTATCAATAATATTCAATAGATTTAACCGATAGACGATAAAGTTATCGCCCTCTACTATGAGAATTGGCTTTAATTGTCAACCAGTTTATGGATATCGGTTGATAATCAAAATCATAAAAAATCTTGACAAAAAGGGACATTGTCTGGTCGATTGCGTGAAAAGCCCATCGGCCTGCCCGCGCGCATCCACCTGCGCCAGCCGCGATGACTGGTCATTGCTTGGCGTCAGGATCTCGGAGATATTGGAAAGCATCACGCTTGAGCATTTGGTCCGCTCGAACCGGGAGAAGTCTGATTATGCCCTCGGTCCACAGATTTGACGAAAAGACATGAAACAGAATCATCGGGATTCTGCGGCCACTCCGGTGAAAGCTGATGGCCTGAACGGGAAAATCCCTGAAAAAAACCGGGACGATGACAGGAGCGGGAATTGAAGCGAAGAATCCTGGTGGCCATGAGCGGCGGCGTAGACTCCTCCGTCGCGGCTTTTTTACTGAAAGAGCGGGGATGTGACGTCGCGGGCGCGACCATGTGCCTCGGCGTGCAGGCCGTCAAGGGAGAAAAGCCCTGCGGCGGCGGAACCGAAGCGGTCGACGACGCAAGGCGGGTCTGCGACCGGCTCGGGGTTCCACATCATATCTTCGATTTTGCCCCGGCGCTGGAAGCGCAGGTGATCCGCCCCTTCATTGATGAGTATGCCCGCGGCCGGACTCCGAACCCCTGCGTCAACTGCAACCGCTATCTGAAATTTGGGACGCTGCTGGACAAGGCAAAGGCCATGGGCTTTGACTATCTGGCCACGGGCCACTACGCCGGCATCGAAGAAACGGCCGCGGGTCCTGTTCTGAAGCGGCCGCGGGACAGACGCAAGGACCAGACCTATTTCCTCTACCACATGGCGCCGGATAAGCTTTCATCGATCCTTTTTCCCCTGGCGCCCTATATGAAAGCGGAGGTGCGGGCGATCGCGTCAAAGGCCGGACTCCCCGTCGCAGCCAAAGGGGAAAGCCAGGATATCTGCTTTGTGACGCAGCGGAATTACCAGGCCTTTGTCGCCGGCCGCCTGCCGGAGATTCACCCGGGGTGGATTGTCGATCGGGAAGGCCGGAAACTCGGCGAACACAGGGGCATCGTCTTCTATACCATCGGCCAGCGCGGCGGCCTGGGGATCAGCCACAGGACACCTCTCTATGTAACCGCCATCGATGCGGAGAGGAACCGGATCGTCGTGGGAGAAAAGGCAGAACTGCGGGCGGCAGGCCTGGTCGCCGGCGATCTGAGCATCCTGGTCCGTGACTGGCCGCGGACGGCCCATGTCAAAATCCGCTACCGCAAGAAAGATGTCCCCTGCACGGTAAGATTCGAAAATGACCGGCTCCATGCCGACTTCGCGGACGGGCAGGAGGCGGTCACGCCGGGGCAGTCTGCGGTTTTCTACGACGGGGACAGGGTTCTGGGCGGGGGGATCATCGATGGGCCTGCGGACGCGAACCGCCAAGGTGACGCATGATGGACGTGCGAGGAAAAATGGAAGTCCTAAAAGCGCGTTTGCAGGTGCTGGAGAAGGCAGCAGTCGCCTTTTCCGGAGGCGCGGACAGCGCCTTTCTGCTCAAAGTCGCCCATGACGTTCTTGAAAAAAACGTTCTGGCCGTGACGGCCCGTTCCCCCTTCTTTCCCGAGAGGGAATTTGCCGAAGCCGCCGAGTTTGCGAGTTCGCACCGGATTCCCCAGCGGGTCATCCTCTTGAATGAGCTCGATATCGCGGGTTTTTCGGAAAATCCGCCGGACCGGTGCTACCTCTGCAAACGCGCCCTTTTTGCGAAGATTGCCGCCGTGGCGCGCGAAAGCAATCTGAAGCATGTTGCCGACGGCTCCAATATCGACGATCTGGATGACTACAGGCCGGGAGCCGCGGCCGCACGCGATCTTGGCATCGTCAGTCCCTTACAGGATGCGAAAATGAAAAAAGAGGATATCCGGACTCTGTCCCGGGAAATGAACCTGCCGACCTGGGACAAGCCGGCCGCTGCCTGTCTGGCAACGCGAATCCCCTACGGGCGGAAGATCACGCCGGAAAAGCTCCTTGCCGTGGAGCGGGCCGAACAGTTCCTCCTGGATGCCGGCTTCCGGCAGGTCCGCGTGCGACACCACGGAGACACGGCAAGGATCGAGGTTTCCGCGGAGGAACGCGTTATTTTTTTTGAAAGGGACCTCATGGAAAAGGTCTATCAGGAGTTCAAAAAGATTGGGTTCACCTATACCGCGCTGGACCTGCGGGGCTACCGTACGGGAAGCATGAATGAAGGCATGAACCCTTGACTTCCATAACTGCCTCATCTAAGGTACCGGGCGGATTTTACAGGATGCCCGAATCGCGTGTTGCCTCCACCCGGCCGGTTCGAAAAATCGTCCGGGTCTGAGCGCCATCCGGAAAAGCGAGTCGCCCCTTGCCCATGTCCCATTTTGAAAAAGAATGCCGCGCGCCGGCCGGTGAGCCGGTATCCCTGGCGTCGCTCAAAGAGGGTGAGGCCGGTCTGGTCCAGGCAATCTCCGGAGGGCAGTCCCTGATCAGCCGCCTGGCCGCCATGGGCATTGCCACGCATACGGCCGTCCGGATCCTGCGCATCAGCGGCGGACTTTTTATCGTGCAGGCCGCCGACACCCGGGTGGCGCTCGGCAGCGGCGAAGCGGAAAAGATCATGGTCTACCGGGTCGCCGCCCCGGCTGACGAACCGGCGCCGGCGCCGCAAACAAGAAAAATAACCGTGGCCCTGGCCGGTCAGCCCAATGTGGGGAAGTCAACGGTTTTCAATATTCTCACCGGTCTCTCGCAGCATGTGGGAAACTGGCCGGGAAAGACGGTTGAAAAAAAAGAGGGCACCCACATTTCCGACGGCGTCGAGATGCGGATCGTGGACCTTCCCGGCACGTACAGCCTGACGGCATTGTCAGAAGAGGAGCGCATCGCCAGGGATTTCATCATCGAAACCCGCCCCGATGTGATTGTCCTGCTGGTCAACGCCGCATCGCCGGAAAGAAGCCTCTATCTGCTGTCGGAACTACTGCTGCTCAGCCCTCCGGTCATCGTTGCCGTGAACATGATTGATGTGGCCCAAACCCAGGGAATCCGCATCGACGCGAACGCCCTGCGGAAAACCCTGGGGATCCCGGTGGTTTCCATGGTTGCCTCGAAAAACGTGGGCATCCGGGAACTGGTCGACCAGATCATCGCCCTGTCCGTGGAGGCAGTGGACTACTGTCCGCGGCGACCCGAGGTTGCTGCGGACCACCGCGACGTCTTTTCCAGAATCATGGAGCTGGTCCAGGCCGATGTGCGGCCGCCCCTCACCGTTCCCTGGGTCGCGACCAAGCTGATGGAGGGCGATCCGGAAACCGCCGGCATGATCGAGAATATCGTGCCGGCCGCGGTGTGGCGGGAGATCCGGACACTTCTGATCCAGCATGAGGATTCGCTGCACGCCCTGGTGGGCGGCCGGTACGACTGGATCGAGGAAATCACCCGGGCGGCCGTTTCGAGGTTCAAGCGGGGCCAGGTCCTGACCACCGACCGCATCGATCACGTCCTCACCCTGCCCGTTTTCGGAATCCCGATCCTGCTGATGATTTTCGGTCTCGTCTTTCTGGTTACCTACCGGGTCGGCCTGCCGCTGCAGAGAGGCCTCGAGTGGCTGATCGGCCGGTTCGCCGGCATGCTGGAGCCGTCGCTCACCTCCGCGCCCGCGTGGCTCAGGGGCCTGCTGATGGACGGCATCATCGGCGGCGTCGGGTCCGTTCTGACATTCCTGCCCGTTCTGCTGATCTTCTTCGCCGCCATGGCCCTGCTGGAAGACGTCGGGTACATGGCAAGGGCGGCTTTCGTGATGGACCGCTTCATGCATTTGATCGGGCTTCACGGCAAGAGCTTCATTCCCCTGTGCCTCGGCTTCGGGTGCAATGTCCCCGCCGTGCTCGGCGCGCGGATCGTCGAATCCAGGAAGGAGAGGCTCCTCACCGTCATCCTGTCCCCGTTCGTTCCCTGCACGGCCCGGCTGGCCGTGCTGACTTTTGTGTCGGCGGCTTTGTTTGCGAAGTCGGCCACGATCGTGTCCTGGTCCCTGCTTTCCGCCAACATCCTGGTCCTGGGGTTCGTCGGCATACTGATCAACCACTTTTTCATGAAGGGCGAACCGATGCCGTTCATCATGGAACTCCCCCTCTATCACAAGCCGGACCTGAAAACGATCGGGATGGCGGTCTGGAGCAGGACCCTGGCCTTCATGAAGCGGGCGGGATCGGTCATTCTGGTGGTTTCCGTCCTGGTCTGGCTGCTGGCATACCTGCCCGACGGCCGTGTGGAGAACAGTCTGCTGGCTCGGATCGGCCTGTTTTTCGAACCGCTGGGACGCCCGGTCGGGCTCGACTGGAAAATGATCACGGCCCTGCTGACGGGCATCATGGCCAAGGAGAATGCGGTGGCCACGCTGGCTGTTCTCCACGGCGTCGGGGAACAGGGCCTGGCAGCCGTGCTGCCGCAGGTGGTGCCCCCGGCATCCGGCCTGTCTTTCCTGGTGGTGCTGATGCTCTTCGTCCCGTGCGTTGCGACGATGGCGGCCATGAAGCGCGAGATGGGGGACTGGAAATGGTTTGCCGCTTCGCTGGTCCTCATGACCGCCCTGTCCCTCCTGGGGGGGATGGCCGCCTACCATGCGGCCCGGTGGGCCGGCTTATGACCGAATGTCGCCGCGGGTGGTGATGATCTTCACATCCAGGGGAACGTCCTTTCCCGAGAGCGACAGGCCTTTGCGGACGATGGCCGGCAGGCCCTGACAGCAGGGCACTTCCATGACCAGAACGGCGACGCTCCGGATATCGTTGCTCCGGAAAATGTCCGCAAACCGCTCGGCGTAGACCTCCACGTCGTCGAATTTCGGACAGCCCATGAGGACGGCTCTTCCCGGGAGAAAATCCTGGTGAAACCGGCCGCAGGCGACAGGCGTGCAGTCGGCGGCCACGAGCAGATCGGCATCTTTCAGGAACGGCGCCGTCGGCGGGACCAGCCGGATCTGGACGGGCCAGTGGCCAAGGGCCGTTGCGGGGCCGGTCCGGGAAACCGGTTCGTTCGCCTGCCGACACGCCGCCGGGGGCGGAAAGATCTGCATCAGGGTGGACGGGCAGCCGCAGGGCAGGGACGGCCCGGCGGGAATCGGGTCGGGCTTCTGCGAACGTTGGGATTCCACTTGTTTGCCGGCCGCATCCGCGTCAAAGGTTTCGGCCTCCGCTTCGATGACGGACAGCGCGTTTTCCGGACATTCCCCGAGACAGGCGCCCAGTCCGTCGCAGTATTTCTCGGCAACCAGCCTGGCCTTGCCGTCAATGATGCGGATCGCCCCCTCCGCGCAGGAGGGCACGCAAAGGCCGCAGCCGTTGCACTTTTCATCGTCAATGCGAATAATCTTCCGCTTGATCTTCATTGTTTCTCCTCACCCTTTCATGGTTTCAGCGCAATCCCCGCCTCACAGTCTTCCGGTCACGGAAAGAACCGCATGTGTTGCCCCTAAGGTAAAAGCCGGGCAGGAAATGTGCTTTGACTTAAGTCAAGGACAAGTGTAATTTATGCCGCTAAAAGGAGAATGTCGAATGGAAATTGCGGGCCAGCT
This sequence comes from uncultured delta proteobacterium, assembly GCA_963709485.1. Lineage (GTDB taxonomy): Bacteria > Desulfobacterota > Syntrophia > Syntrophales > Fen-1087 > JAXDBM01. The sequence continues at coordinate 180,255 of CAVPWE010000005.1, forward strand.
TGCGGCCATACCGCTGTTCGAAGGCCTGCCCGCTGAACAGCACCGGACCCTGGGCAGGATCGCACTGGCCCGCTCGTACCGGAAAGGGCAGATGGTTTTTGCCGAGGGGGATCCCGGAAACGGTTTTTATGTCGTTCAGTCCGGCCGCATCAAGGTCTTCAAGATTTCACCGGAAGGCAAGGAACAGATTTTGCACATGTTCGGCCCGGGTGATTCATTCGGGGAGGTTGCCGTCTTCACGGGGAAAGGCTTCCCGGCTTTCGCCGCGGCGGAGGCCCCCTGTAGGCTTCTCTTTTTCGCCCGGGATGCCTTTGTTGCACTGATTCGAAGGGATCCTTCCCTGGCCCTGAACATGCTCGCCATCCTGTCGCAGCGTCTGCATAAGTTCGCCGCGCTGATTGAAGACCTGTCCCTTCGGGAAGTGCCGGCCAGGCTCGCGGCCCATCTGCTCTACCTTTGCGAGAAAGACCCCGAGGCCGGCAGGATCAGTCTGGACATTTCCAAGGGGCAGCTGGCTTCCCTGCTGGGAACGATCCCGGAAACCCTCTCCCGGATCATGAGCCGAATGAGCCATCAGGGGCTGATCCGAATGGAACGGAATCAACTGACCGTTCTCGACCGTCAGGCGCTGCAGGAAATTGCCACGGAAGGCAAAAAATTGACCCCGCACGGAAAAAGCGGAAGAAGGGAGGAGCTGCGATGAAACTGATCGGACCGCTCATGTGGGAACACCGGCTGATCGAAAAGATGGCCCGCCTGTTCGTGAAGGAAACGGGCCGGAGCCGGGAACAGAAAAACGTCAATGCCGGATTCGTCCAAGCGGCCGTCGACTTTTTCAGGACTTATGCCGACCGGACCCATCACGGCAAGGAGGAGGACATCCTGTTCCGCGAACTGGCCGGAAAACGGCTTACCCCCGAACATGCCAGGATTATGGATGAATTGATGGAGGAGCACGTCTTCGCGCGAAAAACCGTCAGCAGGCTGTCCGATGCCAACGAGCGCTACATGAAGGGGCAGGAGGCAGCCCGCGAGGAGATCAACTACTGCCTGAGCGAACTGGCGGACCTTTACCCCAGGCATATCCGGAAGGAAGACAAGCAGTTCTTCTACCCCTGCATGAGTTATTTTTCACAGGAAGAGCAGGAAACCCTGCTTCGGAAATTCTATGAGTTCGACCGAAACATGATTCATGAAAAATACCGGAAAGTCGTGGAGCAGTATGAATTGGATGAATTGGATTGACAAACCGCTGTTCAATGAATAGCTTACGCCCGATTGAACATCGACGTCCATACAAACAATCATCGGAAGAAGGAGGAGATATGTTCGAAGTAACGGAAAAAGCGAGTGAAATGATAAAGTCGTTCCTGAAAGACCGCAAGGAGCCGCATTCCATCCGGATTCTCATGCAGGCCGGGTGAGGCGGCCCGTCTCTCGGCATGGCTCTGGATGAGTCGCACGATAACGACGAGGTTTTTAAGGACAGGGGCATCACCTATCTGATCGACAAAGTCCTGCTGGACGAAGTCAAACCGGTCAATGTCGACTTTATCGAGTCGGCCGCCGGCGCCGGCTTTAAGCTCACATCCAGCCTGGTCGGCGGGGCCGGGTGCGGCGGTTCCTGCAGCAGCTGCTGACCGGTCACGGCAAGCGTGATTTCCAGTGTTTCCCATTCAGGCGGGTCCGGTCAGGCCCCGCCTGAATTTTTTTTACTGCAGACGGTCCGTCATGAATAAGAGCGAAAAAACGGAACGCTATCAGGCCCTCGCCGAAGAATGCGCGAACGCGGGGCGCTACGATGAGGCAATGATCTTTTACCGGAAACTGATCGAGCTGAATCCCGGCGAGGATTCGTTTATCCTGAAACTCGCCTGGGCCTGTCATGACGCCGGCAGAATCGACCTGGCCACGGATTGCTTCGAACAGATCTTCGAAAAGGAGCTGCAGGGGAGAATATTCACCGGATTTGCCTTCGACGAACTGGTCCGGATTTTCAGGGAAGGGGCGGATTACAAGCGCCTCGTGCGCCTCTGCGAGCGTGTCGTCGCGGCCCAGCCGGATGACGTTGCCCTTCTCGGAGACCTTGGAGATGCCTATCTGAAGGCGGGCCGGCCGGCCGATGCCGTTCTTGTCTACGAGAAGATGACGGATATGGAGCCGGACGCTTCGGTTTTTTTCTGCGGACTCGGCGATGCCCTGGCCGCGACCGGTGATTTCGACCGCGCCGAAGAAGCCTACCGGCGGGCCGTGAGGATCGATCCCTCGGAAGCACCGATTTTTTTCAGCCGGCTGGCTCACGTCTATCGGCAAGAAGGGCAGCCGGCCAGGGCGGAGCGAATATACCGCGAATGCCTGAAGGACTATGGCGACAGACCCCTGCTGCATTTGAGCCTGGGGGACGTGCTGATCGATCAGGGGAAACTGGTGGAGGGCATGGCATCCTACGAAAATGCCGTGGCGCGGAATGAAGCGGAAGCCGGCGTCTACCTCAACCGGCTGGGAAATGCCCTCGCCCGGACCGGCCACCATCCGGAAGCCGTGGAAACATTCAGAAGGGCCATTTCCCGGGAGCCGAAAAACGCTTTTTATTATCTTTATCTCGCCGAATCCTACCGGGCTCTGGGTCAGACCGATCGGGCCGAAGAAATGGTTCTGCAGGCCGAAAGCATTCGCGACGGCCGATAGGTTCCTCTTCCGCGCATCCGGCTACGCCCGCCCTTCCTTCTTCAGGGTTTCCTTGAAAACGAAGTAGAACGATGCGTTTTCAGAAATCCCCCTTTTGAGGATCATCGCCACGTCATCCATATTCTTCGTGTTGATGACCATGTTGACGCTCTTGTTGAAAGCGGCCATATTGTCCATCGTCCGGAACCGGTTCGTGATCAGGGCCACAAATATTTTCCGGCGCGTTGCCATGCCCAGGTTTTCGAGATGAAGGAGGATGTCGTTCGCATCCTGCTGCGGCGCGGCAAAAGACTCGTTGACGACAATCACGTCATAGGTGTGAAAACGCGCCTTCTTGAGCGCATCCTTGACGGATTCCGCCTCGGTGACCAGGTATTCTTCCTTCAGCAGCGCATCACTGATTTTCTTCCGGAACGCGGGATCGGATTCACAGACCAAGGCCGTTTCGCCTTCGGAGATCACGAAATCGAAAGGCTTGTCCGCCGCGTCGTAAAGGTCTTCCTCGACCGGACCTAAAATGGTTTTTTCCTCTGCCATGACCGCCTCCTTCGTCTCACCGCTCCCAGGGGGAAATCTTCGGCTTCCTTCCGTAGCCGTCATCGACTTCAAGCTTTCCCAGTGTCGTCGTCTGCTGCCCGCGCGCACTCTTGATTGCGTCAATGCCGCGCCCCACGACGCCTTTGCTCGAGGCGTAAGCCTTCGCGGTCTCCTCGCTGACCTGCCCCTCACGGTACAACTCCACGATATCGTCGTCAAAGGTCGTCATGCCGAAGGCCCTTCCGGCCTGAATGATCTCATAGAAGGTCTTGCCCTCCGATTCGCCGTGGAGGATGGCGTCCTTCACGCGCAGATTCGCCCCCATGATTTCAAAGGCCGCCACCCGTCCGCCGCCCTCCTTGGGGAGAAGCCGCTGGCAGACCACCCAGCGCGTGGTATCGGCCAGGCGGATGCGGACCTGGTTCTCCTCTTCCGTGGAGAACATGCCGAGGATGCGGTTGATGGTCTGGCCCGCATCGACGGTGTGCAGGGTCGTCAGGACGAGATGCCCCGTCTCGGCGGCGTTCAGGCCGATTTCCACCGATTCCCGGTCCCGCATTTCACCGACCAGGATGACCTTGGGGGCCTGGCGGAGGGCGGCCCGGAGCCCGCTGGCATAGGTGTCGAAGTCGCTGCCCATTTCCCGCTGATTGAAGGTGGATTTCTTGTGGGTGTGGGAAAATTCGACGGGGTCCTCCAGGGTCACGACGTGCAGGGACTTTTTTTCATTAATTTCGTTGAGCATGGCCGCCAGCGATGTCGACTTGCCGCTCCCCGTGGCGCCGGTGACGAAGACGATCCCGTTTTTCTCTTCGGCGATCTGATGAAACACGTCCGGCAGCTTCATGCCGTCGATGGTGGGTATCTTTTCCTCCAGCTTTCGCAGCACCGCCGAATAGTGGCCCCGCTGCGAAAAGATATTGACCCTGAAGCGGGCCTTGCCCGGAAGTTCGTAGGAGGCGTCGCAGGAACCCTGAGAGACCAGCAATTCGGTAAGGCGGCGATCCCCGTTGATCAGATTCAGGGCAAAGACCTCCGTCTGGAAGGGGGTCAGGCTTTTAAAGGGCGGGCTCAGTTCGACGCTGACCAGCTGCCCGTAACTCTCGACCTGGAAAGGCCTTCCCACGGTGATGTTCAAGTCGGACACCTCCTTGCGCGCTTCCAGCATTTTGCCCATGATGTAATCGATTTCCTGTTTTCTCATCATCACCTCCCACAAAGCGTCAAAGCGGAACGAAAAGCTATGCCTCCGTGAAGTCCGTCGGGGGCATCCTCAGAAAGGGCCTGAATTTCGTTTTGTCGTTGGCCTTGAGATAGGCGTCGTCCGGGCTGATCCACCCCTTGTTCATGAGATCCATGATCGCGTCGTCGAGCAGCTGCATCCCGTATTTTTTTCCGGTTTGCATCATGGAGGGAATCTGGAAGGTCTTGGACTCCCGGATGAGATTCCGGACGGCGGAATTGGCGATCAGGATTTCCAGGGCGACACACCGCCCCTTGGTGTCGATCCGCTTGAAAAGGACCTGGGAAAGGACCGCCCGCAGACCGTCGGCGAGCGTGGAGCGGATCTGCATCTGTTCCCCGGCCGGAAAGACCTCGATGACGCGGTCCACCGTTTTGGCGGCGCTGGGGGTGTGCACCGTTGCAAATACCAGGTGCCCCGTAGAGGCCGCCTCGACGGCCAGCGTAATCGTTTCCAGGTCGCGAAGCTCCCCGACCAGGATAATGTCCGGATCCTCGCGCAGGGCGCCGCGCAGCGCCGAGCTGAAGCTTTTGGTGTGCACGCCGACCTCCCGGTGGTTGACCACGCAGCTCTGGCTCTGATGGACAAATTCAATGGGATCTTCTACGGTGATAATGTGGTCTTTCCGGGTCCGGTTGGCTTCATCGATGATGGCGGCCAGGGTCGTCGATTTGCCGCTGCCCGTCGGCCCCGTGACCAGGACCAGTCCCCGCGGCAGCGTCGCCAGCTTGGAAACAACCGGGGGCAGCCCAAGCTGTTCGCAGGTCATGATGGTGGTGGGGATTTCCCGGAAGACGGCGGCGACACCATTCCGCTGCATGAAAAAATTGGCCCGGTAGCGGGCCATTTTCGGGATTTCATAGGCAAAGTCAACATCGCCGGTCTCCTCGAACTGCTTGACCTTATGCTCCGGCGCAATCTCGTAGATCATGCCCTTCAGTTCGTCGTTGTCCAGAACGTTGTAGCGGACCCGTTCGATGTCGCCCCGAATGCGGATGATGGGCTGCTGGCCGGTTACGAGGTGAAGATCGGACGCACCCTGATCGTGCATCAGCTGAAAGAAAGCATCAATTTTTGCCATCTGGCGGTCTCCTTGGAGGTTTGTGAAAAGTTCCCTTGAAATCTTTCCCGCGGGCGCAACAAAAGCTTGACAGGCATCCGCCGGTTCATATATGCTTCGCCACCTCGAGAAAAGACATTACAGCGCGCGGAAGCGGCACGCAAAAACCGGGGATGTAGCTCAACTGGGAGAGCGCGGCGTTCGCAATGCCGAGGTCAGGGGTTCGAGCCCCCTCATCTCCACCAGTCACGCCGAAAGGGACAGGTTTTCCGCCTGTCCCTTTTTCACGATTCGAACAGCTTGGCAAAGCGCCATTTCTTCCTCTTTTTCCAGTCACCCCGATGATAGGCATAGCTGGCAAGAAGCGGCAGCACGGAGGTGGCCTCGGCAAAAACCATCTGTTCGAAAACGGTATCGACCTTCCCCCAGGAACTGGCCTCCTTCAGCGTCGAACTGGAACAGGCGCCATCCCGGACATCGGCAACGGTAATCTGGACGGCATACTTGTGCATGGGGACCGTTTCACCCAGAATTTCGGCGCAGATAACCGTATCCTGGGCAAAATTTTTCGGCACGCCGCCTCCGATCATCAGCAGTCCTGTCGTCTTCGCCTTCATTTTGACCTGCGTCAATTCCCGAAAATCCCTAACGGAATCGATGGAGAGGTGCTTCTCCGGATGGCGGTGCTGATGAAGGACCAGACCGAACCCGGCGCTGCTGTCGGAAAAGGCGGGACAGAAAACCGGCACGTCGTTTTCATAGGCCGCCTGGACGAGGGAGTCCTTCTTCCTGGCATGACCGGTCAGATAGCGACCCATTTCCCAAATGAACTCACGGGAAGAGTAGGGCCGGGGCAAAAGCCGATCGGCGATCTCGCCGATCGTCCGGTCGCAGGCCTGCAGGGATGTTTCATCGATGAAGGTATCGTAAATCCGGTCGATGTAAAGCTTCCGCAGGATGCGATCATCAACGTGCGGACTTCCCTGGTAATGCCGGAAGCCCAGGGCCTCAAAAAAATCCATATCCACAATGGCCGCGCCGGTGGCGACCACGGCATCGACCATGTTGTGTTTGACGAGGTCCGCATAGACCTTCATGCACCCGGCGGCGCCCGTGCTGCCGGCAATCGTCAGGATCACCGAGCAGGTCCTGTCTTTGAGCATCCGGCCGTAGATGTCGGCGGCCGCTGCCAGGTCCCGGGCGGTGAAGGACATCCCCCGCATGGCCTGAATGATCGCCGTGGCATCGAAAGACGTCATGTCGATATGCCGGACCGGTTTCTTCAGATAATCTTTCTTTTTCATCCATTCTCCAGCGCCGGTCTGTCTTTGGCCGACGCGTTTTTTATAAATCATTGCCCGCGAAAAGTCAATGACCGGATGGGCGGCCGCGGCGGCCTCTCAATTCATTCTTGTCATCCCTTATTTTTTCTGGTACTGCCACGTTGGTGCAACCGATATGATCAAAGAAGTCCTGACGGTTTCGGCACTGAACAGCCGGATCAAAGACCTCCTGGAAGCAAGTTTCGAACTCCTCTGGGTGGAAGGGGAAGTTTCCAATCTGCGCCGGCCCGCATCCGGCCACGTCTACTTCACCCTCAGGGATGACCGCAGCCAGATCCGTTCCGTCATCTTCCGTTCTCCCTTTGCGTCAAGAATGCCTTTTCCGAACCGCAGGCCCGTCTTTGACCTGGAAGAAGGCATGCACGTGATCTGCCGGGCCCGCGTCAGCGTCTATTCCCCGCGGGGCGAGTACCAGCTCATCGTGGAAAGCATGGAGCCGAAGGGAACCGGCGCCCTGCAGCTGGCTTTTGAACAGATGAAGAACCGGCTGGAACAGGAGGGTCTTTTCGATGCCGTCCACAAAAAGCGGATTCCCTTTCTTCCGGAAAGGATCGGCGTCATCACCTCCCCGACGGGCGCCGTGATTCAAGATATTCTGACGGTTACCGGCCGCCGTTTTCCCTCGGTGGACATCCTGGTCGCCGCCGTGCGCGTCCAGGGCAGCGAAGCGCCCGCGGAAATCATTCAGGCCATCGGCCGGATGAATGCCGTGGGAGACGTCGATGTGCTGATCCTGGCCCGGGGAGGCGGGTCGCCGGAAGACCTGGCGCCCTTCAATGACGAAGGGGTGGCCCGCGCCATTTTCCGTTCACGGGTCCCCGTTATTTCTGCGGTCGGCCACGAAACGGACTTCACCATTGCGGATTTCGTCGCCGACCTGCGGGCGCCGACCCCCTCCGCGGCGGCGGAACTGGCTGTCCCGCTCCGGCAGGAGCTCATCGCGAACCTGGAAGACCTTCATCACCGGATGTTCCATCTGTACCAGAGGATGACGCGCCGGTTCCGGGAGCGGCTGACCCTTGTGAGCGAGCGCCTGAAAGACCCGAAGCGAAGGCTGGCCGATCTTCGCCTTCTGACCGATGACCGGCTGGAGCGGACGCATCGTGCGCTCCGTCGTTTGATTGCGGAAAGAAAACAGAATCTGGTCCGGCTGGAGAACCGCCTCGGCCGGGTCTTCCCGGCCCTTCGCATCGGCGAGCAAAGGGCCGCCCTCGACCGTACGCGAAAAGAGATGGTCGTCCGGATCGGCAAGGCCCGGGAACGCGGCAGCGACCGGCTGCATTTCCTGACCGCCATGCTCGACAGCCTGAGTCCGCTGGCCGTCCTGAACCGGGGCTACAGCATTGCCAGGCGCCTCTCCGACGGGAAGATTGTCAGGGAGGCCGGCAATGTTTCCGCCGGGTCTGACGTCCATGTCCGGGTCTCGTCGGGGAGTTTCGACACGCGGGTCACCCGGGTTTATGAGGAGTAAAATGGCCAAGGATAATTTCGAAGCGGCATTGGGGAAGCTGGAGGAGCTTGTCAGAAGAATGGAAACGGGGGACCTGACCCTGGAGGAATCGCTCAAGGCGTTCGAAGAGGGAACCCGGCTGGCGCGGATCTGCGCCCGAAAGCTCGACGAGGCGGAAAGGCGCGTGGAGATCCTGCTCAAGCAGGGAGAAGACCTGGTCGTCAAACCCATTCCGGGAGAGGATCGTGACGACGGATAAGGATTTCCCGCTGAAAGATTACCTGGCCGCGCGAAAAGAGATGATCGATGAGGCGCTGAACCGCTGTCTGCCCGGCCCGGAGGATTTCCCGCCGCTGATCTTTCAGGCGGTCCGGTACAGCCTCTTCGCCGGCGGGAAGCGGCTGCGGCCGATCCTTTGCCTGGCCTCCGCCGAGGCGGTGGGGGGTGATGCCGGAACGGTCCTGCCGGCGGCCTGCGCCCTGGAAATGATCCACACCTATTCGCTCATCCATGACGATCTGCCGGCCATGGACGACGACGACATGCGACGGGGAAGGCCGACCAGCCACAAGGTCTTTGGAGAAGCGGCCGCCATCCTGGCCGGAGACGCCCTGCTGACGGAAGCCTTTTCCCTGATGTCCGCAGGGGACCGGGCCGTCCGGATTCCGGCGGAGAGGCGGCTGCAGACGATTCACGAAATCGCGGAAGCCGCCGGTTTCCGGGGAATGATCGGGGGGCAGATCGTCGACATCCAGTCCGAGGGGCGGAGCCCCGTGCCGGAGACCCTCGACTACATTCATGCCCATAAAACGGGCGCCCTGATCCTGGCCTCCGTCCGGGCGGGGGCGCTGCTGTCCGGCGCAGGCGCAGCGGACCTTGAAGCCCTCTCCGGCTATGCCCGCCATACCGGGCTGGCCTTCCAGATTGCCGACGATATCCTCAACGTGGAAGGGGACCGGTTCCTCCTGGGAAAGGACACCGGCAGCGATGCAAAGCGGGGCAAATTGACCTTCCCGGGCCTGTGGGGCCTCGATGCGTCCAGGGCTAAAACAGCGGAGCTGGCCGGGCTGGCTCTGTCCGCGATCCGCCATTTCGACGACCGGGCCGGGCCGCTGCGGTCCATCGCCCGCTACATCATCGAAAGAAACGTGTGAGAGGGGAAGGAAATGTCAATTCAGCACGCAAAAGGGGATTCGCTGCATGCAGGATGAAGCCGTGAAAGACAGCGTTCTGGCCCGGGTCCATGTCCCGGCGGACATTCGACGCCTCGATCTGGCGGAGCTGAACCGGCTGGCCGGAGAGATCCGGCAGATGATGATCGATACCGTCTCCCGCTGCGGCGGCCACCTGGCGCCTTCGCTGGGAACCGTCGAACTCACGCTGGCCCTCCACCGGGTTTTCAACACGCCCCGGGACAAGCTGATCTGGGATGTGGGCCATCAGGCCTATGCCCACAAGATCATCACGGGCCGCAAAGACCGGTTTCACACGCTTCGCCAGAGGGGGGGGATCAGCGGATTCCCGAAGCGGGAGGAAAGCCCCTACGACGTCTTCAATGTGGGGCACAGCAGCACCTCGATTTCAGCGGCCACGGGCATCGCCGAAGCCCGGTGCCTGAAAGGAGAGGATTACAAGATCATCGTCGTCATCGGCGACGGCTCGATGACCGCCGGCATGGCCTACGAAGGGCTGAACTGGGCGGGAGACCGCAAGAAGGACCTGTTCATCATCCTGAACGACAACGAGATGTCCATATCCCCGAACGTCGGCGCCTTGTCCTCCTACCTGAACCGCGTCATGACCGGTCAGACGGTGACGAAACTGAAATCGGAATTCAAGCATTTCCTGAAAACCATCCCCTCCATCGGCGACCAGATGGTCCGGTTTACCCGCCAGCTCGAGGAATCCCTGAAGGCCCTGATCGTCCCCGGCGCCCTGTTTGAGGAGCTCGGATTCAATTACGTGGGCCCTCTGGAGGGACACCGGCTGGATAACCTCATCAAAAACCTCGAGAATGTCAGAAAAATGGACGGGCCCGTCCTGGTCCATGTCCTGACCCGGAAAGGGAGGGGCTACTCCTTTGCCGAGCAGAACCCTTCGCGGTTCCACGGGATCGCCCCCTTCTGCGTGGAAACCGGCGAGGCGGCCGCCGGAGAAAATGCGATCCCGTCGTATACCCAGGTCTTCGGACGGACGATGGTCCGCCTCGGCCGCGCCAACCCGAAAATCGTGGCCATCACGGCTGCAATGTGCGACGGGACGGGCCTCGACCTGTTCGCGAAGGAATTCCCCGACCGGTTTTACGACGTCGGCATCGCCGAACAGCACAGCGTGACCTTTGCCGCCGGTCTGGCCACCGAGGGATTCATCCCCGTCGTGGCCATCTACTCCACCTTCATGCAGCGGGCCTATGATCAGATCGTTCACGATGTCTGCCTTCAGAATCTTCCCGTCGTTCTCGCGCTCGACCGCGGGGGGTTCGTGGGCGACGACGGCCCGACGCACCATGGGCTGTTCGACTACGCCTACATCCGGTCCGTGCCGAACATCATCGCCATGGCCCCGAAGGACGAAAACGAGCTCCAGCACATGCTCAAGACGGCGACGGAATGCCGCTCCCCCGTGTCCGTCCGCTATCCCCGCGGTCAGGGCACGGGCGCGGTCATGGACGAGACGCCCCGGATCATTCCGATCGGCAGGGGGGAAATCCTCTGCGACGGGTCGGATCTGGCCGTCGTAGCGATCGGCGCGACGGTCCGGCCGGCCATGGCGGCCGCCGAAAAGCTCCGGCCGGAGGGGATCGGCATCCGGGTCATCAACGCGCGCTTCATCAAGCCCCTCGACCGTGAGCTTCTCTGCCGGACAGCGACCGACCTGAAAAAAATCATCACCGTGGAAGAAAATGTCCTGATGGGCGGATTCGGAAGCGCCGTGCTGGAACTTTTCGAGCAGGAGGGCATTCGGGATGTCCGGATCAGGCGCCTGGGCATTGCCGACGAGTTCGCCACCCATGCCACGCAGGCGGAACTGAGAAACATGTACGGCATCGATGAAGAGGGAATCACGCGGGCCGTGCGGCAGATGATCGCGTCGTGAAAATGTTTTCCCATCCGTGCCAAACCGGTGCATGTCCGGTCCAAAGCGTGATGTCCGCTCATGGCCCCTCGCCGTAAAATCAGACTGGACCATCTTCTCGTCGACCGGGGGTTCGCACCCTCTCGGGAACGGGCCCGCGCGATCATCCTGGCCGGGATCGTCCTGGTCGGGGAAGAACGGGTGGACAAGGCAGGCGCGCCCGTGGCGCAGGATGCCGAAATCCGTCTCCTGGCAGAGGATCACCCCTACGTGAGCCGCGGAGGGCTCAAGCTCAAGGGCGCCCTGGACCATTTCAGCATCTCCGTCCGGGATCTCATCTGTCTCGACGTGGGGGCCTCGACCGGCGGCTTCACGGACTGCCTGCTGCAGGAGGGGGCGGCCAAGGTCTATGCCGTCGATGTCGGCTACAGCCAGCTGGCCTGGCGACTCCGGCAGGACCGTCGCGTGGTCAGCCTCGAAAGGACGAACATCCGCTATTTCAGCGGACAGGGCCTCGACGATCCGATCGATTTCGCCACCATCGACGCCTCCTTTATTTCCCTGAAGCTGGTTGTGCCGGCCGTCATCCGCCTGACCGGGGAGCATGCGGCGATCCTGGCCCTGGTCAAACCGCAGTTCGAGGTCGGACGGCAGGAGGTTCAAAAAAGGGGGGTCGTCAAAAACCCGTCTCTGCACGCGAGGGTGCTCGAAGAGATGAAAACCTTTTTCCAGAGCCTGGATCTGGACGTCCGGGGTTTTGTCGAATCGACCCTTCGGGGTCCGGCGGGCAACCGGGAATTTTTCATGTACGCGGTGAAATCCGGAGAAAAGGATCATTCCCCATGAGCGTTGTCTTGGCCCGAACGGCCGGATTCTGCATGGGCGTAAAGAGGGCCGTGGACCTGGTCCTGGACATGACCCGGCACAAGGGGACGGAACCGATCTACACCTACGGCCCCCTGATCCACAACCCGCAAACCGTCGAACTGCTGAGAAAGCGGGGCATCATTCCCGTCAGCGGCCCGGACGGGATTGCGTCCTGTCAGCCCGGCGCCACGCTCGTGGTCCGCGCCCACGGCATTTCCCCCCAGGAACGAAAAGCCATTCGGGAAAAGGGCTTGAAAATCATCGATGCCACCTGCCCGAAGGTGGGACATGTCCAGGCCATCATCCGGAAGCACGCCGCCCGGAATTACGCCATCCTCATCATCGGCGACGAAAAACACCCGGAGGTCAACGGCCTGATGGGCTATGCCTACGGCAGGGGAATCGCCATCGACAGCCTGGAGGACGTCCGGCATCTGCCGGAACTGGAAAAAGTCTGCGTGGTCGCCCAGACCACGCAGAATACCAGCATCTTCATGACCCTCGTGGATGCCGTCAAAGCCCGCTTTCCCGACACCGTCGTCTTCAACACCATCTGCGATTCCACGGAGAAAAGGCAGAGCGAGATCGTGCAGATGGCCGCCGAAACGGATGCCATCGTGGTCGTCGGCGGCCGGAACAGCGCCAATACGATGCAACTGGCCCGTCTGTCCGAGCTGTCGGGAGCGTCAACCTTTCACATTGAAACAGCCGGCGAACTCCGGGACATGGATATCGACCGGTTCGGCCGGGTCGGCGTTACCGCCGGCGCATCCACCCCCAACTGGATCATCGACCGGGTTGTGGATGACATTTCCAACCGGCAGGGCCGGAAGCACAAACCCGCGATGGGCCCGTTTCAAGCCTGGCTCTGGATGATCCGGACGGACATTTATTCGGCGCTGGGCGCCGGGTGCCTGTCCCTGGTCAGCACGGTGCTCCAGGGGCTGCCGGTTCATTTTCTGAACATGCTGACCACCGCCCTTTATGTTTACGCCATGCACACCCTCAATCGCTTCATCAACCGGGAAAAAACATCCATCCTGGGATCCTTCCGGGAGGAATCCTACCGCCGGCATCAGAGCCTCTATTTCATCTCCGCCATCGCGGCCCTCCTTCTGTCTTTATCGATTGCCTTCGTCATCGGCCCGGCGCCCTTTGTCCTGCTCTTCCTGATTTCCCTGCTGGGGGTCGTATACAACCTGAACGTCCTGCCCGAGGGATGGCGTTTCAGAGGTTTGAAGGACCTTCCGGGTTCCAAAAACGTCTCCATGGCGCTCGCCTGGGCCGCCGTCGCCGCCCTCCTTCCCCGGATCGAGGCCGGCTTTTCGCTGACGCCGGGCGTGATCGTGGCGTTCCTCTTCACCTTTGCCCTCGTCTTTATCCGCTCCGCCCTGTCGGACATCCTGGACATGCAGAGCGACCGGTTCATCGGCAGGGAAACGATCCCGGTCCTCATCGGCCGAAAAAGGACGCTGGAACTCCTGAAGGGCATCACGGGGATCCTTTGCGCCCTGCTTCTTCTGGCTTTTTTTGCGGGCTGGACTTCCTCGCTCGCCCTGATCCTCTTGATTTGCCTATTTTATATATGGATTTGTTTCAAACTTTGTGATAGAAGGGCCGCGTTTTCGGCCGCGGTGCTGGAAGGTCTGCTCGAAACCAGCCATGTCATCGCCGGGTTCAGCACGGCGGCATGGCTTGCGGCGACAAGGTGGTTCGGCTGAGCATTCGTGCCGGCCGGGAGAAAATGACATGAGGAAAAACATCCGGTCCGCCTGTCTGGCAATCCTGCTGACGCTGGCCTTTTGCGGCTGCGGCCGCCTCCTTTTTTCGCAGACGGCCCCGGAAGCCAGGGATTTTCACCCGCAAAGGATCGGGATTCTGCCGGTGGACGTGGGGCCTTATGAAGAGGCCGGAGGCGTTGTCGACGACATCATCGCCGGGGAGCTGGCGCAGCGAAAGTGGTTTCAGTCCATCGTCGCCGGGGATGCCGTCCGCCGCCGGATCGAGAACAGCGACGAGACCAAGAAGGCCGTCAACGATTACCTGGCCAAGCTGAAAGCGCTCAGCTATTCCGATCCGGAATTGAGCGGCAGGGTCGGGGCGCTGATGCAGACGGATGCCCTGCTCATTGCCCGCGTCGACTACTGGCAGTATACCACGGACAACAAGGACAAGTTCGCCAAGGTGGGCATGGGCATCGACCTGGTGGATGCGAAGAGCGGTAAAATCGTGTGGAAGGCAAGCCACCACCTCATGGAGGATTACTGGGTCATGAAGCCGGAACTGCCCGGTGTTGCGAAAAAGCTGGCCGCCATGATGATCGGCGAAATGCCGCATTGATGCAGCCGCACGAATAAGAGAACGAATGGAGACGACAGCATGAAGGAAAGCGTACAGAAGGCGATCAATCAGATCCGGCCCAATCTTCAGGCCGACGGGGGAGATGTGGAGCTGGTTGAGGTCATGGAGGACGGCACCGTCAAAGTGAAGCTGCTCGGCGCCTGCCGCGGCTGCCCGATGTCGCAGATGACCCTGAAGATGGGCATCGAGAAATACCTGAAAAAAGAGGTGCCCGGGGTTCGGGAAGTGGTCTCGGTGCCCTGAAGCAAACCGAAACTTCCGGATCCGCGGAAAACTTGATAAGATAAGGAGACAGTCAAGATGGCCTATATCATTACGGATGAATGTATTGCTTGCGGTTCCTGTGAAGAGGAATGTCCTTTGGAAGCGATCAGCGAGGGCGACGACAAGTACGTCATCGACCCCAAGCTGTGCAACGACTGTGGCGCCTGCGCAGACCAGTGCCCCGTAGAGGCGATTGTTCCCGGAGAAGACAAATAGTCCTGCTTTTTGCCCGCCAGGTTGCCTTCGATCGTCCATAAAGTTCTTTAATCTGAGTATCTTGAGCCGGAATTCCCCATGACAGCGTTCATCACCTTTGAAGGGATTGAAGGTTGTGGAAAGACAACCCAGATGCGGCTGGCGGGCGAACATCTGGAAAACCGGAAAATCCCCCATATCCTCACCGAAGAGCCCGGCGGATCTGCACTGGGGAAAAAGATCAGGGAAATCCTTCTCAACGAGGCGCCCTACCCCATCGGTGCGAGAGCGGAAATGCTCCTTTTCGCGGCAGCCCGGGCCCAGCACGTCGAAGAGGTGATCCTGCCCGCCCTGAAAGCCGGAAAGCTTGTCCTCTGCGACCGTTTCACCGACGCCTCGCTGGCTTACCAGGGTTTCGGCAGAGCCCTCGACCTCGGTTTCATCAGGGCCCTGAACGATTTTTCCTGCCCGTCGCTGAAACCCGGCCTGACCCTCCTGTTCGACCTGCCCGTCGAGGCGGGCCTGACCCGGGCCAGGGACCGGATCGCCCGGACGACAGGCCCGCGCCGGGAAGACCGTTTCGAGAACGAGGAGGCGGCGTTTCACCGGAGGATCCGCGCGGGCTACCTGTCGCTGGCCCGGCAGGAGCCCGACCGCTTCAGGGTCATCGATGCCTCGCGGGACATCGCAGCGGTTCATCACGAGGTCTGCAGACACATGGCCTCGTTCATCGGGCGGTAGCACCCATGTCTTTCCGGGACATTCGCGGTCACGAAAAACAGATCGGCATCCTGCAAAACGCGCTGGAGCGAAACCGGACCCCCCATGCCTACCTCTTCAGCGGCATGAAGGGGATCGGCAAGAAAACCGCCGCGCTGGCCGTTGCCAGGGCGCTGAACTGTCAGCGCGGCCGCCGCGATGCCTGCGATGCCTGCCCGTCCTGCCTGAAAATCGATCACCGGAACCACCCGGATGTCGTCATCGTCGAACCGGAAGGTCAGTTCATTCGCATACAGGCCGTCCGGGACCTCCAGGACCAGATGAAATTCCGGCCCTTTGAAGGGGGGACGCGGGTTTTCATCCTGGTCGACGCGGACCGGATGAACAGCACCGCCGCCAACGCGCTCCTCAAGACCCTCGAGGAGCCGAACCGGAACAACCTTTTGATCCTGATCACCCCGCGGCCCTACCAGCTTCCCCTGACCATCCTCTCCCGGTGCCAGATGCTGCGCTTCAGCCCGCTCAGCCGGGAAACCGTCTTTCAGTACCTGCGGGAACGCCTCTCCGTTCCCGCGGAAGCCGCCCGCATGCTTGCATCCTCATCCGGCGGCAGCATCGGCCGGGCGCTCGAGATGAAAGACGAAGACTACCTGACGCTCCGCAGCCAGGTCATGGACCGGATTTTCGACGAGCGGATGAAAAACCCGCTGCATGCCCTGTCCCTTGCCGGCAGCTTCGGACAGGACCGGAAAGGCATCCTGGAGCGGCTGGACATTCTGAGAAGCTGCTTCCGGGACGCGCTCGTCTGCAAGGAGACATCGGACAGCGCCGCCCTGTTCAACCAGGACCGCATCCCGATGATCCGGTCTTTCGCCGAAAGGCTGTCCGGAACGGACCTGCTGCAAAACATTCAGGCCGTGAATCGCGCCGCCCGGGCCATCGATCAGAATGCCAACAAATCGTTGACTTTAGAGGCGATGATGTTTAAACTCGCGTTCAGTCAAAGTTGAGGAGAATGCTCCCTTGAAGCGCATCGTGGCGATCAAATTCAAGAAAGAGGGAAAGGCCTACACCTTCCATGCCGCCGACCTGCCCCTGAAAAAGAGCGATCCGGTGATCGTCGAGACGGAAAACGGTCTGGTGATGGGAAGGGTGACCACGGAGGTGCGGCAGGTCCCGGTATCCAGTCTGCCCGCCAACCTGAAGGACATCATCCGTCAAGCCACGGAGGAAGACCTGAAAACCAGGGAGGACAACGATCGCTTCGAGCAGGAGGCCCGCAGCTACTGTCTGGAGAGAATCGCCGAAAGAAATCTTCCCATGAAACTGACCGAGGTGGAATGCCTGTTCGACCGGAGCAAGGTGATCTTCTACTTCACGGCCGAAAGCCGCGTGGATTTCCGGGAGCTGGTCAAGGACCTGGTGCAGAAGCTCAAGACCCGGATCGAGCTGAGGCAGATCGGCGCCCGCCAGGAAGCCCGCATGACCGGGGGGCTCGCGATCTGCGGCCGGGAGGTCTGCTGCGCCACGCTCCTGCACAACCTCGACCGCGTTTCCGTCAAGATGGCCAAGGAGCAGAGCATGTCGCTCAATCCCGAGAAGATTTCCGGCGTCTGCGGCAGGCTCATGTGCTGTCTGGCCTATGAATTTGAAGGCTACCTGGAAATGAAAAAGAACATGCCCAAATGCGGCAAAATGATCGATTGCCCGGACGGCCGCGGCAAGGTCATTCGGCAGCATGTCCTGCAGGGCGAGATCGCCGTGCTGCTCGAGGGCGGCAAGGAAATCACCGTTCACGTCAGTGAATTATAGGGATCAGGGCGCAGGCTGACCGTCGCCGCCCGCACGGAAAGGATCCTGTCATGGAAAAGGCCTACTACTACATCACCACCCCGATCTACTACGTCAACGCGTCACCCCACATCGGCCATGCCTACACGACGATCGTCGCCGATGTGCTCGCCCGCTATTACCGCCTGGCCGGATACCGGACCTTTTTCGTGACCGGAACGGACGAACACGGCGACAAGATCGCGGAAGCCGCGCAGAAGGCCGGCATCTCCCCGAAGGCATATGCCGATCAGATCAGCGCCCAGTTCCGGGCACTCTGGCCGGAGCTGGCCGTCACCAACGATTATTTCATCCGGACCACCGACGCGAACCACGTGGAAAACGTCTGCCGGATCCTGCGGAAGGTCCATGAAACCGGCGATATTTATTTCGGGCACTATGAAGGGCACTACTGCGTCGGCTGCGAGCGGTTTTACATGGAGAAGGAGCTCGTGGAAGGATGCTGCCCCGACCATGAGACCGAACCGGAATACCGGAAGGAGAGCAACTACTTCTTTCGCATGGGCAAATACCAGGAATGGCTCATCCGTTATATCCAGGACCACCCCGATTTCATCCGCCCGGAACGCTACCGGAACGAAGTCCTGGCCTTCCTGCGGGAGCCCCTGGAGGACCTCTGCATTTCCCGCCCCAAGACGCGGCTGACCTGGGGGATCACGCTGCCCTTCGACGAAAATTACGTGACCTACGTCTGGTTCGACGCCCTCATCAATTACATCACCGCGCCGGGCTACCCCGACGGGGAGAACTTCAAGACCTTCTGGCCCGCGGCCCAGCACCTCATCGCCAAGGACATCCTGAAGCCCCACGGCATCTACTGGCCCACGATGCTGAAGGCGGCCGGGATCGAACCCTACCGGCACCTGAACGTCCACGGTTACTGGAACGTGGATCAGAGCAAGATGTCCAAAAGCCTGGGAAACGTCGTCAAGCCCCTGGACCTGAAGGACAAATACGGCCTCGATCCCTTCCGCTACTTCCTGCTCCGGGACATGGTGTTCGGACTCGATTCCAGCTTCAGCGAGGAGAGTTTCGTCCAGCGGATCAACGCCGATCTGGCCAACGACCTTGGCAATCTGGTGAGCCGCAGCCTCACGATGGCCCTCAAGTACGGCGACGGGAAGGCGCCTGCGCCGAAGCCTCCCGCCGACGAGGACCGCACCCTTCTGGAGACGGCACAGCGGGTGCTGGGGGAGGTGGAAAGCTGCTTCAGCGAACTGGGCCTCCACAAGGCGCTCATGGCCATCTGGGAATTCATCAACGTCACCAACAAATACATCGTGGAGCGGGAACCCTGGACGCTGGCCAAAGACCCGGCCAACCGGGAACGGCTGGAGACCATTCTCTACAACCTGCTCGAGTCCCTGCGGGTCATCGCCGTCTTCATCGCCCCGTTCATGCCGGGATCGGCGAAGAAGATCATGGAGCAGATCGGAATCGCCGACATGACGGGACAGAATTTCGACAGCATCCGGAGCTGGGGCGGCCTGCGGCCGGGCAGCGCACTGTCGCGCGGCGAGGCCCTGTTCCCCCGGGTGGAATTCAAAAAGGAAGAAAAGATGGAAGAGAAAAAACCGGAAATGGCCGCCGTGAAGGCCGAAATCGGCTACGAGGATTTCGAGAAGGTCGATCTTCGCGTGGCGAAGGTCCTGGCCGCCGAGGCCGTGCCGAAATCGAACAAGCTCCTGAAGCTGAAGATCGACGTGGGCGAGGAGCGGACCATCGTCGCCGGGATCGGCAAGGACTACAAGCCGGAGGAGATCGTCGGGAAAAGCATCGTCGTCGTCGTCAACCTGAAGCCGACGAAGCTCATGGGCGTGGAGTCCCACGGCATGCTGCTGGCCACGGACACGGAAGCGGGCCTGACGCTGGTCTCCTTCGACCGCGATCCCAAAACCGGCGCCAAGGTCCGGTAGGCGTCATCCCGACTTCCCTACAATCCCACCGGTTTCTTCAGGGGCACATCGACGGGCTTGACGTATTTGGCCGTGATGTGGGCGGTGTCGTTGACACTGAGCTTTTCGAAAAGAAAGGCGAACTGGCTTTCCAGCTCCCGGCCGATGGCCTCCAGGTTCGCCGCCGGCAGGCCCCAGAGCTCCTTCTTGAAAGGCCCGAAGCCCTTCTTGCGGGTCTTGTAGAGGAACTGCTCCTCCGTGTCGGTCTCCTTCCGCTCACCGGCCATGTTGGCCTTCAGGTAATCATAGATCCGCTCCCGGAGCGCGCCGGGCAGATCGGGGCTGTCGTAGACGATGTTCTGGAATCCCGTGGCCAGGTGGATCTCGGCGGTGCCGATTTTGGGGAACCGGTCGAAGGCCTCGTTCGGCAGCGTCGAGGCGCCGTGCTGGACGGCGCCGGAAAGATTGTATTCCGCCCGGGCCGCCTCGGACAGCTTCTCCAGGGTCTCAAAATCCAGCTTGACCTTGGCCACCGTCCCGTCCGCCAGCGGCACGCCGCCGTGGGTGGTCCCCGTCTGCACGCTCATCTTGCTGATGCCCCGGATGCCTTCGCCGTCCTTCTCCAGCTCTCCCAGATAGCCGTCCATGAAGGCGCGCAGCTCCTCCACGGTGCTGTTCTTGCCGCCCACCTCGCCGATCTCGCCGCCCACGGAGATCGTCACGCCGGCGGGCTCCAGGTCCCGGATCATCGTGGTCAGCTCCGCCGCCAGGCTGTAGTTGAGCTTCTGCTGCTCCCGCACCGAAGGCTTGCTCAGGTCCACGAGCGTGGAGGTGTCCACGTCGATATTGTAGAAGCCGGCATCGATGGCCTCCCAGATCAGGTCCTTGACCGCCTTCACCTCGACGGCCGGATCGGCGGCGTACTTCTTCGCGTTCACCTGGAAGTGGTCCCCCTGGATGAAGAGCGGGCCCCGGTATCCGGTCTTGATGGCCGCCGCCGTCACCGCCGCGGTGTACTCCTCCGGCCGCTGCTTCGTATAATCGATCTCGGAGCGGGCGATCTCAAAGATGACGGGCCCCACCCTGCCTTTCAGGGCGGCCCGCAGGACGGCCTGGGCCGTATGATAGGCGAAGGCGCGGATGTTGATGGCGGGCACGGTCAACCCTTTCACTTCGCTGCGGCCCATCGCCTCGTAAAGCGGCTGGATCGATGCGGACAGGATGCCGAGGACGGCGCCGGCCCGCCGGATGAGCCAGCGGGCGGCCACCCGGACATCCTCCCGCGGGCTGAAGACAGCCGTATAAATCAGGTCATCGACGAGCGACTGCCGGAGCCGGCTTTCATCCAGCACGCGAAGGTCATCCCCGCCGATCTCGATGACGCCGTCCAAACGCTTCCGCAACGGATCCATGGTCTCAAAAATCATCGCTGACTCCTCTTCATGTCCGGGTTGGGAAAACCGTTCCCCGCGGGCTTCCGGAGAACGGCTCGATGCTTCATGTTTCCAGAAACTCTCTTGCCTTTTCCACCTCGAAGCGGCTGCCGATGTAGATGGCGCTTCGCTGCCCGATGTCCGCGACGGAGATGTCCAGGATGTTCGTCTTCCCGTCCGTCGCGGCGCCGCCCGCCTGCTCGATCAGGAAGGCCATGGGCTGCAGCTCGAACAGAAGCCGGAGCTTCCCCCGGGGGCTCTTCTTCAGGGCCGGGTAGGTGAAAATCCCGCCGTTTTTGATGAGGACCTGGTTGATGTCCGGAACGAATCCGCCGCTGTAGCGGAGCTTGTAGCCGTCCGCCTCGAGAAATTCGACGAACCGGAGGTGGGCCGCCGTCCAGTCCCTCCGCAGGCCGCCCATGCTGTAGATTTCGCCCTTATCCTTCAGCCGGATATTCTCCTGGGAAAGGACATACTCCCCTTCCCTGTTCAGGACGAACTCGTGGGTGCCCTTGCCCGCCGAGTAGACCATCGTGATCAGGGGGCCGTAGGTGATGTAAAGGGCCGCCACCATCGTTCTGCGTCCGTCGCCCATGATGGAGCCGTTGTGGATGCCGATGATGGTCCCGATCGCCAGGTTGGTTTCCACCAGGGACGAGCCGTCCAGCGGGTCGGCCGTGACAAAATACTTCTCCGTGCCCTTGCCGATCTCCACCACCGCATCCTGCTCCTCCGAGGCGTACTCCCGCACGAAGCCGGAGAACTGGAGCTGGTTCTTGAGAATGACATCGGCGCTGCGGTCCAGGGAAAGCTGGTCCTCGCCGTAGATGTTCTTGAACCCGGCGAGCTTCCGGTTGGACTCGTGAATCTTCGCGGAGATGTATTTCCCGGTGACGGCGATCTGCCAGATCAGCCGGCGCAGTTCCGTCTCCACCCCGGCCATCCACATGTGCCGCCGAAGATCGACGCAGAATTTCGTATAATCGGAAATGCCCTCGCCCATGACGCATCCTTTCAATCGCGCTTTTTACCGGCCTGTTTTCTAACAATTTTCCCCGCGGTTGACAAGCCCCTTTTTGGCATCCCGCCTTCAGACGCATAGGGATCTTCAGCCGGTACCGAGAGCCGGAACATTCTCCGCGGCACCGATCCTTCCACGGGGCACAAACCCATTGACAGCAGGAACCTTCTGTGTCTTATTTGGCGTCGCGCCGCGGCATGGCGTGGAAAGGTCATCGCCCGGTCAAACAAATGGAATTTTCCCTGATCCGTCCGGACAAGCTAAAAGTGGCCCTGCTGGGCCTGCTGCTGATCGTCGTCATCGGCACGGCGGGCTACCACTGGATCGAGGGATGGGATTTCCCGGAGGCCATCTATGCCACGATCGTCACGCTTTCAACGGTCGGCTACGGCGATTTCTACCCGCAAACCGCCGCCGGCAGATTCTTCACCATCGTCCTGATCATCTTCGGCGTCGGCACCATGTTTTACACGGTGGTTCTGCTGGCGGAAACCGTGGTTGAAACGCGCCTGAGAGCCCTGACGGGGAGAAAGAAGCTGGAAAAAATGATCTCGAAAATGAAGAACCATTACATCATCTGCGGCTGCGGCCGGATCGGCCATCTGATCTGCCAGGAGCTGAAGGCCGACAGAACGGATTTCGTCGTCATCGACAACAACCCGGAGGTGATTCAGGAGATCGAGGAGGAGGGATTCGTCTACTGCCGCGGGGACGCCAAGCAGGACAAAACCCTGATCAACGCCGGGATCAAGCGGGCAAAAGGCATCGTCTGCGTCCTGCCGACGGATGCGGAAAACCTCTACGTCATCCTCACCGCCAAGGAATTGAACCACGAAATCTTCATCCTGTCCCGTTCGGAGGAAGAGGAATCGGAGCATCGTCTTCTGCGGGCCGGGGCCGACCGGGTCATGTCCCCCTACACCCTGGGCGGCACGCGGATGGCCATGGCCATCCTGAGGCCGGCCATGCTGGACTTCATCGAGATCACCACCCGCAGGCAGAGCCTGGAGCTGCGGATGGAGGAAGTCCCCGTCTGCGACGGCTCCTCCGTCATCGGCAAGTCGCTGGAGGAATCGGAGATCCGCCAGCGCTTCGGCCTGATCATCGTAGCCGTCAAAAAAGACTCCGGAAAAATGATATTCAACCCGCTGGCCAGCTACGTCATCGAAAAGGGCGACAAGCTGATTGCCATGGGCGAAGATGAAAACGTCAAGCGGTTCACCGATGTGTGCGTTGCCTGACCGGAAAGGGGAAGGGTCGGACCGATGAAAATCAAGTTTATGGGCGCGGCGCGGACGGTCACGGGATCGTGCTTTGTCCTGGAAGCCGGCGGTCACCGCTTTGCCGTGGACTGCGGCATGCATCAGGGCAATGCGGAGATCGAAAGGCGGAACTGGGATGTGGACATCTATCATCCCGATCAGATCGAATTTTTCCTGATCACCCACGCCCACATCGATCACTCCGGACTGCTTCCCCGCATGGTCCAGAAGGGCTTCCGCGGAAAGGTCTACACGACCCCGCCCACGCGGGACCTGCTTGAAATCATGCTGCAGGACAGCGCCCACATTCAGGAGATGGAAGCGCAGTGGAAAAGCAAGAAGAGCCTCCGCCGGGGGGACGAGCGCACAGCCCCCCTTTACACCCGCAAGGACGTGGACAGGACGGTCCCGCTGTTCGAGGTCCGCTCCTACGAGCAGCCCTTTGAGCCCCTGCCGGGCCTGATAATCAACTTCCGGGACGCCGGCCACATTCTGGGGGCTTCCCTGATCGAGATTCAGGCGGAGGAAAACGGCGCCCCCTTCAAGATGGTCTTTTCCGGCGACATCGGCAGGCCGGCGCAACTGATCATCAAGGACCCCAGCATCGTCACGGAAGCCGATTATCTCTTTCTGGAATCGACCTACGGCAACCGGAACCACAAGGATGAAGCGGCCAGCCTGGACGAACTGGCCGAGGCGATCCGGTACAGCTACGAACACCGGGAAAAGGTGATCATCCCCGCCTTCGCCGTGGAAAGGACGCAGGAGGTCATCTATTCGCTCCACCTCCTGGCGAAGGACGGGAGGCTCCCCGGGGATATGCCGGTGTACGTGGACAGCCCCCTGGCCATCCGGGCGACGGAGATCTTTCGCCGGCACGCCGACGATTTCGACGAAGAAGCCAGAAACCTCCTGAAGCGGGGCGAAGATCCCCTGTCCCTGAAACAGCTCCGCTTTACCGAAACCACGGAGGCCTCCGTGGCGATCAACGAGGTCGGCGGACCGGCGGTGGTCATCTCGGCCAGCGGCATGGCCGACGCGGGCCGGATCAAGCACCACCTGCGCCACAACCTCTGGCGCGAGGGCGCCAGCATTGTGATTGTCGGGTTCCAGGCGCAGGGGACAACGGGCCGCAAGATCGTCGAAGGCGCGGAAAAAGTCCGCCTCTTCAACGAGGACGTGGCGGTCAGGGCCAGGGTGTTCACCATCAACGGGTTTTCCGCCCACGCCGGCCAGAGCCAGATCCTGGAGTGGCTGGGTCATTTCGAGAACCGGGCCATGCAGGTTTTTCTGGTCCACGGCGAGTACGCCGCGCAGCAGGTCCTGGCGGGCCTGATCCGGGAAAAATTCGGGTTTCCCGTCCTCATCCCGGACTATCTGGAAGAGAGCATCCTGAAG
The DNA here is from genome assembly GCA_963709485.1 of uncultured delta proteobacterium. Classification (GTDB taxonomy): domain Bacteria; phylum Desulfobacterota; class Syntrophia; order Syntrophales; family Fen-1087; genus JAXDBM01. Next base: position 204,918 of record CAVPWE010000005.1, read on the forward strand.
CCGGGCGAGGAGCTGAAGCGCATCAAGTATCCGGAGAAAGCGGCCCCCCGGATCGACTGGGCCTACCTGATGGGCGAGATGGAAGCCCGCATGGCCCAGATTCGGGACCGCCGGAAAGAACTGGAGGCCCGTTCGTGGGTGGAGCAGACGGAGATCCGGGACAGGCTGATGGAGCTGAACCGCTCCATGACGGAGATCATTTCCGAGATTTGACCGCCGATCCTTTCACTGATCCATCCGGTATTTGAATGTGGCGACGACGTGCAGCCTCAGCAGGTTCATCTCCCGGGGAAAGGAATCGTAGGGGGCCGCCGCGTCGATCACCTCCAGCGCCCCCATGTCCAGGAAGGCCGAGCCGGACGATGTCACGACGAGGGACTGTTCCAGCCCGCCGTTCCGGTTCACGGAGAAACGGACCACCACGTCGCCCTCTTCCTTCCGCTCATAGGCCTGTCTGGGATAACCCCAGAGGGTGGTAATCTTTTTCTTGAGCTTCTTCAGATAGGGAATGTAAGGGCTGTCCTGATCGCCCAGGTCGACGGTATCCTCCATCCGGGTCTGCCCGGCCGCGCCTTCCTGCCAGCCCTCCGGAACCGGCCCGGCTTCGCCCGGTTCCGCATCCGGCCGACGATCCCCCGTGACATCGTCCAGCTCTTTGAGCTCCACGGACAGAAACGGGGTATGGTCGTTCGCCGCATCGGGCATCATCAGCCCGGTCACCACCAGCATCACGAGGTGACCGGCCAGGGAAAGAACGATGGCCAGGACCAGGATTTTCTGCGACGCGCGATGTGAAATCTCTTCCATGACGGCCTTTATAGGTCAAGGGATGAAGAAAAATCAACTTTTATGAGCCCCGTCAGACCCATCACGGTTCCCCGGGACAGCAGGACTCGCCTGAAACCGCATTTAACTTGACAAAACCCCAAAAGTATTTGATGTTTTTTCAACGGAAATTCCCGAATTGTGAGTGATTCCGGCATCGCCGCATGGAACCCGACGACACCTTCATGCACCTGGCCATCGAACAGGCCCGCCTCGCCCTCAGCCGGGGTGAAGTGCCGGTCGGCGCCGTGGTGACCCGCGGCGGCGTGATCCTGTCGGCGGCGCACAACGGTCCGATCACGCTCACGGACCCGTCGGCCCACGCGGAGATGCTGGCAATCCGCCGGGCCGCGGAAAAAACGGGGAACTACCGGCTCGCCGGCGCCACCCTCTATGTCACCCTGGAGCCCTGCATCATGTGCGCCGGTGCAATCCTGCAGGCCCGGATCGGCAAGGTCGTCTATGGGGCCGACGACCCGAAAAACGGGGGAGTCGTCTCGCTGTACAGACTCCTCGAAGACCGCAGGATGAACCACAGAGTAGAGGTAACCCGCGGGATTCAAAAAGAGATCTGCGCGAAAATTATAAGTGGATTTTTTAGGGAAAAGCGGATATTATCCGCCGCCCTTTCGGAATGACCTGAAGATTCGCGGAGAGATACCGAAGTGGTCGTAACGGGATCGACTCGAAATCGATTTGGGGGCCACAAGCTCCCACGGGGGTTCGAATCCCCCTCTCTCCGCCATTCCTGTCATCCGAAGGAGATACACAAATTGTGAAGGGTGATTCGCATTCTGCGAAGTCATCTTTCACCGGTCTCCGTTGATCGAATTTGCCAGCATGCCGACATCACGGCCGGCAGCGGAGACGGCAACCAGACCATGGATGGAATCCGGAGAGATGTCCGAGCGGCTGAAGGAGCACGACTGGAAATCGTGTGTATGCCCCCAAAGGTGTACCGGGGGTTCGAATCCCCCTCTCTCCGCCAAGAACAGATAGCCGGGCCCTGTGCAATGGAGGTCTGCGAACCCCGTCAGATCCGGAAGGAAGCAGCGGTAGCAAGTGCCGACGTGTGCTGCAGGTCAACCTGGCTATCTTTTTTCTTCACATCGCGCAACCCTGACTTAAGGCAAATTTCACCGAACACATGGATTACCTTGTCTTAGCCCGCAAATGGAGACCCCAGTCCTTCGAGGACGTCCTCGGACAGGAACAGGCGGTCAAAACCCTGCAGAACGCCATCCGCTACGACCGCATCGCCCATGCCTTCATTTTCAGCGGGCCGCGGGGCGTGGGCAAGACGTCCGTCGCCCGGATCATGGCCAAGGCGCTGAACTGCGAGACCGGACCCACGCCGACCCCCTGCAATGCCTGCGCCAACTGCCGGGAAATCACGGATGGCATCGCCATGGACGTCCGGGAGATCGACGGCGCCTCCAACCGGGGCATCGACGAAATCCGGGAGTTGCGGGAAAACCTGAAATTCCTGCCCCTGTCGTCCCGCTACAAGATCTACATCATCGACGAAGTCCACATGCTGACGAGGGAGGCCTTCAACGCCCTGCTGAAGACGCTGGAGGAGCCGCCGGCGCATGTCGTTTTCATCTTTGCGACCACCGAAACCCACAAGATTCCCGCGACAATCCTTTCCCGCTGTCAGTGCCACGACTTCCGCAGGATCCCGGTTCGTCAGATCGCGGGCAATCTCCGGAAGATCGCCGGGGCGGAAGGAATCACCGTCACCGAAAGGGGGCTGAACTGGATTGCCGCCGCGGGCGAAGGCAGCATGAGGGATGCCCAGAGCATCTTCGACCAGGCCATCTCCTATGCCGGCGCCGAGATCCGGGACGGGGATCTTGAAGAGCTGCTGGGGCTTTCGGACCGGCGCTTTCTTTTCTCCCTGTCCGAAGCCGTGCTGGCGCGAGACGCGGGCAAGTGCCTGCAGATCGTCGAGGAGGGGTATTACGCCGGCCTGGACATGAAGCATTTCCATGAAACGCTGCTCGGTCACTTCCGGAACCTGCTGCTGACAAAGATCCTCGGCGGGGATAAGGATTTTCTGGACGTGGCGGACGACGACCGCGCCAGGCTCATGGCGCAGGCGGAAGTCATCCCGCGGGAAACGCTGCAGCGCCTACTGGACATTCTGATGGCGGAAGAGGAGAACATCCGGCGGAGCCAGAACCCGACGGATCAACCTGGAAACCACCCTTCTGAAAATGGCCTACCTCGAGCCCATGATCCCGATCGATGAGGTCCTTTCGAAGATGGAGGGCCTGGAAAAAAGGCTGTCGGCGAACCCGGGCATGCCGCCCGTTCCCGGAATGCCCGGGAAGACCGGAAAGGCGGCGCCTGAAAAGGCCGCAACGAAAACGCTTTCGGACCGCCCGTCGGAAGCAAAGACCGCCTTCGAGGAACCGGCGAAGAGGGAAACGGCAACGGAGCACGGGATCGGCGAAAGCCGGGATCCGGAAAAACTCTGGGAGGATTACCGGTCCTTCCTGAAAAAGAAAAGCCCCCGGCTCTGGTCAAAAATCGAACCGGGCAAATGGCTCGGCTTCGAATCGGGGCGGCTGAGGATCGGCTTTCAGAAGGGATACATCTTCCTCGACGACATCAGCGAGAAGACGCAACGGTCCCGCCTTCTCGAAATCACCCGGGATTACTTCAAGAAGGACGTTTCCGTCGACATCGAAATCATGGAACCGGACCCGGAAAGCGCGCCTCCGAATCCCGCGGACAACGGAAGAAACGGCAGCAACGGCGAAATCCGAAGACAGGCCCTGAACCAGCCCCTTCTGCAGAAGGTTCTCGACATATTCGAGGGCGCGGAGGTCCGCGAGGTCATTCTCACGGACCCCCTTCCGTCCTGAGCGCACGGCGTTCCGGCGCACCCACAACAAATTAAGGAGGTCTTCGATCCGTGCAGAATTTTGGAAACATCATGAAACAGGCAAAGAAGCTTCAGGAAAGAATGGCCCAGCTTCAGGACCAACTGGCGCTCAAAACCGTGGAAGCCTCGGCGGGCGGCGGCATGGTCTCCGTGCTGGTCAACGGCAAACACGAACTCGTCTCGCTGAAGATCGACCGGGAAGTGGTGAATCCGGACGACCTGGACATGCTCCAGGACCTGATCATCGCGGCGGTCAACGAAGGGGTCCGGAAGGCGCAGGAGATGGCCACGGCGGAGATGGCCAAAATCACCGGCGGCCTGAGCATCCCCGGGCTCTCCTGAGCGGCCCTGAAACCTCTTCCCAAGCGACGACAAGGAACCCCGCACGATGACAGGTTATGCGCTCCCCATCAAACGCCTGATCCAGGAACTCGGCCGTCTCCCGGGTATCGGCGAGAAAACGGCCACAAGGCTGGCCACCCACATCCTCCGCCTTTCCGGGGAGGACGCCGGACGCCTGGCGGAAAGCATTCTGGAAGTCAAACGGAGGATCCGGCTTTGCTCCCTCTGCTTCAACCTGGCCGAGGGCGACCGCTGCGAAATCTGCGGCGACGCCTCCCGGGACCGGGAAGTGATCTGCATCGTGGAAGAGCCGGACGCGCTGATTGCCATTGAAGACAGCGGCAGCTTCAGGGGGATTTACCATGTCCTCCACGGGGTTCTGGCCCCGCTGGACGGCATCGGTCCGGAACACCTGCGGCTGCAGGCGCTGGTCGACCGGATCCGGCGGGACGGGATCAGGGAAATCATCCTGGCGACGAACCCCAGCGTCCAGGGCGAATCCACCGCCCTGCTCATCATGAGGATGGTCCGGGATATGCCGGTCAAGGTCAGCCGGATCGCGCTCGGCGTGCCCGTCGGCGGGGACCTGAAGTACATCGACCGCATGACCCTGGCCAAGTCCCTCGAATACCGGCGGGGGATGTAGCCCCATGAACCCCGTCCGGGAGATTGCCTGCCCGATCATCACGGCCGCCGTCCGGCGGCTCTTCATCGAAGCCAACACAGAGCTGGGCCCGGACGTGACGATTTCGCTCGCGCGGGCCAGGGCCTCGGAAACGTCCGTTCTGGGTCGATACGTCCTGGACCGGATCCTTGAAAACGCGGAGATCGCCGCGCAGGACCGCATGCCGCTCTGCCAGGACACGGGGCTGGCCATCGTTTTTGCCGAGGTCGGGCAGGACGTGCACGTGACCGGCGGCGACTTCAGGGACGCCGTTCAGGAAGGCGTCCGGCAGGCCTACGAGGAGGGATTCCTCCGCAAATCGATCTGCGACCCCTTCACCCGCCGGAACACCGGCGACAACACGCCGGCCATTATCCACACCGAGATCGTCCCGGGCCGGCAGATCCGGGTCGCGGTCATGCCCAAGGGCGGCGGCAGCGAAAACATGAGCGGCGTCGCCATGCTGGTCCCGGCGGCGGGATGGGAAGGCGTCAAGGGATATGTCATCGGCCGGGTCGCCGAGGCGGGGCCGAACCCCTGCCCGCCCACCGTGATCGGCGTGGGCATCGGCGGCGACATCGAAACGGCGGCGATCCTGGCGAAGAAAGCCCTGCTCCGGCCGCTGGGTGAAAAAAACCGGCGGGATCCCCGCCTGGCGAGGCTGGAGGAGGAACTGCTGGCGGAAATCAACGGGCTGGGCATCGGCCCCCAGGGATACGGCGGCAAAACCACCGCCCTGGCCGTGCACGCCGAGATGATGCCCTGCCACATCGCGAGTCTTCCCGTGGCCGTCAACATCCAGTGCCATGCCGTGCGTCACAAAGAGACCCTCATTTGAGAGACGGAGGCCGGATACCTTGAAAAAGCCCGTGGACATTCGGACCCCCCTGAACATCGACATCTGCAGGAGCCTCCGCGCCGGAGACCGCGTTTTTTTGAGCGGGGAGATCTACACGGGCCGCGACGTTGCGCACCGCCGCCTCTTCGAAATGCTGCAACGGGGCGAGACCCTGCCCATCGACATTGCGGGCGAGACCCTGTTCTATGCCGCCCCGACACCGGCCCGCCCGGGGCGCGTCATCGGCGCCATCGGGCCGACGACCAGCTACCGGATGGACGCCTACACCCCGGCCCTGATCGAACGGGGATTGCGGGGCATGATCGGCAAGGGAAAGCGATCGCCGGAGGTCATCGAAGCGATCGGGAAACACGGGGCCGTCTACTTCGGCGCCATCGGCGGCATCGCCGCCCTGACATCGCGGTGCGTCAAAAGGGCCGTCGTGGCAGCCTATGAAGACCTGGGGCCGGAGGCCGTCATGCGGCTGGAAGTCGACCGCATGCCCCTGATCGTCGTCAACGATGCTCAAGGCGGGGACCTGTACCGGGATCTCGCGGAACAATAGGAGTTCAAGCACAGAAAGATGGGCGCACCGGGGCAACGCGCAACGCGGCGGCAGCCCGACGCCGAAACGTCCGGGAATGCCCTTCCGATCCCTCTCGCAAGCTTCTCAACCTGCTGTTAATTTTGCTGTTGACATGGAATATAAATTCAACTATGAGAGGGCGTCTCGATTCGGACATCTTGAACACATCAGCGACGCAGTAATCCAAAAGACGGGAGAAAAATCAAATGATTGAAGTAAGGTGGCATGGAAGGGGCGGCCAGGGTGCGGTGACCTCCGTGGAACTGCTTGCCCTGGCGGCGATCGAGGAGGGAAAGTATGCCCAGGGCTTCCCCGCATTCGGGCCCGAACGCCGGGGCGCGCCGGTCATGGCCTATAACCGGGTATCCGAAAAGCCGATCAAGATTCGTTCCGGCATCTACCATCCCGACGTTGTGGTTGTTCTCGATCCGAGCCTCATCGGCCTGGTCAATGTCACGGACGGCCTGAAGCCCGGGGGGCTCCTGGTGATCAATACGGCCAAGCCGGAAAAGGAGATCCGGGAGAAGCTGAACTATGCCGGCAGGCTCGCCACGGTCGACGCAACGCATATCGCCCGGGAGGAACTGGGCGTCCCCATCGCCAATACGACCATGCTGGGGGCGGTGCTTAAGGTAACAAAGATCCTGAAATTCGAGTCCCTCAACGCCCCGATCGAAGAACGCTTCGGCCGGATCGCCTTCAAAAATGAAAAGGCTTTGAAGCGGGCCTACAACGACGTCAAAATATCCAAGTAAAAAATATTGAGGTGTGCCCATGAAACAGAAGAAATGGCCGGAAGCCTGGCACGAAGTGAACCCGGGTTGCATCGTTTTCACCCCGGGAAGCGCCAGTACGTATAAGACGGGCAGCTGGCGGGCCCAGCGCCCCCTCTGGGACAACAAGAAATGCATCAAATGCGGCATCTGCTACATCTTCTGCCCGGAAGCCTGCATTTCCGAGACCGCTGAAGGTTTTTTCGAGGCGAACCTGGACTACTGCAAGGGCTGCGGGATCTGCGCCCATGAATGCTGGCCCCGGGCGATCGCCATGGCCGAGGAGGAGGTGTAGTATGGGCAAACGCGTAGGAATGGAAGTCGGGATCGCGGCGGCGGAGGCCGTCGGTTTATGCAATATCGATGTGGCGGCGGTGTATCCGATCACCCCCCAGTCTCACATTGCGGAGCACCTTTCGGACATCGTCCATGACGGCCGGATCGATGCGGAGTTCATCACCGTCGAATCGGAGCATTCATCGATCAGCGCCTGCGCGGGCGCCTCAGCGGCAGGCGCCCGGGTTTATACGGCCACCAGTTCCCAGGGACTGATGTACATGCATGAGGTACTGCCCATCGTTTCTGCGATGAGGCTGCCCGTGGTCATGGGCAATGCCAACCGAGCCATTGCCGGTCCACTGAACATCTGGAACGATCATTCGGACATCATGAACCAGCGTGACTGCGGCTGGATCGTCATGCATGCCGAGAACGGCCAGGAAGTGATCGATATGACCATCCAGTCCTTCAAAATCGCGGAACACCCCGACGTCATGCTTCCGACGGTCCTTAATATGGACGGATTCCAGTTGACCCACATGATCGAGCCCCTCGAATTTCCTACCCAGGAAGAGGTGAATGCCTTTCTACCCGATCGGGTTCCCTATGCCACCCTCCATCCGGATAAGCCCCTCTCCATGGGGTGTTTCAATATGCCCGAAATCTTTACGGAGACGATGAAGGTTAAGGATACGGCCCTGATCAACTCCAAGAAGACGATCATCAAGATCTGGAAGGAATGGGGTAAACAGTTCGGACGGTACTACAAACCGGTGGAAACCTACAAGAGCAAAGGGGCGGAAACGCTGATTCTGACGATGGGCTCCATGGGAGAAACGGCGTCGGTTGCTGTGGATGAACTGCGCAAAAAGGGCAAGCCCGTTGGTCTGGTGAAGCTGAGACTATGGCGGCCCTTCCCCCTCGATGAACTCCGGGACGCAATCAAAGGCTGCAAGACCCTGATCGTCATGGATCGCGCCGTCTCCTTCGGCGGTGTTGGCGGACCCATGGCCACGGAAATCAAGTCGCTTATTTTCCATGACAAGGAAAGACCGCGGATCCTCGATTTTATTATGGGTCTCGGCGGCCGCGACGTGACGGTGGAAGACTTCATCTCCATGGTCGAGCGGGCCGGAAAGAAGAAAGATGAAACCTATGAATTTTACGGGGTGAGAGAATGATGAATACCGTCCAGAATTTTGAGATATTCGCGCCCAAGCTGATTGAAAAGAGAGAGCTCTTCAGCCCGGGGCATCGCGCCTGCCAGGGATGCGGCGAGGTCCTGGCCCTGCGGCTGATCATGAAGGCCCTGGGGGAGGACGTCGTGGTTTCCAACGCCACGGGGTGCATGGAGATCATCTCCACCGCCTATCCCCACACCGCCTGGGAAACGCCCTACATCCACGTGGCCTTTCGAAAACGCCGCGGCGGTCGGCTCCGGCGTGGAGGCGGGCCTGAAGGCCCTGAGGCGCAAAGGCAAGATCGCCGACCGGGACGTGAAGTCCGTGGCCATCGCCGGCGACGGCGGCACGGTGGATATCGGCCTGCAGGCCCTTTCCGGGGCGATGGAGCGGGGGCATGACCTGGTCTTTTTCTGCCTTGACAACGAGGCCTACATGAACACGGGGATCCAGCGCTCCAGCGCGACGCCCTTCATGGCCGCGACCACCACCTCCCCCGCGGGAAAATCCATCAAGGGGCAACGGACGGGCAAGAAGAACGTGGCCGAAATCATGGTCGCCCACAACGTCCCCTACGTCGCCACGGCCTGTCCGAGCTACCCGCTGGACCTCATGGCCAAGGTGGAAAAAGCCAAGAAAACAAAGGGTCCCGCCTATGTCCACGTCTATACCGTTTGCCCCACGGGATGGCGCGCGCCCTCCGAGCAGACGATCAAGCTGGGCCGCATGGTCGTGGAAACGGGCATCTTCCCCCTCTACGAGGTCGAAAACGGCAAGTACCGGCTGACGATGGAGACTCCCGAGCCGCGTCGGCCCGTCAACGATTATCTGAAGCTGCAGGGACGCTTCCGGCACCTGGACCCCGCGGATGTGGCCAAGGTGCAGGCCCTGGTGGACCTCGAATACCGCAAACTGATGCACAAGGTGAAGACTTCCGCCGCCTGGTCATGAGGCGGGTGGAGCGACATCACATCAAAAACAGGATAAGGTGGCTTAAGCATGAAGACAGTCGCATTTAGCAGTTGGAACGGCAAGATTGTGGATAACCGGAAAGGCGAAACGGCAAAAACTGCGAAAACCGGGCTGAAAATTCCAGAACAGATCGCGGGTAAGAACATCGCCGCCCTGATGGGATGGAACGGTCTGGTGGTCATGGACCCGAAGGCGGACATTCCGTCTCTCGCCGTCGCCTACCTGAAGGAGGCCAGAAAACTGTCCTGCGGAGAGTGTTCCGTCTGCATGATCGGCATCGACCGCGTTCTCGACATTCTCGGCGGCATGAACGCAGGCCGGGGAACGAAGCAGGATCTCCAGGAGATCGAAACCGTCGCGAAGGGAGTGGCCGCCAACGGCAAGTGCAACTTCGGCCGCGCCGCCGCCCTGACGCCCGTTCTGGACGCCGTCAAATATTTCAGAGCCGCTTTCGCCGCGCCGGCCGGGAAAAAGTCAAATCCGGACGCCAAAACCTACCAGGCTGCCGTTTCCGCGCCCTGCATGCAGGCCTGCCCGGCCGGTCTGGATATCCCCGGATACATCGAGCTGATCCGGAACAACCGCTTCGGCGAATCCCTGAACCTGATCCGGGAGCGCTGCATTCTCCCCGGCGTGATCGGCCGCGCCTGCACGCATCCCTGCGAGGACGCCTGCGTCCGCAACGGGACGGACGAACCGCTGGCCATCCGCCTGCTCAAGCGGGCGGCGGCGGATGCGGATCTGCAGGGGGGCGCCTCCGCACTGAGCGCACCGGCTGCGGAGAAGCAGGACAAGGTCGCCGTCATCGGCGCCGGTCCGGCCGGCTTGGCGGCAGCCTATCATCTGCGCCGGCTGGGCTATCCGGTGACCGTCTTCGAGGCGCTGCCCCGCGCCGGCGGCATGGCGACCGTCGGGATCCCCGATTACCGGCTGCCCAAGGACATCCTGAACCATGAAGTGGACCTGATCAAGCGGACGGGCGTCGAGATCCGATACAACAGCAAGCTCGAAAAGCTCGACTGGCCCGACCTGAAGAAACAGGGGTTCCGGGCGCTTTTCCTTGCCATCGGCGCCCATGTGGGAACGAAAGTCGGCTGTGAGGGCGAAGAGATGGGATACGACGGCTTCGTCCAGGGGGCCGAGTTCCTGAGGCAGTTCAGCCTCGGGACCAAAGTCGAACCGAAAAAGAAAGTCGTCATTGTCGGCGGCGGCAACGTGGCGCTCGACTGCGCCCGCAGCTGCGCCAGGCTCGGCTTCAAGGAAGTGGAGATTCTCTACCGGCGCTCCCGCGCGGAAATGCCGGCCAGCAAGGAGGAGATCCGGGAAGCCGAAGAGGAGGGCGTCACCTTCAATTTCCTGAAAGCCCCCGTGAAAATCCTTGCCAAAGACGGCAGGGTCACCGGGCTGGAATACCTCCGGATGAAGCTGGGCGAACCGGACGAGAGCGGCCGGCGGCGGCCCGTTCCGGTCAAGGGTTCGGAGGCGTCCATGTCTGCGGACATGGTGATCGCCGCAACCGGCCAGAAATCGGACCTGGCCCTCTTTTCCGGAAAGGACCCCGTGGCGACCACAGGCTGGGGTTCCATCAAAACGGATCCGGTCACCTATAAAACCAACGTGGAAGGAATCTTCGCCGGCGGCGACTGCGTCAGCGGCCCGGCCACCCTGATCGAAGCCCTGAATGCCGGGAACAAGGTTGCGCAGAGCATCGACTGCGCCCTGCAGGGAAAAGCCTACGCGGATGCGAACGCTTTTTCGGGAATCGATACGGCCGAGCAGCGGGATTCCGGCTACGTCCGCGAACAGGGCGCGAAGAAGACCCGCTTCCTCGACGCAGACCGGCGGCTCAAGGGAATGGCCGAGGTTGAAGGAGGCTTCAGCGCCGGAGAGGCCATGGCCGAAGCGGGGCGATGCCTGCGTTGCTACCGGCTGATGGTCTGGGAATAAAAAAAATCTTCTGATATTGAAAGGGATTCAAATGGTAGACATCACGATAGACGGGAAAAAGGTACAGGCCAGGGAAGGCTCTACCGTTCTGGAGAATATCCGGGACCTTAGAATCGACATGCCGACCCTCTGCTATCACAAGGAACTGGTTCCCTTCGGCGCCTGCCGCCTCTGCACCGTGGAGATCCGGGCAAACGGCAAGGGCCGGCTCACAACCGCCTGCGACTGCCCTGTGAAACCCGGTCTGGAGATCGACACCGCTTCGGAGCCGGCCCGGGAGGCCCGAAAACTCGCGGCTGCCCTGCTGGCCTACAAGTATCCGGGCACCGCGGCGGTTCGCGAGATTGCGCTGAGGCTGGGCGTTGCCGTCGCGCCGGCAGCTGCCGAGGCGCACGACTGCATCCTCTGCGGGCTATGCACGCGGACCTGCAAGGACATCGTGGGCGTCTCCGCCCTGAAGTTCCAGGACCGGGGGCCGGGCCGGAACGTGGAAAACCCGAAAATCGAATTCATCGCCGCCAACTGCATCGGCTGCGGGTCCTGCGCTTATGTCTGCCCGACGGGTTTCGTGCGAATGGAGAGCACGGAAGACAAGCGCATGATCTGGAACAAGGTCTTCAAGATGGCCGCCTGCGATGTCTGCGGACGCTATTTCGCGCCTGTCGAACAACTGGAATACATCAGCCGGATGACCGGCGTGGCGGCAAGCAGTCTCTCCACCTGCGTCAGCTGCCGTTAGGAAAACTTTTTGCTTTTTTCAAGACCGCTCTTGACATCCGGGCGGTCTTGCCTTATATAGGCACGCTCATAATCAAATGTTCCTCAGTAGCTCAGTCGGTAGAGCAGATGGCTGTTAACCATCGGGTCCGTGGTTCGAGTCCGCGCTGAGGAGCCAGTAAATCAAAGGGGTTAGCCGATTCAAGGCTAACCCCTTATTATTAACAATGCCTTTTTGTCCCCATCCTGTTCCCACTTTGATACGATCAATTCCCCTCAATACGCCATGATGAACGTCCGGATTTCGCTCCACGCCGATACTGGCGACAAGTTTCCAAGAATCCGCGCGTTGATATTCCGCAGCAAGCGACGGACGCATTGCAGATATCATTTCTGCTGGCATCCTGATCCGCGTCCAACTCGTAGACCATGCATCAAAAAATAGCCCCCAGAAGCTTTATGATCAACTCTTCCAGCGGAATCATGGTCAACACCAGCGGCAGACCCGGCAAGATCGCAAAAAAAGCAAGCTGAATGACTGTATCTCTACCGAACGGGAACGGCTTGATGTCGCGAATCACCTGGAAGCTGTTCCCCAGGTCGGCCAGTGACTGGATGTCGCCGCTGCCGATGAGCGCTTCATCATCGGTTGCGCCTCCGCGCGCCCATTTGAGATCAAATTCAGTGACATACCTGCTGGCAAGTATGCCGTACTCACGCAAGCCTGTCCTTTTGGCTTGCATCAGGCGGAGTGAAAAAAACAGCAGCGGTCCCAGCACCAAGAGGAGTAGTAACGCGACGACACCGAAGATTTCAATCTTGAAATTCGTTAGTTTCGCCCCTGCATAAAAGATCGGATTCGCTATCAGTCCCGCCACCAGCGCGCCGTGCGCCATAACCAACGGCGCAAAGGCGGCACTGCTCCCGCCAAGAAACCCAAGGCCGGCGGCACGGTCGGGATGCGTCGGAATAAGATTGAGTTCAAGCCGCGAAGTCTGCCAGAGAAAACGAGCCCAGATAAACCCTCGAAAATACCAGCGAATAAAAAGAAATTGAAACAGGGGCCGACTGACGAAGATGTACCAGTAGCCTGCCGGCGTGATTTGTGTGCCGCCATCGGTCACGGTGGCAAACCAGGTTCCCGCACCAGGCCCAATCTTTGATATGACGCTCATTGTGCTCCAGGTGAAATATCCACCGACGAAGACCATGATGAACAGAATCAGTTCAATGGCCACCGAATTCCGCAGCTTCATTGCCGAAGCAATCACCTCATTGAACTTCGGTCGCGCCGCTTCGGTAATGATGCCCCGATCAATGAACTGTCCCACGATCGGGCGTATTCGCTGGTTAACCAGCAATTCTGCGGCAATAAGCAGCGGCAGCGCCACCAGAAATCGGGACTGCATCTCGATGTCATACAGGAACGGCAGCCCGACACCTCCCCACGCTGTGCCATTCACCAGCGAGAGAAGCAAAAGCGGCAGCCAGGCGAACATGCTGATGCAGACAATCCTCCTGTTCACGAGCTCGAGAGCCGGGGTTGCGAGCCGAGAACGCACCAGGAACTGAAAAATCGGCCCTCCCAGAACAAGCGAGAAATCAGGCGTTTCGTGCGAATGATGGAGGTTGTTCATCGCTTTCTCCTTGTCCGGCCTTTCATTCGGTTTTTCAGTAAATTCGCTTTCCTTTCTTAATGAGAATAGGTAATGCCCACCGTCTTCACAAAGCGCTCATTGCCAATACTTCTCCACGTGAACCTGTCCGGGCTCGCCCTTCCTGTGCTCTTTGAATCCCTCTTGTCCTAACAACTCGATCATGGATTCAATCATCCGGGGGTTGCCACACAGGAAAACATGGGTATTTTCCGGCCCCGGACGCAAGCCCTAAGCCTTTTCGAGAGCCCCGCTCCTCCACACGTCCTGGACGAAACCCGTCGCACCCTTCCAGGGAACAGGCTCTTCCTTCGGCTATCCATCTGATGCGGTGAGCTATCGTCATTTCCATAGTGACGACCGACCTCACTAATCCGACATCGCCTTCTTATGCGCGGCTATTGCGCGGCCCCTGTCCTCTGCTGCCTTTTCGGCCTTCCCCATTTCCTTCACATCCACCTTGACCTTGAGGATCTTGCCGGTGAACTTGTTGTCGTAGGCCTTGTAGTCCTCCGTGACCGGCGTCGCGTCGTCCTCCCCTACGTCCGCCGTCTCGTCGGCGGAGAAGATCATCGGCTGGGTGCGTTCGATCCTGCCCTCGGCGACCTTCTTGTCGTTCACGAAGAGGGTTCCCAGGCCGCCCTTGCCCAGGCCGCCGCCGTCATAGGCGAATTCGAAGCGAATTGTCGCCTTTCCCGCAGGAACAACCTGGGACGAGGCAACGGTATCCCGCTTGAGGCCGATGAAGTTGTAGACATAGACGGGCTTTCCCTCTTTCATATAAAGGCTCCACCCGCCGAACCGTCCGCCCTGCGCGATGATCACGCCGTTGGCACCGCCCTGCGGGATCTCGAGGTCGGCGGTGATCGTGAGCGAACGGTTCTTGATGTTGAGGAACACGTTCTCCGACATTCCCTTCATGCCGGCGTGCAGGGTGAGCGACGTGCGGTCACCCATGAGGTCCGGCCGTCCGGCCAGTTTTGCGTTCACCCGTTCGACGACCCGATCGTCGATGGGCAACGCCCGGTTTTTCACCGCTTCCTTCATGAAGAGGTCCTGCATCTCCTTGAGCTTCGCCGGGTTCTTGGCGGCCAGATCGTTCGCCAGGCTGAAGTCATTGCGCGTATCGTAGAGCTCCCACTTGTCGTCGAGGAGCGCGGCGCGGGGTTTCATCTCCCAGGGCGCCCTGTGCACCGTGCCTGCCAGCCAGCCGCTGTCGTAGATGGCGCGGTTCCCGAACATCTCGAAGTACTGGGTCACATGGCGGTCCTTGGCCTTCGCTTCATTGAAGGAGTACATCATGCTCACGCCCTGGATCGGTATTTGCGGCGTGCCGTTCACGACCTTCGGCTCGGGCAGGCGCGCGGCTTCGAGCACCGTCGGCGCCACATCGATCACATGATGCCACTGCGAGCGGACCTCTCCCTTCTGCCTGACCCCCTTCGGCCAGTGGACAACCATGCCGTTCCGCGTTCCGCCGTAGTTCGAGGCGACCTGCTTGGCCCAGGTGAACGGCGTGTCGCCCGCCACCGCCCAGCCGGCGGCCATGTGGGGATACGTGGAAGGCCCGCCCCAATCGTCATAGTGTTTGAGCATATCCTGCAGCGTTTCCTGAACGCCGTTGAAATAGGTCATCTCGCTGAACATGCCGTTCATGCCGCCCTCGGCGCTCGTGCCGTTGTCGCCGAGGATGTAGAAGATGAGCGTATTGTCGAGTTGATCCGTTTCCTTGATGGCATCGACCAGCCGGCCTATCTCCGTGTCCGTGTGCTCGCCGAACCCCGCATAGACCTCCATCTGGCGGGCGAAGAGCTTCTTCTCGTCGGCGCTCAGCTTGTTCCAGTCCTTGATCGCTTCGGGCTTGGGCGCCAGCTTCGTGCCTTTCGGCACCACGCCCAGCTTGATCTGGCGGGCGAGCGTCTCTTCCCGCAGTTTGTCCCAGCCCTGGTCGAACTTGCCTTTGTACTTGGCGATCCATTCCTTCGGAACGTGGTGAGGGGCGTGCGTCGCGCCCGGCGCAAAATAGATGAAGAAGGGCCTGTCAGGCGTCAGCGCCTTCTGAAACTGCATCCAGCCGATGGCCTTGTCCGTCATGTCGGTCATGAAGTGGTAATTCGGGTCCCGCGGTACCTCGACCGGGTTCATGCCGTGATAGATGAACGGGGCCCACTGGTTGGTCTCGCCCCCGAAGAAGCCGTAGAACTCATCGAAACCGGAGCGCGTCGGCCACCGGTCGGTCGGGCCGGAGGGGCTGACCTCCCAGGGCGCGGTCTCGTGGTTCTTGCCGAAGAAGGCGGTGCTGTATCCGTTCAGGCGCAGCATCTCCGCCAGCGGCGCCACGTTGTTCGGGCGCTGGCCGGTGTTGCCGGGGAATGCGGTGGCCGTCTCCGTGATGCCTCCCATGTTGTTCACATGGTGGTTTCGTCCTGTCAGAAGCGCCACCCGCGTCGGTGAGCATACCGCCGTCGTGTGGAACTGGTTATAGCGCAGGCCGCCGCCGGCCAGGCGATCGACCGTGGGCATGTGGATCGGCCCGCCGAAGGCGCTGGGCATGCCGAACCCCATGTCGTCGATCAGCACGATCAGGACGTTGGGCGCGCCGGCCGGCGCCTTGACCTCGAATCGCGCCGGCGGCGTGGCCTTGCGGGCATCGAGTTCGGTCTCATAGGGATATTCCGGTACCTGGATCGGCAGCACCGTGCGGTCCGGTGCAGCCGGCGCCTGCTTCGCTTCTGCCGCGAACAGGCCGGTTGCGCTCATCAGCACTGCCGCCAGGATCAGCATGACGGTGACGATCTTCTTGTTCCGTTTCATATCGTTTCTCCTGTTCATAGGGTCTCTGTTCCTATTTCGATAATTCCTTGAGAAGCATCTCGGCATCTTTGTACCACGGATACTTTAATACGACGATCGCCTTTAGAAGTTCTGACCGCCTCGTCCTTATCTCCCTTCTGGTTCAGATAGAATGCAAGCGTATAGGCATACTTGGGTTCCTGCGGCCTGAGGTCTGACGCCTTCCTGCACCAGGTCACCGCCTCGCCGATCCTGTCCTTCGCGGTGATGATGCAGAGGTTATAGGCGGCCTGTGCCATCTGGGGATCGGCCTTCAGGGCCTTTTTGAGATGGTTCTCAGCCGGCTTGAGTCTCGTTTTTTTCCGCCTTCAGCAGCCCCATGTTGAAGTTCGCCGCCGCGTTCTCAGGCGCCAGCTTGAGGGCTTGCCGCAGGGATTGCTCCGCCTTGCCGCTCTCGCCCATCCGGGCATAGGCAATGGATAAGTTCACCATTGCCATGACTGCCCGGGGTTCGAGCTTCAGCGCCGCCCGGTACGAGGCAACGGCCTTCTTTGTCTCGCCGCGGCCGAGCTGGTAATTGCCCAGGTTGTAGTGGGACGGCCACTGGTCGGGCCGCGCCATGATGAAGTCAAGATATTCCTCATTCGCCTTTTTGAGCTGCGCCCGATAGGCGTCCGGCACGGTCATTGGCGGGAATGCCGCGATCCCGGCCGCCGCTCGGACCCTCACCAGCCGATAGTCATCTCCTGTCGCTTCGATCAGGGCCTGCAGACTTTCCGTCGTCGGCATCAATCCCAGCGCCTGGACCGCCGCTCCGCGCACGAGGGGCGATGGGTCTCTTGGCCGCAGATGAGCAGAACGGCGAGGACCTTTGGATCCTGCACGGCGGAGACAAGCCGGATGAGTGAGGTGGCGGTGACTTCGTCACGCTTCGGATCGTTGATATAGGCCAGCATTTCCGTGAGGTTCGTCCAGTCCCGCTTGCGGGCTGCTATCGACCAGCGCTGCTCGTTTGAGGACCGGCGCCTGGTAGTCCCGTGTGCGCCACTCCCGCACGTACTTATCAGCCCATGCAGCGTCTTTGTCGGTATGGCAGATGTTGCAGGCATTCGGCGACTTGTAAGCCATGGTCGCCGACGGCGCGGGCGGCAGCATCGAATGGTCGCTCCGGTTCATCCGCGCAAAGGCGGTCATCGGCATATGGCAGGAGATGCACTTGCCTGCCTCGCTTTCCGCGGGATGGTGCGTATGCGCCGACGGGTTCTTCACTTTATCTTCATGGCAGGGCAGGCAGGCATCGTTGAACTTTTCTTTCTTGAACCGGTAGCGTCCGCTGGAGGTATGGCAGTGGATGCAGTCGAGCTTGCCCGATTTGACGCAGGGGCTCATGAGCCACGAGGTGAGGGTGTAATTTTCTCCGAGGTCCCGGCCGTCGGGATAAAAATCCGGGTCCTCCAGGGTCGCGAGGTCGAAGTGATCAAAGAACCGTTCCTCGGGTTTATACTCCACGGTCAGGGGGCTTGCCTTCGCGTGGCAGCTCGAACAGAGATCGTTGCGCTGCTCCTTGGTCATGGTCTTGGTTCGTATGATCCTCAAGTCCGGCAGCGGCTCTCCCTTCGGCGTAGCCTTTGCGATCCTGTTGTGCTCGACTGATGAGCCGTGGCAGGTCTCGCAGTTGATGCCGGGCTCGGCCCAGGTGGTACGATAGGTGTCGGTTTTGGGATCGTAGTTGGTCGAAAGCTGGCTTACATGGCAGCCGTAGCAGGCGGTGTTGAAGGTGTACGGGGAGTCTTTCCAATCGACCGGCTGATCCGGCTGTTCACCCGGGATATGGCGCACGCCGCTGGCTGCCGTATCGAGCCATTCTTTCTTGTTCACGTCATAGGCCAAGGGCAGGGTCTGGAGCCGGCCTTTCTTCAGAAGCGTCAGGAAATAATAGACGTTCTTTCCGCCGAGTACGTGTTCTATTTTGTATCTTTTTGTGCCTTTCGGCCCTTTTTCCACGACCACGCCGGACTTCAGATCCGCGCGGTATCTATTCTTCTTGATGACGATCTCTTTTTCTTGCGGCATCAGCTGCTTTTGCGCAAACTCATCGCTGTAGGGCTGCATGGCAAGACCGTGCCGGGATGTGGACCAGAGCTGATAGAACTTCTCATGGCACTCCCGGCAGCTGGCAGAACCGGCGTAGGAGGGGGCTTTGCCCGCATCGGCAGGTATTGCTATGAACAGGTATAGAACAAACAGGCTTGCGGCTATTTTCATATTGATCCTTATCTGATCACCTCTGTCGCTGCCCTCAAGTCGTTTTTGAAGGATTTTTGATAACTGTGTTTAAATATATACATCTTAATGATTGTCATTTTCCATATGAAATCGGCACGTCAGAAAACATGAATTGAATTAGGAAACACCTTCTGATAAACTTTGAAAAGATACCGGATTATTGAGTTGGTGCACATACAATCTTTCGTGTGCGAAAACGCGATCGGGCTGCATAACGGAGGAAGTGCTTATGGATAGAGTCTTGATCATGATTGTCATGCTGAGCATTCTCACGCTGACAGGGTGCACCAACCTCGGAGGCCCGGTCATCGAGCGCGGTCGCTTCGACTATAGCGTGGCGATTGCAGAGTCCTGGAAGAGCCAGATGCTCCTCAATATCGTGAAAATCCGCTATAGCGACACGCCGGTCTTCATGGATGTGACCTCCGTGATCAATCTGGTCGGTGTCCAGAATACCATCAATA
Organism: uncultured delta proteobacterium; assembly: GCA_963709485.1. Classification (GTDB taxonomy): domain Bacteria; phylum Desulfobacterota; class Syntrophia; order Syntrophales; family Fen-1087; genus JAXDBM01. The sequence continues at coordinate 224,133 of CAVPWE010000005.1, forward strand.
TGGGGGCAGGATGGTCCTTCCCTCCGAGCGCGAACATGCAGAGCATCGGGGGATCCACCACCTGGGGTGAGAAGCCGACAATCACCTACGCGCCGCTCAGCGGAGAGAAGTTCACCAGGAGTCTCTTGACACCGATTCCGCCACCCGCTCTTCTGAATATGACCCAGGCGGGTTGGCCCATCAGACCGTTGTTCAACCTGTGCGTCAAGTCTATCAACAATTGGGACAACCGATCCTCGGCACCGGCCTTTGCCCGCAGCGAGGACCCCAAATTCCGGCAGCTGATCAACCTGATGGAGAAGAATCAGAAGTTGGGGGCCCTGGGGACGCGGATTGAAAAGAAGGAAAAGCAGGAGGCGACCGTCGTGCTCTTCTTTCGCCGGAAAGCCGACAAACAGATCGAACTTGAATTGTCAGAGTTCAGACGATTGCTGGGCATGAAACCCGATGCGACTGAAATCAATGTCATCTACGGAGCGGTACCAACCAAGGAAGGCGAGATTGCCATACTGACCCGCTCGATCATGGACATTATCATCGAGTTGTCCGCCCAGATCGATGTGCCGGCCGAGCAAGCATCGGAAGGCCGTACCTATGCCACATCTCCCGAGATCGGTGACGGAAGCGGCCAGGTGCCGCCTCTCATCCGGATCCGTTGCAGCAAGGAAAAGCCTTCTGACAGCTTTGCCGCCGTAAACAATCGCAACCACTGGTTCTGGATAGATGACAGGGACCGGCAATCGAAGGGGATCTTTTCATTCCTGATGGTCCTGTTCAGTCTTGTTGAGACCGGAACGCCACCACAGGCACCCACGATTACAGTACCCATCAGTTAATTCACCCCGGCAGAGGAAGGAGGAAACCAATGAAGACAATTGCTCCAAAGAGTGGATCAATCATTTCCGTAATCGTTTTGATTGTGGTGTTCTGCTGCTGTCAAACAGTCATTGCAGGAAATCCTCCACAGGCGAACTCTGACAAGAGTATCGCTACTGGGCAACGGGTGGAGGACGAGGCTTTCATGTCCAAGTTGACTGGCAAGCCGCGTGCCGAGAAATTGACGGCAATCCGACAGCACACCATAAGTCAGTACGATAAAAACAAAACCTTACGGGAAAAGAATTATGAGCAGTCACTGAGCAAGTATAAAGCGAACTTACAGACAGGGAGCATGATGAGACGTGGCATAATCGAAAGCCGTCTTGCGGCCTTGGATCGGAACTTTTACGGGCTTCAAGAATTTATCGCTGCCAAGCATCAGGAGAGCCTTGCCTTCATCGACAAGTTACAGGCCGACCCGGCCCTTGACGGTGCGGCACTTGACCAAGAGTTACGCAAGTTTTTCAAATCCCAGAAGGAGGCTGTTCAGAAGCGCTCGGAGGAATACCTCCAGAAACAAAGAGAGATCCATATGCAGGCTCGTAAGGAAGCGGGAGGATTTTGAGACAGTTCAATTTAGTTTTCCTTGATCACAACTGTGCCTTACCAAAAGGAAGTTTTGTTTTGTCAGATCGGCTCTCGCGGCTCCCTCACAAACACCAGCAATCCGATTGCAGATAAGCCGGACAATGCTGCGCCGAAGTAGAAGGGGGCAGCGGGACTGATGGATTGCCAGAGCCAGCCGGCGATGAGGCTGGCGGGCAGAAGGGTAATGCCGACAATGCCGTTATACATGCCAAAAGCAGTGCCACGGCGATCTTCGGGAACCAGGTCGCAGACCAGCGCCCGGTATACGCCCTGCGTGAACCCGTAATAAAGCCCGTAGAAGGCATACAGCAACCAGATCATCCAGGCCTGTTTCGCGGCGGCGAGCCCGAGGTAGACCAGTGCATAGATGATCCAACCGGCAATGATGACATTCTTCCGGCCCAGCCTGTCGGACAAAATACCTGCCGGCATGGAAAAAAGGGCATAGACGATATTGAACATGATCAGCATGATGCTGATGAACAGCACGCTGTTGCCCAGGCTCTGCGCCCTGAGGACGATAAAGGCGTCGCTGGAATTGCCCAGTGTGAACAAGAACATGATGACCATAAAGATTCTGAATCGTTTATCGAGGGCTTTATCCTTTGCACTTGACTTTTCCGGTGCGTCACAGGCATCCACGCATTTCTTGGGCGGCTCCTGGATGAAGATGAAGAAGAAGAGAGATATGAAGGCGGGGACGATGCCGATGATTATCATCCAGCGATAGGTATCGATCTTCAGGTTGACCACGTCCCGCTGCAGCAGGAAGACGATCCCCGCAGCCAGCAGCAGACCCAGCGCAGCGCCGGATGTATCCATCGCCTTGTGATAACCATAGGCCTTACCGCGGTTATTTTCATCCACCGAATCACCGACCAAAGCATCACGGGGAGCTGCACGTATACCCTTGCCGATGCGGTCGGCAAACCGGATGGCCATGATGGGGGCCCAGGCGTTGGCGACAAGCATCAAGGGCTTGGACAAAGTGGAAAGGGCATAACCGATGAGGGAAAGGTATTTCCTGTTACCCAGCTTGTCGCTCAGCCAGCCGCTGAAAAGCTTGAGCAGGGAAGCGGTGCTCTCGGCCACACCCTCGATCAGGCCAATGACGACCGTGGCGGTGCCCAGCACATTCGCCAGAAAAAGAGGCATGAGCGTGAAGATCAGCTCGCTGGAAACGTCGGTGAGGAAACTTATGACGCCGATATAAATAACGTTCGGGGAGAGGTCAAACCACTTTTTTCTTTTCATTCAGAATCATTTTTTCCCTGCGCTCGTCATTGCGAGCACCGTGAAGCTTAAGCATGCCCGACAATCTGGGACGGTGGCTTTTGCCAGGGAAGATTTCGGAATTCCTGAAGCGATTGGGCTGCGGCCCCAGTGCATTGTCCCCGGTGTATCCACCCGTCAAGCCAAGTCTATTTGCCGGCGCCCGGCGCCACCTGCTCGCGGGCCTTCCTGACCGCCTCCATCGCATCGAGCTGGAGCCTGTAGGCAACGTAGTATTTGTAGATGTTTCGGACGTATGTCGTGGTCTCCATCCCGATTTTCTGAGCGGTCACGATCTCCACATTGTTGAACCACTTGTTCGGGTCGAGCCCGCGCTTTGCAGCCATCTTGCGCATCTTCGAAATGTTCCCCGGGCCGGCGTTATAGCTGGCAAAGGCAAAAAGCGTTCGGTTGTTTTCGGTGAAGTTCGCATCAAGGAAATATTTGGTCATGAGCTGATCCATGTACTTCGCGCCGGCATGGATGTTGGGTTCGATGATGCGGATATCGCCCACCCCCAGCTCATTGCCCGTTGCGGGCATGACCTGCATGACCCCGATCGCGCCCACGTGACTTTTTGCGTTCTGGTCGAGCTGCGACTCCTGGTAGCCCTGAGCGGCCAGCATGAGCGGGTCGAACTTGTACAGATCCCCGTACTTGTTGAAGAGGGCAAGCGTCTGCTCGAAGCGTTTCCATTCCGATGTGCCTGTGGCATTGCTGACCTGCTTGACCCGCGACATGTACTGCTTCAGACGGTACGCACTGACTCCCTGCTTCTTGAGGTAGTTCTTGTGGAAATCCAGGATCTCCGCTTTCAGTTTCGGGCTTTTCTTCCGGATTGCCCAGCCGATCTTCCCGCTCTCCCGAACAACCGCCTTCTCGTTCACCTTGACCCCGGGCAGGATCTGAGCCCACATCTTCGCTTTCCAGTCATCCACGACGATGGCCTGCAGGAGACCGGCATTCAGCATCTCCATCATGTCCTCGTCCTCCAGGGCGTCGGGCACGTGGACCAGCTTTAAAGCGGGCTTTCCTTCCTTCTTAAATCGCCCATTGAGTGCTTCCAGGCTCTCGTAATAGCTCGATGCCCTGCGGACGTGGACGGTCTTGCCGGCGAGGTCCGCCGTGGAGGCGATGGCCGGCGATTTCGGCCCGGTGACGACCAGTTCTTTCACACCGGGCTCCGCAGCCGGCGAGGCGAAATCCACGGTCTTCAAACGTTCTTCGGTGACGGTGAGGTTGGCCGCGGCAATGTCGCCCCGGCCCTGGACGATTTCCGGGAGCAGCTTGTCGCGGGTGGTGGGGATGATGAAGACGGTGACGGGACGTTTGCCCAGCTTCTTCAGGTACTTCTTGTTGATCCAGCGCTCGAAGTCGCGGACGGTCTCGGCGGAAATGCCGCGCTCACGGCCCTTGTCGTTGAAGTAGAGGGAACGGCTGTAAGGCACCAGCACACGGATTATACGGCGATTGAGCATCCGGTCGAAATCGCCTTTCCAGGGCTTGTTGGAAATGTCCAGTTGTCGAACCTTCTGCTTCGATACGGGACCGGGCCGGGCCGTGGTCGGCGGCTGACCGAAGGCGCTTGTGACCATAAACAAAGAAACAGCCATCCCTAATGTCAGTCTGCCGATTGTGCGCATTCTCATCATATGCCGATCCCCTTCCCTGAATTTACCGCGCGATAATTATCACACTTCCGGTTAATATTTTCCACGTTTCTTTCGCTTCACGGAAGCTTGGATATCGATAATAATCCTCTACTCAGCGAAGCGCGATATGAACGAATCCAGAAAGACAGGTTCATTCTTCGTGAGCGGAAAGATACGTGCAGACAATACTTTTTTCTGTGAAGTTGCGACTGACCTGGCCGGCCGGAGGGTATCGAAGGAATCGCCAATGAAGGCAATTTTATCGATTTTTTAAGAACTTGAAGAATTCCGAAGAAACATAGATTCTGCGCGGGTTTGTTACGGTGGATAATGGCGGAATGGAATTGCCTCGTCAGCGATCTTTCATGCCTTTACATGAAAGGACTTCCGGATTGCTCAAATACAAATCGAGGAACCGGAAGATCGATATCGCAGATCTTCCGGTTCCATCGTGCCCTGCTTCTATTTTCCGGGTTCCCCGTGCACAGGGCATTCTGCGCCCCCGCAGCGGGATCACCCCGATCCACCGTCAATGGCAGCCCGGAAATGGAGAATGGCCTCCTTACTTCTTCATCCCCACATCCTTGATCGCCTGGGTGCACCGCCCGCTGATCTTCGCTTTGTTTTTCTGGAGGCAGTCCAGCAGGCGCCCTTCGCCGGGATCGACGGCCGAGCAGTAGGTCTTCAGGTCATTACGGCATTCATTGGCCACGTAGCTCAGCGCGTTGATCACTCGCTCGAGCTGCACGGAGGCGTCGTAGAGCGCATACTCGCAGCGGTTCGAGAGCTTGTCCCCATAGGCATAGAGGCAGGCCAGGACCCGGCCCTCACCCGGAGCCACACCCTTGCAGTAGGTTGTGATTTCCTTGTTGCAGCCATCCGTTACGGTCTGGACCAGTCCTTCCTGAGCCAGCGCGCTTCCCGCAAAAAAAAGCACCAGGCTGATCGCCAGCAGACATCGGATCATGTGTTTCATCGTTCTCTCTCCTTCTTTCGTTCCTTATTCATGTTCACTCCGGGGCATCTCCCCGGCATGGTTACTTCTTCAGCATCAGCTTCACGCCGCCTGTGGCGAGCTTCACATTGATGCCCTTGGTCGTCGCGATCAGATTGATCACAATCCCGTTCTGGTTCTTCATCGAGACGGCCCCGGCGCCTCCGCCCAGCGTGCCCTCCGCGGCGACCGCGGTGTAGTTGCCGTCGAAGTCTGCGAGCTTCTTGAGGCCATACACCTGGCCGGTAGCCGTTGCTTTCGTAATCCCGACATCACCCACGGAAAGCCCCTGCACCGTCACGGGGTACTTCTTGCCCTTGTAGGTCAGGGTGCCCGATCCCCAACTGAACCCGATGCCGACGCCGACCTGCCCCTGCGAAAGTTCGAGGGTGGCATCAGGCTTCTGGTCCTGTGCAACGGCCATGCCGGATAAACAGAGAAACAGTGTCATCATCACAACGGTCATCAACGAGAAACGCTTCATGGCAAAACCTCCTTTTTTAAAAAAATGGGATGTACATTTTTTAACTTTATTTATACTCGATTACCGCGCCTCCGGAGAGACTGTTCTTCTCCTTCTATATGCAATTTAGAACCTTCCCGCAAGTAATTTCCGTGAAAATCAATAACGCCCGACGAAATGTCGGGCGATCAATGGCGGCGCTCGGCAGACTTGGGGTTATTTTACCGGCTTGCTTTTCCGAATGTCGCCGACAGCGCGCCTTCGGCGTTGCGCAGTTCCAACTTTGCGCCGTCGATGCGATACGAAGCCGCCGTGGACAACGCCATCAGATATTGCGTCTCTTGATCCATCACCGCCTGCTCACATGCCTTCCGCGTCGTTGAAAAGGTCGGCGCGATTGTGATCTTATCTCCGACAATCCGGTACGAGGCAGCGTAGTTGTTGCAGCCCGCGCTGCCTCTCAACTTGCCGTCAGCACCGAAGTTCGCCGTGAGTTCGGTACCCGCCATCACGCTGACCACGGCCTGCCTGCCGTCGTTGTAACCGGTCACGATCCACGATGTGCCTGCCAGATCGCCGCTCTGCGAGACGAACGTGGCAAGCTCCTTGCCGCTGGCGTCATACAGGGATAGCTGCAGGGCATCGGCCGTGTAGGTGGCCGCCTGTCCCAACGCCTGCAGATAAGCGGTCGCCTGCATCGCGATCGGTTCCGGGCAGGCCATCATCGTCGAGGCGAAGGGTTGGTTGAACTTGATGTTTGTGCCATCGGCCGTGTAGGAATCCGTATAGCCGTTGCAGCCATCTGAGCCGGCCACTTTTCCGGCCGCGAAGTTGAGTGTGACCGTGGTGTCATTCAGTGCGGTCTGGCCCTGCAGGGTTGCCAACGTCCAGCCGGTTCCATCCAACGGGTTCGCACCGCTCATGGACTGCTCGCTCTGCCCGCCGCATGCCGTCGCAATCAAAGCGAACACCGTCAGGGCTGCCGTAAAGATTGTGTGGCGCATCTTTCCTCCACCCGCTTTTCCGCTTGAATGTTCGATCTGAAATCTTGCGGGTTGCTGCCGTTCCTCTCTGTCGGTCGGTAGGGGGGGGCGGCGCCCCCCCACCAAGTCGCTTGACTACTTGTTGAGTGCCAGGACATCGTTAACGTAAATCTGGGGACAACCTCGAAAATCCCGCGAACCCGGGCGTCGCCGCGTCTTTGCGCTTAGAAATGGAACCCCAGACCGGCGCTGAGCCCAAAATAACGGATCGTATCAATATCGCTGCCAAATCCGGCCGTGTAGGCACCCTCGACGTTGAGGGACAGGGTCGGGGTGAGATAGATGTCGACGCCGATCCCGAGCTTTGCGCAGGCGCCCATTTCATCGCTCGATGGCGAATTCGTCATTAACCCCGGGCTGCTGATCGTCTCTTCCCAGGATGCATGCATGAGTCCCAGTCCGGCAGCAAAGTAGGGTCTGACAATTCCCTGCAGGGGTGGAAAGATTTTCGCCACCGCCATGGCCGTGAATACGTCAAGATCCCCATCGTAATTGTACTGCCTATGGCCCGATGACAGCGTCTGGCTTGCATTGAAACCGAACAAATACTGGAGATCCATTTCAACAGAAACGATCGGATTGATTTTGTACCCGAACTTTCCGTTAATGCCCCATGTGTTGTCGTAGGAAGGATCGAATCCGTACGGCGCCGCGCCTTCGAACTGATCGGCATTGAAATACTCCACGGCAAGCGTGCCCCCGACCCCCACGTACATCCTCGTTCCCTCTGCCGCAAAGGCAGAGCCTGCCAGGAAAAACAATGTCACGATGCAACCCATGATACCCAGTTTTTTCATTTTCGTCTCCTTTCTTTCGCTGTGTTGTGAAATATGAAATGCCTTTTGACTGAATCCGTGATGGAACATTTTTCAGTTCCCCCCAACATGGCCGTTACAATCCTGGCCGTTGTGGGGTCTTTTGGAATCCACTACAACTTCCCAGGCAGAAGGTAAATTGGACCTTAGTCCTAGACAAAATGGACTTTGGTCCCATATGGGCATGAAGGGGAAAACAATTCAGGAGAAGGGGGAAACATGGGAGACAGAGGACAGTCCGCGGCATCGATGGAAAAATGGAAAAAAGGGGGGGGTATGTTCTCCTTTTCGGCCTTTTCCGATGCAAAAGGATCATCCATCGTGGTATAGAGAACAGTTAGTCGGAATATATCGACCAGACGGGATCGTATCCGTACAGGTGGATTGACTTTTCAGTCGGCCGGAGTCATACATAAAATATGACAATTGCCCGTCACACAAACCCCATCAGGACCGGGGTGGAACGAAGGAGGGAAAATGGCGCGGGTCGTCCAGGTCCACGGGACGTTTAATGAGTTCAGGTGTCCGCACGAACCGAAGGTGCGCTGGTTGCCTGTGCTGCAAGATGCGCTGTGGCAGGACGGTGTCGAGATCGCAGACGCCCGCGGGAGAGCTGTGATGACATGCAGAAGGGACCCGCGGTGAGCGCGAGGAAAACGCAAGCGGGGGGAATGGCGCTTCTGGCTTACCCTGTTATTCCTGATCATCGGGTCTTGCGGCTTTTGCTTTGCCCAGTCGCAGCCTCAAGTTGATCTGACCGGAAAGAATGTCCTGGTCCTGCACGCGTTCGAAGGCAACGCACCCGTTTTCCGGGATACCGACAGGGGAATCTCGAAGACGCTGCAGTCCGGCGGGATATCCAGCCTGAATCACTTTTTCGAGTCTCTGGAGCTGCGGCGGAACCCCGGTTCCGAGCACAGGAAACTGTTGGTCGAACAGATGCGCTTGCGATACGGCAATCGCAGGCCCGACATCATCATCACCATGTACCCGGAAGCCATGGAATTTGTGATGAAGGATTGCGGAGACATCTTTCCCGATGTCCCCATTCTCGCCTTATACCTGCCGCAGGGCTTCGAGTTGCCGAAAACGAACCGCCCCATCATCGGGCATGCCCCTACAGTTGATATCCTTGGCACCCTCGAGATTGCGTTGAAGCTCGCTCCCGGGGCAAAACGCATCTATGTCGTGAACGGCGTCCACGAAGTCGACAGAAGGTTGGAGGGTCAGGCTCGACGCGTTTCCAAGAAATGGGAGGGACAGATGGAGTTTCTCTACCTGAGCCACTTGCCCTTCAAGGATATGCTGGCTGCTGTCTCCAACGCACCCCCCGACTCCATCATCCTGGCATTGGCCCTCAGTCAGGATGTTACCGGGAATAGTTACACAAGCCCGGTCGTGGCCGAACGGCTGAGCCGGATCTCTGCGGCCCCGATCTTCGGGATCCTCGAATCCATGCTGGGAGAAGGGATTGCCGGAGGCAAGCTCCTCAGCTTCGAGCTGATTGGCAAAAAATCGGGCCGACTGGCTCTGGATATTCTCAGCGGCGCCAAAACACCGGTTGATGTCCCGGCTGCCCTGGACGCGCCGACCGTGCCCATGTTCGATTGGCGGCAGCTCCGGCATTGGAAATTGAAGGAGAACGCTTTGCCCGCGGGAAGCATCGTCCTGCACAAGGAAGCCATGTTTTGGGACTTCAAGTATTACATCCTTGGCGCCCTGGCCTTCTTCCTGCTGGAAACCGCCCTGATCGTTTTCCTCATGGTTCAGATACGCCGCAAGAATATTGCCGAACAGTCCCTGAAGAGAGTGGAAGAAAAGTATCGAAACATTTTCGAGGGCGCCCTGGAGGGCATTTTTGAGTCATCGCCCGAGGGACGGCTCCTGACCGCTAACGACGCGCTGGCCAGCATGCTGGGCTACGATTCAGCGGATGAAGCCACATCGGCCCTGCAGGACCTTGCTGCGCAGGCGTGGGTGAATCCCGATGAACGTGCGCAGCACATTCGTCTGCTCGAAAAACAGGAGGTCGTCCTGAACTATGAATGCCAGCTCCGCCGCAAGGATGGAAAAGTGATCTGGGTGTCCATGAACACCCGGCGGATCTGCAGTCCGGACGGACGAACGCTGTACTTTTCGGGTTTCTTGCAAAACATTACGGAGCACAGGCAGAATTTAAAGGCACTGGCCGAGTCACAGGCGCAGATTCTGGCGCTGTTCGACAGCACCAATGACATGATCTGGTCCGTGGACCCCGTGACTTTCGGGCTCGTCACTTTCAACAGGGCACTCAAGGACTACTTTTTCGATCAGCGCGGGATCGAAATAAGCGCGGGCATGCCGCCGGAACAATTACTGCCGGCGGACTATGCGGTCCAATGGCATGAATTCTATCAGCGCGCTTTGCGGGACGGATCCTATACGACGGAGTATCTTGTCGCGGCCGGTACGAATTATCTCCTGCTTTCGATCAATCCCATGAAGCGCAACGGAAAGGTATTCGGTATTTCGGTCCTCGGAAAAGACATCACCGCGCGAAGGCAGGCGGAGATGGAGGCCCGGAGGCTCAAAGACGACCTCGCCCATGTCACCCGGTTGTCGACGATGGGAGGACTCACGAGTGCCGTGGCCCACGAAATCAACCAACCCCTGGCTGCGATTCTCAGCAATGCCCAGGCGGCCAAGCGTTTTCTTGTGCAGGGCAATCCCGACATGAACGAGATCGCCGAAATCCTGGAAGACATCATCCGGGACGACAACCGGGCCGCGGAGGTGATCCGGAAAATCCGGACCCTGCTGAAAAAGGAGGAAATCCGGTACGAGCCGCTGGACCTGAACGACATCGTCGACGAGATTTTGATGGTCGTCCGCAACGACGCCGCTCTGAAGGCCGTGTCGATCGAAAAAGAATTCACCACATCGCTGCCGTCCGTGTGGGGTGACCGGATACAACTGCAGCAGATCATCCTGAATCTCCTCCTCAATGCGGCGGAGGCCATGAGGGATGCAGCGCTCGATTTTCGCAGACTGATCGTCAGGACGTCGAGGCGGGAGAACCGGTTCGCGCAGGTATCCATCCGGGACTTCGGGCCCGGCATTCCAGCGGATTCCCTGCGCCGGCTTTTCGAGCCTTTTTACACCACCAAATCCGGAGGTATGGGCATGGGCCTCTCCATCAGCAAAGATATCATCCAATCCCACAGAGGCGAAATCCGGGTTGTGAACAACCCGGACAGAGGCGTCACGGTTTCCTTCACCGTGCCGTTCGACAGCGGGGTGAGGCCATGATGGAGACCAAGCCCGTCATCTGCATCGTCGACGATAATCCCTCCGTCCGGCGGTCCCTGGAAAGGCTCATTCAATCCCTCGGCCTCACGGCGCGGTCCTTTGCCTCTGCCACGCAGTTTCTGCAATCCGGCCATCAGGAAGAAACGGACTGCCTGATTCTCGATGTGCGGATGCCCGAGATCAGCGGCCTCGACCTGCAGGAGAAATTATCCGGGATGGGCATCTTTTTACCCATTATCTTCATTTCGGGGCATGGGACGGTCCCGATGAGCGTGCGCGCCATGAAAGCCGGTGCGGTGGACTTTCTCCAGAAACCCTTCGATGAGCAGGACCTGATCGATGCCATTTACGGGGCCATCGATCGCTGCAGGCAGAGGAAGGCGGAACGCGAGGAATTGACGGAAATCCAGGCGCGACTTTGTTCGCTGACCCCGAAAGAGCATCAGGTCCTGGCCTGTGTCATCACGGGCCTGCTGAACAAGAATATTGCAGACAGGCTCGCCATGGCGGAAAAAACCGTCAAAGTCCATCGTGCATCGGTCATGAAAAAAATGGGGGCCCCGTCTGTCGCCGATCTCGTCCGGATGGCCGAAAAGGCGGGCATACGCCCCCTGACACCAAAGTAGCCGACCGGTGTCTGTTTTCCTCCCCTTCTGAACCCCACATGTTCCCCTGCATGGCCGTGTGGGACCAAAGTCCAGTGCGGATAGGACCAAGGTCCCATTGCCCTTCGGATTGAAAAGATTTATTGAATTTCATAAGAGCAAAGAGGAGGAAAGCCTTATGAGGAAAGTATGGGTGTTGTCCTTTGGGATCCTGACGGCGCTTGTGTGTTCCTGTTTGGGTTGTGCCGGCCTGCTTGCCGGGAAATACGGATCCATGGTGCCGGACGGCAAAGCCAGTGCAGCCTTTGAATCTTTTCAGCTCAGCGCCGGCGTCAACTACTATGTGAGCGGTTCCGACGAGTATCCCAACGCGATGCTGGGCCTCAATAGGGAATATACGCTGGATTCGACGCTCTGGAAGAGGATCGAGCCCACGCCCGCGCGTTTTCGGGACCTGGTTTTGCAGATGCAGGCCCGGGCCTGGCAGATCGGGCAACGGCATTACGGGTTTGCCGTTGTCGACGAGCAGGGCCGCCAGATCGGGATATGGTATTCCTTCCTCGCCGCCAGGACGCCTGTTGTGATGAAGGAGGATCGGCATGTCGAGATTTACACTCCCGATATCGACACCTATATCAAATACGAGGCGAGTGAGCGCTGACGGGATAGACTGCTTCCATTAATGGTTTCCTGATCTTACAGGCGATGGCTGCTTCTGACCATGCTTGAGAAAATCCTCATCGCGTGCTTTCTGGTAGCCATCACGGTTGCCGTGCATACCGCCGGATTATCCCTGGTGTTGCGCTTCTGGATGAAATCGCACGCCGCGCTGCCGACGCAGCCCTGGCCCATCACCTGGCTGCTCATCCGCGTGACGTGGTTCCTGATCCTGATGCATGCAGCCGAGATCACGGTCTGGGCGTTGTTCTATCTGTGGGCGGGATGCCTGCCCGATGCCGAGTCGGCGTTCTATTTTTCCGGAGTCACCTACACGACCGTTGGCTACGGCGATCTGACATTGCCGCAACCCTGGCGGATCCTTGGCCCGATCGAGGCTTTGGCTGGCATTCTCATGTGCGGACTGTCCACGGGACTTTTCTTCGCGGTTGTGAGCAGGATTTACGCGTCGCGTCTGGAAGCAAAGCGAAAGTGAACCGATGAAAACACTCCTCAAGGAAATCCGTCGCAATCCGCTGCTCTGGCTGCTGGTATTCGCGCCCGCGTTGTTTGCCGCCGCGGAGATCAAGCCCGAAGCACACACGCTGCTCTTCGTGCTGTCCGTGCTGGCCATCGTGCCCCTGGCCGCACTGTTGAGTCGTGCCACCGAATCGGTGGCGTCCAGGACGGGCGATGCGGTAGGCGGCCTGCTTAACGCCACGCTGGGAAATCTGACCGAACTGGTCATTGCTCTTACAGCCCTGCGCGCCGGGCAGTACATGCTGGTGAAAGCGTCCATTGCCGGCGCGATTGTCACCAACGCTTTGTTCATGTTGGGCGTGTCGTTTCTCCTGGGCGGACTCAAGCACCACGTTCAGGAATACAACCGGGTCAGCGCCCGTCTACAGGCCGCCCTGCTTTTCCTGGCCACGATCGCGCTGTTGATACCTTCGGCGGTCGCCGAAGCAGACTCGGCAGCGTGGGCAGCGTTCACTCAGAAGTTGAGTTTGGGGCTGGCGGTGCTGCTCATTGCCGGCTATGGGTTGGGCATGCTGTTCTCGCTCAAGACGCACCGCGAGCTGTTTGCCAGTGTGGATCATGCCGAAGCCGGCGAAGCGCCGTGGCCCATCGGTCTGGCCCTGGCCACGCTGGCCGGTGTCACGGTGCTGGTGGCCCTGGTGAGTGAAGTCTTCGTCGAGTCGGTGCAGAAGGCGGCGGAGACCTTCGGGATGACGCCCGCGTTCGTCGGTTTCATCGTCGTGTCGCTGGTCGGCGGCGCGGCGGAAATGGCCTCGGCGTTTTCGGGTGCGCGCAAAAACCGGCTCGATTTGAGCGTGGGCATTGCCCTGGGCAGCGCGTCGCAAATCGCGCTCTTCGTTGCTCCGGTTCTTGTGCTCGTGAGCTATTTCATCGGACCGACGCCGATGGACCTGCAATTCTGGCCGGGCGCGGTGGTGATGATGCTTATCGCCACCCTCACCGCATCGCTCGTCACGAACAGCGGTCGGTCGGCGTGGTTCGTCGGGGTGCTGGTGTTGATGGTCTATCTGATCTTCGCCATGACGCTGTACCTGCTCCCGCCCCAAGCGCCGTGAAAGCGCAGTCCATGCCTGCACCGCGCAAACCGGCAGGTTATGGAGACTAAAGATGAAAAAGAACGAAATGAATGCAACCGAACCTCTTCCCGATCCCCATCATCTGAATTGATTCCCCCCATTTTCATGGGGGACCAAAGTCCAGTGCGCCTAGGACCAAGGTCCAATTTACAGGCTGCACCGGAAGGGATATTCAATCCGTAAACAGGGAAACTGATTTTTCCCTCTTGCCGATTGTTCCCGCATGGAACCGCCGGCACCGGATAACCCGCATCCATCCAAGCGGTGCTTCAACCGATGAGAAAGGCCGGTGACACGATGCTCCCGATGACAGACACCGTTTTCATCGTGGACGATGATGCGTCCGTGCGCAAAGCCTTGCGCCGGCTGCTGAGATCCGCCCAATACCGTGTTCAGACCTTCACGTCGGCCGAGGAGTTTCGATTGTCCGGTTTTAACAGCGAACGGGGCTGTCTGCTTCTTGATATCAGACTGCCGGGAATCAGCGGATTTGAACTTCAGGAAGAGCTGCTTGCCTCGGGCGTGCAAATGCCCGTGGTCTTCGTAACGGGTCATGACCTTCCCGGAATGGAGGAACGGGCGATGCTTCTGGGAGCCGCGGCATACCTGCGCAAACCCTTCGATGAAAAGGCTCTGTTATCCTCCGTTCGCATTGCCATCCAATTACGATTCAACAGCAGGACGAATAAAACAAAATCACCCCCCGCATCGAAGCAAACGGAACAGGAGGAGCGATGAGCGAGCGCAAAATTGTCAGTCCGGTCGTGGATGACATCAAGGCCCATATGAAGCGGGGGAAGATCGTTTCGGCGGATGAGGCTGTGCGCGTCATCCGAAGCGGCGACACGGTTGCCCTGGACGGCGTCATGGGAGGGGGCGCCCCTGATGAACTGATCATCGCCCTCGAGAAGCGGTTTCTGGAGAGCGGAAAGCCCCGGGGGTTGACGCTGGTGTACGCCTCGGGAATCGGTGACGGGAAGGAGAAGGGTGTCAACCGCCTTGACCATGATGGCCTGTTGAAGCGAGTGGTTGCGGGGCATTGGGGGCTGACGCCAAAACTGCAGAAGCTGGCCGTCGGCGGAAAAATCGAGGCCTACAATTTTCCCCAGGGTATTCTCGCGCACATGTTCCGCGATATCGCCGCTCATAAACCCCGGACGATTTCGAGCGTCGGCATCGGAACCTTCGTCGATCCGAGGCTGGGAGGGGGGAAGATCAATGCCATGACAACCGAAGATCTTGTCGAGGTGGTCACCTTCGACGGAAAGGAGTACCTGGCCTACCGGACGATGCCCGTACAGGTGGCGTTTCTCAGGGGGACGACGGCCGACATGGACGGCAACATCACGATGGAGCGGGAGGCGATGACGCTCGAAGTGCTTCCGATTGCCATGGCGGCCAAGAACTCCGGCGGCATTGTCGTCGTCCAGGTCGAGCGCATTGCCGACCGGGGCGCCCTGAACCCGCGCCACGTGAAGATTCCCGGGATTCTCGTCGACTGCGTCGTCGTGGCGCGGCCGGAAAATCACTGGCAGACGTATGGTGTGCAATACAACCCCGCTTTCAGTTGCGAGTTCAAGGTACCGGCCGCCAGCGTCGACCCGCTCCATATGGATGACCGTAAGATCATCGCCCGGAGGGCGGCGTTCGAACTGAGGCCGAACATGGTCGTCAATCTCGGGATCGGCATGCCGGAAGGTATGGCCAGCGTGGCCAACGAGGAAGGGATTTTCGAGTACCTGACCCTTACGGCGGAGGCCGGTTCGGTCGGGGGAATCCCGGCCGGCGGGGCGAATTTCGGGGCTGCCACCAACATGGACTGCCTGCTGGACATGCATTTTCAGTTCGATTTTTACGACGGCGGGGGGCTCGATCTTGCCTGTCTCGGGCTGGCGCAGATGGACCGTCTCGGAAACGTGAACGTGAGCCGCTTCGGCCCCAGGCTCGCGGGCTGCGGCGGCTTCATCAACATCAGCCAGAACGCGAAGAAGATGGTCTTCGTGGGGACCTTCACCGCAGGCGGGACGAAGGTGGATATCGACGACGGGAAGCTCCGGATCGTGAAGGAGGGGGGTGTAAGGAAATTCGTGAACGAGGTTGAACAGATCACCTTCAGCGGGAACACGGCGCGGATGAACAACCTCGACGTGATCTTCATCACGGAGCGCTGCGTGTTCACCCTGACCGATGAGGGCGTGGAACTGACGGAAATCGCACCCGGCGTGGATCTGGAAAAGGACATCCTGGCTTACATGGATTTCAAGCCGATCGTGAAGAACCCCAAGCTGATGGACGAAAGGATCTTCAAGCTCCCGCCCATGGACCTGAAATCGGATCTCCTCAGCAAGCCGATATCCGAGCGGCTGAAATACGACCCCGCGACGAACATCTTCTATGTCAATTTCGAGGGCCTCCAGATCCGATCCGCGAAGGACATCGAGGAAATCCGGACGCAAACGGAAGCCATCCTGGGCCCGCTGGGCCGGAAGGTGGACACCATCGTCAACTACGACAACTTTTCCATTCTGCCGGAACTCGTGGATGCCTATGCCGATGCGGTGAAAAATATTGTTTCGCGCTTCTACGAGAACGTCACCCGGTACACGACCAGCGCCTTCCTGCGAATGAAACTGGGTGACGGGTTGAAGGCGCGGGGGTTTGCCTCGCACGTCTACGAATCCAGGGAGGAGGCCCGCAAAGGGCTCAAATCCGGCAACTGAACCGCGAAATCAGCGATTTGAAAAAAAAATGGAGGATGCTCCTGAAAGTCATCCCTGTCCAGTTGATGATGATGCCTTGAGCTCGGGAAGGAGATGCAAGATGCTCTGGAACCGGAGGTACATCCTCCAGGAGCTACATCAGATCCTCGCTGTGGCTCACGCCGTTTTTCGCCGTGCTGGCTTATATGGTGGTCACCCGCATCACGCACGGCATCGGCGGCTGGCTCCTGCGCACCGGACGCATCGATGAAACGACCGCCTTCCTGGCTTTGTCCATGACGGGAGCGCGGACGATGCTCGAGACGATCATCACGTTAAATCTTTCCTTCATCGTATTCACATTCGGATCGCTGCTCATTGCGATTCAGGTTGCAGGCGGGCAGTACACGCCGCGGATCATCGCGACGACACTGCTGCGGAACAACGCGATCCGGTTCACCGTCGGTTATTTCGTCTTTACCCTGTTGTTCACCCTGAGGGTGCTGACCAGGATGGGCGATGAGGTCGTCCATCAATTCAACACCTTTATTGCAGTGATGCTCGGGGTGGTCTCGCTTGTGGTGTTCCTTTACCTGATCGACTACGCCGCGCGGATGCTGCGTCCCGTCAGCCTCGTGCAGAGCGTGGGGAAGTCGGGAATCGCGGTCATCCAAAGCGTATATCCGGAATTAACGGCACCTTCGCGCCTGCGAAGAGACGTCCGGCAGAGGCGTATCCCCGGACAGGACCGTGGTCAATGCGGGCGCCTCGGGAATCGTGCTTGCCGTGGATTTAAAGGATTGGTCGAGCAAGCGCGGCATGCCGACGGCATTATTGAATTTGTACCCCAGGTGGGTGATTTCGTGGCGGTGGACGAGCCCCTGTTTCTATTGTATGGCGGCGCCAGCGCCATCGACGACCGTGCGCTGCGGACAGCTTTCGCGCTCGGCACCGAGCGAACGCTCGAGCAGGATCCGACCTTTGCATTCCGCATCCTCGTCGATATTGCGATCAAAGCGCTGTCACCGGCCATCAATGATCCGACGACAGCCGTGCTCGCCATCGACCAGATACACCGCCTGCTTCGGATGGTCGGGCTGCGGCATGTCAGCCGTGAGGAAATCTGCGACAAAACCGGCAAGCTGCGGCTTGTATTCCGGACGCCGAACTGGGAGGACTTCGTTCACATGGCATGCACCGAAATTCGTCATTACGGCGCGGGAAGCGTACAGATCATGCGGCGGATGCGCTCAATGCTGGAAAATCTCATGCAAACCCTGCCGCCGCATCGTCATCCCGGTTTGCGCAAGCAGCTGGAGCTCCTGGATCACACGATTGAGGGGCATTACACCTTTGCCGAGGACCGGGCGCTTGCCCGCATTCCCGACTCGCAGGGGTTGGGCGGGTCAGCGGTTCGCCCGGACGAGACAACAAGAGGTGGATGAGCTTACAATCCTCGAGCCCCAAGCAATTTGTCCCGAACACCGATCCGGCAGGGATTCGCCCGAGGCAGCTTGGAGCGTCCCATCACGGATTCAATCGGGAGGTTTCTCACATATTTCAGGAGAAATGACATCATGAAAACCAAAGTGGCGATTGCCTGTCAGGGGGGAGGCAGCCAGACTGCCTTCACCGCCGGCGTACTGAAAGCGCTCTGTGAAAACAAGAAGATTCGTGACCATTTTAACATTGTCAGCCTGAGTGGCACGTCAGGAGGGGCAATTTGTGCCTTCCTCATCTGGTACGCCTATAAGAAAGGCGATGATTGCCTCTGGAAAAGATTAATCGATTTCTGGCAGGACAACACCGCCCAAACCGTCCAGGAGCGCCTCTTCAATGATTATGCCATCAAGACGCTGGAATCGGCCAGTCGGGGACTGATTCCCCAATACAACCTCAGCCCCTCTTCCCCTCTGGTCAAGAACTGGTTTTCCTTTGCCACGCTGGGCCTGCGTCGTCGATTCACCGACTTCAAAGAATTGCTGACAGCCCACATTGATTTCTCGGAAGTGGCGGCCTGGGGCGCCCAGCCGGAGCCGCCGATCCTGATCATCGGCGCCAGCAACATCCTCACCGGAAGACTGCATAAATTCAATTCCCGTCATGAACCGATGAGAATCGAACATCTCCTCGCCTCTGCCTGCGTCCCCAGTATTTTCCCGGCAGTCGTCATTGATACAATGGCCTATTGGGATGGTCTCTTCTCCGACAATCCGCCCATTGATTCTTTGCTCAATCGCGACTCCGTCGGCCTTAACAACATTGCCCAGGAAATCTGGGTCATCAAGATCAATCCGACGAAGAGTGACAAGATTCCCGTGTCACCGGCTGAGATTGCCGATCGCCGCAATGAACTGGAAGGGAATGTCTCCCTGTTTCAGGGCCTGCGCGAAGTCGAGGATCTCAATCGAATAATGATGAGAGGAGCATTCCATAAAGAATTCCTGGCTGAAGGAAATATTGAAGCACCCTTCAAAATACCCAAATTATTCCCGGAAGATCCCGACCAGCCCTATCACATTCCCATGATCGAAATGTCTGATGATCTGGCAAACAGCCTGACCTATGAGAGCAAATTGGATCGCTCTCCGGAAAGCATCAACCGGCTCATCCTGGATGGCGAGAGACAAGGGGAAAAGTTTATCGAAGCCAGACTGCGAGAAATGTGATGTCACTTTCACCGCTGCTTCGCATATTGATCGGAGGGGCCTGTGCCGTCATCATCCTGGCCGGCATGAAGGCCGCATCGCCGGTCCTGAACATCATCCTGCTGGCCTTTCTTCTGGCCCAGAGCGTGATCCCCTTCCCCGTCTGGCTGATCCGGAAAGGGTTCAAGCCAGGCATCTCCGTGCTTCTGACCATCCTGATTGTCATCATCGGGGGATCTGTAATTCTCTCCGTGCTGGGAGCGTCGATCGCGGATCTGCTCCATAAGCTTCCCGTCTATCAGGAAAAACTGGCCGGTCTCCGTGACAGCATCACGAACTTCCTGACTGCCCGGGGGTTCGATGCGGCCAAACTGGTCCCTCTCGACGCAATCCCCCCCAAGCGCATCATCGAACTGGCCGCCGGCATCCTGGGCACCGTGGCCGGCACGATGGGCAACGGGCTGCTGCTTCTCATCATCATGATTTTCATGTTGATTGAATTGTTGACGGTGCAGCAAAAGCTCATCGCCGGGGAATACCCCGAAGGGTCTTTCATGCACCGATTCGAGGATATCAATCGGGATACCCGGAAATACGTCGCCATCACGGGACTTGCCGGCTTCGTGCAGGCGGCGATCAACGTGGGCGTGCTTGCCGTGATCGGGGTCGACTATGCCATCACCTTCGGCGTGTTCTTTTTCTTCTGCAATTTCATCCCTGCCGTCGGGTTTTTCATCGCCCTCATCCCGCCTCTGATCATTGCCCTGCTCGACAACGGATGGGTTCAGGCCCTTTATGTGCTCGCCGGCTGGTGGCTGGTCAATGTCGTCTTTGACAATGTCATCAAGCCAAAGTTCATGAAGGAAGGTCTCGACATATCGCTGGTTCTCATTATCGTCGGTGTGATCAGCTGGACCTGGGTGCTGGGGCCTGCGGGGGCCATTCTGGCCATACCGCTGACGATGGCGGTCGTCCGTCTCGTTCATTTTACAGGAAAGGTTCTATAGGCCGTTGTGGACAGCTCCACAACATGATGATATAAGTAATTGAAATTAAACAAGCAGGGGGTCAGTCATGAAAATCGCATCGGCACGGTGTCGTCAGGTTTTACCGCCACGGATTATTCCCCGGTTGATGCCGCACCGGGCGGCAGTCATTCCTTTGCTTGCCATCCTGTTCATGGTCACGGCGGGCGGTTGCTCAAAAGAACCGCAGCAGGCCCCTCAGCCACCGACGGTGGAGGTGACGACCGTTACCCAGAAGGATGTTCCCATCTACCATGAATGGATCGGAACCCTCGACGGGATGGTGAACGCGACCATCCGGGCCCAGGTCCAGGGCTATCTCGTCAAGCAGAATTACCGTGAAGGCGACATTGTGAAGCGGGGCCAGATCCTCTTTGAGATTGATCCGCGCACCTTCCAGGCGGCCCTGGATCAGGCGAAGGGACAGATGGAAGCCCAGCAGGCACGGTGGACTACGGCCAAGGCGAACCTGGCCCGCATCAAGCCGCTGGCGGAGCAGAATGCCGTCAGCAAGAAGGACCTCGACGACTCTATCGGCACGGAGCAGTCTGCCCGTGCGGCGGTGATCTCCGCCCAGGCCGCCGTCGACAAGGCCCTGCTCGACCTGGGTTTCACGAAGATCGCCTCGCCCGTGGACGGCATCGCCGGCCTTGCCAAGGCCCAGATCGGAAACCTCGTGGGACCGGGGGGAATGGAAGAGCTGACGACGGTCTCGACGGTCAACCCGATCAAGGTCTACTTCCAGGCGAGCGAGCAGGAATACATCCGGTCTGCGCAACGTGCGGCCTCGTCGAGAGAAAAAAAGGAGGCCGAACTCCTTCTTGCTGACGGAAGCGTTTACCCGCAAAAAGGCTACTTCGGCTTCGCCGACCGCCAGGTCGACGTGAAGACGGGGACCATCAAAGTGGCAGCCATTTTCCCCAACCCGGACAATTTTCTGAGGCCCGGCCAGTACGGAAGGATTCGCGTTGCCACATCTGTCCGAAAGGATGCCCTTCTCGTGCCCCAGCGGTCCGTGTCTGAAGTTCAGGGGAAATACATGGTGGCCGTGGTGGGAGCAGACAGCAAGGTGGATATCCGGCCCGTCCAGGTCGCCGAGCGGATCGAAAATCTCTGGGTTATCCTCGAAGGTCTCAAGCCCGGGGAGCGTGTCATTGTCGAGGGGATCCAGAAGGTCCGCCCGGGAATCACAGTGACGCCGAAGGCCCTCGCGGAGACACCGGCAAAGTCCGAAGCGAAACCGGAGGAGAAGCCCCGGACATCCCCGAAACCGTCCGAGCCTGCGAAGGCCGAGAAGAGGTAGGCTGCCATGTCAAAATTCTTCATCAATCGTCCCATCGTCGCCATGGTGATCTCGATCCTGATGGTCATCGTCGGACTGGTGGCCATGTCGGGGCTGCCCACGGCGCAGTTCCCCAACATCGTCCCCCCGGAAATGCAGGTGAAGGGCACATACCCCGGGGCGGACGCGCTCACCGTCGAGCAGTCGGTGGCCACGCCCATCGAGCAGCAGATGTCGGGCGTGGACAACATGAACTACATGTACTCCCTCAACGCGAACGACGGCTCGATGAAACTCACCGTGAACTTCGACATCAAGACGGACCCCAACACGGACCAGATCCTCTCCCAGATGAGGTCCAACCAGGCCAACTCGCAGCTCCCTGCCGATGTGATCAACCAGGGCGTCACGGTGCAGAAGTCGACCTCGTCGCCGCTGATCATGTTCGCCCTCTTTTCCCCCAACGGGACCTACGACAACGTCTTCCTGGCCAACTATAGTTACATCAACATCAACGACCAGATGACCCGCGTGCCCGGCATCGCCAGCGTCACCGTCTTCGGCGCCGGGCAGTACGCCATGCGGCTGTGGGTCAGGCCGGACCGGCTGGCCTCCCTCGGCATCACGATCCCCGAGATCGTCAACGCCGTCCAGCAGCAGAACACCGTCAACCCCGCCGGTCAGGTCGGCGGCGAACCGGTGCCGCATGGCCAGGAGTTCACCTATGCGGTTCGCTCCCAGGGGCGCCTCGAAAACGAACAGCAGTTCGGCGAGATCGTGATCCGCGCCAACCCCGACGGCTCCCTTGTCCGCGTCAAGGACGTCGGCCGGATCGAGCTCGGGGCCCAGAATTACACGATGCTCGGCCGCCTCAACGGAAAACCCGCGGCCCTCATCGCCCTCTACCAGCTGCCGGGCACGAACGCCATCGATGCCGCCGACGGCGCCAAGAAGGTGATGGCGGCGCTGAAGGAGAGATTTCCCGCCGACCTGGAATACGTGGTCGCCCTGGACACGACGCTGGCCGTCACGGAGGGCATCAAGGAGATCGTCAAGACCCTCTACGAGGCCCTGATCCTCGTCATCATCGTCGTCTTCATCTTCCTGCAGGGCTGGCGGGCGACTCTCATCCCGCTGCTGGCCGTTCCCGTATCCCTGGTGGGGACCTTTATGTTCTTTCCCCTCCTCGGGTTTTCGATTAACACGCTCTCCCTCTTCGGCCTGGTGCTCGCCATCGGGCTTGTCGTCGACGACGCCATCGTCGTCGTCGAGGCCGTGGAGCACCACATCGAGCACGGGATGAGCCCGAAGGACGCGACCCTGAAGGCCATGGAGGAGGTCTCGGGCCCCGTCATCGCGATCGCCGTCATCCTGGCGGCCGTCTTCGTCCCGACGGCCTTCATCCCGGGGATCACGGGGCGTCTCTACCAGCAGTTCGCCGTGACGATCTCCGTCTCCGTCATCATCTCGGCCTTCAACGCCCTGACGCTTTCCCCGGCCCTGGCGGCCATGCTGCTCCGACCGAAAACAAAATCCTGGGGACCGCTGCAGAAATTCTACGACGGGTTCAACAGAGTCTTCGGCCGGTCGACGGATGGGTACGTGAACTGGTGCGATCACCTCATCCGCAAGAGCAAGATCAGCCTCCTGTTTCTCCTCGCAACGGCCGTCCTGGCCGGCTTCTTCGGGAAGCAACTGCCGGTCTCCTTCCTGCCCGACGAGGACCAGGGGTTCGTCTACGCCGGGCTTCAGCTTCCCGATGCGGCCTCGATGCAAAGAACCGACGCCGTGACGAAAAAGGCCGAGGAGATCATCATGAAGACCCCCGGCGTCAAGTACTGCACCGCCGTTGTCGGCTACAGCATGCTCAGCGGCGTTGCCAACACATACAGCTCGTTCTTCTTCATCACGCTGGAGGACTGGGCCGCAAGGAAAAAACCGGAGGAGAAATACGAGGCCATCAAGGCTCACCTGTCCCGCGAGTTGCGCGGGTTGACGGAGGCCATCGCTTTTGCCTTCCCGCCCCCCGCCATCCCCGGCGTCGGGACCTCGGGCGGCTTCACCTTCGTCCTGGAGGACAGGGCAGGGAAGGACATCGCGTTTCTTGCCGAGCAGACCGGCAAGTTCCTCGATGCAGCCCGGAAGCGGCCGGAACTGGCCGGTCTCAGCACGACCTTCCGCCCCAATGTGCCCCAGGTCTTCGTGGACGTGGACCGCGACAAGGTCCTCAAGCAGGGGGTAAACCTCTCGGACGTCTACAAGACGCTCCAGTGCTTCATGGGTGGCGCCTTTGTGAACTACTTCAACCGGTTCGGCCGCCAGTGGCAGATCTACGTCCAGGCCGAGGGCGAGTACAGGACGAAGGCCCAGAACCTCGGTCAGTTCCATGTCCGGAACAATGACGGCGTGATGGTGCCCCTTGCCGCCGTCACAAGCGTGCGGTCCACTGCGGGACCGGAATTCACCATGCGCTACAACCTTTACCGCTCGGCCCAGATCAATGGATCGGCGTCCCCGGGATACAGTTCAACCCAGGCCATGGAGGCCCTCGAGCAGGTCTTCGCCGAGACGATGCCCAGCGAGATGGGCTTCGATTACCTCGGCATGAGCTACCAGGAGAAGAAGGCCCAAGAGGGCGTGTCGCCCGCCGTCATCTTCGGCTTCTCGCTTCTGTGCGTGTTCCTGATCCTGGCCGCCCAGTACGAGAGCTGGTCCCTCCCCTTCAGCGTGCTGCTGGGAACGCCGATTGCCGTCATGGGGGCCTTCGGCGCCCTGTGGCTGCTCCGTTTCGATAATAACGTCTATGCCCAGATCGGGCTCGTCATGCTCATCGGGCTTGCAGCGAAAAACGCGATCCTCATCGTCGAGTTCGCCAAAATGGAGTACGACAAGGGCAAGCCCGTGATCGAGGCGGCCCTCACGGGTGCGAAACTGCGCCTGCGGCCGATCCTCATGACGTCCTTCGCCTTCATCCTGGGCTGCGTGCCCCTGGCCCTTGCAAGCGGCGCCGGGGCGATCTCGCGGCAGGTGATGGGCATGGCCGTCATCGGCGGGATGCTGGCGGCGAGTTTCATCGCCATCTTCCTCATCCCCGTCACGTTCTACGTCGTGGAGAAAATGACACACAAGGAGAAACCGGGCAGTCATGGATGGGTTGAACAAACCGGAAAGGAGGGGGATGGCCATGAATAAAGCGATCCTCTCCCTGTTGCTTGCGATGTTCCTTGCCGGATGCGCCATCGGACCCGACTACAAACGGCCGACCATCGACACCCCTGCCGCCTGGCGCGTTGTGGAAAAGGAGGCTCAGGACACGGCCAACACGGCCTGGTGGCACCAGTTCGAAGACAAAGTCCTGAACGGGCTGATCGACGAGGCCCTGAAGCAGAACTACGACCTCCGGGTCGCCACCGCCCGGGTGGAAGAGTACGTGGGCCGCTACTGGGTGGGGCGCTCGGGGCTGTTTCCGCAGATCGGGGCCTATGGCTCCGCAACACAGGACCGCGCGACCGAGCGGGGCGCCGCCCCGATACCGTCCGCCGTGAAAAACCCCGTGGAGAATTACCAGGCGGGTTTCAACGGCAGCTGGGAGATCGACATCTGGGGAAAACTCAGGCGATCCACCGAAGCGGCGAAAGCCGACCTGCTCTCGACCGAGGAGGCACGGCAGGCCGTTATCCTGTCGCTGGTCAGTTCCGTGGCGACAGGCTACATCAACCTTCGTGACCTCGACAAGCAACTGGAGATAGCCACACGAACGGCAAAGACCCGGGAGGAGTCCTACAAGCTCTTCAAGCTGCGCTATGAGGGGGGTGTCATCTCGGAGTTGGAGCTCAACCAGGTCAAGTCAGAGTACGAGCAGGCCCTGGCCACGATCCCGCAGATCGAGAAACAGATCGGCTTCCAGGAAAACGCCCTGAGCCTCCTGCTCGGGAGAAACCCGGGGCCCATCGACCGGGGCAAGAGCATCGACGAGATGGTTCTGCCGGCCGTTCCGGTAGGACTGCCCTCGGATATGTTGGAGAAGCGCCCGGATGTCCGCCAGGCGGAACAGGCTCTCGTTGCGGCCAACGCCCGGATCGGCGTGGCAAAGGCCCAGTTCTTCCCCACCATTTCGCTGACAGGCCTCTTCGGCTGGGCAAGTACGGAACTCTCAAGCCTCTTCACCGGGCCCGCGCAAGTCTGGAGCTGGGGCGGGGCTGCAGTGGCCCCGATCTTCAATGGCGGCTCCCTGCTGGGACAGTTTTGGGCATCGGAGGCCATCCAGCAGCAGACGCTCTTCAACTACCAGAGCACCGTCCAGACGGCCTTCCGCGAGGTCAATGACGCCCTCCTCGATCAGAAGCGCACCCGCGAGCAGCTCGAGGCGCAGAAACGGCAGGTCGATTCCCTGAAGGAATACGCACGCATCGCCAGGCTCCGTTACGACAACGGCTACACGAGCTACATCGAGGTCCTCGACGCCGAGAGGAGTCTCTTCAACGCCGAACTCCAGTACGCCCAGACCCAGGGGGTCCTTTTCCAATCTCTGGTCAGCCTCTACAAGTCCATGGGTGGCGGATGGGTGGTCGAAGCGGACAAGCTGACAACGGCGGCCGCGCCGGACCGTGGCGGAGAAAAATCAGAGGGCCATTGAGGGGGGTTCGGAGGTCATTCTCATTTCCACGAACAACCGTTTTGTATTTGAAAAGGAGATCCATCATGGAAAACCGGCAGGAAAAAATGGCGGGCCTTCTCGGCCTCATGGGAAAGATCACCCGCCTCTATACGGTTCGCGCTCTCGAGGCCCAGAAGAACTTCATGAGCCACATGCAAAGGGCAGCCCTGGACGAGAAACAGCGATCCGCGGTTGCGGCCGCCGAAAATCCCTGGCAGGCATGGGCCTCCTACGTGACCGACGCCGCGCAGCGCTCGGTGCTGTTCTGGGACATTTTGCGGGAGCGCGGCAACACCTACCTGGAGCATAAGAAGGAGGGAAGCCCGCCGCTCCTGGCCTTTGAATGGGAGATCATCTCCGACGGGCGGACTTTTGCGCGACCCGTCAACTATGCCCTAATCCGGATCATCCCGCCGGAGGGTGTGAAAATCGATGACACCCGGCGTCCCTTCATCATCATCGACCCGCGCGCGGGCCACGGGCCGGGCATCGGGGGGTTCAAGAGGGATTCCGAAGTCGGCGTCGCCTTGCAGTTCGGCTACCCCGTCTATTTCGTGATCTTCTTCCCCGAACCCGAACCGGGACAGACGATCCTCGACGTCAGTGCGGCGGAGGCGAAATTCCTGGACACCGTCATTGAGCGGCACCCGAAGAGCCCCAAGCCGACGATCTACGGAAACTGCCAGGGCGGCTGGGCCTCCATGCTCATCGCGGCGAACGATCCCCACAAAGTCGGACCCGTCGTGATCAACGGCGCGCCCATGTCTTACTGGAGCGGCAGCTGGAGCGGGGGCGAGGGGGAGAACCCGATGCGCTACAGCGGGGGCCTTCTCGGCGGGTCCTGGATGTCGCTGCTGGCCAGCGACCTGGGGAACGGCAAGTTCGACGGCGCCTACCTCGTGGAGAATTTCGAGAACCTCAACCCGGCAAACACTTTCTGGAACAAGTACTACAACCTCTGGAAGAACGTCGACACGGAGCGGGAACGCTTCCTGGAGTTCGAAAAGTGGTGGGGCGGCTACTTCCTGATGAACGAGGAGGAGATCCACTGGATCGTGGACAACCTCTTCATCGGCAACAGGCTGGCCCGCGGCGAGGTGAAGGCGGCGCCCGGCACGTATATCAACCTCAAGGCCATCCGCTCCCCCATCGTCATCTTCTCCTCGAAGGGGGACAACATCACACCGCCGCAGCAGGCGATGAACTGGGTCTCCGACGTTTACGCGAGCACGGCCGAGATCAAGGCGAACGGGCAGGTCATCGTGGGGATCCTCCATGAGGATATCGGCCACCTCGGCATTTTTGTCTCGGGGAAGGTCGCCCAGAAAGAGCATACCGAGATCGTCGAGGCGCTCGACTACGTCGAGAGGCTCCGGCCCGGCCTCTACGTCATGGAGCTCGAGGAGACCTCGGGCACGGGCAAGGACAAATACCTCTCCACATTCCGCGAGGTGCGGCTGGAGGATATGAGAAAGCTCAACCGGCTGGAGCGGCGGGACGAGAAACCCTTCGAGCTCGTTTCCGAGGTGTCGCTGATGAACGAAAAGGCCTATGCCTTCTACGGGAGGCCCCTGGTCCGGAACATGGTCAACGAGACCTCCGCAGAGCTGGGCCGCACGCTTCACCCCCTGCGGGCGCAGCGATGGAGCTTCAGCGACACGAACCCGATGATGTGGCCCCTTCCGGCCATGGCCTCCGCCGTCAAGGCGGGCCGGAAGCCCCTTTCGAAAGACAACCCCTTCCGCAGCCTCGAAGAGGCCTGGTCCGAAATGATTGCGGGCGCCTGGAATCTTTTCCGGGATCTGAGGGATGCCGCGAGCGAGGCGGCCTTTTTCCAGATCTACGGATCCATGACCACCCTGGGGGCCGGGAGCGTCAAACCCGGGATACAGCCCGATGCGACTGTCGATCCTCATGAACTGCCCTACGTGAAGGAAGCCCTGTCGGCCATCGATCAGGGGGGCTACCCGGAGGCCCTTGCCCGGATCGGTGCGCTCGTGGGCCGTTATGCGGGGTCCATCCCCCTTTATCGGCTGGAAGCGGCGGACAATTTTGTCCGTTCGGACAAGGTGCTCTCGAAACTCTCGGCAGAACAAATTCGAAGCCTGCGTTCCGAGGCCGGCGTGATGGTGCTCCTGGAGCCCGAACGCACCCTGGATGCCCTGCCGCGGCTGCTGGCCACGGCAGAAGAAAGGGAGCGCGTCCTGTCGATTCTGAAGCGGGGGCTGTCGCTGGAAGGAATCACGGCGGAACAGCATGCCATGGCCCGGACTATCATGGACCGTCTCCGTAAACCGGGCGCCCGCGGCGCGAAGGCGAAGAAGAAATGAGGAGGCGCGTTTCATGAGCAACAGCCGGGATATGACCAATATCCCCTTCGGGGAAATCGAGGTCGGCCAGTCGGCCGAGCTGGGCGTCACGCTGACGCAACCACAGATCGACATTTTGACCGTGGTGGCCGGGGATGTGGATGCCCTGCATTTGAAAGGGGAAGCAGGCCAGAGCCGGTCCGATGTCAGGACCACCGAGGCGGTCGGGGCCGAAGTAATTCTATCCAATGTGATCGGCATCAAACTGCCCGGCCCCGGGTCCCGGATCCTGAGCCGGAGTCTGGCATACAAGGGAGACATCCACACGGGAGACACCATCACGGCAACCGTCACGGTCCGGCAGAAACAAACCGAAGGCGCCGTTGTGGTGCTCGATGCCCGCTGCGTGAACCAGAATGGCGACGAACTGGTCAACGGTACGGTTTCCGTGGCTGCGCCGACGTCTTCACTGGTGTACGACAACATTGTGCCGCCCAATCTGGTCCTTCGCCGAAACAACGCATTTGCCCGGTTATTGAAGATCTGCGAGGGATGCGAACCGATCGTCTGCGCCGTCGCCCATCCCTGTGACAACGACTCCCTGATGGGGGCGATTGAAGCGGCCCGCCGAAACCTCATCATCCCCCTCCTTGTCGGCCCGGAGGATAGGATCCGGAGCATTGCCGCCGCGCTGGAAATCGATCTTTCCCCCTATCGGATTATCCCGACGCCACACAGCCACGCCTCCGCGGCAAAAGCCGCGGAACTGGCCAGTTCGGGACAGGCCGAGGCCCTCATGAAGGGAAGCCTCCACACCGACGAGATCATGGGCGCCATCGTCACGAAGGCCGCCGGGCTCCGCACCTCGCGCCGGATCAGCCATGCCTTTGTCATGGATGTGCCGACCTATCACAAGCCGTTCATCATCACCGACGCGGCCGTGAACATCTTCCCGAAGCTCGAGGACAAGGTCGATATCATCCAGAATGCGATCGATCTCGCCCGAGTGTTCAAGATTGAAAATCCCAAGGTTGCCCTCCTTTCGGCCGTGGAGACGGTCACATCGAAAATTCCGTCCACGCTCGATGCGGCGGCGCTGTGCAAGATGGCCGACAGGGGCCAGATCACGGGCGGCATTCTGGACGGGCCGCTTGCCTTCGACAACGCGATCAGCGCCGAAGCGGCCAAAACGAAGCACATTGCCTCGCCGGTGAGCGGAGATCTCGACATCATGGTCGCGCCGGACCTCGAAGCCGGCAACATGATATTCAAGCAGCTCACCTACCTTGCCGGTGCCGAGGGTGCCGGCATCGTGCTCGGGACGCGGGTGCCGGTCATCCTGACGAGCCGGGCCGACACGGTGAGGACGCGCCTGACGTCCACGGCGGTCATGACCCTTGTCGCGCACGCGCGCCGGGCGGGGACATACGGGTTAAGGTGATGTGATATCATGGGAGACTTTATTCTCGTTCTCAACGCAGGTTCCTCCAGCTTGAAATTCACTCTTTTTGAGTGTTTTGGCGAGGTTCTCCGGACGGCTTACGGCGGTCAGATCGAAGGCCTTTTCACAGAACCTCTCTTCAAAGCGAAAGATGCCGCCGGCAGGGTCGCTGCAGAAGAGGCGTGGCCCGCTGGAACTCCGTTCGGGCACGACGGGGCGCTGGAGGCCCTTTTCGCATGGGGCAGAACGATCCTGGGCGGCGGCGACCGGATTGCGGCCGTCGGGCAGCCGCGTCCGGGCCTGGGTGATCCCGACGGACGAGGAACTGATGATCGCCCGACACACGCAACAGGCGGTCCTGGCGAAACCGTCCTGAACGGAGGATCCGGGCTTCTGAATTTCACCTTGACAGGAGGAGCATTCCTATATGGAGAATGAGCATCGATACCTCACAGGCAAAAAGGGCCTCGTTGTCGGTATTGCCAATGACGAGAGCATTGCCTACGGCTGCGCCCTTCGTTTCAAGGAGCTGGGGGCAATACAGGCCATCACCTACCAGAGCGAAAAGTCGAAATCCTTTATCGAACCCCTGGCGGAAAATCTCACTGCCGAAATTTTCATGCCGCTGGATGTTCAGAAACCGGATCAGATGGATGCTGTCTTTACCGCCATCCACAAAAAATGGGGCCGGCTTGATTTCCTCGTTCACTCCATAGCCTTCATGCCCAAGACGGACCTCCAGGGAAGGGTGATCGACTGCTCCCTCGACGGTTTTCTCATGGCCATGGACATATCCTGCCATTCCTTCATACGGATGGCGAAGAGGGCCGAACCATTGATGCCGTCCGGGGGGTGTCTTGTCGCGATGAGCTACTACGGTGCAAACCAGGTTGTGGCGAATTACAACGCCATGGGGCCCGTGAAGGCGGCCCTTGAAAGCGCCGCGCGCTACCTTGCGGCTGAGTTGGGACCTAAGCGCATCCGTGTCCATGCCCTTTCGCCGGGCCCGCTCAAGACGAGGGCCGCATCCGGCATCGGCCATTTCAGCGAGCTTTTGGACCAAGCCGAGAAGAAATCGCCCCAGAAACGCCTCGTGACCATTGAGGACGTGGGCGCCGTGGCGGCTTTTCTCGTGAGCGATCATGCGGAAGCCCTGACGGGGAATATCACGTTCATTGATGCCGGGTATCATATCATGGACTAATGAAAGCAAACTTGCACAAAGGAGGATCCGGATGAAAGGAAATTGGAAGCGTGCCGGTTTAATGATCGTTGTGGCTGCCGTGCTTCTCCTCTGCACGAGTCCGTTGACGGCTCAGGACAAAGGGGCGGACAATATGCAGATTCTTGTCGAGAAGATCAAAGCGGACAAGAAGCTGGTGGTTGCGGAAAACATGCAACTCACGGAAAAGGAGGCCAGGGCTTTCTGGCCGGTGTACGGGCGCTATCAGAATGAACTCTTTCTACTGCGCACTCGGACCATGAACTTGGTCCAAGATTACGCAGACCACTATGAAACGATGACCGATGCGATGGCGAAAAAGCTCCTGGACGAGATGATGGCCATCGAGACCCTTCGCGGCAGGCTCGCCGGGACCTACCTTCCCAAATTCCGTGCGGTGCTGTCCGAAAGGAAGGTCGCGCGCTATTACCAGATTGAAAACAAGATCAACGCAGCGCTTTACTACGAGCTGGCTGCGCGAATCCCGCTCGTCAAAGCGGGCAATCCGTAAGGAAAGGAGGAGGGGTTCTGATGCGATACGTTCATGTCCAACTGCGGCTGGTTGCCTTCTTGACCATGATGATTTTTTGCGCCCTCCCGATCACCGCTTCCGCCGATTCCGCATGGAAGATCAGCAACGATGCGCAAAAGGCGCTGCAGGCGCTTTATGCCAAATCCGCCTCCGCGAAGGCCCTGGGGGAAAGGGCAATAGGCATTCTTGTTTTCCCGGTCATCACCAAGGGAGGCCTGGTGGTCGGCGGGCAGTACGGTGAAGGCGCCCTGATCAAGTCCGGAAAGGTCGCCGGATACTATAGTACGGTTTCGATTTCCTACGGGCGTCAGTACGGCATTCAGAAATACGGATACGCGATGTTCTTCATGTCGAATGCGGCATTGAACCATCTGGACAGAAGTGACGGCTGGGAGCTCGGTTCAGGCCCGACCGTGGTCGTCGGCGATGTCGGGGCTTCCGGCGGCATTTCGACGACCACCGCGAAATCGGACGTCTATGCCTTCTATTTCGGTCAAAAGGGCGTGATGGCCGGTCTCGGCCTTCAGGGAACCAAGATCACGAAAATCTACAAGTGACAGGAAA
Organism: uncultured delta proteobacterium; assembly: GCA_963709485.1. Lineage (GTDB taxonomy): Bacteria > Desulfobacterota > Syntrophia > Syntrophales > Fen-1087 > JAXDBM01. The sequence continues at coordinate 256,384 of CAVPWE010000005.1, forward strand.
GGGAGCCATAATCTTCCTGCAAACAGGCACCATCGAATGAACCGGAATTCACGCATCGAGAAGGAACGGGTACGATACGTCTTCCTTCTCAATCCCTTCACAGGAGGTCAGGAAAGATGAAAACCGTCAGATGCATTGTCGCTTCTCTGGTACTGGTTCTGGTTTCGGTGGCAGCAAGCCTCGCTCAGGATCAGGGATGGCCCCGTCTGCGCACGGAAAACGGGAACACGCTGATCATCTACCAGCCCCAGGTGGATGACTGGAAGAACTTCACGGAACTCAACTGCAGAATGGCGATCTCGCTCACGCCCAAAGGAGGGAAGCCGGTCGTGGGCGTGCTGGTCATGACAGGAGACACCCAGGTTGACAACGACCGGAAAATGGTGTGGATCAGCAACATCAGGATCGCGAAGACCCACTTCCCTTCCCTGGATCCCGGGACGGCCGAAAAGATGGACCGGCTGACGAGAAAGTTCCTGCCGCAGACCATCGAAATCTCCCTTCCGCGGCTGGCGGCGCTGGTTCCCAAGAAGGGATCCGTCCCCGGTGTGCAGTTGAAGAGTGACCCGCCTGCCGTCTTCGTCAGCTACAAGCCGGCCATCCTCCTGGATCTGGATGGCCAGCCGGTCCGTGCCCCGGTCCAGAATGCCAGGTTGGAGTATGTCGTCAACACGCACTGGCCGCTGTTTTTCGACACGCAAGGTTCCATGTTCTATCTGCTCGCCGGCGAGCAATGGCTTGCGTCGGAGGCGCTGAAGGGTCCATGGTCGGCTGTGAAGAAGCTTCCGCAAGACATGGAAAAGGCGGTCAAGGAACCGCAGTGGGCGGACCTGAAGAAATTCATACCGCCGCGCGCAAAATCCGCCGCCGTCGTGCCCACGGTCTTTTACAGCACCACTCCCGCCGAGATCATTCTCTTCAACGGGAAGCCTGAATACGCGCAAATCCCGGGGACCCGGCTCAGGTACGCCACGAACACGACAAGTTATCTTTTTCTTTACACCCCCACAAACCACTATTACTATCTGACGGCCGGCCGCTGGTTCAGTGCCGACAGCCTGGGTGGCCCATGGACCTTTGCGACCCCCAGCCTGCCGGCCGACTTTGCCCGCATCCCCCCGTCGAGCCCCGCCGGCCAGGTGCTTGCCTCCGTCCCGGGGACCGAAGAGGCGAAAGATGCCGTACTGCTGGCGCAAATTCCAACCACGGTGATTGTCGATCCGGCAGCCGCGGCTGCAGACGTCAAAGTGTCATATGTCGGGGACCCCCAGTTTGTCCTCATCGAAGGGACAACACTCTACTACGCCACAAACACCTCTCAAAAGGTGATCCGGGCGGGGGACCTCTACTACCTTTGCCTGCAGGGCATCTGGTTTGTTTCCACGGGCCCGCAGGGGCCCTGGCAGACGGCCAAATCCGTCCCCCAGGCGATTTACACCATTCCGCCCAGTTCGCCGGTTTACAACGTCACCTACGTGACCCAGGTCACGACCGCTGACGGCGCCGTAGAGGCCAGCTACACCGCAGGGTACACGGGCGCCTTTGTCATGGGCGTCGGAACTGGAGTCATCATCGCCAGCGGCACGGGGTACTACTATCCGCCCTATGTCGCCTACTACCCCGGCTATATGTACCCCGTTTACTACCCGCCCCCCTACACCTATGGCTACATGGCGCATTACCATTCGCCCACGGGCGCTTACGGCGTCTCCCAGACGGCCTACGGGCCGTACGGATCGGCCACGAGGACCGCTTCGTACAATCCCTACACGGGGACCTATGCGCGGACCGCCTCGGTTTCCACGCCCTACGGCAGCGCAGCAGCCGGGCGGGCGTACAACCCCTATACCGGGGCGTCTGCCGCCACCCGTCAGGGATCCAACGCCTACGCCTCGTGGGGCAGTTCCGTGGTCTCGAAGGGAGGCAGGAGCGCCGCCACACAGCACTATTCCACAGCCCGGGGAACCGTGGGTTCGGTGCAGACCTCCTCCGGCGGGAAGGCCGTCGGCGCTTCGACCCAGCGCGGCACGACCACCGCGGCTAAGACGGGGAGCGGCAACATGTATGCCACCCACGACGGCAATGTCTACAAGAATACGGGGTCGGGCTGGCAGAAATACGACAACGGAAACTGGAACAGCACGCAAGCGCAGGGGCTGCAGCGAGAAGCACAGAACCGGCAGCGGGGTGAGCAGTCGAGCCAGCGCACCCAGCAATACCAGCGGTCCGGCGGCGGAAGTTCAAGCAGCATGGCCGGATCCGGTGGCGGAGCCCGAAGCCGGGGAGGGGGCGGCGGCCGCGGGAGGCGTTAGGGAAGGTTCTGAATGTCCTCTCCGATCGAAAATATTGTCGCGTGCCCCGACTGCGACCTTTTGCAGCGCATCCCCGAAGTCCCGCCGGGCGGCAGGACGCGCTGCCTCCGCTGCGGCCGCACGATCGCCGTCAGCAAACCCGCTTCACTGGACCGGACACTGGCCCTCGCGATTGCCGCGGCGGTTGTCCTTGTCATTGCCAACACAGAGCCTCTCATGGGGCTTTCCGCCGCAGGGCGCCAGTCGAGCACGACCATTCTCGGCGGCGTGCTGGAAATGTGGAGGCAGGGTCATGCGCTCACAGCCATCCTTGTGGCGTTCTGCGTGATCATCGCACCAGCGGCTTATATCGCCTGCATCCTGGCGGTCCTTCTTGCCGTGAGGCGCCCGCCGGCGCCCTCGTGGACCGGCATGCTGATGCGGATGCTGGCGTTCAACCAGCCCTGGGCCATGGTCGAGGTGATGCTGCTCGGCATCCTGGTTGCCCTGGTTAAGATCGCCGACCTGGCGACGGTGATTCCCGGCATCGGGATGTTTGCCGCCGGCGCGCTCATCGCGCTCATTGCCGCCATGACGGTCAGCTTCGACCCGCATGAGGCGTGGATGCGCATCCGGTGGGCCGAAGAGGCAAATCCGCCGCCGGCCGCCGTGCCGAATGCACTTGATCCGGGGAGGACGGGACCGTGAGCGCCGGCGCCCCGACAGGCATCCGGCTGGGGCTGGTATCCTGTGAGACCTGCGGTCTCCTGACGCGGCCGGCGGATATCCGTGAGCCGGGGTGCTGCCCGCGCTGCGGCGAGGCGCTTGCGCTGCGCCGGCACAATGCGATCCAGCGCACCTGGGCCCTCATCGTCGCCGCCGCGGTTTGCTACATCCCGGCGAACCTGATGCCCGTGATGATCACGAAAACGGTGACGACCGTCGAGGTGGACACGATCATCAGCGGCGCCGTCCTGCTCTACATGACCGGATCGTGGCATCTGGCGCTGATCGTGCTGATCGCGAGCGTCATGATCCCCCTGGCCAAACTCGCCGCCCTGGCCTATCTGCTGATCGCAGTTCAGCGCCGTTCGGGCGGGGACCGGCACGGACGGGCCCGGCTCTACCGGCTGGTCACGTTCGTGGGACGATGGTCGATGCTCGACATCTTCGTCATCACCTTCACCGTCGCCCTCATCCAACTCCAGCCGCTCATGTCGATTCAGCCGGGGGCCGGCGTGCTTTTTTCGGGGCGGTCGTCGTGCTGACCATGATCGCGGCGGAGACATTCGACCCCCGCCTGATCTGGGATTCCAGCAACAAGGAGGAAAACAATGACTGACCATGGCGATCTCGACAACATTCCGCAGGCCGTTGCCGTGCCCAGGAAACGAATGCCCTTCTCGGTGGTCTGGATCATTCCCGTCCTGGCGGCCCTGGTGGCCCTCGGGATCTGGGTCCAGCGGATCATGAGCGAAGGGCCGACGATCACCATCGTCTTCAAGGAGGCCACGGGCATCGAGGCCGGGAAAACCCATATCAAATACAAGGACGTCAGTATCGGTCTGGTGAAGACGATGAAACTGTCAAATGACTTCACAAAAGTTGTGCTGACGGCGAAGATCGACAAAAGCGCAGTGGGCCTGCTTGTCGACGATGCGAGATTCTGGATCGAACAGCCGCGCGCCACCCTGAGCGGGATATCCGGCATCGGCACACTGCTGTCCGGAAACTACATCGGGCTGGAACCCGGAAAGTCCAAAAAGGCAAGGCGCGAGTTCACCGGCCTCGAGGCGCCGCCGGCGATCACCTTTGATCAGCCCGGCAGGCGGTTTGTGCTGCAGACCGCCACCCTCGGGTCGATCGGGAGCGGCGCCCCCCTGTATTACCGGCAGTTGAACGTGGGACAGGTGATCGGATACGACCTTGCGGAAGACGGCGGGTCCGTCAAAATCGAAGTTTTCGTGCGTGCGCCTTACGACCAATACGTCACCGAGGAGACGCGTTTCTGGCAGGCGAGCGGCGTTGACGTGTCCCTGGGGGCAGAAGGTCTGTCCGTTCGCACCCAGTCGGTCCTGTCGATGCTGATCGGCGGGATCGCCTTTGAAACGCCCCCTTCGTCCGGCGATGTGAAACCGGCTGGCGAGAAAACGGTTTTTTCGCTCTACAGCGACAGGAAGACGGCAATGGCCCCGCACGAGACGATTGTTACACCTTACGTTCTCTACCCCAACGAGCCGCTGCGCGGACTGGTTGTCGGCGCACCCGTCACCTACCTTGGGCTGCCGGTGGGCGAGGTGACCGCCGTGGGTCTCGAATACAAGCGGGAGACGGAAGATGTTCGGCCCCGCGTGGACTTTGTAATCTACCTGCGCCGTTTCCTGACGCACATGAAAGACACGTCTTCCGCCGATCAGAAGGCCTCCAGCGAAAAGGAGCGTCGCGCCTTCATTCAGAATATGGTCAACCGGGGGCTCAGAGCGCAGCTGCGCAGCGGAAGCCTCGTGACGGGACAGCTCTACGTGGCCCTGGATATGTACCCGAATGCTCCCAGGGTGAAGATCGACTGGACGAAGACGCCGCAGGAGCTGCCGGTGGTGCCGAGCGGCCTGCAGGATCTTCAGAACAAGGTAAACAGCATTCTGGCCAAGATCGAGAAAATGCCCCTGGACGGCATCAGCGCGGATTTAAGGAAGCTGCTTGCAACGATCGACAGCCTGCTGAAGCGTGTCGACGGGGAAATCGTGCCGGATGTGAAGAAGACGCTGGAAGACCTTCAGCGCACCCTGAAGAGCACCGATGCCACCCTGGTCGGCAAGGACGCGCCGGCGCCGCAGGAACTGCGGGAGGCCCTGCAGGAGGTTCGCCGGGCGGCGCAGGCCGTCAGCGGCCTCATCGATTATCTCGAGCGAAACCCCGATGCCCTCATCCGGGGGAAAACACAGGAGAAATCAAAATGAACAGACTTGCCGCCATCATGATTGCATGCGCCGTCGCCGCCCTGATCTCAGGGTGCGCTTCTTCGCCGTCGCGCTTTTACACGCTGAGCACCACGGCCGCGCCGGCGGCAGCGCCGGCGGCGGGCTGTGCCGTGTCGGTGGGCCCCGTCTCGGTGCCGGCCGCCGTTGACCGGCTGCAGATCGTCGTACGGACGGGCCCGAATCAGGTTTTCATCAGCGAGTTCGACCGCTGGGCCTCGCCGCTGAAAACCGACATCTCCCGGGTTGTCGCCGAGAACCTCGTCTCGATGCTCGGCACGACACAGGTGACGGTGTTCCCGGCATCGTCGGCGGCGGACGCATCCTACCGCGTCATGATCGACGTGCTGCGTTTCGAATCCGAACCGGACCGGGCGGCAACCCTGGATGCCCTGTGGACGATCAGCGCCGTGAAGAGCGGGCAGGCACGAAGAAGCCGCACGACGCGCACAGAGTCCACGCAAAACACCGGCTATGCCGCCCTTGTCGCGGCGCACAGCCGTGCGCTCGGGCAACTCAGCGTGGAAATTGCCGCGGCGATCCGTGAGATGGAAGCCAGAAACCGCTGAGAAGAAAAGCCAATGTGGCCCTGACGACGGTTTGTCTCTCCTATCTGCAAGAGCCGGTCGACCCCTCTCTGCAAATTTTGCCGTCGACCCAGACTGCCTCGTCCATCATTGCGCCGGTCAGAATCGCACCGGTCAGGTCCGCGTCGATCAGACGCGCGTCGGTCAACCGCGCGCCCGTCAGGTTGGCGCCCTTCAGATTGGCGCCGCGCAGATTCGTCCGGATCAGGCGCGCGCCGGTCAGGTTCGCACCGGTCAGGTTCACCCCGGTCAGGTTCGCCCCAGTCAGGTTCACACGGGTCAGGTCCGCTTTCGTCATATCCGCGCCGGACAGATTTGACTCCGACACGTTGGCCCCCGTCAGATTCGCGCCGCTCAGGCTCGCTTCACCCATTGCCGTGTGCGAAAGATTTGCCCCGCGCATGTCCGCGCCGGACAGGTGGGCGCCGTTCAGTGCCGTATAGTAAAGATTCGCACCCGTCATCTTCGCACCCTGCAGCTGCGCCCCATTGAGGGTTTCATTCGCGATGAAAGCGCCCGACAGATCGCAATTCGGGCATTTCTTGAAAATCTTGGTCCGCTGTACGTCGCCCGCCTCGAATGCCGGGCAGCCGGCGGCGGCAATCAAGCCTGCAGCGAGGCCGGCAAAAGAAATGAAAAGCGCTCTTTTCCAAGTCATGGAAGCACCTCCTTTTCATCCTAAAGATTCAATACAACAATTATTTGAAAAAAACACGGCGAATTCAAACCCAAAAAAAAGTGGATTATTTTTTACAGATTGATTAATAGATCAAACCCTGAAGCGCGCCTTGCGAAGCTCGGCCGCAACGATACTCTGAAAAGAACAGGAGTTCTCATGAATCAGAAAAATTCCGCAAACCGGTTCCGGGGGGGATCCCGTTATGTCCTGGACGACGAGCTGGCAAAAATCGTCAACGTTTCCATGGCCCTCGAAATGCCTCTGCTCCTGAAGGGGGAGCCGGGCACCGGCAAGACCATGCTGGCCTATGCCATTGCAGAGAGCCTGAAGATGCCCCTGATCGTCCTCAACGTGAAATCCAGCATGAAGCTGGTGGACGCCCTCTACCAGTACGACACCCTGACCCGTCTCAACGACAGCCGCTTCGGGGATTCCAGCCGCGACGTGAGCCGGATCGAGGAATACATCCGCATGGGCAAGATCGGCCAGGCCTTTGTCGCGGAGGAGCGGACCGTCCTGCTGATCGACGAGATCGACAAGGCGGACAGCGACTTCCAGGACGACATGCTCGACGTTCTCGATCAGATGCAGTTCGACATTATGGAGATTGACCGGACCGTCACGGCGAAAAACCGCCCGGTGATCGTGATCACCTCCAACGCGAAGAAGGACCTTTCCGACCCCTTCCTCGGCCGCTGCAATTTCCATCACATCGCCTTCCCGGACCCCGACATGATGCGGCTCATTCTGGGCGTGCATTTCCCGAACCTCAGCCAGGACCTGGCCAACGGCTGCATCGAGGCCTTCTACGGCCTGCGGGAACTGCGGGGGATCGAAAAGAAGCCGGCCACCCGGGAACTGATCAACTGGGTCCGCGCCCTGAAGGCCGATCCGGACTTCCAGGCAAAGTCCCTGAGCCGGGCAAACATTCCCTACCTGGGCATTCTGTTCAAGAAAAGCGGCGACCTGAACATGGCCGCCCAGCAGATCGCCCGCACGCGTTGAGGCAGGAACCGTGTTCATCGAGTTTTTCTATACCCTGCGGGAGCGCGGCATTCCCGTCACTCCGACTTCCTTTCTCAGACTGCAGAAGGCCCTGAAGCTGGGCATGGTCCGCTCCATCGACGATTTCTACACGGCGGCCCGGGCCATTCTCGTCAAGAGCGAACGGTACTTCGACACCTACGACCAGGTCTTCGCCCACTTTTTCAAGGGTGTCACGCTGCTGGAGCCGGAAGACTTCGAACTGACGGAGATTGCCAGGGCGATGCTGGAGGAATGGCTGAAGAATCCCGCGGAAATGGCCCAGGCCCTCGGCCTGGACGAGAAGGAGCTCAAGTCCATGACGCCGGAGGAGCTGATCCGCTATTTCTTCGACCGCCTCAGGGAGCAGACCGAGGCCCATCACGGGGGGAACCGCTGGATCGGCACGGGGGGGACGTCCCCGGTGGGCCACTCCGGCCACCATCCCGGCGGGATGCGCGTGGGCGGGCGGTCGCGCAGCAAGTCGGCCATCAAGGTGGCCATGGAGCGACGGTACAGGGACTACTCCCAGGAGGGCCCCCTGACGGAGTTCCAGATGGGGGAGGCCCTGAAGCGACTGCGCCGGATGATCCCCACCGGCCCGCGGGACGTGGTCAACGTGGACAAGACGATCCGCGAGACGATGCGAAACGCCGGCGAAATCGAGATTGTCTTCGACCGCCGCCTGGCGGACCGGCTCAAGGTGATCCTGATGATCGACAACGGGGGCTGGTCGATGGACCCTTATATCGCAGTGGTGCAGACCCTCTTCAACTACGCCCGGTCCCAGTTCAAGGACCTGAAGCTCTACTACTTCCACAACACCATCTACAGCCGCATCTGGAAAGACCCGCAGCGGCGCCATCAGGCGGAGCCCATCGACGAATTCGTCCGCCGGGACCCGGAAACGCGGCTGATCCTGGTGGGGGACGCCAGCATGGCCCCCTACGAGCTCATGCATGTCAACGGGTCGATCTATATCGAACAGCGGGAAAGCAACGCCAGCCTGGACCGTCTGAAATTCCTGTCCCGGACTTTCCGCCATGCCGTGTGGCTGAACCCCCAGACCGAGGAGGAATGGGACCACACCTGGACGGTGGGCATCATCCGGCAGGTCTTCCCCATGTTCGAGCTGACCCTCGACGGGCTGGAGAAGGCCGTCCAGCACCTGATGGCGAAGCACTGAGGTGTGCGGGAATTGTGCCGGCCGTTCCGGATTTCGAACAACACCCGTCCTTATTGACGGACGAGGCGGATTTCAAACAGCTTCGGCCAGAATTTCCCCGTCACGAAGAGCCGGTCGCCCCGCCCGTCATGGGCGATCCCGTTGAGCACGTCGACGGGCGCACCCGCCCCGAGCTTCCCCGACAGGCCCCGCAGGTCGATCCAGCCCAGGACCCTGCCGGATTCCGGCGAGATCCGGGCGATGTAATCGGTCCCCCAGACATTCGCGAAGAGCTCGCCCTTCACGAACTCGAGCTCGTTGAGACGGGCGACCGGCCGGCCCCGGTCGGTGACGGTCACCTGCCCGACAGGCTTGAAGGTGCGGGCGTCGAGCCGGCGCAGGACCGCCGTCCCGTCGCTCATGACAAGGCGTGTTCCGTCACAGGCGATCCCCCAGCCCTCGGTGGGGTAAGCGAAACGGCCGGCCGGCCGAAGATCGAGGTCATAGACGAAGCCGACCCGGGACTGCCAGGTGAGCTGGACGAGGCGGTCCCGGCAGAGGGTAATCCCTTCCCCGAAATATCTGTCCGGCAGGCGGCGGATCTTCAGCACCTTCCCCGTTTTCAGGTCCACCTTCCGCAAAGAAGACCGGCCCTCGAGACCCGTTCCCTCGTAGAGGAAACCGCCTGCCCAGGCAAGGCCCTGCGTGAAGGCGGCGGGGTCGTGCGGGTATTCGCGGATGACCCGGTATCCGTAAACCGGGACATCGGAAGGATCGGGGGCCGGGGATGCGTCTGCCGCTCCCGGCGGCGATGGCGACAGTGGCGGAACCGGGCCGTCAAGCGAATCGCCCCGGAACGGCAAAAGGACGAGGCATGCGGCGAGAAGGACCGCTCTGATCCGGGACTTTCTTTGCAATGCCGACCGTCCTGACCGTTTCACCGATCCGAATGCCTTTCGCCGCTACCGCATGACGATCCAGTGAAAAAAACGTTTTGCCAGATAGTACAGGTGCCTGAGCGAACGGATGGACCGAAGCTGGTAGGCCAGGATGCCGGGCCGCATGTAGAACCTCAGGAAGGCCAGCCGCTGCCAGCGCTTCAGCGCCTTCCGGGTGAGGCCTTCCGGCACGTAGGCCGCATTCATGAAATAGAAATGCGTCCAGTCCACATCTTTCAACTTGCCGCCGGCCTGGAGCATGCGGAAGCTCTCCGAACCGGGAAAGGGCAGATAGGTGAAGTAATTGGCCCGCTTCAGCGGGAGCCCGGCGGAAAAGCGGATCGTCTCGCGGATCGTCCCGACGGTCTCGCCGGGATATCCCAGGATGAAGAAGCCGGCCATGTCGACGCCGGCCCGCCGGATCATTTGCACGGACGCCCGGATCCCGTCCTTCGTCATGCCCTTGCGCATCAGCTTCAGCATCCGGTCGGAGCCGGACTCGATTCCCAGCGAGATCAGGTACAGGCCGGTGTCCTTCATCAAGCCGAGCAGCTCCTCGTCCAGGGTGTCCATGCGGACGCCGTTCGGCACGGCCCAGCTCATGCCCAGGTTCGCCGCCTTGAGCTGCCGCAGCAGCGCCTTCGCATAGGCCCGGTCCTGCGTGAAGTTGTCGTCGACGATGTGAAACTCCCGGATCCCGAATTCCCGGTACAGATATTGGATCTCGCCCAGCACATGGCCGGCGCTCCGCCGGCGGATCTTGCGGCCGGACACCACATGCCCCGCGCAGAAGGTGCACGGGTAGGGGCAGCCCCGGGTCACCATGACGGGCGCGATGGGAAACTGCCGGTAAAAGGCGCCGTGCTGGGATTCCGGGTAGGTCTCCGGCCGGATGATGTCCCAGGCCGGCATCCCGAGCGCGTCCAGGTCTTCGGGGAAAGCGGGAAGCTTCGACCGGATCCGGCCGTTGTCGCGCCAGACCAGGCCCGGTATGGCCCGGTAGTCCGCCTGCCCGTCCTGCAGTCCGTCCAGCAGCAGCGGGAGCCCCGTTTCCGCTTCGCCGACAAAGGCGAAATCGAGGTTTTCCCCGGCCGTCCGGAACAGGTCCTCGGGCAGGGCCGAGGGGTGGGGACCGCCGACAACGGTGACCATTCCCCGGCGGACCCGCTTCGCGGCCTCCAGGGCCTTCAGGACGAATTGAAGATCGAAGGTGTAGCATTGCAGGCCCAGGACATCGGGTGGGTTCCTTCTGAGGATGGATTCCAGTCTTTCGACGGGGATGTTTTCTTTGATGCAGTCGAGGATGGCGACTTCGTGCCGCTTGCGGATCGCCGTGGCCAGATAGCCCAGTCCCAGGGAGGGCTGGATATGGTCGCTCAGGTTGTGGGGCTTGACCAGGAGGACTTTCATCAATCCGTGAACCGGTATCGGATCAGGGCCACGACGGCGCCGATCCCGTGCTTCCAGGAAATCTTCTTCCCCTCCTCGTAGGTCCGGCCGTAGTAGGAGATGGGCATCTCGTATACCCGCAGGCGCCTGTTCTTGAAGATCTTGGCCGTGATCTCCGGCTCCACGGAAAAGTCGTCCGAACGGATATGGATCTGCCGGATCACCTCGCTTCTGAACATCTTGTAGCAGGTCTCCATGTCGGTGAGGGTCGTGTTGTAGAGCAGGTTGGTCAGGAACGTCAGGAAGCCGTTTCCGACGCGGTGCCAGAACATGTAGACCCGCTGCGGCTTGCCGCCGGAGAGCCGCGACCCGAAAACGACGTCGGCCACGCCGTCCTGAATCGGCCGGATCATTTCATTGAACTCGGCCGGGTCGTATTCCAGGTCGGCATCCTGTATGGCGACGACCGCGCCCGTTACCTGCTGAAAAGCCGTGCGCAGGGCCGCGCCCTTGCCGCGGTTCCGGTCGTGAAAGAAAATCCGGACGCGGCCGTCAAAGGCCGTCGATCTCAACAGTTCCCCCGTGCCGTCGTCGGAGCCGTCGTCCACAATGACGAGTTCCCTGACGATCTCCAGCCGCAGGACCTTCCCGATGATCGCCAGGACCGTTTCCCGCTCGTTGTAGACCGGCATCACCACCGACAGGACCGGTTCCGTCATGGCCTTCTCCCCCTTTTTTCATGTTTCTCTTTGACGCTTCCCGCTTTCGCGGGCATCGCGGCCCTGCCGGCAAGGGCCTGCTCCGGCGTCCGGACCGCCATGAAAAAGAGGAAAACGGCGCTGGGCCACAACTGCATGTACAGGCGGTTCAGGGACGTCATCAGGTGGTAGTTCAGCTCGTAGGGCGCGATGAGGTGGATCGCGAAGTACCCGGCCAGCATCAGGACCAGGACGGCGGCGCCGGCCAGGAGGTTCAGCCGGTCTTTCCCGTCGATCGCCGGCCCCATCAGGGCCAGGTAGGCGGCGAGCAGAATGACGTTGACGAGGCCGGGGTTGAAATGGATGCCCGTGCGGATATCCGCGAACCCCTGGGTGAAGCTGAGTCCCGTCAGGACGTAGGCCTTGAAGATATCGCAGTACCGGTGAAGGTCGGTCAGTTTCGGCAACACCTGCTGGATTGTCTGTCCGGCAAAGAGGTGGTTGGAGAGCGCCAGCTCCGCCTTGAAGACGGCCACGATAACCAGGACCGGGCAGGCGCCCGCCGCGATCCACAGGAGCTGCCTCGCCGATTCTTTCCCGCCACCGCGGAAGGACTGGAGAATCAGGCGGGTGAGAAAGAACAGGATGAAAAAAAGCAGTCCCTCGTTTTTCGTCCAGGCGGCGAGCCCCGCCGCCAGTCCGGCCAGGACGAGGAAGCCCCTTCCCCCCTCGGGAAACCGGTCATGGAGGAAGACAAACACAAAGGCGAGAAGGAAAAAAAGCGCCAGGGGGATATCGGCGAACTGCGCCGCGCCCAGGACGATGAAAAAAGGGCTCCCCATCAGGACGAGGCCGCCCAGAAAGCCCTGGCTCCGGCCGCGCAGGACGGACAGGGCCGCCCAGACCGCCCCGACAACTGCAAAGGTGAAGAGGCAGGCCAGCAGGACCGGCGCCTGCAGCGTCTCGCCGCCCGCATACTGCCAGGACCGCACGACGGAGAGGGGAACCAGCAGGGGGTAGTCCAGGTGCGTCCAGTCCAGGGCCTCGGTGAACATGCCGCGCCACTGTTCGGCACCCCGGAAGATGAAGCGGGCGTGAAAATTCCAGATCCACCAGGCATCCCATTTTCCGTGGGGCTCACGCAGGGTGGCGATAATGAAGGAAGCGATGGAGAACAGAAGGGCGCCGCAGAAGACGGCCGGCAAGACCCATTGAAACCTGAACTTCCCGATCGGCGAGTCCTCCGGCAGACCGTCCCCTTGCCTGCCTCTTCGAAAGATGAAAAAAACGAGAGCCGCAAGAGAAAGGGCCGCGAGAATTTCCACGGCAAAGATCGCGCGAGGCTGGCCGGCCATGAGGCAGAGAAAGCAGAGGCAGGAAGTCAGCCCCATGCCGAGGGCGGCGCCGGCCGTCAGCCGGAGCATGAGCCCTGCCGGCCGCTTTTCCGAAACCGGGGCAAGGGCGAAGGACAGCAGCGTGCCGATCGCGGCGGCAACGACGAGGGACAGAAGGACCGGAAGCGTCATGGTCTCGGTCCTTTTCGATAGAGGATGAGGCCGTCCCCGAAATCCCGGGCGGGTACCAGTTTATATTTCTGCAGGAGACCGGCGTCGGGAGATCCGGTGATGTAGTTGCCCACCACGAGCGGGTGGTCGGGGCTGTTGTGTACGATCACCGGGGCCAGCGTGTACTGCGTCAGCATGTACTGCGCCAGGAACTCGACATCCTGAAGGGTCCGCTCGTAGAGGAAGATCTTCTCGTTGTCGACGGACGTGACATAGCCCATCGCGGCGGTCCCGGCGGGCAGGGCACCCCGGATCTGGTCGATCCTGGCCTCGTGGATCGTCACCGGATCGGTTTTCAGGAATTCCGGGTAGGATGCTGCGCCCCGGTACAGCGCGTTCAGGCCGGAGGCAAAGGTCAAGGCCAAAAGCAGGGCCAGGGCCGTCCCGGCGCGCACGCGCGCATATGTTCCGTCTGGTTTTCCCACATCATGGGCCTTTCCGCCGGCATGGGCCGAATGGAGTCTACGCGGCGGGAAGTATAGGGAACGGGCCGGGGCCTGTCAATGGTAAAAAGCCTTGCGCATCAGTCTCGCGGGCGCGCAGCCCCAGGGTGGGAATCTTTCTTTTCAAGAACAATGCTTCTACCGGAGGATCTGGCCGGCGATGATGATGCGCTGGATCTGGTTGGTGCCCTCGTAGATCTGGGTGATCTTCGCGTCCCGCATCATCCGCTCCACCGGATATTCCCGGACATAGCCGTATCCGCCGAAGATCTGGACAGCGTCCGTGGTCACCTTCATCGCCACGTCCGAGGCGTACCACTTCGCCATGGAGGCGATCTTCGGCTGGTCCGGCGATTCCGGCTCGGTGTCGATCATCGAAGCCGCCCGGTAGACCATGGTCCGCGCCGTCTCCACGGAAAGGGCCATCTCCGCCAGCATCCACTGTATCCCCTGGAACGATGCCAGGGGCTTGCCGAACTGCACCCGCTCCTTCGCGTATTTGATCGACGCCTCGAGCGCCCCCTGGGCAATCCCCAGCGCCTGACCGCCCACGGCGGGCCGCGTGTAGTTGAACGTCGTCATCAGCGTCCGGAATCCGCCCCCCTCGGGGCCCAGCAGGCGGTCCGCCGGAACGAACACGTTCTCGAAGACCAGCTCCCGCGTGTCCGACCCGTGAAGGCCCATCTTGTGCTCCTTCTTCCCCACGGTGAACCCCGGCATGCCCTTCTCCAGGATGAACATGCTGATGCCCCGGTTGCCCTTCTCCTTGTCCGTGTAGGCCAGGACCGTCACGATATCCGCTTCGCCCCCGTTGGTAATGAAGATCTTGGCGCCGTCCAGCACGTAGCCGCCGTCCACCTTCTTCGCCGTCGTCTTCATCCCCGACACGTCGGAGCCGGCCCCCGGTTCGGTGATCCCGCAGGCGCCGAGGCATGCCCCCGAGGCCAAACGGTAGAGGTAATTCTTCTTCTGCTCCTCCGTGCCGGCCAGAAGCAGGGGGTCGCTCGCCAGCGCCTGGGTCGTCAGGATGACCGAGGTTGAACAGCAGACCTTCGCAATCTCTTCCACCACCAGGACCATTGCCAGCATCCCCGCCCCGGCACCACCATATTCCTCGGGAATCTGGATGCCCAGCAAACCGTTCTCCGCCAGGACCTTCACCGAATCGGACGGAAAGATCTCCTTCTCGTCGATTTCCGCGGCGATGGGGGCAAACTTTTCCTCCGCGATCCTCCGCACCGTGTCCCGCAACATCTTCTGGTCATCATTCAAAATAAAATCTATGCGACTTCTCCTATACCTATAAAAGGCCCCTTTCCCGGGCAATTTTGAGCTGCATGTCCATGACGTCCCGCGGTGGGGTGTATCGCTCCCGAGGTTCCTTCTGCAGCAGCTTGATGGCCTCCAGAGGGCAGATCCCGACACAGACGCCGCAGCCGATGCAACGGTCCAGGTTCACCACGGCTGTCTCCTCCATCTTGATCGCGTCCATGGGACAGCGGAACTCGCAAAGTCCGCAGCCGGTGCAGTCCTCCGGGACGACCCGGGCATGATAATTCGTGTGGGCGATCTCCGCGGGCTTCTCCATCTTCTTGAGGGCCTTCAGGAGCGCACAGCAGCACCCGCAGCACATGCACATGTTCCAGACCTTCTGCCCGTTCCCCGGCTGCAGCACGAGCCCGGCATCCATCGCATTTCTGAGGATGCGCAGGGCCTCCTCCTGTGTCGCCTCCCGCCCGAGGCCGTTCTCGATGTAGAAATACGCCCCCGCGCCGAAGGCCATGCAGGTCTCCATGGGGTGATCGCAGCCCTCGCCGAGCATCTTCTCCTCCTTCCGGCAGATGCAGGGAGCGACGGAGATCTTCTTCTGGTCCCGTATGATGGCCTCCGCCTGCTCGTAGGGAAGAATCTCCATCGAGGGGTCGAGGCTCTGGGCGATGGGGATGATCCGGTGCTGGCTCGTTTTGGTCCCGTACCAGCCCTTCGTCATGAATTCATCGAAGTAGCTCCTCAGCAGCCGGACATCCTCCACGGTGTTCTGGTTGATGTGGAACTCCCACATGCCCTCCGCCAGGGGGGAGAGATTGTAGAGGCGCTTCTCCCCCTTGGAGATCCGGAAGATCAGCCCCCGTTTCGACATGTCCTCCAGGACGGGGGCCAGGGCTTCCGCCTCCATTTCCAGGCGCTTTGCGATGGCCGGTACGCCCTCGGGCAGACCGGTCATGGCCAGGGCGATCTCGGCCTCCCGCGGGGAGAACCAGCGGGCCAGGATCCGCTTTTCGATACCGGATTCCGTCTCCGGAAACGGAACGGGCAGCTTGTCCAGGTGCTTTGCCAGTCGGGCATAGACGTCTTCCATGTGGTTATCCTCCGCTTTTCCTCAAATTCCGGCCGATTGAACGGACAGGGACCGGCCGTTTTGCGCGTGGATTCGCGATCGTCGCTATTTCGTGTAATCGTAGAATCCGCGGCCCGTCTTCCGGCCCAGCCGGTTCTCCCGGATCATCTGCTCGAAGAGCGCGGACGGCTTGTAGCGCTCCTCGCCCGTCATCCCGTAGAGGGCCTTCAGGGCATTGTTTACCACGTCCACACCGGCCATGTCCATGATCTCCACCGGCCCCATGGGATGGTTGGAGCCCAGCTTCAGCCCGAGGTCGATGTCCTGCGCCGTGGCGTAGCCCTTGTAAATCTGGTCCGCCGCCTCGTTGTACAGGAGGCAGAGGAAACGGTTCACGATGAACCCCGGAACGTCCTTCGCCCTGATGGCAGTCTTGCCCAGGGCGGCCATGACCTCCAGGGTGGCGTTCAGAACCTTCGCGTCCGTTTTCTCTCCCGAGATGACCTCGACGAGCCGCATCACCGGGACGGGACTGAAGAAATGGGTGCCCAGGACTCTCCCGGGGTGCTTCGTCGCCGCGGCGATCTTCGTGACGCTGAGCGTCGATGTGTTGGAGGCCAGGATGACCTCCGGGGGACAGAGCCGGTCCAGCTCCGCGAACACCTTCTGCTTGAGGGCAAGGTCCTCGATGACCGCCTCGATGACCATGTCCGCCCCGGCTGCGGCCTCCTCCATGCTCGTCGTTCCCTTGAGCCTCCCCAGGATCGCATCGTGATCCGCCGCCGACAGCTTCCCCTTCTCCAGCTTCTTGCCGAGGAAGTTGCGGATCGTCGCCAGACCCTTTTCAACGAAGCGGTCCTCCACGTCCCGCATCGCCACTTCGATGCCCTTTTCCACGGCCACCTGGGCAATCCCCGCCCCCATCGTGCCCGCACCGATGACACACAGTTTTTTGATCATAGCTTCTGCCTTTCCTCGTTATCTGAAAAACGACATCCAATGCAAATGGGGGCCTGCCGAGGTCCCCTTCCCTTCCCCGTGCGAACGGTGCGGACCTCGCTTCCGCGGGGTCCGCACCGTGGCGTTTGTTGATGATGACTCCGTCCCCATCGATTCAGGGCAATGGACGGAAACGACCGCGATTATTTGAACAGGCCTTTTTCCTTGGCTCCCTTGACCAGTTCGTCCTGGAGCTTCGGATGGGCGATTTTGATCAGGGCCTCCGCCCGCTCGTCGATGGACATGCCGTCCATCGGACCGGCAATGCCGTTTTCCGTGACGACATAGTCCAGATGTACCGCCAGCGTCCCGACGAGGGCCCCCGGAGAGAGATTCGGGACGATCCGGCTGATCAGGTTGCCGTCGGCATCCTTCGTGGACGATGCCATGACGATAATCATGCGCCCGAACCGGGACATGCGGCATCCCATCGCGAAATCGGACTGGCCGCCGTAGCCGGACACCATTTTGTTCCCGAGGGTCAGGGAGGCAACCTGACCGGCGAGGTCGATCTCCAGCGCCCCGTTGATGCCGACCATCTGCTCCTCGGCCCCGATATACGCCGGGTTGTTCATGACGTTTCCGGCATAAAATCCGATATTCTCGTTGTTCCTGACAAAATCGAAAAGCTCCTTCACGGGCCCGATGAAACTGGCCGAGATCTCCCCGGGCCGGAAGGTCTTGTACTTGCCCGTCAGAATCCCCTTTTCCTGCCACAGCGGCGCTCCCGTCGGCAGCATCTCCGTGAACAGTCCGATGTCCTTCAGATCCGAATGGGCAATCAGATCGGAGATCAGCATGGGAACCGCCCCGATCCCGATCTGGATGCTGTCCCGGTCCCGCAACAGGCTGACAACGGATGCGGCCATCCTGTTGTGAATATCCTTGGGCACCGGATTGGGAAACGCGGGCAGCGCCGAGGCGTTCTCCACAATGTGCGTGAATCTGGAAATGTGCAGCTTGGTGTCCCCGCAGACGGGGATGTACTGATCGTTCACCTCGCCGATCAAAACCCTGGGGCCGCCGATAAAACCGCGCGAAGAGGCGCGCCCCTCGATAAGCGCCCTGGAGAACATCAGGTCCGGACCGATATTCACAAAACCGTCCTTGTCCGGCGGCGTCACCATGTTGACGATGACATCCGGCTTGCGGTAGTACGTCCACTGCTTTTCAGAGGTAAAAACCGTCGCCGGCGCATACTTGCCGAATCCCACCCCCTGAAACTGGGACAGGATGAAGGGCGTTCCCGTAAAGGCGGAAGTGACCTTGAACGTGCTCCGGTACTCCGGCTTGAATATCTTGTAAGGCCGGATCGCCAGGTTCCACCGCCACTCGACATTCTTGAGCTCATCCTTCCGGTCGGCGATCGCGTCCGGAATCAGGGTGCTCGGCTGGCCCAGGCAAAGCGGGGTCATAATGAAATCATCGTTGCAAACCGCGCGTGCCGCCACTTCCGCCGTACACAGCTTCTTCTTGTACTGGTACATCCAATCGGTCTTAACCATCTGATTCTCTTCCTCCTTCGACTGTTTTGATGAATTGCAATTTACGGCCCGGATTCCGGCCGCATTCATTTCCTCAAATCCTTCAGAATAATGTCCGCGCACAGCATGGCGCTCAATGAAGCGCCGTTGATGGCAAGCCCCCGGCCGACATAGGTGTCTCCGGCAAAATAGAGGTTGGGAATCCCCGGGGCCTGCAGCCCCGGCTTGTAATTTCCCACGAGTCCGGGCTGGCGGGCCAGGCCGTCGCAGCCGTCCACATAGTAGGGCAGACGCCACTCCAGCTTTTCCTCCAGTTCGGGGAACATCTCCTTCATGTCTTCCCACATGAGCGCCAGCAGACGCTCCCGCTCGAACTTGTCCCCGGCCTGGGCATGCTCGACGACGATGTCCGTGTGGAAAAGCTGCTTGCCTTTGGGCGCCACGGCATCGGAGAAGTTCGACACCGGACAGCCCTGGAAGGGGAACCCGCAGCGCTTCATCTTCAGGGCGCTGAAAAAGACCTTCTTCTCCGGATCCACAATGGGCTCTTTCGTCCCGAAGAGGAACCCGATCAGGCCCGTCCGCTCGTACTGAATGTCCTCGATCCGCTTGACCCACCACCGGGGCATCGGGCTGGTCTCCGGCTTGAAGTCGATAATGTCCGCAAGCTTGTAAATGGGCAGGGCGCACACCACCCGGTCGGCGGCGATGAACTCCGTCTCGTACATGCGGTACTCTTCCTCGTAAATGTGCTTCTTCGCGGGCACCTTCACGCCGATTGCCTGCTTGTCCCTGATCACGATTTCCTGGACATCGCAATTGACCCGGATTTCCCCGCCGTTCTCCCGGATGACTTCCACGAGGCCGCGCGTGATGCCGTCCATCCCGTCGATCGGGTAGCTGGCCTGCAGCGCCTGACGGACCTTGAGGAGGTTGTGCTTCGCAATCCAGAGGACCTCGCCGGCCGCCATGTCGATGGCATGGGGAATGGTCGTCATGATCATGCCGAGATCGGTCAGCAGCTCGCGCACCGCCGCCTGGGGAACGTGCTCGTGCATCCACTCCTCGAGGGAGCGGTTGTCCCACTTTTCAATCTCCTCTTCGCTCAAAGTCGCAATCTTCTGCAGCAGTTCCCGGAAGGCGATTTTCTCCTCCTTGGTCATGGGAACCAGGTCCGCAACGCTCATGAACTTTTCGCCGTCCCAGATATCGACGGTCTTGCTGAAGGGCCCCCACGCCACCTTTTTTCCGACCCGCTCGTTGAGCTCCGTAACGGACGCCTTCTCGCCCAGTTCCACCAGGTGGAGCCCGATGTCCACACGCCACCCCTTGCCGGGATAGCCGTCATAGCTCATCGTCCTTCCGCCCGCCTTGGGAAAACGATCCAGCACCAGAATCTTCTGTTTCCCTTCCTTGGCCAGAATCGCACCCAAACCCAGCCCGGCGATGCCGGCGCCCACAATAATCACATCGTATTTCCTGCCTGACATAATTTCTCCTCCTTCATCGGTTTTGCTCTCATGATTTGTCCTATTTTTCCGTTTTGCTCCGACCCGGGCTACAAAAAATTACCGATGACGTTTTTCATGATCTCCGTGGTCCCGCCGCCGATGCTGATCACGCGCGCGTCCCGGTAGAGCCTTTCGACCAGATATTCCTTTGCGTACCCGTAGCCGCCGTGGATCTGGACCGCATCGAAGACGACCTTGTCGCAGGCCTGGCAGGCAAAGTTCTTGGCCATGGAGACTTCCTTCACCGCGTTTTTCTTCGCGTCCATCATGGCGGCGACACGGTAATTGTACTCTCTGGCGATCTCGACCAGGGTGGCCATGTCCACCAGCTTGTGCATGATGACCTGCTGGTTGAAGATGGGCTTGCCGAACGCCTCGCGGGCCTTGGCGTATTTTATGGACTCCTCCAGGGCGAGCTGGGCAACCATATGGGCATGGATGGAAAGCTCCAGCCTCTCGTTCTGGAAGTTGACCATTATGCCCTTGAAGCCGTCGCCTTCCTTTCCCAAAAGATTCGCCACGGGAACCCGGCAGTCTTCAAAACTCAGCTCCGCCGTGTCCGAAGCGTGCCATCCCATCTTGCGGATCTTCTTGGCGACCTTGAATCCCGGGCTGGAGGAATCGATGACCATCAGGCTGACGCCCTTGTGTCCCGGCCCTCCCGTCCTGACAGCCGTGGTGATGAAATTGGCGCGGGTGCCGCTCGAGATGAAAGTCTTGGCCCCGTTCACGATGTAGTATCCCCGTCACGGACGGCGCGCGTCGCGATGCTGGCCACGTCCGAACCGGCATTGGGCTCCGTGATGCCCAGCGCCGATATCTTGTCGCCCCGCAGAACCGGAACCACAAAACGCTGCCGCTGCTCCTCGTTTCCCAGCTTGAAGACGTGCGGCGTGGAAATGTGGTGGGTGGAAACGCCGATGGCAACCCCCAGGGAGCCGCTGCGGACCAGCTCTTCCACGTAAACGACGAACATCAGCTTGTCGCAGGGCGTCCCGCCGTATTCCTCGGGGAACTCCAGGCCGAGGAAACCCGCGTCACCCGCTTTCTTGTAAAGCCCGATATCGAAAATTTCCTTCTCTTCCCATTCCTCGACATGGGGCTTTATTTCCTTTTCCACAAATTTCCTGACGCTGTCGCGAAAGATGTTGTGCTCTTCCGTGAAATATTCCTGAAACATATTGAACTCCTCCTCTTATCTATTTTTATCGAATGATCTCAAAATACTTGATATCCTCGATGTTTCCCTTCATCTCCGCCCGCTCCTTGAAGACGGCCCGGACCTTCATGCCCACCTTGATCCTGCTCAGATCCGTCTCGTTGATGATGTGGGAAAAGATGTTGTCCGCCCCGTCGAGCTGGATGTAGCCGTAGGTGTAGGGTATGGGGCGCTGCGACCCCGTGTTCGGGTCGATGAAGGGGTAGTTCACCACCGAGAAGGCCGTGATCACCCCCGTGTCCGACAGCGGCGCCAGCTCGTGAAGCTCCCGGAAGCAGGGGCCGCACACCCGCCGCGGCGGCACGTAAACCTTTCCGCAGCCGTCGCACTTGATCCCGATGAAGCGCCTTTTGTTCATGATCTCATGGAAAAACCGGCTCCCGTAAAGCCCGATCGACCACTCGTAGGGCATCGGGTAAGCGAATATCGATTGAAGCTGCTCTTTTTGCGCATTTCCTGTTGACATGTTGATTCCCCCTTTCCCTTATGGTCTCTCGGAGCTCAGGATGACGACATCCGACCAGAAGCAGCCCCCGAAGCCCGTGGCCAGGGCGTTCTTCACGTCCGGCACCTGCCTTTTTCCGCCCTTGCCCATGACCTGGATTGCCGCCTCCGCCACCCGCAGCAGCGCCGTGGCGCCGATGCAGTTCGTGGAGATCACGCCGCCCGACGGGTTGACCGGGAGCTTTCCGCCCATGTGGGTGTTCCGGTCCCCGACAAACCGCGCCGCCTCCCCGGGCCCGCAGAACCCGATGTCCTCGATCCACTTGAGGCCCGCCCAGGTATAGGGCAGGTAAAGCTCGGCCACGTCGAGCTCCTCCACGGGGTTTCGGATCCCCGCCTGCCGGTAGGCGTCCTTCGAGGCCCGCTGCATCGAGACGAGACCCTGGTTGTAGTCCGTGGAGTCCCCGAACCAGGTGTAGGTGTGACGCACCGCCGCCGCCTTGAACCAGGCCGGTTTCTTGGCAATCTTCTGGGCGATCCCGTCCGCCGCCAGGACGACGGCGCAGGCGCCGTCGCTCCGCGGGCAGATGTCGCCCAGCTTGATCGGGTAGGCCAGCATGGGCGATGCCATGATGTCCGCCACGGTCAGGGGCCGCTGCAGGTGCGCATAGGGGTTGTTCAGGGCGTGGTTCCGGTCCCGCTCCCCGACCAGCGCCGCGTCCTCCTGCGTCGCCCCGTACTTCTCCATGTAGGCCGTCGCTTCCGTCGCCAGGCTCGGAATCGCCCCGGAATAGGAGAACCGGTCCCAGATCGCGTCGGAGCAGGTGATGATCGCCCCGGTCGTGTCGCTCTCGGAGTTCTTCTCGAAGCCGATCGCCAGCACCCGGTCAAAGAGGCCGGAGGCCACATGATAATAAGCCGCAATCGCCACCGTCGCGCCCGTCGTGCCGCCCGTCGAGACCTTCATGATGGGTTTCATGAAGGCCCCGGACCCCTCGACGCTGTAGGCGTCCACGTAGTTGATGGACTCGAAGTGGTCCATGTTCCCGATCACGATGGCGTCGATGTCCCGGATGGTCAGCTCGGCGTCCGCCAGGGCCGCCGTGACGGCCTCGTAGATCATCTCCCGCGACGTCACATCGGGCCGGTGGCTCTTGTGATAGGTCTGTCCCGTTCCCACGATCGCTACTCTTCTTCCCATATGTCACCTCACTCCCTTCCGCCGACGATCCACACGCAGTGGCTCTGGCCGCAGGGCCCGTTGAAGCCGTGGGCCAGCGCCGTCTCGACCTTCTTCACCTGCCTGGCCCCGGCCTCGCCGCGAACCTGCAGGGCCGCCTCGATCAGCCTGGCCAGCCCGCCCACCAGGATGGGGTTTGACGAAAGCGCCCCGCCGGAGGGGTTGACGGGCAGCCTGCCGCCCATCGTCGTGATCCCCTTGCCGATCTGCTTTCCGCCCTCTCCGGGCTTGCAGAACCCCAGCCCTTCGAGCCACAGGGGCTCCATGTAGCTGTAAGGCTCCAGCACCTCCGCCACGTCGATTTCTTTCGCGGGGTTCTTGATGCCCGCCATGGCGTAGGCCTTCTTTGCCGCCTCGGCAAGCGCCGCCGGGCTGGCGAGGTCCCGGTCCCCCAGGAGGTAGTCCTCGCAGCAGTGCGCCACGCCCTTGATCCAGACGGGCTTCTTCTTTGTCCGGGCCGCGACCTTTTCGTTGGCGATGATGACGGCCGCCGCCCCGTCGCTGACGGGCCCGCAGTCCAGGAGCTTCAGGGGCTCGGCGATCTTCCGCGACTTCATGACGTCCGCCACCGTGATGTCCAGCGGAAGCTGGGCGTAGGGGTTGTTCTTCGCGTTCCCGTGATTCTTCACGGAAACCTCGGCGAACGCCTCCTCTCGAATTCCGTGCCGGTGCCATGTAGGCGTTCGCCTGGAGCGCCGCCGCCGAGATCGCATCGATGCCCAGATGGCGGTGAAAGATGGGGTCGAACATGCCGTTGGTCGTGATCCTCACATCGCCCTCGCTGCCCTTGTAGTGGGCCACGACGATCGTCGCCTGGTACCCCGACAACACCCGCATGAGGCCGTAGAAGGCGCCGAAAGCGCCGTCCCCCGACACGGTCGAGATGTTCTTGTCCTGGCCTCCGGAGGCATCCCCCACGGACATGCCCGAGATGGTCCGGCCGTCGAAAAAGTCGTTCGATACCGTGACCACGCTGTCGATGTCGTCCAGCGCGAGGCCCGCGTCATCCAGCGCCGCACGGGTCACGTCAAAGACCATGTCCGCGAAGATCTGGTCCTTCTTCCTTCTCTCGTATTTCGTCTGCGCCACGCCGACGATTGCTGTTTTGTCCATATCCATTTCCTCCACAGGCGCTTAAATGAGCTCGAAGGAGTCGATGTCCAGGATGCTCCCGGTCCGCTCCTTTTTGAATACCGCCTTCACCCGGAGACCGTTCCTGATCTTGTCCAGGTCCTTTTTGATCAGGTGCAGGAAACCGACGTCCGCCCCGTCCAGCTTGATCAGGGCATAGGCAAAGGGCGGCTTCACCGGCTGCACGGGATAGCCGTAGTGCACGATCGTATACGCCTGAATCACACCCTCCGATGCGACATCCACCCACTCTTCGATGTCGACGAAGCAGCGGCCGCAGTTCTTGCGGGGGGGCACAAACACCGTCCCGCAGGCCTTGCAGCGGCTCCCGAGAATCTTCTGCTCGTCCCGAAGGGACGCCAGAAACCGGCTGCCCACATCCCCCACCCACCAGGTGTAGGGAACGGCAATCTGACCCTTCAGGGTCAGCGGTTCCACCTCTTTCAACCATTCAGCCATGTTTCTCCTCCATAATCCTTGATTGATGAATGACTTGGCGGATCAAACCCTGATCAGGATCGCCTCCCCCTGGGAAAGACCGCCGCAGATGGCCGCCACGCCCAGGCCGCCGCCCCGGCGCAACAGCTCGTACATCATCGTCATCGTGATCCGGGCGCCGCTGGCGCCTACGGGATGGCCGATGGCGATGGCCCCGCCGTTGACGTTCGTCCTTTCCTGAAGGGCCTGCCACTTCGCCGGATCGTCCTTGGCCAGCATCTTGAGGGACACCAGCGTCACGGCGGCAAAGGCCTCGTTGATCTCGATGAGGCTCATGTCGTCGATCTTGTGGCCCGTCCCGGCAAACATCTTCTCGATCGTCTGCGCGGGCACGCAGGCCATGTACTTGGGGCTTCCGGCCGCGCATTCGCAGGCCTCGATCGTCGCCAGCGGCTTCAGGCCGAGCGACTCCGCCTTCTTCCGGGACATGATGACGATCGCCGAAGCGCCGGAGTTCAGGCCCGGCGCGTTGCCCGCCGTCACCGTCGGGCTGCCGTACACGGGCTTCAGGGCGGCCATCTTCTCCATGTTCAGGTTGTCCCGGGGAGACTCGTCCCTCTCCAGGACGATGGGCGCTTTCTTCTGGGGAATCTCCAGGCGCATCAGCTCCCCGCCGATGTCGAATTTTCCGGCCTTGCAGGCGGCGTAATACTTCTCGTGGCTGGACAGCGCCCAGGCATCCTGCTTCTCCCGGCTCACGCCGAACTCCACGGCCACATGACCCGCGTCCGTGGCCACCGGGGCAAAGCCCTTGCGGCTGTAGCCCAGCTCGAACAGGACGTCCTCCAGCGCCACATGACCCATCCGGCTGCCCCAGCGCGTCCTGGCAGCAGAGGCAATCAGGGGGACGTTCCCCATGTTCTCCGCCCCCGAGGCGATCACGATCCCGGCATCGCCCGACTTGATGGCCCGGTACCCCAGGCGCAGGGCCGTCATGGATGAGCAGCAGGCCCGGTCGATGGTCAGGGAAACGTTGCTCTCGGGAAAACCGGCCAGCAGTGTGATCTGCCGGGCCGGAACGTTCGTGTAGATGGCGTACTCCGCCGGAATGCAGGTGCCGTAGTAGACCTCGTCCACCATGTTCGGGTCGAGGCTGATCCGGCGGACTACCTCCTTCAGGGCCAGCACACCCAGGTCCATGCTCAAAACGGTCTTCAAAACACCGTCAAACCGGCCGAAGGGAGTCCGGACGGCACTGACAATAACGACATCATCTTTGCTTTTCATTGCATCACCTCAGCCAGTACTCATTCATTGAAAATCAAGCTATTCTTCTACAAAAATCGTACCAAAAGTTGATTTTTAAAATATTGCATGAATACAATAACTTACAAATAACAAAGCACGAAATGTCAAATTATTTATTTTGACGATTGTCAATAATTGAACACACGCGTTGACAATCTGACGGAATCATGAAAAAAGGATATGAATTGAAAGGCAAAGGAGAACGGAGATGACAAAAATTGAATCCTTTCTGTCGGACCGGCAGGAAGAGGAAAAGCAGGTTTTTTACGCTTTTGCATCATTCCCCGATTTTTTCTGCATCGACTGGTTTACGGCTTACCCGCCATCGAGATTGATGTCGGTAATCCAGTCGCTGGCACAAGAGGGATGGATCTCTCCGAAACCGAACGGGCAGGGATGCTACGCATGGTCATCAGATTTCCCCCGGGTGGAAATGGCGGAGTTGTTACCGCCCGACGAACTGTCCCGGCTTTACCGCAATGCGATCGAAATGATGCTGAAATGCCATCCGGCGGAGGACGGAACAATCCTGACCGTTGCCCGCCTGTGCATCCAGGCCGGAGTCCGGGAAGAATGCATCGCCTTCATTTTGAAGGCAGCGGCCATCGAAGAAGAAAACCATAACCTTTCAGCGGCGATCCGGCTTTATGATTCCATCCTGGAATTTACGGAAAGGTTCTTGAGCACAGAGGACCCGGCCATGCCGGAGGGCGTCTGGCACGTTTTCATAAAAGCGATCGAGCGCCGGGCATCCCTTTCACTTTTTCATCCCAGCCTGAAGAAGATCAATTGCCTGCTGCTTGCGGCCATCGGAAAAGCCCGGCACCTTCACGATTTGAAATCGGAGGCTTTTCTTGAATTGCTGACCGGCCAGAATTACTGGATGTACTTCCAGTATAAAGAGGCCGTAAATCACTTCGACCGGGGATGGAATCTCATCAGCCGGCTCGAAGATGAGGAGCTGCACCGGTGGGGTCTGAAAGTTCAGGGATTGACGTGCATCATCAAAGGTCAGTTTTTCAAGGCCATTGAAGTCTACGAACAATCCCTGGGCGAACTCGATGCTGCCGATAACAGCGAATTCTTCCAGTTGGTCGCCCTCAATCTGGCCATTTGCTATGCCCTGGTCGGCATGCCGCAGAGGGGTCTTGGAATTACGGAGACCATTCAGAACCTTTGCCAGAAAAACAGGAATATGCCCCTGTTGTCCTACGCCCTCGTGACGGCGGGAATTATTCTTCTGGAAATCAGACAACTGCGGGGCAGCCGGTCCAACTTTGAGAAGGCCCTGGAACTGGCCAGGGGGGAAAACGTCCCGATGATGGAAGTCCTGGCGGGGATCGGCCTGGCAAGCATTGAATGCCAGGAAGGGAACTACGCTCTGGCCGCCGAACATTATGAAGTCCTGTGGAAAATACAGAAATCGAGCTGGTATCACATTCTCAATTTCTACCCCCTCCTGGATACCGGCTACATTCTGCATGCAAAAGGCATTTCCCCCGTCGACTTGAAACCTGTCTTTGAATTCCTGGACCATCTCAATAAAGAGGATGTGAACCCTCTGATGTATGGGATGATCCGGCGACTTCAACTCGGTCTTCCTGAAAACAAAAAAACAACGAAGGAAAAAATCAATATCCTCGGCGAACTCGAAAAAACGGTCGAGCGCATGGGCGCCACCTTCGAACTGGCGAAGATCAGGGTCGAGCTGGCCAGGCTCTGCAAAAATGCCGGTGAGTTGCGGAAAGCCGAAAGATACGCCCGAATGGCCTATGATTTTTTCAATCCCATTGCCGGCAATTGCTTCCCGCCGGACCTGCAGCACCTGATCCCCCAGGAAAAACCGAATCGGGAAGAGCGGCTGTTCGACATGGTCATCGAAATGGGCGAGGCCCTGACCGGCCGGGACAACATCGAGAAGCTGCTCACGAATATCATCACCTCCATATCGAGGCTGACGGGGTCGGAGCGTGCGGCCCTCTTCACCAAAAGCGAGACCGCCCCCGATCTCATCATGGTCGCTTCGAGAAATCTTTTTCAGGAGGAGGTCCGGGGAGCATCCTTCAGAAACACCCTGCAGCGCATCCACGCCGCGGCTAATTCCCCGAACGGCAGGATTGTCCAGTATGAAACCAGCGGAACCCTTTCCGCGGATTTCCGGCGCGTCATCATCACCCCCCTCAAGCTCGGGGAGCAGATCATCGGCGTCCTCTACCAGGACAGCAGGTTTTTCTCCATCGACATCAACCCGAACACCCTGAAACTCCTCTCCGCCTTCGCCTCGCAGATCGCCGTATCCATAGACCGCGCCAAGGCCTACGATGAAATTTCCAAATTGAACAAGCGGCTGAAACAGGAAAACCTTTACTACCTCGAAGAGATGGAAGAGCTCCAGCCCTTCGGCGAGATCATCGGAGCGAGTCCCGGCATGCGAAATTTGCAGCAACTGATCCGGAAGGTCGCGCCCACGCAATCAACCGTTCTGGTTCATGGCGAAACGGGTGTCGGCAAGGAACTCATCGCAAGGGCGATTCACCGTGAAAGCCCGAGAAAGGATTGCCCGTTCATCCGGGTGAACTGCGCCGCCCTGCCGGACACGCTGATCGACAGCGAGCTGTTCGGTCACGAAAAAGGGTCATTCACGGGGGCGGTGAAGACCAAGGAGGGCCGCTTCGAGCTGGCCCACCAGGGCACCCTCTTTCTGGACGAGGTTTCCGAGCTCCCGCTTGCCACGCAGAGCAGGCTGCTCAGGGTTCTGCAGGAAAAGGAATTTCAGCGGGTGGGAGGAACAAAGACGCTGCGGTCCGACTTCCGGCTGATTGCCGCAACGAACAAGGACCTGAACCGGGAGGTTGCCGACGGAAGATTCCGGAACGATCTTTTCTTTCGGTTGAATGTGTTCCCCCTTTTTGTGCCGCCACTGCGGGAGCGGACCGAAGACATCCCTCCGCTCGCCGTTCACTTTCTCAAGCTGTACTGCGCACAGTCGAAGGCGAATTATTCGGGGATGCCGGAATCGGAAATGAGAAAGCTGCAGTCATACCCCTGGCCGGGAAACATCCGCGAGCTCTCCAACATGATCGAAAGGGCCGTCATCCTCGGCGGATCGACGATCCGGTTTCCCGATCTGGAAGACAGGGGCGTGATAGCAGCGGCAGGCAGCCGGAACATGAATTTGAAAGCAATCGAGCGGGATCATATCCTGGAAGCGCTGAAAAAAACCCGGGGCAAAATCGGCGGGGCGGCCGGGGCGGCCGGTCTGCTGGGCTTGAACCGGACGACGCTGATCTACCGCATGAAGAAGCTGGGGATCAGAAACGCGCGTCACCCGTCCGTGCCGGATGAAACCGGCCGTTCGTGATTGGCGCCTTATGGATTTGCAGCCGGAAAAAAAGCCCCGGAGGAAGGTTCCCCCGGGGCTTCGACTGACTGTTATGTGACGCTTGACCTTTTGAAAAAGCTTAGAAGGTCAGGGTCAACTGGTGCATTAACACGTAATTGTCTTCCACCTTGGCGTTGGCGTTCGCGCCCATGAAATAGTCGCCGGTCATGAGGTAGGCCGCGCCGACCATGTAGCTCAGGTTGTCGAAGATCTTGTAGGTCGCGACCAGGTCGAATTCGTGGCCATACTCGTCATCCACGTAGCCGAGCGGTTTCTCGTCGGCCTTGGCATAGGACCACTTGAACACAATGTCCCATTTCGGCGTGGGTTTGACGCCGAAATAGAGCTGACCGAACATCGTGTTGTCCATGAACTGCAGGCGGATGGGGTCGGTAGCATTCGTCCTGCCGCGCAGCGGGCCTATGGAGGTGTAGTAAAGATCGTTCCAGAGGAGCAGGGCGGGCGTGAAGGCTTGGCCGGCCACCAGGGTCGCATTCAAATTGCCTTCAAAATCTCTCGTGCTGGGGTCGTCACCCGTCGAGTAGACGAACATGCCGCCGAAATACATCGGCTTCAGGTCGTACTTGGCGTGCAGGTAGATGTTCCAGCCGTCCCAATCCACGTCCTCGCCCCGCGCTGCGTTGACAGCGGGGTTGACGTTCGTGTCGTATGCCATCCGCGTTCCAAAGGCGTACGCACCCTCACCTTCGAGATAGAGATTCCCGAAGGTTGCCTTGAAGTAGGGCAGCGCCGCGTAGATCGTCGTCGCGAAGCTCGGGTATGCAGCCGAATCGGAGGCCTTGTTGCCGCGGGAATCGGCGTACTCGAACAGAACGCCGGTTTCCCAGTTCTTCCCTGCGTACCGGAAATAAGCGTCATAAATGTCCGCATCGGAGTCGTTGATGCCGCCGATGTCGTTGTACCCGGCCATGCTGCCTTCAAGGTTCTTCTTCCACTTCAGACCGAACATCCAGTTGCCTACCGGGATGTTCAGGCCGATCGCCGGGCGGGTCGTGACGGTGTCCAGCCACGACGTTCCCCAGGCGATGTCCTGGTAGTAGCCGACCAGGAGCTGACCGAAGGGCAGGTTGGCGGTGACGTAGGCCCGCTCGAACTCGATGTTCGCCTGCTCCTGCGTGCCGTAGAATCCTACAACCGCAGGCGTGGTCGCCGTTGCCGGCGCTGCCGTGTAGGTGTGGTCCGCCCTGCGGCTGGCCGTTTCAACGGTCGCCGCCGTGCTCGGCGTCGCGTACGGATACAGGTTGCTGTTTCTCTCCCGCCTGTCGCCCCAGTTCCTCTCGAGGGCGTCGAAACGGGTGGTCAGGAACAGGCCTTCAGCGACCTTGAACTCGGTCTGAATCCTGAGGCGCTGATGGAACAGGGATGCCGCGCCGCGGTTGCCGTCAGCGGCCGCCATCGACGGGTCATCCTGGTCGATCAGCGAACTGTTGTGAGCGTACCAGCCCTGTACATAATAAGAACCGCTGAACTTCACGTCCGCGGCGGAGGCCGGCATGCTGAAGGCTGCGATGAGCCCCAGCGCGATCAATACGATCCAAAACTTTCTCATTGTTTCCTCCTGGAAAATGGTTGGTTTAACTCCCGGTCTCCCCGGGCATTTGAATGGGAGACCACTTTGGTTGTCTCGCATCTTTGAAACTTCAAAAAAACCCGATCCTTGTTCCCCTGACGCGCATCCCCCCTTTCAATTGTGGTTATTCGCCCTTTCGCTAACACCGGACCTTCCGGCCTGTCAAGCTTTTTTTCGCATTCCTCCGGGGTTTTTCATGCCGCCGGGCGGCGAATCATGACCCGTTTTTCACCAAATAAGTATTTTGCAAGGGGCATACCAAATTCCCTCATCCGGGCATATCGCAACGGCTCCATTGCGATTTTTATAGAATTCCCGAATACTTGTCTTTTCTTACCGTTTCCGCCGCCATGCCGGGAGCCCTGTCCGGCTGTCGCAATGGGACCACCAACATGTGTCGTTTGCAACACACCCCGGCCGTTTCGATCACACCGCCGGCCGGGCGGTGAAAATGGCAAAAAAGATCATAAGAGACGCGCCATTAAACCCAAAATATTTCTTGACAGGAGCCCCGGATTGATATATTGCGAGTCGCTGTCGTCGTGACCTGCGGTCACATCCTGATGGTGGTTCACCCTCAAATTCAGGATCCCGGCTCTCCGGAGGCTGCTCCGGAAAATCCAATTCCCGATAGCCGTTTATTGCAAACCCGAGGGGCTACACAGAAGAATCCATGTCAAAAAATCGATTTTGCAAAGTTCAGTAAAACTTTAACAAAAATATAGTAAACAACAGGAGGTAATAAAGAAACATGGCAGAAGCGGAAAAATACAGTTGAAGGATGTCTATCCCGGTACCGGAAAACATCAAGAAGATGGCCTACATCAGCGGCCGTGACGCCTATGACAAACTCTGGAAGCGGTCGATCGAGGAACCCGAATGGCTTCTGGGCCGAAATCGCCGGCGAGTACGTGGAATGGTTCAAGAAATGGGACAAGGTCGAGGAATACAACTTCGATATCCGGAAAGGCCCCATCTACCTCAAATATTTTGAGGGCGGGAAGCTCAACGTATCCTACAACTGCCTGGACAAACACCTGAAGACCCGGGGCGACAAGGTCGCCATCCAGTGGGAAGGCAACGAGCCCACGGAGAGCCGCGCGCTTACCTACAAGCAGATGCACGAGGATGTCTGCAAGTTTGCCAACGTCCTGAAGGCCCAGGGAATCAAGAAGGGCGACCGCGTGCAGATCTACCTGCCCATGATCCCCGAACTGGCCATCGCCATGCTGGCCTGCACCCGCATCGGCGCCGTTCACAGCATCGTTTTCGGCGGATTCAGCTCCGACTCGCTGCGCGACCGCATTGAAGACAGCCGCTCCAGGCTCCTGGTCACCTGCGACGGGACCTTCCGCGGCGCCAAGGCCGTCCCCCAGAAGGACAGCGCCGACGCGGCCATTCAAGGGTTCGATTTCGTGGAAAAGATGATCGTCGTCAAGCGCGTGGGCGACAAGATCAAGTGCAAGTGGAACCCCGGCAAGGACCTCTGGTGGCACGAGGAAATGGCGAAGGCCTCCGCGGACTGCCCGCCCGAATGGATGGACGCGGAAGATCCCCTCTTCATCCTCTATACCTCCGGTTCCACGGGAAAACCCAAGGGCGTTCTGCACACCACGGGCGGCTACCTTGTGTTCGTCGCCTACACCCACAAGATGATCTTCGACGTCAAGGAAAATGACGTTTACTGGTGCACCGCCGACATCGGCTGGGTCACCGGCCACAGCTACATCGTTTACGGTCCGCTCTGCAACGGCGCCACGTCCGTCATGTTCGAGGGCGTGCCCAACTATCCCGATGTGAGCCGCTTCTGGAAGACCGTGGAAAAATACAAGGTCAACATTTTCTACACAGCCCCCACGGCCATCCGCGCCGTGGCCAAGGAAGGCAACGAGTGGGTCAAGAAGGCCGACATCTCCTCGCTCCGCATCCTCGGCACCGTCGGCGAGCCCATCAACCCCGAGGCCTGGAACTGGTACTACAATGTCATCGGCCGCGGCGAGTGCCCCATCGTGGACACCTGGTGGCAGACGGAAACGGGCGGCATCCTGATCACCCCGCTTCCCGGCGCCATCGCCATCAAACCGGGCATGGCGACCGTTCCCTTCCTGGGCGTCTGGCCGGCGCTCCTTACCGATGAAGGGAAGGAAATGGAAGAGACCGTCGCCAGCGGCGCTCTGGTCATCAAGAAACCCTGGCCCGGCCTGATGAGGGGCGTCTACGGCGATCCGAAGCGCTTCCAGGAAACCTACTTCGAGCAGTTCCCCGGCTACTACACGGCCGGAGACGGCGCGAGACGCGACAAGGACGGCTACTACCAGATCACCGGCCGCATCGACGACGTCATCAACGTGTCCGGTCACCGCATGGGCACGGCGGAAGTGGAAAGCGCCCTGGTCGCCCACCCGAAAGTGGCCGAGGCCGCCGTGGTCGGCTATCCCCACGAACTGAAGGGACAGTCCATCTATGCCTACGTGACCCTGAAGACGGGCGTGGAGAAGTCGGAAGCCCTGAAGAAGGAGCTGGTCGCCCACGTGCGGACGCTGATCGGCCCCATCGCGACCCCGGAGAAGCTCCAGTGGGCCGACGGTCTTCCCAAGACCCGCAGCGGCAAGATCATGCGGCGGATCCTGAAGAAGGTTGCCGCCGGCGACATCACCGACCTGGGGGACACCACGACACTGGCCGATCCTTCCGTGGTCGACGACATCGTAAAGAACAGGGTATAGCGAGATTAATTGATACCCGGCCTTCACCCCTCACCGGGTGATGGACCGGATCCCGATGAAAAGAAACCAACATTAAAACACTGGATGCGCCGGAAAGATGGGCATTCGGGAAGGAGGAAGATGTGAATATTGTTGCATGTGTAAAGCAGGTTCCGGATACGGAAGCCCAGATCAAGGTAAAGGGAGATGGGTCGGGGATCGAAGAGGGCGGCATCAAGTGGGTCATGAACCCCTACGATGAGTTCGGCGTCGAAGAAGCCCTGAAAATGAAGGAAAAACTCGGCGGCGACGTGACGATCGTCTGCGTCGGGCCGGCCCGGGCGATGGAAACCATCCGCACCGCCCTGGCCATGGGCGCGGAAAAGGGCATTCAGATCGACGATCCGGCGCTGGACGGCGCCGACGCCTTTGCCACGGCCACGGCCCTGGCGGCGGCCATCAAGGGCATTCCCCACGACATCGTCTTCTGCGGCCAGCGGGCCATCGACGACGACTCCGGCCAGGTCGGCTCCATCCTGGCGGAACTGCTGGGCATCCCCAGCGTTACCTTCGCCACGAAACTGGAGATCGACGGAACGAAGGCCAAGGCCGTCCGCCCCATCGAAGGCGCCCAGCTCGTGATCGAGACCTCGCTGCCCTGCGTGATCACGGCGACCAAGGGCCTGAACGAGCCCCGTTACGCGTCGCTGCCCGGGATCATGAAGGCCAAGAAGAAACCCGTTGATATGAAAAACGCGGCTGCCCTGGGTATCGCCGCGGATTCGAAGTCGAAGGTCGCGAAATTCGCACCGCCCCCGGCCAGACCTCCTGGAAAGATTATCTGCGCTGATGATACCCCGGAAGGCAAGGCCGCAGAACTGGCCAAGCTGCTGAGGGAAGAGGCAAAGGTCATTTAATCATCATACTACAGAAAATCACGGAGGAAACGAGATATGGCAAAAGGTGTATGGATTGTTGCAGAACAGAGAGACGGCGCGCTGCGCAAGGTCAGCTTCGAGCTGGCCAGCACGGCCCGGAAGCTGGCGGACCAGCTCGGCGAGGAAGTGGGCGCCGTTCTGCTGGGCGCCGGCGTGGAAGCCATGGCCGCCGAGCTTGGAAAATACGGCGTGGATAAAGTTTTCGTGGCCGACAGCCCGGCCCTCGAACCCTATACGACAGGCGCCCATGCGGAGGCCGTCGCCAAGGCGGTGAAGGAGAACGACCCTTCGATCCTGCTGCTCGGCGCCTCCTCGCAGGGAAAAGACCTGTCCGCCGCCCTGGTGGGCAAGCTGGCCACCGGGATGGCCACGGACTGCACGGACGTCAAGATCGCCGACGGAAAGCTGCTGGCCATACGGCCCATGTACGCCGGCAAGTGCTTCGGCGAAGTGGTCGTGTCGGGGTCGCCCCAGATGGCATCGCTCCGGCCGAATGTATTCCCCATCGTGGAGAATGCAAAGGCGGGCGCCGTTACCAAGTTTGACCCGGGCCTGGGCGAACTGAAGACCAAGGTCCTGGAAGTGCAGAAGGAAGCAGCCGGCAAGATCGACGTGGCGGAAGCGAACA
The DNA here is from genome assembly GCA_963709485.1 of uncultured delta proteobacterium. Taxonomy (GTDB): domain Bacteria; phylum Desulfobacterota; class Syntrophia; order Syntrophales; family Fen-1087; genus JAXDBM01. Next base: position 291,496 of record CAVPWE010000005.1, read on the forward strand.
TCATTGTCTCCGGCGGCCGCGGCATGAAGGGCCCCGAAGGCTACGGCATTATCGAAGAGCTGGCGAAACTTCTGGGCGCGGCGGTCGGCGCGTCGAGAGCGGCAGTGGACGCGGGCTGGCGGCCCCAGTCCGACCAGGTGGGGCAGACGGGAAAAGTGGTTTCCCCGAACCTCTACATCGCCTGCGGCATTTCCGGCGCCATTCAGCATCTGGCCGGGATGAGCTCTTCCAAGTACATTGTCGCCATCAACAAGGATGCGGAAGCTCCGATCTTTGCACGAGCCGATTACGGCGTTGTGGATGACCTCTTCAAGGTGGTCCCCGCGCTGACCGGCGAAGTGAAGAAATTGCTCGCATAATGAAATAAGTCTGAAACGGGGGGTGGCGGGTATCCGCCCCCCCTGTTTTTTGAGGGAGGCGTTATGGAACTGTCACATTTTTCGGTCGGCAATGAAGGAAGGGAGGTCTTCTGGAACGCCGAGCATTTTGAAGCGCTCCTGTTCCTGTTTACCTTCGTGGCGCTCGGGATCATGGCCTACGGCATCTACCGCCGCTGGCAGATGTGGACCGCCGTCGGGAAGCCCGAGATCCGTTGGGACAACCGCAACGAGCGGATCAAGCTGCTCCTGCGGGACGGACTGCTCCAAATCAAGACCTTCAAGGACCTCTACCCCGGCATCATGCATGGATTGATCTTTTTCGGGTTCGTGGTCCTGATCTTCGGCGCGGCCTTCGACGCCACGGAATTTCACGTGGCCGAGCCCCTGGGGGTCCCGTTCCTGACGGGAAAGTTTTACCTGGTCTTTTCATTTCTCATGGACCTCTTCGGCCTGGCCGTGCTGATCGGGACGTTCATGGCCATCGACCGTCGCTATCTGAGCAAGCCGGAACGGCTGGGATACAAGGGCGAGCCGGACAACACCCCCGACGATGCCATCGTCCTGCTGCTGCTGGCCGGCATCATCATCACCGGCTTCATCATCGAGGCGCTCCGGATCAGCGTCACCTGGCGGCAAACCCCCTGGGAAGTCTGGTCCTTCGCGGGCTGGGCGATCTCCAAGGCCTTCATCGGCGTCAACCCCGACACGGCGAAGGCCATGCACAAGGCCACCTGGTGGATCCACACCTTCTTCGCCCTGGGCTTTATCGCCTACATCCCCTATTCGCGGCTGATGCACATCATCACCACGCCGGCCAACCATTTCATGCAGAACATGAAGCCGGTCGGCGCGATCGAGCCGATCCGGGATTTCGAGAATGCCGAGTCCTTCGGCGTGGGCCAGATCAATGAGTTCACCTGGAAGCAGATCTTCGATTCCGATGCCTGCACCCGCTGCGGGCGCTGCCAGGACGGCTGCCCGGCCTACCTGACGGGCAAGCCGCTCTCCCCGAAGAAGCTGGTCCAGGACATGAAGACCTACTGGCTGGAGCAGGCGCCGCTCGCGGTTGCCGCCAAGAAGGCGGCCCAGGTCGATGCGGAGGGCAAGCCGCTGGAAAAAAGCGGCATCGTGAAGCTGCTCGACAAGGTCGATGCCGCCGTGGACCAGGCGATCAAGCCCGCGGGCCTGCTGCCGCCGCCGGAAAAAGCCATGGTGGGCGAGGTCATCAATCTCGATGAGCTCTGGGCCTGCACGAACTGTATGTACTGCATGGAAAACTGCTCGTCCTCGATCGAGCACGTGCCCAAGATCATCAACATGAGGCAGTACAAGGTCCTGACGGAAGCGGATTTCGCCCCGGAGCTTCAGCTCGCCTACCGGAACATGGAAAACAACTCCAACCCCTGGGGCGTGGGCTCGCACCTCCGGGCGGACTGGGCCAAGGAGCTGGGCATTAAAACCCTGGCGGAAGACGCAAACGTGGAATACCTGTTTTACGTGGGCTGCGCCGGCTCGTTCGACGACCGGGGCAAGAAGGTCACCGTGGCCTTTGCCAAGATCCTGCAGGCGGCGGGCGTCAGCTTCGGCATCCTCGGGACGGAGGAGAGCTGCTGCGGCGATTCGGCCATGCGGGGCGGGAATGAATATCTCTATCAGACGCTCGCCCAGATGAACATCGATGCCATGAACGGCTACGGCGTCAAAAAGGTCATCGCCACCTGTCCCCACGGCTACAACGCCCTGAAGAAGGATTACCCCAACTTCAGCGGCAATTTCGAAGTCTATCACCACACGGAGATCATCGCCGACCTGATCGCCAAGGGCAGGATCACCTTCCAGAAGCCCGTACCGGTGACATTCACCTATCATGACTCCTGCTTCCTCGGCCGTTACAATAACGTGTACGAACAGCCGCGGAAGATCCTCGGCGCCGTCCCCGGCACGAAGATTGTTGAAATGGAGCGGAACCTGGGCAAGAGCTTCTGCTGCGGCGCCGGCGGCGCGCGGATGTGGATGGAAGAGCACGGAGAGAAGATCAACGACAACCGGGCCAAGCAGGCCATCGACGTCAAGGCGGATGCCATCGCCGTGGGCTGCCCCTTCTGCCTCACCATGATGACCGACGGTCTCAAGACGCACGGCATGGAAGAGAAGATGTACTCTCTGGACATCGCGGAAATCGTCTGGAAGTCCATGGGGCTGGAAGAGGAAGCGCCACCGCCTGCACCCGTCTGTGAAGTGCCGGCCGATCTGGCCAATCCGGCCCAGCCGGCTTCATAGTCACTTCAGCCGATCGGAATGAAAAGCCCCGGATCTTCGGACCGGGGCTTTTTTTATGGCAATTCAGGAGCGATTAACATATATGAAGCGGTAGATGATTAGAATGGGCGATGAGGGGTCCGCAAGCGGCAAAGCAAAGGTTTTGAGCCGCGGCGAGGAATCTTTCAATATGAGAACAAATGGAGCAAAGCTCCGGCATCGGTGATTGCAGGCAATCATCAGAAACAGAAGGGAGTGTGAAGACGATGGCAGGAGAAAGTATCTATCAGAGCAAACCGTGGCTGAAATCTTACGAACAGGGGGTGCCCGAAACCATCAAGTATGAGGAAATCTGCATGCCGGACATCCTGGACCGGTCAGCCAGGCAGTTCCCCGAAACGACAGCGTTGATCTTTCAGGGATTTGCCCTGAGCTTCCGGCAGTTGAAAGACATGGTGGACCGATTTGCCACCTGTCTGACCGCTTTCGGGGTGAAACAGGGAGAGGCTGTGGCTCTGCTTCTGCCTAACGTGATCCCCTGCGTGGCCGCCTATTTTGCCATTCTGAAAGTCGGCGGGATCGCGGTGATGAACAACCCCCTCTATTCCGATGCGGAGCTCGAGCACCAGTTCAATGATTCCGGATCAAAAGTCCTGATCACCCTGGATCTCCTGGGGAACCGGATGATCGACTTGCGGCCTAAAACAAAGATCAGGCAGATCGTCTATACCTCTATCGGCGATTATCTCCCCTTCCCCAAAAACCTCCTCTTCCCGCTCGTGGGCAAGAAGAAGAAGCTGGCCGCCGACGTAAAGCCGGCGCCGGATGTCTTCAAATGGAAGGACTGCATCGCCCAGTACGCCCCCAAACCGCCGGCCGTCAAAATCGGTTTTGAGGATGTGGCCATGTACCAGTATACCGGCGGGACCACAGGCGTCTCCAAAGGCGTTATGCTGACCCACGCGAATCTGAGCAAGCAGGTCCAGCAGCTGGAGGCGTGGTTCCCCAAATTCAACAAAGGGACGGAGATCATGCTCGGCGCCCTGCCCTACTTCCATGTCTTCGGCCTGTCCGTCTCCATGAACCTGTCCATCCACTGGGGATGGACCCAGGTCCTGGTCCCGCGGCCCCAGCCGGAGCCCCTGCTGGAGTCCATCCGGAATTTCCGGCCGACCTTCGCCCCCCTGGTGCCCACCATGTATATCGGCATGCTCAATCATCCCGATCTGAAGAAGACGGACATGAGCTGCATCAAGGGCGCCTTCTCGGGCAGTGCGCCCCTGCCGGTGGAAGTCATTCATGATTTTGAGAAGGCGACGGGCGCCGTCATCGTCGAGGGCTTCGGGATGACGGAGACGACGCCGGTCACCCATGTCAATCCCTTTGCCGGCGGGGCGCGGAAGGTGGGGAGCGTGGGCGTTCCCATTTCCGACACCCTGTGCCGCATCGTGGACCTGGAGGACGGCGTCACCGATATGCCCGTGGGGGAGCGCGGCGAACTGATCGTCAAGGGCCCCCAGATCATGCTCGGCTACAAGGGGAAGCCCGAAGAGACGGCCAGCACCCTCAAGGACGGATGGATCTACACCGGCGATATCGCCACGATGGACGAGGACGGCTATTTCTACATCGTGGACCGGAAGAAGGACATGATCATCTCCGGCGGCTACAACGTCTATCCACGCGATATCGACGAGGTTTATTACGATCATCCCAAGGTGCAGGAGGCCTGCTCCATCGGCATTCCCGACTTGAAGCGCGGCGAGAACGTCAAACTCTTCATTGTGCTCAAGGAAGGGGAAACGGCAACCCAGGAGGAAATGATCGAATTCGGCAAGGCGAAGCTGGCCGCCTACAAGCTTCCCACGGAAGTGGAGTTCCGAAAGGAACTGCCGAAGACGAACGTCGGCAAGATTCTCAGGAAGCAGCTCCGGGCGGAAGAGCTGGAAAAAAGGAAGAAATAAAAAAGCCGGCAAGGCGCCGGGACGGTTCGCGGGGCGGGTTGCGCGACGGCAACCCGCCTTTTTTTATCCTCAACAATACACCGGGAAAATCGGTCCTTCGCAGCTCACGCCTCGATCTTTTCGACAAACTCGATTTCCCGCGGGACCTTGTAGGAGGACAGATAGGTCCGGCAGTGCCTCATGATGTCCTTCTCGTCGGCGGGAGCGCCGGCTTTCGGAACGATGAGGGCCTTGACGATTTCCCCCCGCATCAGATCGGGTTTGCTATCGATCCGGGCCTGCCGCACGGCGGGGTGCATTTCCAGGACGATTTCCACCTCGCGGGGATAGACATTGAACCCGCTGGTGATGACCATCCTCTTTTTCCGGCCCGTCAGAAAGATGTAGCCTTCCTCGTCAATCCGGGCCAGGTCGCCCGTGTGCAGCCAGCCGTCCCGGATGACCTGCGCGGTCATGTCCGCGGCCTTGTGGTAGCCCTGCATCACGTTTTCGCCCCGGATAACGAGTTCGCCCACGCCGCCCGGGGGCATCTGTGCGCCATGATCATCTGCGACCCCGGCTTCGACGCCGGGAATCGTGACCCCGATGGACCCCGGCTTGATCGGCATGCCGAGACGGCCGACGGAGCAGATCGGGGAAGCTTCCGTCAGGCCATACCCTTCAACGAGAACCACGCCGAACTTTTCCCGGAACAGGGGGATGAATTCCGGCGCGATGGCCGACCCGCCGGTGATGCAGAAGCGCAGCGAGCGGATGTCGTACGAACCGGCCTTGTCATGAAAAACCATCCCGAGGAAAAGGCGGGGCACGGCGGCCACATAGGTTACCTTTTCATTTTCGATCGTGCTGAAGATGCTGTCCAGCGTGAAACGCTCCATGAGCACCATGCTGCCGCCGATCCGCAGGGGGTTCAGCAAGTTCGCCGCAGCGCCGAAGGAATGGAAGAACGGAATGACGGCAAGGCATCTTTCCCTGTCCGTTCCGTCCCACAGGGATTGCAGCAGCGTTGACTGGTTGATCAGGTTGCCATGAGTCAGGACGGCGCCGAGGGGCTTCCCCGTCAGTCCCGAGGTGTAGATCATGGCGGCCGGGTCCTTCTCGGCGACGTCGGGAAAAATCATGTCGCCGGCATCCGCTGTCAGGGCATCCCGAAAGGCCCCGTCGCTGCCGTAGCCGCCGGTGGTGAGAAGGCGCCGGCAGTGCGGCACGTCCGCGCTGATCTCCTCGAACCGCTTCGCCAGTGACGCGGCGGTAATGAGAATGCCGGCATCGCTGTCGCTCAGGAGGTGCTGAAGTTCGTAAGGCGTCGACATGGCGTTCAGCGTAACCGCCACGGCGCCGATCCGGACGGCGGCAAGGTAGGATATCACGAACTCCGGGCAGTTTCCGAGCATCAGGGCCACCCTGTCGCCCTTCCCGATGCCCAGGTTCCGCAGATGAAGCCCCAGTGCGTTGACATCCCTGTTCAATTCCCCGTAGGTCAGCCTCGCCTTCTCATGAATGACCGCCACATGATCCGGAAATCGGCGGCAACTTTCCTCCAGCATTTGTCCCAGGTTCACGTTTGTCCTCCCCCCGCGCAATTATTGTGTCTTCACTTAACACAATCCCCGGAATTCTTTCAACCCGAAACGGATGGAAGGCGCGCTCGAGAAACCATGACGCCGGCCTGGAATCGAAACATGCTTTTTGCTTGCCCAGCCTGTTTTTTTTCAATATAATGCATCCGATGAAAATCTTGGGAAAATGAATTCGCCGCTTGCGGAGCATTTCCCCGGGAAAACGCAAATCTCTCGAAAAATCATCAATGGTGGAAAAGGAGAAAAAGATGAAAAAGACTCTGTTGGCAGTGCTTCTGGCGTTGTTGTGGACGGTATCCGCCGCGATGGCGGCGGATCTCAAGGTCGGCGATCCGGCGGGCGGTTTCAAGCTGAAGGACCCGACAGGCAAGGAGTACGCTCTGGACGCAGCCCCCTATGCCGGAAAAGTGGTTGTCATTTTTTACGCCGATCCCGGATCCAAGGATCTGAACAACGAGCTCCAGAATACCCTGAAAAGCGCCCGGGAAAGCGGTAAAATCGACAGGAAAAACTACGAGGGTCTTGGCGTGGTCAACCTGAAGGACAGCATCGTCCCGAACTGGATGCTGAACCGCATCATCAAGAGCAAGCAGGAAGAAACCAAGGCGACGATCCTGGTTGACCCGGATTACGCCGTGCTGAACCAATGGGGTCTGACGAAGAAAACATCCAACATCGTTCTTCTGGACAAGCAAAGAATCTGCCGCTACATTTACAAAGGCAAGGTCCCGTCGGCCGATGTGGCAAAGGTCATCGGCCTTGTCCAGGAATACCAGGTTAAATAATGGCGATCTTGATCGACGGCAAGCAGGCCTCCCGGGAGATCCGGGATGCCCTGCAGGCCGAAGCGGCAAAACTCAAGGCAACATCCGGCACCGTTCCGGGGCTGGCCGTCATTCTCGTGGGAGAGAATCCCGCCTCGCGGATCTACGTCGGCAGCAAGGAGAAGGCCTGCCGGGAAGCGGGCTTCCTTTCGCGCGTGTTCAGGCTCCCGGCGGAGACGGCGGAGCGGGATATCCTGAAGCGCATCCACATGCTCAATGACGACCGGAAAATCCACGGCATCCTCGTGCAGCTTCCTCTTCCCGCCCACATCCGGGCCCAAGCGGTCATCGAGGCCATCGATCCCCACAAGGATGTCGACGGCTTTCACCCCTACAATGCGGGCCTTCTCTTTTCCGGAACGCCCCTTCACCGCGCCTGCACGCCCCTGGGCATCATCACGCTGCTGGACCGTTACGGGATCGTCGTCGAAGGAAAGGAAGCGGTGATCGTCGGCCGGAGCAACATCGTCGGGAAACCCCTGGCCCTGATGCTTCTGTCCGGACACGCCACGGTCACCGTCTGCCACACGCGGACGAAGAACCTCCCGGAGGTGACCCGGCGGGCGGAGATCCTCGTGGCGGCGGCGGGAAAGGCGGAGATGATTCGCGCCGACATGGTGCGTGAAGGGGCGGTCGTCATCGACGTGGGGGTAAACCGCAACGCCGACGGCCGCCTCGTCGGGGACGTTGAATTCGCCGGCGTGGCCGAAAAGGCGTCCCACATCACCCCCGTACCGGGCGGCGTGGGCCCCATGACCATCGCCATGCTGCTGAAAAACACGCTGCAGGCGGCCGGCTACAAAGACAGGCTTGTATGAATACGATCGACATTACGACCAGCGTCGGCTGCAGGGTCCGCTGTGAATTCTGCCCCCAGGACAAATTGATCCAAGCCTACCAAAGCCGCGGCGGCGCCCGTCAAATGACCTTTGCGGCCTATCGGGAAATTCTCCGGAAAATCCCGCCGGACACCGCCCTCGACTTTTCCGGCATGGCGGAACCCTGGCTGAACCCCGATTGCACGGAGATGCTGCTCCATGCCCATGAACGCGGCTATGAGGTTGCGGCCTTTACCACCACGGTCGGGATGAACGAAGCCGACGTGGAAAGAATCAAGTCCATTCCTTTCCGCCGTTTTGTCGTCCATCTCCCCGACACTGAGAGATATTCAAGGATTGAAGTCAGCGATGTCTATTTGAAAAAACTGGCGAATATCATCGGAAGCGCGATCCCGAACTGTGAGTTCATGACCATGGGAACGCTGCCCCGGGAAGTGGCTGCGATCCTCGGCAGGCGCATCCGGAGGACAAGGATGATGTCCCGCGCGGGGAACCTCACAAACGTTCGCGCGCCGAAGCGGCTGGCCGGTCAGATCCGCTGCCGCTCCTGCGGCGATTCCCTGAACCACAACATTCTGCTTCCGAACGGCGATGTCGTCCTGTGCTGCATGGATTATGGACTGAAGCACGTGCTGGGAAATTTGCTTTCCTCGGATTACCGGGAACTGTTTGAGAGCGATGCCTTCAAACGGGTGCAAGCCGGGCTCGATGACGATTCCTTCGATATTTTGTGCCGGTATTGCGAAAACGCATCTTCCCTGGAAGAATACAAGCGTCCGGAAATGAAGAAAAAATTCGTAAACCTCAGAAATCTGCTGAAAAGCCTGATGCCGTCAGAAGAGAATCGCGTGCAGCCCTGACCGGGGCGGAAAGCGTCAATGATCCTCCGGCCGGCCGGTCACCCCCGACCAGACCCTTTTCAGAAACCCCGGCCGCATTTTCCGCCAGAACTGGTGCACCGTCGACAGGTCCACCTTTTCAATGTCTTCCAGGGCGAAAAAAACGGCGATGTAACGCTCGAGAAGATTTCCCTGCAGCCGGTGTTTCCGCAGGGTGTCAAAACCGTCGAGTTTCCCGCTTTCGATGACGGGACAGATGAAGGTCATCATCTTCTCGAAGAGCCGGACGGGCGTGACAAAGCAATCGCACATGTTCAGGTATCCGCACTTCTTCAGATCGTCGAAGGTGTGGCGGGTTCCGAAAAACGCGTTGTAATCTTCCAGGATCCGGTCGATGCAATTGATGCCGTCGCCCGAGAGCATGTCCGGATGACCTTCGTCCATGGTGATCCGCTGGTCGTATATCTTCTGAACGTCATGGCTTTCCAGGGAGATGTGGACATTCTCCCGGCCCATGATCTCCCTTTCAATCAGCGCCGTGAGGTCGGTCCTGCTGCCCGGAAGGATGCGCCGCTCCATCTCGGCCTCCAGCCGCAGCCCCTCCAGCTCTCTGCTGTCCCTGTGGCTGCCGTCGCCGATCAGCCGGTGCTCCTTGTCGTAATGGTGAACGCCGATGTAATCGAGACCTTCATAAAGCCGATTCTTATAGATGCAGTAAAGGCCCGTCAGTTCGGCGTAGTGGGGCAGATCGAGACTGACGGGATAGTCGAATTCGCTGATGATCCTGTAGCCCTTCCGGGGATTGTACCGGATATCCTGACGGCCCAGCTTCATGAAGGTGTAGTGGCGGCTGTCGAACCCCGGATCGTGCGCGTACAGGTCGTCCCAGATGACGTTGTGGCACATGATGAACACGGTCCACTTCTTCTGAACATGGGGCAATGGGTCGATCATTGAGATCCGGTTGACTCCTAACGGGCGATTTCGAGGTTTGACTGCGGGCAATCCGACTGTGAGCGTTTATCGAACTTTCTTTTGAAAAGCAAGGATTTAATGTTTCATCCGGGCTTGAGAAATGATATGCAGGCGGAAAATATTTGCCGATTCCCGCAGTGCTTATTTTCATGCCGCTATGATGAAGGACCCCTTTTCCCCCGCGGATGCCATGGCCACGGCGCCGGCTCCGGACTGTTATGTCTGCGGCGCCGAAGGGCGCGTCCTCCATTCGGGTCTGACCGACCCCTATGCCAGCGCCCCCGGGGAATGGACGCTCAAGCGCTGCCCGAATCCGGATTGCGGTCTGGTCTGGCTGGACCCGATGCCCCGGAAGGAGGACCTCTGGAAGGCCTACCGGGTTTATTACACACACCCGGATTACGCCGCGGAGGACAACCGAAAAATCGACCGGCTGAACTTCCTGCTGCTCAAGATCCACAAGCCTTTCTTCAAATTGTTTGAACATGCCGTCGGCATGCGAAGGGTCGAGAAGAAATGGCGGAAGCAGGCCGACTGCATGTTCCTCGGCGAAGCGCCCGCGGGGGGCAGGCTTCTGGACGTCGGCTGCGGGAAAGGGGACCTGCTGATCCGGCTGCTTCAGCGGGGATGGAACGCGGAGGGCCTGGAGGTGGATGCGGCGGCCGTGGCGTTCGCCCGCGGGAAACAGGGCCTGACGGTCCATCAGGGCGAACTGGAAAGCCACCGGTTCCCGGAACATTCTTTTGACGCCATCACCATGAACCATGTGATCGAACACGTGCACGATCCCGTTTCCCTTCTGCGGGAGTGCCTCCGCGTGCTGAAGCCCGGCGGGAAGCTGGCCCTGGCCACGCCGAACATCCGGTGTTTCGGTCACAAAATGTTCGGCCGGAACTGGTCCCATCTTCAGTCCCCCAGCCACCTGCACCTCTTCACGAAGGCCGGCCTGGCGGAATGCGCATCCCGGGCCGGTTTCCGGTCCGTCCACGCTTTCTGCGCGCCCGGTTATGCGGAGGGGGGCGCCATCCGGGTCAGCATCGACCGGGAGGAGGAAGCCGCCGGAGAACGGCGGTGGGAATTTTCCAAATGGGTGGAGGCGTCCTACCTGAAAGTGACGGCCTATTACCTTTTCTTCGTGAAAAGGGATGAAGAGGCCGGTGAGGAGATTTTTCTTTCGGCAACGAAGGACAAGTGAGACCGGTCATCAGGAGCGCGTCGTGACAAAGTGGAAAATCTTCATCACGTTTTTTCAGAACCTTTATGATGAGCACTATTCCGCCGACCGGACATGGAACCCCGACAACTATACGTTCGTGAAGGTCAACGACCGGTACACGCAGGAGCTGGCGGGAAACCGGCTTGCTTACGACATCTTCGTCGAGCACGACTTCCCCGTCTTCCGCCCGGACCTGCAGGAGAAGGGCTACTGCGAGAACAGCGTGATGTGGCATCTCTACAGGAACGGGATTCACCGGGACTACGATTACATCGGGTTCATCGAGTACGACCACGTTTTGTCGCCGGGGTTCACGGAGGCGATGCAGAAGCGCCTGGACGGCGCGGACGGGGAGAGGATCTTTTCCTTCCAGTACTTCACGTTCCGCCAGCTCTGGGACCAGGCCATCATCATGAACCCCCGCCGGCGCGAGAAGGTGGACGGAAGGCCCGATTCGCCGTGGAACTGCATCAACCTGATCCTGAAGGAATACAACAGATACTTCAAGACCGGCCACCGGCTGGACCGCCTGGCCGCGAAGAACTGCTTTCCCATCTGCCACGCCCTGCTCATGCCGTCGGCCATGTTTGACCGGATCATGCCGTTCCAGGCGGCGGTCATGGAGTCGGGAAAGGTGGAGCGGTATCACCGCCACAACTGGCGCGCGCCGGCCGTGCTGATGGAGCGTTATCTGGCCGTATCGCTGGCGCTTGAGGACGCGCCCATTGACTGCTCGCTGCTGCTGGAGCACCGGGAGCTTCCCGTCAAGGTGCTGAAGCCCGACTGGTTCAAAACATCCTCCTGGCGAAAGACCGTGGCGTACCTGCAGAAGAAATTCTGAAGGTCGCGCCGGCTGCCGCTTCCCGCAGCATGAAAAGGATCAGATCTTGATTGACATACAAAAAACCATTCGGCATCTAAAAAGGTACAACCTCCCATACTTTCAGCACAAGGCCTACGATCTTCGCTTTCGCCGGAAGATCGCGTCACAGAATCGGCTGCCGACGGCTTGAAGCCCGATTCCCGGGGCTGCGCGAGCGGCACCGCCTGACAAAAGAGGCCCGCAGCAACAGCATCGAACCCTTTTACCGGGAGTACATCCGCACCGTCTCCAGCGAAATCATGGCATCCTCGCTGGAGCTGTCCGTTTTTCTTCTCCTCCTGTGCGACATGGCTCAGCCTCAAAGGATGCTGGACCTGGGCTCCGGCTTCAGCTCCTTTCTCCTTCGGTACCACGCGCGAAACGCCGTGGGAAAGCCCGTCGTCTGGTCCGTGGACGACTCCGCGGAGTGGCTGGAGAAAACGTCCGGCTTCCTTGCGTCGCACAACCTGCCGGCGTCGAATCTGGCGACCTGGGATGAATTCATCGAACGGAGGGAGGGGCGATTCGATTTCATCTTTTACGATCTCGGCCCTTTCCCGTTCCGAATGGACTGCCTGAGGCCGATGCTGGAGAAGATGACCGCCGACCACGGGATGATCGTTCTGGACGATATGCACGCGGCGGAATACGGACTTTTCGTAAAGCGGACGCTGAAAGGCACCCGCTTCCGGCCATATGACACGGGCTGCTACACGAGGGATCATTTCAACCGGTTTTCGCTGCTGCTGACGTACTGAACGCCGCATACGCAACGACAGCGCTTGTACCCGGCTTTTCACATATCAAATCCCGCCGCGCGGTTTCGGAACCGGGTTTCACCGGGCCTGCAAAGCATTTACGCCGAAGCTTCGGGCGAAATGGCCTGCTCCTGCCGGTGCAGGCGCCAGAGGACGACCATCATGGCGCACTGGATGTAGAGTACAACGGAAATGGTAAAACCCAGGTAGCTCTCGAATACGCCGATCACCAGAAGCGCGAAGAATGCAACCATCAGGGAGACGGACCAGCGCCTGAGAAATTCATCGCGGCTGCGCCGCACGATCGCCCACCCCGCGCGGAAATAGCTCAAGACCAGGTAGAAGAAAATCAGGAGACCCACAATGCCCAGCCGGGCGGCAAGGTCAATGTAGATGCTGTGGGGATAGTAAAAGGACGACAGCCAGCGCTCGTCCAGCCTGCTGTTTTGATCGAGCATTGCATTGTACCTTTTCACGAGCCTCCTGTCCGCATAGGTATCCATGCCGAAACCGATGCCGGTGACGGGGTGGTCTTTGATCATCTCGATGAACGGGTTGGACAGGAAGAGTCTCGGATCTTTCTTGACGCTGCCGACGAAATCGCCGGTCAGCAGCCTGGACTTGACGGGAAAGAACGCAATGGCCGCCGCGATGACAAGGATCAAAAAGACGGCCCGCTTCCTGTGGTTGATCACCAGAGCGATCAGGGAGAGAAGCAGGACGGCCACGGAATAGCGGCTCCCGGTCAGAAAGACGGCCATGGCGATGACGGAAACGGCAAGGAGCAGCAGCGCCTGAATGCCCGGGTGTTTCGTTCTGAACGACTCGTTGGCGGCCAGGATGACCGGAAAAACCAGGACGACGCTGAGAATGTTGACGGGAATCTTCACGTCGAGAAGCCGGGCCGACAGGGGGTTCCCCAGGATCAGATAAAAATAAGTCATCAGTCCGGCGGCGAACAGGGCCGTCGATATGATGAATGCCCGGACCAGCAGCAGGAAACGCTCCTTTGTCCCGAAAAAAGTAATGATGAGATAGAACAGGAGGATGTATTTCACCAGATGTCCGTAAAAATCATGAATGCTGTTCGACCTGTTCAGGGCGAAAAAGAGGCCGATGAAGGCCCAGGCGACGAGCAGGGCAAAAGGGAGGGAAAGGGGCGATGTCGGCGAAAAGGGCTTTTTCCTGAAAGCAATCAGGCCAACCGCAAGTCCGAGCGCCGTGTAGAAGGAAATCTCCTGGGTTGCCGTGTTGAAATGAAAGGGAATGACAAAGACAAAGACCGCAATCAGCGTGACGACCGCATGATCCAGCCATACCGGCGCATTTTTTACGAACTTCATCTGACTCCCGCAAGACTTGGACCGAGTGACCATTCAGCATTTTGAATGGCCCGGTGAAATCGGATATTTCCGATCGATTCTCTTATCACGCCCCGGCAGGAAATTCATCATTTTAATCGAGAAATTATTGTGATAAGCAGTTTTGAATATATTCGTCACGCCGTGCCTTGAATTATGGGAAAAACAACCAACGGGCAGCCCCGATCCCCTCTTTCCGTCGCGATCATCACACAGAATGAAGCGGATCATCTGCCGGATTGCCTGAAAAGCATTGCCTTTGCGGCGCAAATCGTCGTCGTCGATTCGGGAAGCACGGACGATACCGTCCGGATTGCCCGGGATGCCGGCTGCGATGTTTACCTGGAGCCGTGGCGCGGGGGCTTTGGAAAGCAGAAGCAATTTGCGGTCGATCAGTGCCGCCGGCCCTGGGTTCTTGTCCTGGACGCCGACGAGCGGATTCCACCCGAAACAGCCATGGAAATCATCAGGATTGTCGGGGATCCATCGTCCCGGGCCGCCGGATACAGTTTCCCCAGGAAAAACTTTTTCCAGGGCCGGTGGATCCGGCATGCCGGGTGGTGGCCGGACCGGGTCATCCGTCTTTTTCAGAAAGATCGCGGATGCATGACGCCGGCGACGGTCCATGAGGCCGTGCGCGTGACCGGCCCTGTCATCCCCCTGGATTGTCCCATTGAACACGATACCGAAAGCAGTTTCAGCCGGCTCCTTCTTAAAATCGAAAAATATTCAACTCTTGGCGCGCAGGAGGCCTTTGCCGAAGGCCGTCGGGCAAGCGCCCGAAGTGCAGTGTACCGCGCATTTCTGACCTTCCTGCAGGATTATTTTCTGCGACTGGGCATCCTGGACGGCCACCAGGGATTGACGCTGGCCGCAACCGACGCCGTCAACAAGTTTTTCAAGTATGCCAAGCTGGCCGAGCTCTGCCGGCAGGCGGACGTGAATGACCGCGGAAGGTGAAGCCCCTTTTCATGAAATTATCCCCGCCAGACAGACATGTCCTGATCTTCGAGCCGGGAAGGGTCGGCCACCGCCTGACATGGCTTCGTTATGTGACCGAGGATTTTCTGGGGATGGGCTGCAAGATTACCTGGGCCGTCGATTTCAGCCCCAGGGCCAAGCGCCTCATCGAAGAGCAGCTTTCCACCCTCCTGCCGAAGGTTTCGGTCCTGTCCCTTTTCCATGAGAACGGCCGGTGGCGGCGGGGCAGCAAAATTCGATCCCTGGAGGAATGCCGGGAGATCAGCCAGGCCGGAGAGGTTTTCCTCAACGAGTTCGACGAGATCGCCTCCGGCATGCTCCGGGGCGCCGCGGTCGGCATCATGCCGCCGCGGCCCCTGCAGGGAAGGCTCAGCGGGGTCTATTTCCGCCCCCGTTTCCTGACAGAACCGCATCGGCCTGCCGGCAACATTGTGAAAGCGAGCGGCTTTCAGCGTCTCTGCCGGCAGGGATGGTTCCGGCACCTGTATTTCGTGGACGAGTACCTCTTCCCCGCTCTCGGGAAGAACGATCCCTCCGGACGGTTTCATTTCCTGCCGGATCCCTGGTCCGGGGATTTTTCCTGTCCGGCCGATGTCGCCCGCAAGAGGCTCGGCATCCCCAAGAACAAGGTCGTCTATCTGCACTATGGAATGGGAGACCGGCGGAAGGGCCTGCACCTGGCCGTCGACGCGATGGGAACCCCGGCGGCGGATTCACGTATGTTTTTGCTGTGCGCCGGCCAGATCAGCGATGACCGGCATCTCCTTGACAAACTGGCCGGGTTTGAAAAAATGGGAGCGGCAAAGCTCATGAACCGTTACGTCACCGACGAGGAGGAGCGCCTGTGCTTTTCCTCCGCCGACGCGGTCCTCCTGCCCTACATTCAGCACTACGGATCCAGCGGCGTCCTCTCCCGCACCGCCGCCGCCGGCAAGGTGGCCATCGTTTCCGATGAAGGCCTGCTGGCAAAGCGTGTGCGCGATCATCGCCTGGGGCTTCTTTTTCAGACAAACAACGTTCGGGAACTGCGGCAGCGCATGAGCGATGTGGCTTCTATGGATCAAGACAATCGCGATCGTTACCGGAAAATGTCCCTGAAATACGCCGAATCCTGCTCGCGGGAAGCCTTCCGCGAAGCGCTGACGTCGCCCTGGCGACCCTGATGCCGGAGGATGCCCCGTTGCACCGGACTGCTCGAAACATCCTGATCATTCAGCTCGGAGACATCGGCGACGTGGTCCTGTCCATACCGGCCTTCCGCGCCGTCCGGGAAAATTTTCCGCAGGCGAAAGTGACCGTCGCGGTCCGGGAAAAAGCGAGCGAACTGATTCGGCAGGTCCCCTGGGTTGACGGCGTCATCACCGTCAACCAGGACAAGCGTTCGCCCCTTGGCGAGCTTTTCCACCAGTGGAAATTTTTCTCCCGCGTCCGCGGGCGCCGCTTTGATCTGGCGTTCGATCTCCGGACGGGAACCCGCGGGGCCATCCTGGCATTCCTGTCCGGAGCGAAGGAGCGCGTCGGTTTCCTCGACCCGGACGGACCCTGGAGAAACCGGCTCTTCACGCGCCTCTACGGGCTGGACTATCGGCTTCCGCAGCATGTCTCGGCATACTATTCCAGCCTGCTCCAGGCCCACGGCCTGACGGTCGGCAGCGAGGCGCCGGAGATGCACGTCCTCCCGGAGATGAAAGAACGCGCCGCGAAGATCCTCCAAAACGAAGGTGTTCCTGCTGAATTTCCCGTCATCGCGATCCAGCCCTTCTCGCTGTGGCGCTACAAGGAATGGAACATCGAAAAATATGTCCTGCTGGTGCAGAGGATTCGATCGGTCTGCAATGCCTCCATTGCAATCACGGGCTCGCCGGATGAAAGGAGCCGGGCAGCGGACATCGCCGACCGCTGCGGACGGGACGCGCAGCCTGTATTCAACCTGGCCGGAAAAACATCCATGGGGGAACTGGCGGCCCTGATCGCATCCTGCCGCCTGTTCATCGGTTCGGACAGCGCGGGCGTGCACATTGCCGCCGCCGTCGGGACGCCCACCGTCACGATCTTCGGTCCTTCGGCGCCGGCCTCCTGGGCGCCGGCCGGAGAGAGCCACGCCATCGTCCAGAAGAACCTGCCCTGCGTCCCCTGCCGGCAGAAAGGGTGCGACGGATCGGAGGTCAGCCGCTGCCTGGAAGAACTGGACGCGGATGAGGTGTGGGCCGTTGTTCAAACACAGCTTAAGAAACTGGGGCTCTCCGCCGCATGAAATCCAATAAACCGGCAAAAATCGCTGTGGTCATTCCCAAATACGGCCTGGTCGGGGGCGGCGAAAAACTGGCGGCCGAATTGACGGAAAGAATCGCGCAACAAACGTCCCATGAGATCCATGTTCTCGCAAATCAGTGGAAAGTACAATCCGACCGGGTCCGGTTTCACAGGATTCCCGTCATCACCTTCCCCAAATACCTGACCACCGTCAGCTTCGCCTGGTTTGCGCAGCGAAGGATCGAAGCAATGGGCTTCGACCTGGTCCATGCCCATGAACGGGTTTTTTCCGCCGACCTCGTCTCGCTGCACAGCGTGCCCCATCGGTTCTGGGTGCGTGAAATCCGCGGGAAGCGACTGCTCAGCCTCTTCGACCGGGCCACCATTCAGGTGGAAAAGCAAATGGCAGCGAACGACAGGGCGATCTTTCTCCCCGTATCCGGCATCGCCCGGGACCGTTTTGTCGCCGAATACCCCCACTGCTCCGGCCGCACCGAGGTCCTCCATCCGGGCGTGGATACGGGGGCCTTCGACCGGCCCGACCGGGACCGCTGCCGCCGGGAGCTGCGCGGGCAATACGGAATCCGTGAAGAGGACGCGGTCCTCCTCTTCGTGGGCATGAATTTCGAACTGAAGGGACTGGACCCGCTCATTGCGGCCGTGGGCAGGATCAAGGCCGCAACCCCGGACAGACCCCTGAAACTGCTCGTCGTCGGCAAGGGCAGCGAGAGCAAATACCGCAGCCTGGCCCGGAGCGCAGGTCTGGGCGACGACATTCATTTTGCCGGGATTCGAAGGGAAAAGATGGAGGAAGTCTATCTGGCCTCCGATTTCTACGCCATGCTTTCCTCCTTCGACACCTTCGGGATGACCGTGCTGGAGGCCATGGCCGCCTCGCTCCCCGTCATCATCAGCCCCGGCGTGGGCGCAGGGGACCTGGTCCGGGAGGGCGCCAACGGCTTCATCGTCGCCCGGGAAGACATTGATGCGATCAGCGGGAGGATCCTCGCCCTGATGGACCCGGAAAAAAGAAGCGAAATGGGAGCCAGCGCGCACGGGGTTGCGGAAGCCCACACCTGGGATGCCATGGCCCAGAGGGTTATGGGCCTTTATGAAAAGATCCTGGCCGGCAAATCCTGTTGACAGGCACAATCATATCCAATAGATTCCTGTGACAAACGAAAGCGCGGCCATGATTCTGAGTCGCGGAGAAGCCATTTATCAAAGAGTCCGGATTGTTGCGCCGATGACACTGGTGAGAATCGTAAAGGACTGGGACTGGCCCGACCTGCTGCGCCAGACGCCGGGTGGAAGGGGCATCTGGGACGGAATCCATTTCACCCTCGACGATGTCATGGAGTGCGACTACCTGGTGATGCTCAACAACCGCATGAAAACGGAGACAAGGGCCATCTGCGCCCCGGAAAACGTCTGGGCCCTGATGCAGGAGCCTTACGAGAAAGGCTTTTCGGACTGGATGGTGGAGGGGCACGAATGCTTCGCCAGGGTCCTGACCCATCACATTCCGTCGGAAGATCCGAAATACGTGGCCTCCCATCCGGCCATTCCCTGGCATGTGAACAGGACCTTCGACCAGTTGATATCCTGCCCGATTCCCGAAAAAACAAAGGGGTTATCCTGGGTCATCGGGGACGCGATGGATCTGCCGGGGCATATCAGGCGATGGTCTTTCCTCGAGATTATCAGAAAGGCAAATCTGCCGGTTGACGTCTACGGGAAAAAAATCCGGTACATAGAAGACAAATGGGACGGCCTGGCGACCTACCGGTATGCGCTGGCGATCGAAAACAACAGCGGACCGGACTGCTGGACGGAGAAACTGGCGGACTGCTTCCTGACCTGGACGCTCCCTTTCTATTACGGATGCACAAATCTCGAGAGCTATTTCCCGGAGGGATCCTTTGTCAGAATCGACATCACCCACCCCCGGCGAAAGCATTGAGAAAATCAGGGCGGCCATGGCCGGCCAAACATGGGAGACGCGCATCCCCGCCCTGGAAGAGGCCCGCAACCTCGTACTGCAAAAATACCAGATGTTTCCGCACCTTTCCCGCCTGATCGCGGCGCAACCGGAAGAAAGCAGAAAAAAAGTGAATCTGACGATACCGCCCTACCGGCGCAGCACAAGGGCTTTCTGGCATCGGGCCGGATACAAACTGAAAAAAAAACTCGGGATGCTGGAGCCTCGCCAATAGCATGGTCAGCGTAATCGTATCATTTTATGAAAGGCTGGAGCAGATGCGGTGCTGCCTCGACGCGCTGTCCCTGTGCTCCCGGGATTTTGACGAAGTGGTCATCGCCGACGACGGTTCATCCGATGCAACGGTCCGGCTCCTGAATGAGATGGTCAAAGGATACGACTTTCCCATCACCCATGTGTCCCACCCCAAGGAGGGATTTCGCCTGTCCGCAACACGAAACAACGGCATCCGGCATTCCCGGGGCGACTACCTGATTTTCCTGGACTGCGATTTTCTCGTCCTGCCCGACGCCATCCGGTATCATCGGCAGATGGCAAGACCGGGGAAATTCGTGGCGGGATCGTGCAAATACCTGACGGAGGAACAGTCACTCATCATTCTCGATGCGAAGATATCCCCCGAACTGCTCGAACGGTTCTATCGGGAGCTTCCGGACAAGGCCATTATTTCGCAGCATCGACGCTACATCAAAAGGTCCATTCTGATCAGGCTGCACCTGGCGAGCCCCAGAAAGCAGAGCCTGGGCGGCCATCTTTCCCTCTATCGGAAAGACATCGAGCGGATCAACGGATACAATGAGGATTTCGTCGGCTGGGGCGGCGAGGACGAGGACCTGGGCGTGCGCCTGGCCGCCGCCGGCATTCACTGCACCTCTGCCGTTCGCTACGCGCGGGTCATGCATGTCTGGCACCCGAGCGTCGCAAAGACATCGCGCAATAGGAACTGGCACCGGGGAACCGCAAGCGACTACTTCAACAGAAGAAAAATCCCCTACAGATGCGCGAACGGCATCGTCAAATGATCCGGATACGGCAGAACGACATCGTGAATCCCCCTGCATGCCCTGCCCCTGCCTCGTTCACATTGGAATGGGACCAAAGGGGGAACCGGCGTCTTCGACGAGGGCAGTGGTTTTGAAATTCACGATTATCACACCCAACAAGAATGGAGAACGGTTTCTGGAGGAGACCATCCGGAGCGTCATTTCCCAGAAGGAACCGGGCGTCGAGGTCGAGTACATCGTCATCGACGGCGGCAGCACCGACGACTCTTCGGCGATCATTCGGCGCTATGAACAGGACATCTCTCAAATCATCTCCGAACCGGACCGGGGACCGGTTTCCGCCATCAACAAGGGATTGCAAATCGCCTCCGGCGAGATCGTCGCCTGGCTGAACGCCGACGACCGCTACCATCCCGGCGCCCTGCAGCGGGTTTCCAAGGTGATGGCCGCCCATCCTGAGAAAGCGCTGTGTTTCGGCGCATGCCGGATCATCGATGAAGAGGGCAGGGAAATCCGCCGCGGCATCACACGCTTCAAGGAGGCCTTCTTTCCGCTCTCTTCACGATTCACCATCCAGTGCCTTAACTATATCTCCCAGCCTGCGATGTTTTTCCGGCGAGCGGCCATGGAAACTGCCGGGTACCTCCGGGAGGACATGGTCGCCGCCTGGGACTACGATTTCACGCTGCGGCTCTGGAGGCAGGGAGGGGCAGTGCATGTGCCGGGAACGCCCCTGGCCGATTTCCGCTGGCACCCGGGATCCATCAGCGCCCGGAGATTCCATGAACAGTTCAGGGAGGAATTCGACGCGGCGGCAAGGGATGCCGGCCGGCTGGCGCCTCAAACCCTAATCCACTGGCTGGTGCGCTGGGGCATCGTGGGCATCTATACGATCATGGCCGCTTACAGACAACGAAATGACTCTTGAAATACCAAAAGCCTGTAAGGCACGACTTCGTCCAGCATGCAGAACATTGCGGAAAAGTCTTGACTATTATGCAAACCGTTGCGAAATGGTCGGTGTGTATCACGCAATATTTTTGATCCAACCATATTGAATCTCTATGGTTTTCAATTCCTTCGCATTTTTCATCTTCTTCATATTATTTTTCGGCATCTATCTTGCTCTACCCCACAGAGCCAGGAATGGATTTCTGCTTGCCGGCAGCTATTTCTTCTATGCCGCCTGGGACCTCCGTTTTCTCATTCTGCTCGGGTTGACAACCCTCATCGACTTCTCGGTCGGACTTGCCATCACAAAAGAACAGGACGAGAAACGAAGGAAGTGCTATCTGCTCGCAAGCATCCTGTCGAATCTGTGTATTCTGGGTCTCTTCAAATATTTCAACTTTTTTGCGGACACGTTTACTGCCATGATTGACTTGGCCGGGTTTCAGGCCCATCCACTGCATGTCCGTCTTTTCCTGCCCGTCGGGATATCTTTTTATACATTCAAATCGATCAGCTACACAATAGATGTTTACAGACGGCAGATTGCCGCCACCCGCCGTTTCGTGGATTATGCGGTTTATGTCTCCTTCTTTCCCCAACTGCTCGCCGGGCCCATCGAGCGGGCATCGCAGCTTCTCCCGCAGATCGCCGGGAAACGGATCATCTCATGGGGGAAAATACAAATCGGAGCATATTATGTTTTTTGGGGACTGTTCCTGAAGGTATTTGTGGCGGACAACCTGGCCCTTCTGGTCAATCCGGCCTTTGCAAAGTCGGCAAACCCGACAGGATTTGAATATCTGCTCGCGGGTTATGCCTTCGCTTTCCAGATCTACGGCGATTTTGCGGGGTATTCATACATCTCCAAGGGCATCGCCGGCATCATGGGCTTCGAGACCATGTACAATTTCAACCTCCCCTATTTTGCCAGAAACCCGAGGGAGTTCTGGCACCGATGGCACATCAGCCTGTCCACATGGCTTCGAGACTACCTGTACATCCCCCTGGGGGGAAACCGTGGCGGGCTTTTCAGAACCAACCTGAACTTGCTGGCAACGATGCTGCTCGGAGGTCTTTGGCACGGCGCAAACTTCACATTCATCATCTGGGGCGCCTACCATGGAATATTGTTGATCCTTCATCGACAGGCAAAGAATTTTTTTTCAGGCCGGTTTTCATGGATAAAACAGCCCTTTCTTGGGCAGTGGCTGAAAATCTTTCTTCTTTTTCATGCCGTGGTTATCGGATGGCTGTTCTTCCGAGCAGAATCTTTCGGTCAGATCACGATGATTCTCACTGCCTTCCTGGTCAAATTCCAGTTCGATCCGGCAAGCCATTCGCTGATCCTGAAAAAACTGGCTTTTTATATTCTGCCGCTTGTCGCAGTGCAATTTGTTCAGTATCGGAAGAACGACTTACTTGCCGTTCTGACTTTGCCTGTGCCGGTCAGGGCGCTTGCTTACACTGTCATTTTCTATCTCATTACAATCTTTGGATTGTATGGAACGCAGAACTTCATCTACATGCAATTTTAGGATGGGAATCAGGCAGAGATTCAAATGCAATTCATTCTCGAAAATTTGAGAACGCTATACGTCTCCGTAAAAGCAAGGCCCGCAATAGTCCTGGCAGCACTTGCCGTTGCCCTGATCTTTGCCGGATGGAGATTCTGGGATTTCCATCGCGAGCTTTCTCGCACGTACATGCAAATCTCCATGAAATCGACCGTCAATGGAACGGCCCAGCTATATTACGACACCGGCAACGATTTGAACGAAGGGGAGTCTGTCCGTGTTTCCGTCACCGGAGACCGGAACTATCGTGACTACCGATTCCCTCTGCCAGGACAGAAAGTTTACGGCATGCGCTTCGATCCGCTCATGTCGGAAGGAATGGTGGGAATCCGGCAAGTGCGTTGGGTGGATGGACTGGGCGCTATCCTGCAGACCGTCAATCTGAATCATTTTCAACCCATCCATCAAATTGAAAGCTTCGTCCTCAGGAATCAAGAAATCGATATCATCATCAGACAAAAAGCCAACGATCCTCAAATCGGCATACGATTCGATCGGCCATTGACGGTCGGAATCATTTCTTTATCCCGGCATCATCCAGCCGCTATTATGGTGATTCTAATTGAATGTATCGCCATCTTCGCAGCCGTTGCGTCGTTCCTGTTTTGCCTGATCATCCTGCGAAAAGATCTCAAGAAAAACCTCAGCAATAACAAAATTCCCTATGCCATGCTGCTGGCAGCGGTCGCAGTTATTTCTGTGGAAGCATGGCAGCAGGTCAGGCTGCCGGCAACAGCGCATTATCATGAGGTGGATGAACTGCTCCATCAGTTAAAGGTGCAGACAATCAATTCGGATTACATGCTGCTCGGAGACAGCGTGGGGCGGCAGCTTTTCAGAAACACACCCGATCTGCAGAATGAAAATTACGCCATGCTGGCCACCAACCAGGCCATAACCATGACCGGACAGTACTTCATCGCCAGGAGATACCTGGAACGGAACAGGGCGCCGCGTGCCGCCGTGATGTTAATCCAGGGATATATTCACAGCAAGCTTGACCAGAACCTCTCGGATAATTACATCCAGCGAACCTTTACCGACTTTTCTGAAATCCTGGAGATCTTTCGATTGAAGCGAGACGCCGTCTTTTCAGCCAAAATGCTGGCTTACCGTTTTTTGCCTTCATTCAAGTACCGCCTTACCCTTCAAAAAAACTGGGTAGGATTTACAAACGCGGAGAGCATCTCCGGGATCGCTTATGACAACAGAGAAAGGGGCAAAGCCAACTATTCATTATCGAGGATCCTGACATCACATATCGAAAAGAAAAATATCCCCCTGCTTCATTTTGAATCTCTGTTGTCGCTGCTGGATCAGCGCCACATTCCCCTGTTTTTGTTGCCTCCCGCAACAAATGAAAACAGCGCCGATATCCATCGAGCATACATGAATCTGTGCGAAAGCTTATTCCCGAAGTTACAGAAAACATATCCCTCTTTTCACTTTGATAAAGACTTGCCTATTCTTCGTGATGCATATTTTTTGGACGGGACGCATTTCAACGAGGCGGGCCTGAAGATCGAGACGCAGCGCTTGCGCGAGAGAATGTTCGTGATTCAAAATTTTATAAATGATAATAAGGTATTGGGCTTTTAATATTTGTCCCTGTTGATAGTACTTCGCTGGAGATCGATCTCTTATGTTTTTGCAGGAAAGGATGAAAGCATTTGAAAATTGGGGTCAACACGCTTTTTCTCATTCCCGGGGAGGTGGGTGGAACGGAGACCTACCTGCGCGAGGTCCTTCTGGCCATGTCAAAGCTTTCTGACGATGTCGAGTGGGTCCTTTTCACGAACCGTGAAAATGACAATTGCCTCCGCCGGATTTTTGGACCTTTCCCTCATTTTTCTTTCCATCCGCTGCCGTTGCGGGCGACAAACCGCTATGCCCGCATTGTTCGGGAGCAGATCGACCTGCCCTTCCGGGCTGGCACGAAGCCGTGTGGATGTTCTCTGGTCGCCGGGCTATACACGTCTCCTTTCTTTTCGCCCTGCCCCCAGGTGGTCACGATCCCCGACATGCAGTACGGCGGTATCCGGAGGACCTGACCCGTCTGGCGAGGATTGCGACGGACATCCTCGTGCGCGTTGCCGCGAGACGCTGCCGTCGCATCATTGCCATATCCGAGTTTTCCCGACGGGAGATCCTGACATTTCAAGCCGCCGGTGAGGATTCGGTCCGGGCAATCCCCCTGGCGGCCGATCCGGCTTTCGCCCGTCCCATCCCCGAGGATATCAGGCGTCAAAAACTCAAAGCGCTTTTGACTTCCGAAAAACCCTATATCCTCTGCATTGCCAACACCTATCCACATAAAAATGTTCATACACTGATCGATGCCTTTGGCGGGATCATGGACAAGATTCCCCATCAACTGGTTCTGGTCGGCAAGCCGCGCCTGGGGGAACCGGAAGTGCAGTCGGCCCTGCACCAATTGGATGATCCGCCACGGGAGAATATATCGCCTGCAGCGGGTTGAGCAGGAAGACTTCTGCACCCTCTACCAGGGGGCAGACCTCTTTGTCTTTCCTTCCCTCTACGAAGGGTTCGGCCTCCCCGTGCTGGAGGCCATGATGTCCGGCGTCCCGGTCCTGACGACGAAATGCGGTTCCATACCGGAGGTTGGCGGCAAGGCGGTGTGCTACTTCGATCATGCTGATGCGGCGGACCTGGCCCGCCAGATGCTTCAAATTTTATCCTGGACGGAACAAGTTCGAAAGAGCTGGGTCACAAATGCACGAATGCATGCCCGCCGGTTTTCCTGGGAGCATACGGCCGCAAAAACAATGGATTGTCTGAAGGAAGCGAGCAACGCCCGTGGATAGACATCATGTCTCCGGGTTTCCCATTTTTTGAAGGCATTTCCTGTAACACCTCTCAGTTTAGATAAACGGATCAGCACTTTCCGACTTCAGACCAGTCGTGAAGATTCAACAGGAATTGCCATATTCGACTTCCAATCGATTCCATCGGGCAGCGGAGAAAGATGGTTCCATAACAAACCGGAAATATGTTATAAAATAAAGAATGAACGCATACCGTGAGAGAATTATCCGCTGGCCGGAAATCACGCAGGTATGGCGAATAACCACCAACAGTTTTATATGCGGCGATGCTTTCATAAGCTGATCATTCAGGGAAAACAATCATCTCATGACAAACCAGGCCTTGGCCGCACAACTTGCAGGCAAAAGAAAGGACGAAGCGATGGACGGAAAGAAAGAGCACAGGAAACTCACGTTGACAAGTACCAAGCAAGAGATGCTTCAGGCCTACAATACTCTCTTGAAGGAACTGGATGCCAGGCAGGAAGGTGAACTCAAACCGGAAAAGAAGATCGAAGAGAAGAAAACTCGGGAGGCGGTTCAAGTGGCCGAATCTCTGACGGCGGAAGGGGTCGGGAAGGAGATCGCTGCACTGAAACTGGATATCGGGAGAACCCTGACCGGGATTTCTGACCAGTTGGAAGGCGAGGTTAGCCGGTTTGTCGCCATCCGTAATGCGATTGGCGCCAAAGAAAAGGAACTCGCTGAGCTCTACGAGATCGAAAAATCATCCATGAGTCTTGCAGCCCTGATTGAGGCACAGAATCAAAAGCGCCAGGAATTCGCGTCCGAGATGGAGGAGAAAAAGGAATCCCTCCGGCAGGATATTGAAACGACCCGCGCTGCATGGAAAAAAGAGCAAGAAGAGCATGACGCCACTGTCAAGGAGCGAGACATGGCGGAGAAGAAGAGGCAGACCCGGGAGAAAGAGGAGTTTGACTACGCCTTCAAGCGGGAACAACAGACCTCCGCCGACCGATTCGCCTACGAAAAGGTGAAACTGGAGAAGGAACTCAAGGATAAGAAGGAACAAATGGAGCAGGAACTGAGCGTGCGCGAGGCAGCGATCGCCGCAAGAGAGGCGGAACTAATTGATCTGCGGAAACAGGCGGCCCAGCATCCCAAGGAGTTGGAGACTTCCGTGGCCCGTGCGGTCAAGGAAACATCCGAGCGTCTGCTCATGGAAGCGAAGAGTCGGGAAGAACTGTTGAAGAAAGAGGCCGAGGGTCAGAGCAACGTATTCAAGGCCCGCGTCGAATCGCTGGAAAAGACGACTAAGGAACAATCCGAGCGGATCTCCGCCATGACGAGCCAACTGGAGGCGGCCTACCAAAAGGTTCAGGACATCGCAGTCAAAACTGTCGAGGGGGCCTCCAGCAGCAAATCCATTGCCAGCCTCCAGCAGCTTTTTGGCGAGCAGCTTCGCAAGCAAACTCCTGATAAATAATATCCGCTACCCTCAGCCCATGCAAAACTCTAAATTTAAAGACTTGGAATCCATCTTCCAGCGAAAGAAACGGATCGCGGCCGTTTATTTGTTCGGATCAGCAGCGACCGGAAAGGATCGCCGGAACAGTGATCTGGACCTGGCGATCATCTCGAAAAGGATCCTTACCAGCCGTGAACGGTTGAAGATCGAAGCGGAACTGTCAAACCGGCTTCGGCGGGATGTCGATCTGGTCATCTTCGGACAGGCATCGCCGCTTCTTCAGCACCAGATCCTGAAATACGGTCGTCTCGTTTCCGAAAACGATCCGGACGAGCGCGTCCGGCAAGAGGTTCGTGCGCGGTCCGAATACCTGGACACAAGACACCTCTTTCGGGAAATTCAATAGGGAGGCTGGTCATGGTAGACAAAAATCTCGTCTCAAGAAAAATATCTCAACTTCGGGGGTATGAAGCCGAGCTTCGGCACGCAGTAGATATCACTTGGGAAAAATACAAGGGAGATCTTCGGGTACGGGCCTTCGTCGAACGCTACCTCCAGTTATGCATCGAAAAGGTCATCGATATCGGAAATCATTTCGTGTCGTTTCACCGCTGGCGAGAACCGGAAGGATACCGGGACCTTTTCCAGGTGCTTCAAGAAAACGGCGTTATCCCGAAAGAGCATCTGACAACATTCCAAAACATGGCATCCTTCAGGAATATGCTTGTTCATCGTTACGAAAAGACCGACGACGAGGTTATCTTCGGCATCTTCCAAAAGCGCCTGGACGATTTTGATATTTTTACCGGCCTGATAACGGACTGGATAAACAAATCGGGAACTGTGACTTCCAAAAACGATAAATCAAACTATCCCCGTCCGGATTGACGCTTCGCTTAGCTCCCCCATTATGCATATTGAGAATCAATTTGACAATCTGTATAAAGTGATTTAGCCTTTCACCCATGATTCAACGGGACACCGAAAAGGCTATTCATACCCTACTGAAGGGATTTCCGGTCGTAACCATTACGGGACCGCGCCAATCCGGAAAAACAACGCTCGCCCAAGCCATTTTCTCCGACAAGCCTTACGTGTCTTTGGAGGAACCGGATGTGCGGCTGGCGGCCCGGGAGGATCCCCGCTCCTTTCTCGGCCGCTTTCCCGATGGCGCCGTTCTGGATGAGGTGCAGCGCTGTCCGGAAATCCTCTCCTATCTCCAATCCCGGGTCGATCTCGACGGCCGCATGGGCCTCTTTCTCCTCACCGGCTCGCAGGGGTTCGGCCTCCTGTCCGATGTATCCCAATCCCTGGCCGGAAGAACCGCCTTTGTAGAACTGCTCTCCTTTTCGCTGCACGAGCTGAAGCAGGCCGGCAGGGCGCCGGCAACGCTCGACCGGATGCTTTTCACCGGCGGCTATCCGCCGCTCTATGACCGCGACGTCACCGTCCGGACTTGGTTTGGCGCCTATGTTACCGCTTATATCGAGAGGGACGTCCGACAGGTGCTTAAGATTCAGGACTTGGAGACCTTCCAGCGCTTCGTGCGCCTCTGCGCCGGCCGGAGCGGCCAGTTGCTGAATTATTCCTCGCTGGCGGCGGATTGCGGCATTACCCACAACACGGCCAAGGCTTGGCTTTCGGTGCTGGAAGCGAGTTACATTCTCTTCCAGCTTCGGCCTCACCATGCAAGCTTCAACAAGCGGCTGGTCAAGGCGCCGAAGCTCTATTTTTACGATGTCGGCCTTGCCGCGTGGCTGCTGGGCATTCAAACACCGGAGCAGATCGAGACCCACCCGCTGCGGGGAAACCTCTTTGAAACCTTTGTGGTGGCTGAGCTGATGAAGTCGTACCTCAACCGCGCCGAGCGGCCCGCCTTCTATTTCTGGCGGGACAGCAACGGCGTGGAGGTGGATCTGATCATCGAGCAGGGGGAGCGGCTCATGCCTCTGGAGATCAAATCCGGCCGGACCGTGGCACCGGATTTCTTTTCCGGCCTGGAAAGGTGGACGACCCTTGCAGGGGAGAAGGCGGTCGATCCAACTCTGGTTTACGGCGGCACGGACAATTACCGTCACAAAGGGATCCGGGTCATGGGCTGGCCGCACCTGAAGTAGTGCCATAACTACTATTTTCTGCAGGGAGAGCGATGATCGAACCGAAACACGAATTGATTCCCATAACCCGTCAATGCGAACTGCTGAGACTGTCGCGATCATCGTACGATTACGTCTCCGATAGAATCGAACACAGGAAGACATGAAAAAATACCTCATCACGGGATATTCGGGATTCGTCAGCCGCCATTTCCTGGAGTACCTTGATGCAAACGAACCGCACACATCCGTCAAGGGACTGGACGTGCAAGCCCCCCCTTTTCCGCATCGCTCTTTCAGGAACATCCGGGTGGATTTCGATAAAACGGATCTGCTCGATCAGGATCGCGTGGAAAGCATCATCTTCAACTTTCAGCCGGACTACATCGTCCACCTCGCATCATACAGCAGCGTGGCCTTCAGTTGGCGGGAGCCCATCCTGAGCTTTCGCAACAATATGAACATTTACCTGAACCTTCTTGAATCCGTGCGAAAGCTGAACCTGCCGGCAAGGATCTTGTCCATCGGATCCTCCGAGGAATACGGCAACGTGGATGACAAAGATCTGCCCCTGACCGAGGTGCACATACCGAAACCTTTAAGCCCCTACGCGGTCGCCCGGGTTTCTCAGGAAATGATTTCCAGAGTGTACGTCGAAGGGTACGGCCTGGACATCGTCATGACCCGGTCGTTCAATCACATCGGACCTTTCCAGAAAGACATTTTCGTCATACCGTCCTTTGCCAGGCAACTGGTTGAAATTGAAAAAAGCAGTGAAAAGCGGGGCGAGCTGGTGACGGGGGAATTGACCATCGTCCGGGATTTCACGGATGTGAGGGACGTGGCCAGGGCTTACGACATGCTGCTGAAGAGGGGGAAATCTGGCGAAATTTACAACGTCTGCAGCAGCAGGGGAATATCGCTGAATGACATCATCGGCATCATGGCGGACATACTCGGACTGCAGGTTCACACCAGGGTTGACGGAAAGCTCGTTCGGCCGAACGACAACAAAATCATCATCGGCTCCAACGAGAAAATACGGCGCGAGATCGGCTGGGAACCATCGATCGACATGCATCGTTCCCTTGAAGATGTCATCGGGTTCTGGAAATCGCAGTACAAGAACTGAATCCCTCATCTTTGACCAAACATTTCACCATTTTCAAAATCATCCCCTGAAATCCGGTAATCGAAAATCCTTTAATTTTTCTTGACATCTCTGTTTAGATTAGCTAAACAGTCTTTCAATTCAAAGGCCGGGGATGTCCCATAGCCTGTGTATCTCAATATTTCAGATCGAACCGGTCCGATCAATAATGTAATCGGAACGGCGGAGCTGTGCAAAAAAGCGTCCTGCCGAATCATTCGTTCCCCTATAATATAAAGAGATTACCCGCCAATGGGACAGGAAATCTCTGTTTCTCAAAAAACTACCTTCCCCGCTTTCTATAATCGGTTTCTGGTCATCAACCTGTACGCAATAATACAATTTATCTTTTTATAAATGTTCATTATTTCTGTACGGTATTCAGCATGCTGACCCAATTATTCACTTCAAAAACACGGATCAACCTCTTCCTCAAGCTTTTTCTGAATCCGGAAATATCATGTTATCTTCGTGAATTAGCGAGGGAATTTAATCTTACACCCAATGCGCTGAAAGAGGAACTGGACAACTTGAGCCAGGCCGGCTACCTGGGCAAGGAACAGCGAGGACAGTCCATCTTCTACAAGGCAAACACGAAACATCCCTTCTTCCCGGAGATCAATTCCATCGTCAAGAAGTATTACGGCATCGATAAAATTGTCGAGCACATATTGAATGACCTTGGCAAAGTTGAATCTATCTATGCTCTTGATGATTATGCCGAAGGACGCGACAGTGGCCTCATCGATGTGTTAATTGTGGGCGACGTGGATATGGATAAAATTCAGGCCTTGAGACCCAGCCTGGAGAAAGAGATCAAACGAAAGATCCGTGTCCTGGTGATGAATGCCAAGGAGTTTGACGAAAATCGCGAAATGCTTCTGAAGCGTCCGAATTGGCGGATTCTCTGAAATCGAATGCCTGCACCCCCTCCCAAAGACCTCACATCGTTACTTGATACATTATGTTTTCGTAGTAATACATAAATGTATTAGAAAGTAACCAATGAAGACCTACCGACAGAAAACCATTCCATGACGGCCTTGGCGATCCTGCGGCAATTGCCTTCCCTCTTTCGAAAATTACAGCGACATCAGAAAGTTCACGACAAACGCCAACGTCTTTCTAACGCGCGCCCTCGCGAAGGGTCTGATCGAGCGGGTGGTGAAGGGGGTATATGTCAACCTGCTTCGGGAGAACCCGCCGGTTCTGGAAGAAGTTGCCTGCTTTTTACGGACGCCGTCTTATATCTCCTGTGAGTGGGCCCTCAACCGGCACGGGATTCTCCTTCAGGCGCCGACGGTCTGCACGGTTCTGACCCTCAATACGTCGGTTGGGGCATCCCGAAATCTGTCGTACGCCGGAGTCACGATCGAATTTTCCCGTATCGCTTCACGCCTCTTCACTGGCTTCGAAACGAGGGAGGGCTTCAACCTTGCCCTGCCGGAAAAGGCGCTCCTGGATGCGATCCATTTACGCAAGGCTGTTCCCTTCCGGGACGAATTAGAGATCGACCGGCTGGACCTGGATCGCATGATGCTGTGGGCGGAGTCTTTTCCGCTTCCAACCCGAAAATTGGCGGCGATTAAAAAAATGGGCGCTGACCATAATTAATTATAGACGAAAGATGGCGTGAAATCATGTTATCTTCGACTATAATCGAAAGCATGGAAAATTCAAGAAGCGATACAGCCCACTTTGTCGTCAGGGAAACATACCTGAACGCAATAGAAGCATTCATCGATCAGCCTGTGGTGAAGGTGCTCAAAGGGATGCGCCGTGTCGGCAAAAGCGTCATCATGCGATTGCTGATCGAGAGACTGATCAACCGCGGCGTCTCCAGCGGCAACATTCTTTATGTCAATAAAGAATCTCTCGCCTTTGACGCAATCAAAGACTATCGCGACCTGTATCGTTATGCCGGGAACTATTTCAAAGAAGGCGTAGCGACCGCCCCAGCGCCCGCGCCTGCCCCCGTCCGGAAGTATATTCTGATTGACGAAATCCAGGAGATCGAGGGATGGGAAAGGGCGGTCGCCTCTTTTTTGGCGGACGGCCTGGGGGATGTCGTCATCTCCGGCTCCAATGCAAGCCTCCTGTCCTCTGAACTTGCCACCCTGATCAGTGGGAGGTACGTAGAGATCCCCATTTATCCGCTGACGTTTCATGAGTTTATAACCTTTCGCGAAAAAAAGAAGGATCAGGGGGGCGGAGAAAATAAAGCTGCGGAAACGGACACTGAAACGGAATTCAAAAACTATCTGAGATACGGCGGCCTTCCCGGCATCCACCAGTTGCCGTTCAATGACGAGGTCCTGTTCAGCTATCTGAACTCCCTATTGAACACCGTCCTGTACAAGGATGTCATCACCCGCCATAAAATCCGTGATGCATCGATATTCGATAAGCTGATTCGGTACCTTTTCGATAATGTCGGCAACATCACGACGGCGAAGAAGATCGCGGATTATTTTAAATCGCAGCGAATCAAAACCTCTGTGGACACAATCTTAAACTATATCAGCTATATCGAAGCGAGCCTGCTGATCGACAAGGCGCCGCGGTATGACATCAAAGGGAAGAGGCTCCTGGAGTTTTCCGACAAGGTCTTCCTCAACGATATCGGGCTTCGTCACGGCTTGATCGGGTATAGAGAAAGAGACGTCAACGGGCTTCTGGAGAACATCGTTTTCAAGGAATTGCAGGCACGGGGGTACAAAATATCCATCGGCGTCATCGATCAAATGGAGATCGACTTTATCGCCGAGAAGCAAAACGAAAAGAAATACATCCAGGTATGTTACGGTCTGGGCAGTGAAACGGCCGTCGAAAGGGAGTTTGGCAACCTGGAGAAGATCAAAGACAACTATGAAAAGATGGTCATCTCCATGGATAAATTCTTTCCCGCCGAGAGAAACGGTATCCTTCACCGCCATATCATCGATTTCCTGCTGGAATGAGCAAGTCAAAGCCGAGTTCCGCCCTATTTATTTACATTGAAAATCCCTCATCAAAATGACAGGGCTTTCGAACCGGCCCCAGGATTTGCTGGACATGGCAGCTCTCGAACATGCGCTGAACGATCAATCGGACCCCCTCCCTGCAAAACACTAAGACAGCGGACTGATCGACGTCCTGATCGTCGGCGACGTGGATATGGACAAAATCCAGGCGCTGAGGCCTAATCTGGAGAAGGAAATCAAGAGAAAGATCCGTGTGATGGTGATGAGCGACCAGGAATTTGAAGAGAGTAGAGGCATGATCCTGAAGCGCCCCAACTGGCGGATTCTGTAACATGAAGATATTCAGTCAAATCGCATATTATTTTTCCGTATACAAGAAGTATCTTGGAAGCCGCCTTTATATTGTTTTCGCCTTGTCCGGACTCGCGGCCATCACGGAAGGCTTTGGAATTGCCCTGCTGTTGCCGTTGATCGAGGTGGTCGGCGTCGGCGAAGTGGGAGGGGGCAAAAATCAATCGAACGTGAAATCAGGCCTTCAAGCCGTGCTGAACAGCATGGGAATCGGCGATTCCATGATCGGAATCTTGTTTTTCATCGGATTCGTCTTTTTAGTCAAGGGCCTGATCGTTTTCTCGGACAATGCCTATCACAGCCATTTGAAGTCGCAGCTACTGCGCGAAATCAAAAGCCTGATGTTCGATCAATACAGCACCATGGACTACGGTTATTACTCAAGAAGAAGCACGGGGCACTTCATCAACGTGATCAACGACCAGATTGCCAAGCTGCTCGTCACGTTCGACACTTACAAGGTCTTTCTCTCCACAGGCATCATGACCCTGGCCTATCTCTGCGTTGCCCTGCTGCTGGCCTGGAATTTCGCGCTTATGGCAATCGGGGCGGGCCTTTTCCTGCTGTTTTTCTTCCGAATCTTGAACCGTTACGTACACAAGCTTTCACGCAAAACCGTCCGCGAGCAGACCACCCTGAACAAATTCCTGGTCCAGACCATGCAATCCTTCAAATATCTCGTATCCACCGCACAGATAAGCCATCTCAGAAAAGGCGTGATGAACAGCGTCGGAAAATTGTCATCCTACTTGCGGTCGCAAGGCATCGCCCAAGCCCTGACACTGGCTGTCAGCGAACCGGTTACCGTTTTCTTCATTTTGCTGGTCATCATTGTTCAGATCACCGTGCTGGAGGCGCCTCTGGCTCCGATTTTCGTGGTGCTGGTCTTATTCAACCGGGCCATGAGTCAAATGATCGGTGTGCAAAGCGCCTGGCAGCGGACATTGAATCATATCGGGTCTCTGGAAAGCGTGGAGCGTGAATTCGAGCTCCTCAGAAAATCCCAGGAGCCATCCGGAAAAAATCTCCTCAAACCCCTGGAGCGGAGCATCGAACTGCGTCAGGTCAGCTTTTCCTATGGGTCGAAAAGTCCGAATGTTCTCGATGACATCACCCTCACCATACACACCAACACCACGGTGGCTTTCGTGGGGGAGTCGGGCGCCGGCAAATCAACCCTGGTGGATATGCTCACCCTCATGCTCAGACCGCGCCGGGGTGAAATCCTCATCGACGGAATCTCCGGCACCGAGGTGGATCTGCGATCCTGGCGAAACCAGATCGGTTATGTCTCCCAAGAGACGGTTGTTTTCGACGATACCATCGCGAATAACATCTGCATGTGGAAAGGCGACTACAACACGGACGACGACGTGCGAAAGCGTATTGAATATGCCGCACGGCAGGCCTACGCGGAACAGTACATCCAACAGCTGCCCCATCAGTTCAACACGCTGATCGGCGACCGGGGCGTTCGCCTTTCCGGCGGACAGCGCCAGAGGCTGTTTCTTGCCAGGGAACTCTACAAAAACCCGCAGCTTCTGATTCTGGACGAGGCCACCAGTTCGCTGGATTCGGAAACCGAGAGATACATCCAGGAGAGCATCGAGTCGCTGAAGGGAGCGGCTACGGTGGTTATAATCGCTCACAGGCTTTCAACCATCAAAAATGCCGATTACATATATGTCCTCGACAAGGGAAGAATCATCGAGCATGGAACACACAGGGAACTGGCGGCAAGGGACAACGGCACTTTCAACCGCATGGTTGCTTTACAGAACCTATAAATGCAAGGGCAGCCAGGGCAATCGTCAGGAGGAACATGAATCTTTCAGGTAAAAAAATCCTGGTGACCGGCGCCGACGGGTTTATCGGATCTCACCTCGTCGAAGCGCTTGTGCGCGAGGGGCATGATGTCCGCGCATTTGTTCTTTACAATTCATTCAATTCCTGGGGATGGCTGGACCACAGCGAACCGGCCATCAAAAAAAATCTGGACATCTTCGCAGGAGATGTGCGGGACGCTTACGGGGTGAAACAGGCCATGCGAGGATGCGATGTTGTTCTGCATCTGGCAGCGCTCATTGCCATACCCTATTCCTATCACTCACCGGGCGCCTATGTGGAGACTAACGTTATGGGATCTCTGCATATCATGCAGGCGGCCCGTGAACTTGGTGTGGAGAAAGTGGTGCACACATCCACTAACGAGGTGTACGGCACGGCCCTTTATGTGCCGATAGACGAAGATCACCCCCTCCAGGGGCAATCGCCGTACTCGGCCACCAAGATAGGCGCCGATCAGATAGTTTTATCATTTTACCGCTCCTTTGGAACACCCGTGGCGGTTATAAGACCCTTCAACACATACGGGCCGAGGCAAAGTGCCAGGGCGGTCATCCCCACAGTGATCACGCAGGTTCTCCTTGGGAAAAAGAAAATCATGCTGGGCGCACTCACTCCCACACGCGATTTCAACTACATCGACGACACGGTGAGGGGATTTATCGCCATGGCCGAGTCGGATGCGGCCGTAGGTCAAGTCGTCAACATCGGAAGCGGTTTTGAGGTGTCCATAGGGGATGCAGCTCGCTTGATTGTAGAAGAACTCACCGAAGATGTGGAGATTGTGCTCGATGAGCAGAGACTTCGTCCGGAAAGAAGCGAGGTAGAACGTCTCCTGTCGGACAACAGCAGGGCGAAACGACTTCTTGGATGGACCCCGAAGTACGGGGGATTGGATGGATTCCGCCGGGGCATCAGAAAGGCGATCGATTGGTTCTCAAACCCGGTCAACACAGTCAGTTACAAATTTGAAAGATACAACATCTGATCGACTTCTTCCGAGAAGAAATTCCCCTTTTCAACCCGCTATGATCTGCTTTTTTTAGAAAACCGCAATCAAGAATGCTCGATGGGAGGCTGCCGTGACCCGTGGTGAAACGATAAAACTCAATGAAAAATCAGAACTGATGAATCTGTTTCACAGTTACATGCATAAATATTACAACGATCGAGATCTATTTGTAATAAAGCAAAACACCTATTCCTTTTTTCGATATTTGATAGATCGGTACAGATTATCCTTCAAGCAACTTTTTTCAAACATACGTCGAAGCTCTGACGTCGTCCAACAAAAATTTGAGGGTATTTGGGATCAAATGGAATGGTCTGAACTGCTGCCCAGTCACTCAAGCGAGCACCTTATACGATGGATGGACAAATATTATTTAGGAAACGTGTGGGCGCTTTTACGTGTACATCTGGCGCTTCTGGAAAAAATCATCGATCATTACAAACCTGAAAGGGTTCTCGAAGTCGGAAGCGGGCGCGGCTTGAATCTCATTCTACTGGCGGCACGGTTTCCAGAAATCAAGTTTGCAGGGCTTGAGTTGTCGGAAAGCGGCGTGCGCTGGTCCAGCAAGGTGGATTCAGACCCGGATCTGCCTCCTGAATTGACGAGATACGCTCCTTTCAAATGGAATGGACCAAGAATTCCCGGGACGGTTCAGTTTGTGCAGGGGACCGCTACAAAGCTTCCTTTTGCAGACCGGCATTTCGATTTGGTCTATACCAGACAAGCACTCGAACAAATGGAACCATACCGCGAGCAAGTCTTTTCGGAAATAAACAGGGTATGTAATCGTATCGGCGTTTTCATAGAGGCATTTCGCGACTGGAACAACACCGGAACGTGCCGCAACCGCATCATCGCGAAGGATTATTTTGCAGCACGCATCTCCGATTTGCAAAAATACGGTTTCGAGCCGGTTCTTTTCAGAAATGATCTTCCGACCAAGACCTACATGAATGTCGGACTGGTAATCGCGCAGAAGCAATAACTTGACCGCATTTTTCACTATTCATCAGCAGACAAAATTAATTCTTAATTGAACTCCGGGTTGTCAAAAGCGGTTGTCTCCGGTTCTACCGGCTTTTTGGGAAGTTGCCTGGCTCTTCGACTCGTCAAATCGAATATTCCGGTACTCGGTGTGGATTTGGCCCCCACGCCTTTCATGATGGCGGGGTATCGACATATTCAGTCATCGATCGAAGAGGCTCGTGAATCCATTAAAACCCATCTTGACGGAGGGGGTGTTTTTTTCCACATGGCGGGTCTGGCAGACCGAATGCAATGCGAAAAGCGGCCTGCCGAAGCCTTTGCCGCAAACGTGACTCTGACGTTCAGTGCCCTCGACATTTGTGAACAATCCGGCAATGTGAAGTTCCTGCTGCCATCCACCGGAATCGTTTATGGCCTTCATCTGGACCGGCCAGCCGTCGAAGAAGACCCGACACATCCTGAAAGTGTTTATACGGGAAGCAAACTTATCGCGGAAATTCTCGTCCAAGCGCATACGAAAGGCAGATTGAGAGGATCCATTGTAGCACGCCTTTCCAATGTATATGGACCCGGCAGCAGAGAGAACACCGTGCTGGGACGACTTTTAGGTCAGGTTTCTCGGAATGAACCCATCCGTGTTCTTGACGAGCGACCGGTGCGAGACTTTATACACGTGGATGATACGGTCGAGGCGCTGGTCCGGCTGGCTGAAACTGACTTCGCGGACGCACTGGTGGTTAACGTATCTACGGCAAGAGGTGTGAAGATCGGTGATGTCGCGGAGATGGTTGCCACACTGTCCGGGCTTCCACACCAAACTTCAGGAGCGGCGAACAGCGGGCTGTCAACCAAACTGGTTCTGAATAACTCCCGATTGGACAGGCTGACGGGCTGGGTCCCACAGATTCAACTTGAAGATGGGCTAAAAATCTGCTTAAAGGGCTCCGGTGTGTTTAATCCAGGCGTCGAACAGAAACTATGAAAAATTGGAAAAAAGCAGCGGTATCGCCTGGGGCATCCATTCGGGACACATTGCGCGTCATCGATCGAGCGTCGCGCAGGTCGCCTTGGTGGTGGATGCCGAAGGTCGCCTGGCAGGAACAGTCACCGACGGAGATGTCCGCCGTGGCCTGCTGCGGGGGTTTACACTGGACCACCCGGTCGAACTGGTCGCCAATGTCAACCCTATCGTGGTGCATGCTGGCGAGGATACATCCACCATTCAGCGAATTATGCGCGAGAGGTCCATAAACCAGATTCCCCTGATTGACGATGACGGCCGCGTGGTCAGCCTGGAGCTTCTCAAGGAATACCTGTCCACGCCAAGGCACGATAATTTCGTCGTGTTGATGGCGGGAGGCCTGGGAACCCGATTGCGACCGCTGACGGAAACATGCCCCAAACCCCTTCTGCAGATCGGCGGGAAACCCCTTCTGGAGATCATTCTCGAAAGCTTTAAAACTCAAGGCTTCCGGCGCTTCGCCTTTGCCGTCAACTATATGGCGGACATGATCGAGGACCACTTCGGCGATGGCTCATCCTGGGGGGTGAAGATCAGCTACCTCCGTGAGCCGAGCAGGCTCGGTACAGCCGGGGCATTGCGCCTCTTACCGGAGGCGCCGGACAAGCCGTTCATTGTCATGAACGGTGACCTGCTCACCAAGGTGAACTTCGGTCATCTCTTGGACTATCATACCGAATTCAAGGCCAAGGCAACCATCTGCGTCCGCGAATATGACGTGAAGGTCCCTTTCGGGATCGTTGAAGTTCAGGAAAACCGCCTTGTTGCCCTGCAGGAAAAGCCGGTGCAGAAATTCTTCGTGAATGCCGGCATCTATGTTCTGGAACCAGAAGTCATCGAGCACATTCCCCGGGAAATCCCCTATGATATGACCACCGTGTTCGAAGATATGGCGGCACGAGGGGAACGCCCCGCGGTATTCCCCGTCCGCGAGTACTGGCTGGATATCGGTCAGATAGACGATTACCAGCAGGCGCTGGAGGACTTTGACCGGAAACCTTCACGGGGCATCAATGATTGAGGGCCGAACTGTTTTAGCGGTGATTCCCGCCCGTGGAGGTTCAAAGACGCTGCCTCGCAAAAACATTATCCCCGTGATGGGAAAACCACTCCTCGCGTGGACCGTAGAGGAGGCACGACGATCCCGGCACATCGATCGGATGGTGCTCAGCTCCGACGACGATGAAATCATCGATATCGCCCACAGCCTTGGCCTGGAAGTTCCTTTTCGTAGGCCTGCAGAACTGGCCACCGATACAACGCCAACCAATGAAGTTCTTTTCCATCTGCTGTCAAAAATACCGGGATATGATTATCTGGTCGTGCTTCAGGTGACGTCTCCATTGAGAATTGCCGATGACATTGACGGCTGCATCGGTGAATGCATGCGCAGAAAAGCCGGTTCATGCGTATCGATCAGCCTTGCCGAAAAAAATCCCTATTATTTTCGAACACTCGATTCGAAAGGACGGTTGCAGCCCCTCATCGGAGGGTCCTATCATATCGGCAGAAGGCAGGACCTTCCGGACGTTTACATGATCAACGGGGCTGTCTTTGTATCACAAACAGCGTTCTTTTTAGAGAAAAGCACTTTCTTTACGCCTGAAACGGTGGGCTACATTATGCCGCAGGAGCGTTCCATCGACATTGATTCGGAAAAAGATCTTGCCGTGATGGAATACCTGGTATCGAAGAGAACCCATAGCGAGTGAATATCTGCTGTGATGACATACCGATACGGCCACCGAAAATTTTAGGGGCATTTGAGTGAAGCGCATATTTCTGCCCATAGAGATAAAAGCCAGAGAATTTCACAGCAAGATCCTCTTTTCCCTTTTCGCCACGGAGTACGGTTTCGAAGTGATCCTGGGCGGACAATCCGAACTTTTCGACGACTTGCCAAGGTTCGGTCAGGGTCTGTACATTGACAAAAGCATCGCCATCACGCGGCGGAATCGCTTTCGTTACTGCCGATCACTCGGTAATCATATTGTCGCATGGAACGAGGAGGGTCTTGTTTACCACAATGACAATGTCTACCATGCCACGCGCATGGATCGGGAATCCTTCGACCAGACGACTTTCTTTTTTGCCTGGGGACCCCGCGAATTGAAAAGCATCTTGAGCCGTTATCCGGATGCAGCGGATAAGGTCGTCGCGACCGGAAACCCCCGGATGGATCTTCTTCGCCCGGAGTTTCGCGGATACTGCAGTTCGAGCATCGATCAATTGAGAAAGCGGTACGGATCGATTATTTTGATCAATACGAATTTCCCCGTTTATAATTTTTACAAGGGATTCGATGCGGGCATCAAGATTTTCGATGCCTATCCGTTGGCGGAACAGCACGAATTCAAATCACAATTCTTCGAGTTTTCTAAAAAGGGATACGAGGGATTCATGAGGGCCGTACCGGAAATACGGAAGGCTTTCCCTGAACATACCATCGTTATCCGGCCTGCCCCTGTCGAGAATGCGGATCCCTGGATCGAACGCTTCGGCAATCAGAAGCGCACCCTCATCACGAAAGAAGGCAATGTCGTCGAGTGGATTCAAGCCGCCGATGCCGTTGTCCAGTTCAACTGCACCACGGGAGTCGAAACCTTTCTGCTCGGGGTGCCGGCCATTGCATACCGATGTGTTCGCTCCGACACTTTTGAAACAGAATTGCCGAACGCCTGCAGCCTGGAAGCATTCTCCCTCGAGGAACTTATTGAACAGTTGCGATTTGCCATTGTAAAAATCAAAGGAGGCTCAGCATCATTTTTGCCGCGCCCGGATCAGCAGGCCATCATAGACGCATACTTTTCCAGTCTTGACGGCCCAACCGCCTGCAAGCGGATCCTGGATATCCTTCGCAATCTGGAATTCGAGCCTCAGCGTGTCACTTGTGAGAACGTCCCCTTGCCGAAGAAAATCTGGCGATCGATGCTCCGTCTTGTCCGTCGCCCCGATCCGGAAGCGGTCCGGTACTATCGAGAAAAGTTCCCGGGGCTGACGGTACAGGAAGTCCGGAATATCGCAAACAGATTTTCAGAGGCAACAAATCGTTTCGGACGTGCAAGAATCGCCGAGGCGGGCCGCAACATCGTCAGGATCAGTCCCTCATAACCTCGTTATTTCAGGGTATCTGAATCAAGTTTATCAAAAGGAGTTGCTGTGAATATTCTTTCTGTTTACCCGTACACACATCTGTCTTCGAGCGCCCTCGTGATCGATGGCAAGGTCGTTGCCGCAGCGGCCGAAGAGAGGTTCAACCGCGAAAAAATGAGCACGAAGTTCCCGGTGTTGTCTGCGCAGTGGTGCCTGGAATCGCAGGGAATTTCCTGGAAAGATATCGATATCATTGCGGTTCCATGGAATCCTCAGCGCAACATCAATCATGCAAGCAAGCGGTGGGTTGCAGAGATGGCCTGGCGGGGTGAAATGCTGACTCACATTCCCGTGCAAATCATGCGAGCCATGAACGAGCCGGTGTCTTCGCACATGGAGGTGTCGTTCGGTAAGACAAGGATCGTTTATCTGAATCATCACGAGTGTCATGCGGCAAATGCTTTTTTCCTCTCTCCCTTCGACAGGGCGGACATCCTGACCATCGATGGGCACGGTGAGGACGAAAGTTGCTTCTTCGGAAACGGGAAAGATACGTCCATCAACCAGACAGGCAATGTCCTTTACCCACATTCGCTCGGTCTGTTCTATGGAACATTCACGGACTTCCTGGGGTTTACACCGGAAGTGGATGAATGGAAGGTCATGGCACTGTCCGCCTTCGCCGGCAAGAAGAATGAATACTATTCGAAGATCCGGTCATTGATCCATTTTACGGACGAAGGATTTGAACTGGATTTAAGCTATTTCGACTTTTACACCTTTGACCGGAGACCTCATTTTTTCAACCCCAAAATAACCTCCATCCTCGGTCAACCGCGACAAAGGGGCACGGACTTCGAGGACCGCCATTACGCAATTGCCGGGGCCATGCAACGGGTCTTTTCAGAGGCTGTGATCCATCTGCTGACCCTCCTCAAGCAACGCAATCGGGGAAAACGGGTTGTTCTTGCCGGGGGGGCAGCCATGAACTCTCTCTTCAATGGCACGATCGACTCCCTGGACATCTATTCGGACAGTTTCATTCCCCCGTCACCCGACGATTCCGGAGTATCGGTCGGGGCTGCTTTGCTGGCATACTACCGTTTTGGCAAAGAACCGGCCCGCGTTAAAGTTGCCTTGAAAGAAAACAGTTGGGGACCGTCTTACACGGAAGAACAGATCGAAAATACCCTCATCAAGTTCAAACTTCCCTACTGCCGTCCGGATTCGCTGGTAAAACAGATTGCCGGTGTAATCTCGAAAGGTGCGCTCGTCGGCTGGTTTCAAGGTGGCATGGAATTCGGCCATCGCGCCTTGGGAAACCGTTCGATCCTGGCGGACCCGAGGGATATCGCCACCAAGGACTGCGTCAATAACGCCGTGAAATACCGAGAATCGTTTCGCCCGTTCGCGCCGGCCGTGCTGGCGGAACGCGCAGAGGAAATATTCGAATTGAGGCCAGGCCGCCGCGTCTATTTTATGGAGCGGGTTTTCCCCATTCGAAAGAAATGGCGCAGCCGGCTGGGCGCCGTGTGCCATATTGACTTTACCGGAAGGCTGCAGACCGTGGAACCGGAGGCCAACCGGCTTCTTTACAATTTGATCAAGGAATTTGATAGCATAACCGGTGTTCCCGCGCTGCTCAACACCTCTTTCAACCTGAACGGCGAGCCCATCGTGTGCTCGCCCGAACACGCAATCAGGACCTTTTATTCCTGCGGGCTGGACATCCTTGTTCTCGGCCCGTTTGTAGTCAAAAAGCGATAAACGGAAAGGGTCGCTGGCGGAGATCATGCTCTTCTTGGCGAACATTCGCCGGCACCCCTGTCAAATGCGAGTTTTTAACAGAAAAACCAAAAATGGCTTTTCGTATCATTTCTGAAGAAGAGCAGGAGGGAAAAATGAAAAGATTGATTTTTGTGGGATTGGTCCTGATGTTGGTCGTGTCTTTTAGCCACGCGCAAGCGACCGGGACGGCTGGCGCGCAGAAAGTACGAATCAGCCAGGCCCAAGACATGCGGGACGTCATGCAAAAGATGTCTGCCCTGACGGGAAAAATGGAGAATTTGATCAAAGACATCACACCGAAAAAGATGCAGGATACCGCCGACGTGATGGAAAAGCTCGCAGAGGATATCAAGGATATGTTGAAAAAGATGAAGAAGGGAACGGCTGAATACAAAGAATTCAGAAAGATGTTCGAAGACATGAAGGATATGACACGAAAGATGAAAAAAGGAGCGGCAACGGCAAAAGAGATTAAGATGATGAACGATAAGATGTTAAAGATGCAGAAAAAATACAAGTAACAATAACGATTGGCGGCGCGGATAGAATTGATTTGAAATTAAAATTTGTGCCCTGAGTTGTATTTCTGTCACGCATGAGATCAACCATGTTGCCATTTAAGCAAAAAAGAGCCTGTATCATCGTTGCAGAAGCCGGAGTCAATCATAACGGCGACATCGAAATGGCACACCGCATGATCGATGCGGCGGCGGAATCCGGTGCCGATCTGGTAAAGTTCCAAACTTTCACCGCTGACGGGCTCGTCACTCGGTGGGCGGAGAAGGCTATCTACCAGAAGCAAACCACGGAAGCCACTGAATCGCAATACGATATGTTGCGTCGCCTCGAATTGAACCGCCAGATGCACGAATCGTTGATGGCGCATTGCCGGGAGCGAGGAATCGGTTTTCTTTCAACCCCCTTCGACACAGTCAGCGTGGATCTGCTGGTCGAACTGGGGATCGAGCGCTTTAAGATTCCATCGGGGGAAATCACCAATTTGCCGTACTTGAGGCATATCGGAAGATACGGAAAGCCGATCATTCTGTCGACAGGAATGGCGACACTCGGTGAAATTGAAGCGGCCTTGTCGATTCTCGAGAAGGCCGGCACGCAAAAAGGCCTAATCACCGTATTGCACTGC
The DNA here is from genome assembly GCA_963709485.1 of uncultured delta proteobacterium. Taxonomy (GTDB): domain Bacteria; phylum Desulfobacterota; class Syntrophia; order Syntrophales; family Fen-1087; genus JAXDBM01. Next base: position 335,822 of record CAVPWE010000005.1, read on the forward strand.
AACACCGATTATCCGACACCCATGAACGATGTAAACCTTCTCGCGATGCTGACCATTCGCGACGCCTTTGGCGTGGAAGTCGGATATTCCGATCATACGCTCGGCATCGAGGTCCCTGTTGCGGCTATGGCCCTCGGTGCGACAATTATCGAAAAGCACTTTACGCTGGACCGCAATCTTCCGGGACCGGACCACCGTGCCAGCCTTGAACCCGGTGAACTCAAGGCGATGGTGCAGGCCATCCGCAATATCGAACTTGCCCTGGGTGACGGCATCAAGCGGACCAGCAAGAGCGAAGCCAGAAACAAGCCCATCGCCCGCAAGTCCCTGGTTGCCAGCCGGCCCATCTCGAAGGGTGAAACATTCACCCAGGACAATCTTGCGGTGAAGCGTCCCGGCACGGGCATTTCCCCGATGTGCTGGGACGAAGTTGTGGGCCGCAGCGCACCTCGGGACTTTTCAATTAATGAACTGATCGAATTGTGAAGCGCAAAATTTGCATTATCACAGGAAGCCGCGCCGAATATGGCTTGTTGAGATGGGTCATGCTGGGTGTCAAGGACGATCCGGAATTGGCGCTACAGGTCATCGCTACCGGAATGCACCTCTCACCCGAGTTTGGCCTCACCTATCAAGAAATCGAGAAAGATGGCTTTCAGATAAATCGCAGGGTTGAGATGCTGATGAGTTCCGACACGCCTGTCGGCGTTGCCAAATCCATGGGAGTCGGATTGATCGGATTTGCCGACGCCCTATCCGATTTGCGGCCCGACCTTCTCGTTGTACTGGGTGATCGTTTTGAAATCTTTGCGGCCGCTGCCGCTGCGCTCATCGCGCGAATCCCAGTTGCGCATGTGCACGGAGGCGAAACTACAGAGGGAGCGTTTGATGAAGCCATCCGCCATTCGATCACAAAAATGGCCCACCTTCACTTCGTTGCAGCGGAGGATTACCGGAGGCGGGTGATACAACTCGGAGAACATCCTGATCGCGTTTTCCTCGTGGGCGGTTTGGGCATCGACAACATCAAGCGGCAGACATTGCTCAGCCGCGACGAATTCGAAGATGCCATCGGCTTCAAACTGGGGAAAAGGAATCTGCTCATCACTTTTCATCCCGTGACCTTGGAGAGGGCCACGTCGTCGGGTCAAATGGGGGAACTGCTCGCGGCACTTGAACTCCTGGAGGATACCCATCTGATCTTCACCATGCCCAATGCCGATACGGGCAGTCGTGTACTGTTCGAAATGATAAGACAATTCGCTGCCAACCGGACCAACGCACGGGTATTCACCTCTTTGGGACAACTGCTGTATCTATCCTGCATCATGCATATGGACGGTGTCTTAGGAAACTCATCAAGCGGACTGACGGAAGTACCGAGCTTTCGTAAAGGCACTGTCAATATCGGTGATCGTCAGCGCGGACGTCTCAAGGCCGACAGTGTCATTGACTGCGACCCGAACCGGCGGTCAATCCTCACAGCCATCCAGAGACTGTATTCTCCGGAATTTCAGAGAATCGTTAAAAAAACCCGCAATCCCTACGGTGAGGGAGGAGCAAGCGAGAGGATCGTTCATGTGTTAAAGACTGCTTCTTTGAACGAGCTCATAAAAAAGCCCTTTCACGACCTGCTCTCCTGAATTCCGATTCAACCATGACACGCATCGAACTCTGCGGGCTTCCCGGATCCGGGAAATCGGCCTTACAGGCACCATTTATCAGTGAATTGCGACGTATCACAGGGCGTCCCGTGCTGGATCGCGAAGCCATGGTCGACCGTTGTCTTCGCCGGCGTGACGACGGGCTGATCAAGAACGCTTTGAAGAAATTCCCGGGCTTGGTGTGGAAGCGCTTTTTAGGTTTGGAATATGCCCTCCCCGAATTTCATCTTTTTGTCTCGGCCAATCCGGCCTTGATGGCCCAAATATTTCAATCTCTTGTCCGTCCGGATTTTTCAGATCATTCGAGGCAGTGTGTTTTATACGCGGTCTTTCGTACTATTGTCGAACACTCCCTTGCCACATCCTTTCTGAAGGATGAAATTCTTGTGGCTGATGAGGGATTCGTCCACAGAATCTTCACGGTCTTCGGTTATCTTCGTTTCGGCGTTTCCGATGACGAACTCCGGTCATGTGCCGATTCCATTCCGCTTCCCGACTCGCTCATTCACATAGAGGCCTCACCTGAAATCTGTGAGAGACGCTTGTCTCTCAGGCCGGCCTACCCTCTTTTGCTTTCCGAACTCACAACAGAAGAAAGAATAGAACAGTTGCGGCTCGGATATGAGCGGCTTCGGTTAGCCGTGAACCGGGTCGAGAGCCACGGTATTCCTGTATGCAGGCTCAACAACAACGGGTCCATGGAATCAGGTATTCAGCAGATCCAAAGATTTGCGGCCGAGATGACCGAGACATGGGAGCTGCCGGGTGATAGCGCAGCGACTTTGGTGTGAACGGCCGTCCCAAAACCATCTGCATGCTGATCTACGGATACTACCCGGCCTGTTCCGGGGGAGCGGAGAATCAGTGTCGGCTTCAATCCCATGAGTTGGTACGCCGCGGATATCGATGCTTCGTTTTGACAACGAGAATCAGCAAATCCCTTCCAGAATATGAAATGGACAGCGGAGCTCAAATTGTCCGCCTGACGATCATGCAGCCTTTTGTGGACATTTTACTTCGCATTAAAAACAGGATTTCACGAAATGCCTCCGGTGCAAACCCTGAGCGCAATCATGAAAAAAAGCAGCAAATCGATGAAAATCCCGACACCCCCTATTCCTGGATTGTACAATGGCTGAATGCCTTGCTTTTCCTCCTTGGCGCATCAATGTACCTGTTCCGGCAAAGGCATTCTATTGACATTATTCACACGCATGTGGCGAGCTGGAATGCTGGTTTCGCCGGGTGGATCGGAAGCCTTCTGGGAATACCGGTCTTGTGCAAAGCAGCCTACCTGCCGGCTTTTCACGAATATAAATATTCCATCCCGTTTTCCGACAAGTGGCGTCAATGGAGAAAGCGCATCCGTTACATCGCACTGACACGGGAAATGGCCGATGACATCGCCGGTAACGGGGTCCCGAGGGACAGGATTCACATCATTCCTAATGGAGTTTGCATTCCTGATGACATTGCCCCGGTAGAGACCAACCATTTGGTCCTGTATGGCGGCAATTTCACGCAGGGTGCGGCACACAAGGGATTCGATATCCTCATCGAGGCCTGGGGCAGAGTGCATCGGCAATTACCCGGAGCCTGTCTGGTGATTGCCGGAGGAGGGAACCATGGCGCCTGGCGAAATATGGCTGAAGCCTTGGGCTGCGCCGGCAGCATCCGATTTGAAGGCCATGTATCCGACATGGCATCCTGCTATCGCCAGGCAGCGCTTTTTGTTCTTCCGTCTCGGGGCGAGGGCATATCAAACGCCTTATTGGAGGCAAACAGCTTCGGAATTCCGGCCGTTGCCTCTGATATCCCTGGAAACCGAGAGGTCATTGTACATGAACGGACAGGCCTTCTGGTACCGGTCAATGATGCAAAAACCCTCGCGGAATCCATTGTGAGACTATTGCGGGATGACGGATCACGCAAGCAAATGGGGCAGGCGGCCCGGAACCGCATCATCAATCAATATTCGATTGCAACGATAGTGGACCGAATACTTGATGTATATGCAGCCATGACATCGAAGCAGAAGCAACATGAATTCCATGATTCGTCGTTTTCATAACCATCTACTGTTTCGAATTTCGGCGGCAATATCAACTTGCCTCCTCGTTTATCTAACCATTTTATGGTCTGGAGTTTTCGCCGGTACCGGATTTTACCTCCGCTATGACACATTGTTCCTCCCGCTTGGCCTTGGCATGATCTTCATGCTGCTGAAGTGTCTGTCTCCGCAACTTGCCTTTTTCAGCATGACGTTTCTATCAACAACCATTTGCGGCATGGTATTGTCCGGCATCTGGACCGAAGCCGTATCGGATTTTTCTGTCATGGTGGGCTTGTATCCGCATGCTGATGCCCTATCTTACTTGAGGGACGCAATAGGTCTTTTGCATGGAAACGAACTAAGCGGCTTCTCTTCCAGACGTCCTCTGTCCAGCGGATTCTGGTCGGTTCTGCTCTTCCTGGGAGGAGGGAATATTAAATTTGCTTTGGCCGCAATGGTTTTCATCACTTCCCTGTCTTTGGCCATGCCGTCGCGGGAAGTGGCCAGAACACACGGATGGTTTGCGGCCTATGTCATGTTCGTCGGCCTCCTCCTGTTCTATCAAAGAATAATCGGAACGGGACTGCACGAGCACCTTGGCCTAATGCTGGCTTGCATCGCGTTCGCATACATTTGGCGTTCGGCCCAATTGCATCTCCTCACCTTTGCCCTTGCGGGCATATTCGTGCTCAGCCTATCCTTGAATGCTCGTGCGGGAGCTTTTTTCATTCTTCCGATGCTGGCCATCTGGGCGGGATTTGCCTGGAGGGAATCGTCTCGCTTCTCCTTTAAGGTGTTCGCTTCTGCTTGTCTCGCCTTCATAGCTGGATTCGTTCTAAATGGTGTTGTTCTATATTCGATCGGGCAACCCAGCGCGCATCAAGGCAATTTTTCTTACATGCTGTATGGACTGGCACATGGAGGAGACTGGTCGCGTGTTTACCGTGATATCCCAGAACTAAAATCCTTAACAGAACAGGAACGAAACAGGACCATTTACGCGCTTGCACGAAAGCAGATGGAGGATAACCCATCCGGCGTAGCCCGCGGCATCCTTAAAGCGTATCGCAGCTTTTTTCTCTCAACTGAAGGCGCCTACTCTTTTGTGAATTTCGCCCTTCAGAGATCGATTTTGCAACTCACCCCGAAACCATCCATGCAACAAATATCCTCGACCAAAGGGTTTTCCGGTGTGATGAAAGAGCTACAAAAAAATCCATTGAAATACGTATACATTGCGTCTACATTCCTAATGTTCGTCCTTCTTTCCATCCTAGCAGCAGGCGGAGTGCTCGTTCTATTAAAAACCCATGCATCGACGCATATCCTCTTGGCCTATGCCGGTTTGGGGATCGTTGCGTCCGTACCATTTGCCCCACCGTGGCATGCGGATTTGATGAGGGCTTATGCGGCAACTCTTCCATTTATGTGCGCTTTTCCTGCTGTTGGTTGCACGCAACTACTGACATTACTGAAAAAAAAGACTGTCAACGCTGCTTCGAAAGACGAATGGCCGGGCACATCTAAAGCCGGCCTGGCCCTTTTTATTATGCTTCTTGTTTTTGTAATCGGTCTGTTCCCGATCCTCATTATTAAGGCATTTCCGCAAGAACGCCTGCGAAGCGAGGATCGAGCGGATATTTGGAGATTGAAAATTGTCCCCGGCTCGGTTGTTTCGCTCAATCCGGATGATGTAGGATCGAGATGGAGCAGCTCTGTTTCGCTGTCCAAAGTATATCGAAATCTGGGCGTGTTCGCAATAAATCCCGAAGAACACGATGACGTATCTCAGATCCGCGCATTCGCCCCGGGCCAGACACTGGTTATGTGTTTCGAAGATACCAAAAAAAACTCGCTGCGCTACCTGGTGATGGAAAAAGAGCAGCTTCGCCGGTGCGGTAAAGGTTGGTTTTTCGCCGAGACCAGACCATTTTTGACTGATCACCCAACCGGCCGCTGGTGGAAAATTATAAATATAAATCCTTAGATTTACACCACAAAAGTCAAACAATTATTATAAGGAAAATTTAAAAAATATCAAGACCGGAAGTAATTTCGGTGCCATTCCGATTGTAATTATCATTGCACCATGAAAAAAACAGATGCAATTATTCTCGCTGGCGGACTCGGAACCCGGCTAAGATCGGTCGTCACGGATCGTCCGAAGGTTCTCGCACCTGTCAATGACAAGCCTTTCCTCGACATCATTCTGAATTTCCTAACGCACTTCAACCGGATAGATCATGTTGTCCTGTCAATCGGTTACATGGCGGGGAAGATAGTTGAAGAGTATGAGCATAGGAACATATACCCTTATAATATCAGCTTTTCGATAGAGGGAAAACCCCTCGGCACTGGCGGCGGAATAAAAAAAAGCCCTGTCTTTAGCAAAAACGGAAAGTGTCCTGGTTCTCAATGGAGACTCTTTTGTGGAAGTTAACCTCGATGAACTGTTTAGATTTCACGAGGATCATCGAGCAGCGCTGACCATGACCATTGTCGAGATGGATGATGCGTGCCGTTTCGGGCGCGTAGTCCTTGGCGAGGACGGAAGAATCATCGCTTTCCTGGAAAAAGAATCAAACAAGCATGAACCCGGATATATTAATGCGGGGGTCTATGTCTTAGAACGAATCCTTTTTGACGCAATCGATGCAGACGTTCCTCTTTCTCTTGAACGCGATTTAATGCCTTCCTTTCTAACAAAAGGCGTCTACGGATTCCCAACGAAAGAAGAATTCATCGACATGGGTACACCAGAGTCTTACCGGAAGGCGAACCAGTTGTTTCGTTGATCACGGGTACAGAATCAATGTACTCCACTCGTGTAAAGAATCCGCAGCAAACCAAGGTTAAGATCACTGCCGGCGCGGTTGTCTTGGATACAATGGGCGAGATTCTCCTTGAAAAACGTTCAGACAACGGCTTGTGGGGGCTTCCGGGCGGCGGTGTGCTTCCGGGAGAAACCATTGCAGCAACCGCCTTGCGTGAAATTCGAGAAGAAACCGGGTTGGATGTGGACCTGATCGGATTTCTGGGTATTTATTCCGATCCCCAAGATGGTCGGATTGTATGCTACCCAGATAATGGGGACTTGGTTCATATCATCGATGTCATTTTTATTGCAAATATCGCGTCCGGCGAGTTGCGCGTGAGCACCGAAAGTTTGGAGCTTGGATTCTTCAGATGCGATAAACTGCCGAAAAATATCGTTATGCCTGCTCTCCGTCCGATTCACGATTTTTTCAGCGGAAAAGTTTGTCAGATTCTCTAATCGCTTCGAGGAGACCTAATGGAATCAATACAAGGAATGAAGGAAAAGGCTAAATGGGTTTGGCGCGAAACACTTGCCCTTCACGGAAGGGCGCCGGAAACAAGGTTGGCTTCGTCATTGTCTGCTGTCGAAATATTTGTCGTCCTTTTTTACAGCGGATTGATGAAATATGATCCAAAGAAGCCTTTCACGCAAGACAGGGATCGCCTGATCATCAGCAAAGGGCATGGTTCGATTTCATTATATCCCATACTTGCCGACGTGGGTTTTTTTGAATCGGATGAATTGAATAAAATCAGTCAGGGTGACTCTTTTTTGGGTGTCATACCGGATACGCTGATTCCGGGTTATGAAACAATCAACGGCTCATTGGGCCATGGACTGGGAGTAGCCTGCGGCATGGCCTTGGCTTTGAAAACAAGGATGATCGACCGTCGGGTATTCGTGTTATGCGGTGACGGTGAGCTTAACGCAGGCGCTATGTGGGAAGCCATTATGTTTGCAGCTTTTCACCGGCTGGACAATCTGTTCCTCATTGTGGATAATAACAAGATGTCCATGTTGGGCTATCAGAAAGATATCCTTGGCCTTGAACCACTGGAAGATAAATTTGCAGCTTTCAGATGGAGAACGCAAGTTACAGATGGTCATGACATAGAAGGGCTTCATCGGAGGATGCAGAAGCTGCTGCATCGACAGGACGGACGACCAACCGCTTTGATTGCCAATACCATAAAGGCCAGAGGGGTTCCGCAACTGGAGAGCGATGAACTTTGCCACATAAGGTCTCTCACAAAGGAAGAAATAGAAAAGCTGCTCGGGGAGGCAAGATGATCAAAAACAAAGTGCAAACCATGCGGGATGCGTTAATCGAAGGCATTTATCTTCGAATGCATGAAGACGAAAAAATATTTTTTCTTTCGGCAGATATGGGCGCTCCCGTCCTTGACAAGTTGAGAGCCGACTTCAAAGACCGATTTTCAAATGTGGGGATTGCAGAGCAGAATCTGATCAATGTCGCAACCGGCCTGGCACTTGAAGGATTTACCGTATACGCTTATGCAATCGCACCCTTTCTTTTGAGACCCTTCGAGCAGATTCGAGTCAACTTGGCATTGTCATCGCAGGTACGTACGCTCAACGTCAACATAATGGGCGTGGGGGCGGGCGTCAGCTATGATGTATCCGGTCCGACACACCATTGTTTCGAGGACATATCCGTCATGAGAACACTACCCAACATGGTCGTTTGTTCCCCGAGCGACGCTCATCTTGCGAAATTATTCGTAGAGTATTCAATCCGGACAAAAAAACCGAAATATATCCGACTTGACGGAAAGCCCCTGCCCTTTATCTATGATGAATCGATGAATCCTTCTTTTGAAAAGGGTTTTTATCAACTGGAAAAGGGAGAAAATGTATGCATTCTATCTTCCGGATACATGACCCACATGGCTATCGAAATACGCAAGGAAATCCGGGATGCCCGGATCGGCATTATCGATGTGTTCACAATAAAGCCCATTGATGAAAAATCGCTCTTGGAAGCCCTGAACGGATACAAAACGATTATAACCCTGGAAGAAGCTTTCGTCGGGAAAGGCGGTTTGGACAGCCTGGTTCTGGGTCTCCTGAATAAGGCGAATCCTGGTATCCATTTGAAATGTTTCGGTTTCAAGGATGAGTATGTCTTCAGTTCTAACGGGGATTTTCTCTATGGACAAAGCGGTTTTAACAAGGACGCAGTGAGGGAGTATATTCAGAGACAATGCCTCTGAGGGGAGTAATTTATGAAGATTTTAGTAACGGGCGGAGCGGGTTATTTGGGATCCGTGATGGTTCCTTTTTTTTTGGGTAAGGGCCATGAAGTCACTGTCATCGATAATTTTTGCTACAATCAGAACTCTCTTCTGGATGTCTGCTACAGGAAGGATCTGAAAATAATCAGGGGCGATGTTCGGGATCAGGCGCTTGTATCCCGAGCACTTCGGGATGCCGATGCAATTTTTCCGCTTGCCTGCCTTGTCGGCGCGCCACTGTGCGAAAAGATGCCGCTTGAAGCCAAATCGATCAATCTCGATGCGATCCGAATGATTCTCAAGATCCGCAACAAAGATCAACTGATCATCTTCCCGACAACAAACAGTGGATACGGAATCGGGCAGAAAGGTATCCCTTGTACAGAAAAATCTCCACTCAATCCGATATCTCTTTATGGCAAGCTGAAAGTCCAAATCGAAAACGAGATCCTACAGGATGGCAACGCCATTACCCTCAGACTGGCCACCGTTTTCGGCATAAGCCCCAGAATGCGTATCGATCTTCTGGTCAACGATTTTACTTACAGGGCCTTCTACGATCGATTCTTGGTGTTGTTTGAAGCGCATTTCATGCGAAATTATCTTCATGTGCGCGACGTTGCAAATGCCTTCGCACATTGTCTGGAAAACTTTCAAGCCATGAAAGACGAACCCTACAATGTCGGTTTAAGCACCGCCAATCTCAGTAAGTGGAGCTTTGTGAGGAAATCAAAAAACAACTGCCGGATTTCTATTTTGTTGAGGCTGCCGTGGGTGAAGATCCCGACAAAAGGGATTATATGGTCAGTAACGAAAAAATCGAAGAGACTGGTTTTGAAACCATGTACACCATTGAGGATGGTATTACCGAACTCATAAAAGGATATCAGATCGTCAAGAGGAATCAATATGGCAATATCTGATTCGCCATATAAAAAAATCCTGGTCACCGGAGCATCGGCGGTGCTTGGTACCGCAATCAGAAGCATCCATGTTGAGTATCCTCAGTTTGAGTTCACCTTTTTCACATCTTCCGATTGTGATCTCACGGATCTGCGCAGCACTCTTTCATGCGTTGAAAAATGCAAGCCGGATGCGATCATGCACCTGGCGGCTGTCAGCGGCGGCATCGGGCTAAGCATGAAGCATCCGGCGATGATGCTGCGCGATAATGTTCTGATGACCTTCAGCATTCTGGAGGCAGCCAGGAAATGTGGGGTGAGAAAAACGATAATGACACTGACGGCCGGCATGTATCCGGCGGATGCTCCCTTGCCACTGAATGAGGAACATATTCACAACGGCTATCCCCATGCATCGAATTATGGCTCATCTTTTGCCAAAAGACTGATAAACCCCGCAATCCGGGCCTATCGAGAGGAATATGGAATGACCGCAATCGGGTTAATTCCTGGTGGAATTTTCGGTGAGAATGATAATTTTAATTACGAAGACGCAACCATGGTGCCGTCCTTGATCAGGCGCTTTTACGAAAACAGAAACAATGATGAAAAAATTGTCATTTGGGGTGATGCAACACCACTCCGCGAATACAGCTATGCCAAGGACTTAGCAAAAATTTACATGCGGGCCCTTCAATATTATGAAGATATTTCCGTGTTGAATATCGGATCGACGGAAGAGCAATCGGTGCGTGACATCGCTTTCATGATTGCCGATTTCATGGACATAAACCGCGACAGAATTCATTTCGACAAAACCAAACCCGCGGGTATTTTCAGGAAAAACACAAGCAATTCACGTTTTCTCGCATTATCCGGCTTCCAGTACACACCCTTCCGAAAAGGTCTTGAAATGACCATTAATTGGTACATAAACGCTTGTCAAAATCAACCGGAAACCTTGCGTCTTTACAAAAAATCCGGCAGAAAAAATGATTCGTTGGAAAAGCATGAAATATAGAAGCTTGGGTCAAACAGGGCTCATTGTATCCGAAATCGGCTTCGGGGCATGGGGCATCGGAGGCAATGCATATGGAAAGGTAAATGATGAGGACTCGCGAAGAGCCTTGCAAGCCGCTTTTGAATCGGGCATCAATTTCTACGATACAGCTGACCTTTACGGAAGCGGACATAGTGAAAAACTGCTTGGGGAGGTTTTAACAGGCAAGCGTGATAAGGTTATATTTTCGACAAAGGGAGGAACTCTCCCCCATACGACATTTGACATGCCACAGGACTTCTCGCCTCGACACATCAAAAATGCCATGGAAGGAAGTCTGAAGCGATTGAAAACAGACTACCTTGATCTGTATCTTCTTCACAGCCCGCAAATCAATGATCTAGAAGCGAACGGCGATCTGCTTCTAACCCTTGAGACTTCGAAGAGGGAGGGAAAGATCCGTGCGTACGGGATTTCAGCCCGAACACCCGGCGATGCCTTAACAGCCCTCAATAAGTTCGGATTTAACGTATTGGAAATTAACTTCAATTTGATCGATCAGAGGGCCCTCGAGAATGGATTGTTTGACCGAGTGGTAACCGAGAAATTGGGACTCATCATCCGCACACCGCTCACATTCGGTTTCCTGTCAGGAAAACTTCGCGGTGATGAGACGTTCGAGGGCGAAGACCACCGGTCCAATTGGCCCAGATCGCAACTGATTCGATGGGCACAAGCCCATCAAGAGTTCTCATTTTTATACGACGGCAAAAACCGTACGCCGGCACAAGCAGCCATTCGTTTCTGCCTCGATTTCGAGGCTGTTTCGACTGTAATCCCCGGTATGCTGTACGCCAGCGAAGTCATCGAAAACGTAAAAGCATCCGACATGCATCCCCTGCCCCCCCTGGAAATGGATTTGATCAAGCACATCTATAAAGAGAAGGTAGATGCCTTCTACGATAGAAGTTTTCAAAAGGTCCCCTTGGATGGAAACCGTTAATTACGCCTTCGTGTGGAAGGAAGAGCAGGAACGGCTGGAACAACTGGCTGATAAAGTTCCTGAAAACGGGGCTCTCGTGGAAATCGGCACGGCCCTGGGGGGAACTGCCATGATCTTCCATCAGGCCCTACGAAACAAAAATGTCAAAATATATTCCGTCGATTCACTTGATTGCGCAAGGGCAAGAAGCAATTTGAAGAACACCGACGTGTACGTGGTTAATCGCCCTTCTCGAGAATTCGCTGAAATTTGGGAAAATGACATCCGAATTCCCATAGACCTGCTTTATATAGATGGCGACCACAACTTTTGCGGTATTTTCGAGGATTTTAATGCATGGTTTCCACGTGTTGCCTTGAATGGTACGGTGGCATTCCACGATTATGATCCTGTGGAAAGGGGGGGGCTCGCACATTTGGGCGTCAAAATCTGCCTGGATACCGTGATCGCTATGGGACTCCTCGGCAGTGTTCGCCATGACTATAAGATTCTATCCGGCAGGAAAGAGGACAATGACATGGACTCTCTTGACTGGAGAGACTGTTTCCGAACCTTCACCGGCATGGGCGAGAGGATCTGTGTAACGCGAGAAGAGATTTTCAAAGTGTCCGTAGAAGAAGGATTGGATATTCTCCGATCGCGTAAGCTTCCGTTCGATAGTGTGCAAGCCTGTTACTGCTTGGATCATGCGCTCAAACATGACTTTGAATGTGTCGACTCCCGCACAACTTCATTTCATGATTTTCGAAGGTGGCTGGAAATGCTCTCTGTTTTTGAACACGCTCGAGGGCCTTCTCCATTTCCGGAACAGCACAAGGTTATAATCGCCCCGGAAAATCATTTTGAATTGTCACGAATGATTGCCCATGAACAGGTGCGTATTTCGATTCTGGCACGCATCCTCAAGACCATTGTGCGTTGGGAACCCTAACGATAGTTTTTGACGGAACACACGAGACGCAGATGATACTTCAAACAAAGCAATATCTATTCGCACGAGTACAATGAAGAAAATAACTCTTCAAGATGCCGCTGTTTTATTCGGTACAACCGAGGAGGATGTGGATCGGTATTGCGGAAATCTGATCCATTCTCACGACTTCAGTTACGAACGGATAACCGGAAAACAGCGGGATCAGATTCTCCTTCAGGTCATCCAGAAGATTCTCGATCCCGGCCTTGTGCGCTCTGGTGAGGAAAGGCAACCCGACTGGGAGGAAGGTTGGAGGGAAAATCTAAATGAATTCCTGGCATCTGATTGCGACCTCACCAGGCTGATCCCCAAATATTTTAGAAAAAACGTTCCCGCCAGGCTGAATCTCGAGTACATCATGCCTGTATCGCCTGACTTCGTATTTTCTTACACGCATCTGTACAGAACATGGATTTTTAAAAAATATTTAAACGATGCGGACAACATTTACGAATTCGGGTGCGGTCCCGCATATCATCTAGCTTACCTCGCCCAACTTTTTCCAGACAAGAAAATTTTGGGTCTTGACTGGGCCTTTTCTTCCCAAGAGATCATTGGGCATCTATCAAATCATTTTGGATGGAACATCAAAGGAAGGCAATTCGATTTTTTTAAGCCTGATCCCCGTTTCGTGCTTGAGGAAAAAAGCGCTGTCCTGACATTCGGAGCCTTGGAACAGGTCGGAAGCAAACACGGTCCTTTCATTGATTATCTCTTAAACAACAAACCTGAAATATGCGTCAATGTGGAATGCCTCCATGAACTGTATCCGAAGGACAAACTTCTCTCTTATCTTGCGCTTCGATACCACGAGAAAAGAAACTATCTTTGGGGTTATCTCACGCAATTGCAGAAACTGGAAAGAGAGAACCGAATCGAAATCGTCAAATATCATTATCACAAATTCGGAAATTTATATGATGATGCATTGTCGTATGTGATTTGGAAACCAAAATAAGGGATTTTCACTCAATGTATGACACACTTAATTCCAAGCTTTACTGAAACCAGGCAGAATCTTTCCCAAAAACGAGGAATACGTCATGATAAAAGTACAGCAAACCAAATTGGAAGGTGTTCGATTAATTCAACTCGAATCCTTTGAAGACCATCGTGGTGAATATATCGAGACCTACAACGAAGCTATCTATCGAGATTCAGGAATCAATATTAATTTTATACAGGACGATTATTCCATATCCATCAGGAATGTCCTGCGTGGCCTTCACGGCGATAAGGAAACGTGGAAACTGATCACATGCCCCTACGGGAAAATCTATCTGGTGGTCGTTAATTGCCTGGAAGGATCTGAAGAATTCGGTCGGTGGGAGGCTTTTGTGCTTTCCGACCGCAATCATCGGCAAGTCTTGATACCGCCAAACTTTGGCAATGGCCATCTTGTTTTGAGTGATGTGGCCATTTTCGCATACAAACAATCTTCATATTATCATCCAAGCGGGCAATTCAGCTACAAATGGAACGATCCCAGGTTCAATATCTGGTGGCCCATATCAAATCCCATTGTATCCAAGCGAGACGAGATGGGGATGTATGTCGAATGAAGTTGACAGAATTTTGATGATTTAGAAACGAGAGAACCAACATGAGCGTGTCGATTATCATCTTTGAATTCAACGAAGTGGACGGCATGAGGGCCATGATGCCCAAAATCAAGCCTGAATGGTATGATGAACTGATTATTGTAGATGGCGGATCAACAGACGGCACGATAGATTATGCGAAAGAACATGGTTACAACTTATTTGTCCAAAAGGAAAAGGGTGTCGGTGCAGCTTTGAATGAAGCGGTAAGAAAAGTCAATGGCGACATTGTCATTATATATGCCCCTGATGGAAGTTTTGAAGTTGAACAGATACCTATTATTACCGAAAGAATCAAAAATGGATATGATGTTGTGAATGTCTCGCGTTACATGAACGGCAATAAGAGCCTTGATGACAACATCTTCACAGGCTTTGGAAACTGGTTTTTTACAAAGCTGGCCAATCTGATGTTTCCCTTTAAATTCACAGATTTTCTTTACACCTACATCGGATTCAGACGGGTAGTCATTGATACGCTAAATATCGATAATAAAGAACGCACGTGGGGACAAATCCTTCTTTTAAGAGCTATCAAGAAAGGATTGAAGATCATAGAAATACCGGGCACGGAACACAAACGCATCGGGGGAGACGTAAAGGTACCCAAAGTTAGGGCCGCCGGGGCATTGGTCAATACATTGATCCGGGAGAAATATTCCTGAACGATTTAAAAATCATCGGCCCTTTTTAATGATCCCTTAGGGAGATTTTTCAGAATGATCATCACCAGAACACCTTTCCGCATCTCATTTTTCGGAGGTGGCACCGATTACCCGGAATGGTACAGGGAAAATGGCGGTGCCGTATTGAGCACCACCATCAATAAATATTGCTACATCAATTGCCGCTACCTTCCGCCATTCTTCGATATGAAGTATCTGATCCGTTATTCCGCCCGTGAAGAAACAAAAACCATAGACGAAATCAAGCATCCCTCCGTTAAGGCCTGTCTTAACTATCTAAATCTGGAAAAGGGGATAGAGTTGGTTCACACAAGTGACATTCCCGCACGCTCAGGCATCGGCTCGAGTTCCTCTTTCACCGTCGGTCTACTTAGTTCACTATATGCACTGAAAGGTCAAATGAAAACGAAGAGACAGCTTGCACGTGACGCGATTCACGTGGAACAGAATTTGATCAAAGAAAACGTGGGGTCCCAAGACCAGGTAGCGGTATCTTTCGGAGGCTTGAACAAGATTGAATTCGGAGGTGAGACAGACTTCTATGTTTCGCCGGTCACTATTGATAACGGTAAAATCGATACTTTTCAAAACCATCTCATGCTTTTCTTCACCGGTTTTTCGCGGAACGCCTCCGAAATAGCTCTTGAACAGCTAAAAAAGTTACCCGACAAGAAGTATGAACTGACAACCATGCGGCAAATGGTGGATCAAGCTATCACCATTTTGAATGGCAACAGTAATTACATCAATGACTTCGGGAAATTGCTTCATGAAGCATGGCTTCTCAAAAGGAGCCTGACGCATTTGATCACAACCGAAACGATTGACGATATTTACGAGGCAGCTCGTCGGTCGGGTGCGCTGGGAGGGAAATTACTGGGTGCCGGAGGAGGCGGGTTCATGCTTCTATTTGTTCCGCCCGCAAATCAGCAACAGGTTAGGTACGCATTAAAAAAGATCCTGTACGTACCTTTTCGTTTTGAGAATCTTGGTAGTCAGGTTGTTCTTTATTCAACACAGGATTTTTCTTAGCCTGCCTTGCAGGCGAATCTGAAAAAATTTTCAAGACTCCCCGCCTCATAAAGAGCGAAGGTTTTTTGAGCCATTGGGAAAATTGAACCTTTTTCCGCGGGGTATATAATTGTCACTGCGCGGAGAAAATATGAAATCACGGTTGAAATCACGGTAGGGATGCTGCTATGGAGTTTTTGGCCCGGCCCTGAGGGTGGAGCGGAACGCCAATGCCGCAAGTTACTGCAGGCAACAGCCGGAAGAAATGTTCAATATATCGTGTTCACGAGCAGATTTGACTCAAAGGCACTGCCTGATGAGATAGACAAGGGCGTTCGCATCTTTCGGTTTGGTTTTCTGACCCCGTGGGAAAACAAAATCCGATCAAAAATTAACAGCTTTGTCATTTCCGCCCTGGCCAGACAATTTCGAGGCGACATCGCGGAGCGATGGGCCTGGCACCTTGTCTTTTGGCTCACCTTGCCGATACGCTGGGTATCCAGGCTTATCTTCATATCAGCCTTGAAAAAATGGTTCTCACAAAATCGGAAATCCGTGGATGTTCTTCATGTGCATGAAACCGGATGGCTCGCCGGCGTGGGCGCCTGGATAGGGAAAAAACATCAAATCCCTGTATTGGCGAAAACGTCTTCCTTTCCCGCTCTTCCCAAAATGGGATATGATGTTCCTCTGCGTAGCGCCTGGCATAAGTGGAGGCAATATTGCTCGTTCATCGCGCAGCATCATGGATTAGCCCAGGAAATGGTCTCTGCGGGCATTCCCAAGCAGCGGATATTTATTGTCCCTAATGGCGTGGAAATCCCTGAAAGCACGGCGCAACCAGAGAAAGACGGACCAGTCCTTTTTGTGGGGAATTTTTCACAAGGCGCACATTGGAAGGCATTCGACATTCTTATCCAGGCATGGTCTATCGTGCATCAACAATTCCCGAATACAGAATTGCATCTGATCGGCGCTGGAAATGCAACGCATTGGAAAAGCTTTGCTGCCGAAATCGGTTGCGGTCAATCCATCATCTTTTACGGCGCTATCCCGGACCCGCATCTCCATTACAGGCATTCCTGCTTGTTTATTCTGCCTTCGCGAATTGAAGGGATCTCCAATGCGCTTTTGGAAGCTCAAAGCTACGGCCTTCCCTGCGTGGTATCGGATATCCCGGGAAATCGGGTGATCGTTGAAGATGGCGTAAATGGCCTGGTTGTTCCTGTAGACAACGCCCGTGAGTTGGCAGATGCGACCATTCGACTGCTGAAAGATTCGGAACTCCGCACCCGTCTCGGTCGTGCCGCCAGAGAAAAAATCGCGCAAGAGTTCAACTTTCACACTGTTGGAGAAAAGCTGACCGGACTTTACGGAGCAGTTTGCCTCCAGTACCGGGACTTCCATAAATGAAAGCAATGATCACCGGTTCCTCCGGGTTCATCGGCTCACGACTGGCTGCCCACCTTGCTGACCAAGGTGTATCTGTCGAAAAAGTCAGGCATCCGGCGCTCGGAAGGGACTATTCCGATATCGGGAATGTTGTAAGCAAGATCAAACCGGATATCATTTTTCACCTTGCGGGAACATATCAATCCCCTCGCTCTTCCGAAATGATAGAGGCGAACTGTCTTTTTGCAGCAAAGCTGTTGGACGCATTGCGATTACAAGAGATAAAATGCCGGATTGTCATGATGGGTTCAGCGGCGGAGTATGGTCCTGTCGAAGAATCCGCGCTCCCCATCCGCGAGAATCATCCTGCACGCCCCGAAACCCTTTACGGCATCTGCAAGCTCTCACAGACGCTGATCGGCATCGCCTTCGCAAAAGGGGGCATGGATGTGGTGATAGCCAGAACTTTCAACGCCTTGGGCGTCGGCATGCCCGAATTTCTATCCATACCAGGCTTTGCGCGTCAGCTCCGTGACATCCGATCCGGGAAAAAACCGCCTGTCCTGAAAACAGGCAATTTGGATACCTGCCGCGACTTCATATCCGTGGATTCCTGTGTGCGGGCACTCTGGCTTCTGGGAACAGCAAACGAAGCTTCCGGAAGAATTGTCAATATCTGTTCGGGCATATCCCGGTCGATCCGGAGTATCGTGAATCGAATGATCGAAATAACCGGTTTGCCCGTTCGCATGGAAACGGATCCGACCCGCATGCGCAGGAGCGACCCCGGCAACAATTACGGCGATCCGTCGCTTTTGCGCTCTCTAACGGGATACGTGCCGATTTTGAACGATGCCGAGCTGGATGAAATATTGAATGGACTTCTTGAAATGAAAATCGCCTGATGGAACCTGAAATTGAACAGTATTCGCGCGGGCAGGAAACCTTGTCAGCCATGAGAAATCATCAGCCGGCCAGTGGCCCGGGAGTATCGAGGTGAACATCCTGTTTCATTGCTGGGAATATCCGCCGCGCGGCTCCGGGATTGGACGCTATGTATACCATATGTCGAGGGCATTGCGCGAGACGGGCCATTTGACCGTTGTTGTTACCAGCCACGGCAACGAAGGCCCCACAGAGGAAGAAGTGGATAACGGCTTCGTTTACCGTGCCTATCCCATAGAAGACATCGGAAAACGTAAAATCGTGGAACTGGTGCTGCAGAAGGCGAGAGAGCATCATTCGGACTGGATCGAAGGTACTGAGCATCTCGGGGAATCGGCACTTTTACTCGAATGTGGTCTTCGACCTCCGGTCCTCATCAAGTTGCATTACAATGACGTCCTGAAATGCGCCCGCTACGCCCAAGCCCATTACCCATGGCAGAAAATATTGATCGATCTGGCCTGTTGGCGCGACCGGGAAAGGTTGCGGCGGGAACGTGCCAGCATGGAGAGGGCTGACATGCTCATCGCCGCCACCGATCGCGTCCTGCGGGAAACGGAAAACCAAGGTTTGCGTCTGCCAAACCGCAGGTTCGTTTTGCCCAATCCGATTACGCCCGTGTCAGGCTGGTTCAACAAAGAAGATCTGGTTCCGACCGTCGTTCTGATCGGCCGGATTGATATCGGTAAGGGAATTGAATATCTTCCAAAAATATTGGACTCTCTTACGCCGCGGTTTCCGAATTTGCGCATCGAGATCGTGGGTGGAGAAAGCTATGCGCGTATCATCGGATCCACCAAACAGTGGCTATTGCGGAAATTAGGCAGTCGAAGCCGACACGTCCGTTTTCTGGGAACGGTCAGCCACAACGAACTCGATGAAGTTTATCGCCGGGCCTGGGTCGTCATTGTCCCGTCCCGATGGGATACTTTTCCCACAGTCGTCCTGGAAGCGATGATCCGGGGAAAGGCCATCGTAGCGAGCCCTCATGGCGGCATGCCGGAAATGCTGAGCGGAACGGAATGTGTGGTGGCCGATCCGGCAACCTCCCATTTTGCGGAAGCCGTCGCCGGGTTTCTTGCGGATCCGGTGAAGCGTCGGCGGGCCGGGGAAACAGCCCTTGATAAGGCTCGATATGATTATGATCCTAAAAAAATCGCCTCAGACTACATCGCCATCCTGAATCGTGCCGCATGAGCAGGCGGGATTGCTGCATCATCGCTTTGCTCGTTATCTGGCTCCTGACGTCGGTGGCAGCCCTGGCCGGCATGTATCACCTGTGGTGGACGCGGGAGAGAGCACTCTACCTGGGCAAATCAGTAGACGAGCAAAGGGTGGCCATTTTTCAGAGGGCCGGCCTGCCGCGGGAAACGCTTGAACTGGCAAAAAAATTGGACGCCGCGTGGCCCGTGGACATCGCTTATAAAGCGGCAGGCTCCGAAATCCGGTTATCCTATCTGAAGTACCTGCTTTTGCCCCGGAGCCCTTCCGGGTCAGGAAACTACCGGGTGAACGAAGACAAGCAGGGATACTCCTTTGCCCCGGAAACCGAAGGGGGCCGAAAAGAATTGCCCTTTTCAACGGTCGCTCCCTCGCCGCGGGGATTCGTCCTGTCGGCCGCAGCACTCCTGTTCGCGGCGATTGGGCTTGGCCGATTCGGACTGACTGTGCCCGAGGGCATGGGCTGCGCCGCTCTTCTGCTGTGCATCCTCACCGTGCCGGCCAAAGGCGCACTGGGTTCAATCGATGCGGCCGGATGGTCCATGATCCTGGCCGGGGCGGCGGGTCTGTTTGCCGTTCAGTACCCCCCGAAACGATCGCCCCAAAATGCCCGGAGCGGAAAAAAACGGGCGATGATCTTGCTCGTGTCCGCGGTTCTCCTCGGGGCCATCCTTTGGAGCTTTCTCATGGCCGTCGTGGTCGGGCCGGATGACTGGGATGCCTGGGCGCAGTGGGGACCGAAGGCGAAAATTCTGGCCCTGCCAGGAGGAAAGCTCCCCGACGTTCGCCATTTCGTTTGGGGCTCGGGCGACTACCCCCTGCTGTGGCCGGCCCTTTGGGCCTTTTCCGGCTGGTGCGCCGGGGGTTGGGAGGAGCAGTGGAGCAAGGCCTGGGGGCCGTTTCTGCTCCTTCTCACGGCGTGGCAGATGGGCGTCCTTTCTTTCCGGTTTTCACGACGCATCGACGCGGGCTTGCTGACGGCGGCCATATTTGTGAGCATGCCGGCCGTCCCCCTGGTGGCATCCTGGGCGTATGCGGAAGCGCCGCTTTGGCTGTTCCTCGTCTGTGCGACGGGAAGAATGCTTCTCTGGCAGCAATCCGGGAAAAACACGGACCTTCTGCTCGCAGCCCTTTTCGCCGCGGGGGCGGCCTGTACGAAAAACGAGGGGGGGTTTTTCGTTGCACTGTCGGCCCTGTGGGTCATCGCCAACAGCCGCCGGGTCCGGGACCTGTGCCTTTTTCTTGTCCCGTCGATGTTGACTGCCGGCCTTTGGAAGGCTTACGCCTTCTGGGGTCTGGACGCCTCGAATCGTGCCATGAAGACGGTTCAAGCCATGGATTGGAACTGGGGGCAATGGCTCGATATTTTGCCTGCGGCAGCGGCCTATGTTTTGAGGATCTGGTCAGATGTCAGACAGTGGAACATCGTGCTGCCGGTTGTGCTGCTGGCCTCAGTCTGGATTTTTTTTAAAGGATTTCGTAAGGATCGCATCAACCTGCTCCTGCCCGTTGCCTTTCTCGCCGGGCTACTCGCTGTCGTGTTGTCTCACGGACCGGACTGGTCCTGGCAGTTGGGGGCGGCTTGGAATCGATTGACCATTCAGTGGCTAACGGTTCTTGTTCCCGTGGTTGTCTGCGGCCTCGGATGCCGTCGGACGAAACCAGAAGCGGCCGCCCCATGAATTCCGTGGCACTCGTGCCCTACTGCCCGCTTCCCACCGATCACGGCGGGAAAGTGGAGATGTGGAAGAATCTGGAAACCCTCCGTTCAATGGGGGACTGCACCCTGCTGTCCGCCGCGTCCCGGCCCGTCGGAATGGGTTGGACCCCGGCAATCAGAAAAGAGATCGAGGACCTTGGCTATCGCGTGGAACTGCGCGAAGAGGCGAACCCCTCCAGAGACTGGCGGCAATGGGCCGGGCTCGCCTATGCCTCCCTCTTCAAGGGGATCCGCCTTGATCGGGCGTTCGGGCATTCCAATCCGTACCACCGCTATGCATTCCGGGAGGCATGGTGGCGTTCGAAAACAAGGGATGCGGATCTGGCCGTCGTCAACTACAGCTACTGGTCGTGGCTGCCGTGCCGCTGTCCCAAGGTTGTTGTCCTACTTGACCTGTGGTCCGATTTCATGTGGGAGGGGCCAAGGCGCGAGATCGAAGACCTGAAAACCGCGGATCTGGTCATTGTCATCTCTAAGACCGAAGAGGACAAACTCAACAGATGGGGAATCGACCGGACGTTCTGGAGCCCGCCAGCCGTGCCTGCCGGCGATTTTGCCGACACCATCGAGATTGGACTTCTCGGCTCGGGGAGCCGGGTGAACGCCGAGGGTCTGGAGTGGCTCAAAGCGGCATTGTCCGCCTCATCACCGAGGATCCGGGTTTACGGATCGCTGGCGCAGAATGCAGACCATCCCGCTTTTGTCCCGTGCGGCCGATACGAAAAACAGACGAAACCTTATGAGGAATGCGGCATCATTCTCATGACAACGGCCCAGGGAATGGGCGTGCAGATCAAGACCATCGAGGCGCTGGCGGCGGGCCGGGCAATCATTGCCCGTCCGGGCGCCGTGCGAGGACTGCCGGCTTCACGGGACGCATGGATCGAGGCGCCCACGCCGCAGGCCATGATGGATACGGCCACTGAACTGCAAAACAATTCCGACCTGCGGCACCGCCAGTACGGGAACGCCCGGGATTATTATCGTCGGTTTTTGGAATCGGATATGCTATTGAATCAATTGCGCGAAGCCTACCTGGAAGCGGCTGCGCGGGGTCGGCCGGGAGTCAGTCGAGGTCTCTTGGATTCATGAGCGCCGAAATAACGACGGATACGCCCAATAAGCGCGGCACGTCTGAAGCGGATCGAACGGTGTTGATCATCCCCGCCTATAACGAGGAGGGGGCCATCGGCGCCCTGCTCGACGAAGTCAGTCAGCATGTTCGCGGCATGGACGTCATCGTCGTCAACGACGGCTCCACGGACGGCACGGCATCGATCGCAAGGGCCAAAGGCGTGAAAGTCCTCGACCTGCCCTGCAACCTGGGCGTCGGCGGGGCCGTCCAGACCGGATTCTGCCATGCCTATGACCTGGGCTACCGGTTCGTAATCAGGATAGACGGAGACGGCCAGCATCCCCCCGAGGAGATTCCCAAGCTCATCTCGGCCATGTCGAATGCCGGCGGTGACACGGACCTCGTCATCGGTTCACGCTTCGCCGGAGAGCGATCTTACGCCAGCACGCCGTTCCGGTTCCTGGGCATCAAGATGCTGGCTTTATTCCTTTCCAGAATCTGCAGGAGCCGCGTCACCGACCCGACATCCGGTTTCTGGCTCCTGAACCGCAAGCTGCTGTTTTATTTCGCCCATGACTACCCGACCGAGTATCCCGAACCGGAGGCGATCGCCCTCCTCAGGAGGCACGGCTTCAGCTTTCAGGAGGAGCCGGTCCGATTCCGGCCCCGCACGGTCGGCATTTCCTCCATCGGGTCCTGGGGGACCGTTTACTACATGATGAAGGTCGGCCTTGCCCTTGTCGTGGACCGGATCCGCCCCATTGACAAACGATTTGCCCGTGAAAATCTGGGCCACATTCGATGAATCTGCTCGACCTGCTAAATCAAGCTGAAGTGTTCGTCTCCCAGTGGGCAGGGACGACGATGCCACGCATTGTCTTCGTTTTTCTCGGCATTCTGCTCTGCGTGTGGGTCGGCATGGCCATCTGGGAAAAGCGCATCAGAACCCTGGGGGCCGTGGCGGGCCTGGGCCTGGGTTTGTTCATGGTTCTGGTCGCAATCGATCCCCGGATCCTCCGTTTTCTGGCTGAAACTGGCTTTCTGACACGAATCCGAATCCTGATGGTCGTCATGAGCTTCAGCGTGGTCGTGATCACCGTCGAGGCGATTCGAAGATCGCACCTGCAGGAGCGATACGCCATCCTCTGGGTGACGACGGGGCTGATCATCCTGATGACGGCCTTCTTCCCCCATATCCTCGCCCTCTTCAGCTTCCTTTTCGGCACCCAGTACGTGACGTCTGTCGTCGGCATCGTTTTCACGTTTCTGCTCCTCATCGCCTTTCATTTCTCCATCGCCCTGTCGGGGATGCAGAAAAGGCAGACCCAGATTGCCCAGCGCTGTGCCATCCTGGAAGCCAAACTGGAAGACCTTTCCAGGCAGGTCTCGGCCCTGCAATCGGACCGGCCGGCCGGCACTGACGCCGCAACGACCGAGCCGACAGACGAGTCGCCGGTCGCCGATACACAGGCTTTCGGGGATACAGGGAGCGCACCCGGCCCGACGCGAGCCGGCGCGGGTCCGAAAATCGCCGCGGCCGCCATTGTCGCCGTTGCCTTCCTGGCCGTGTTGATCACGGGAATCATTACGCCGCAGGCCATGATCGGTGACGAGGTCACCCACTATTACATGCTTGTCGATCAGTCCAAAGACCTCTCACAGCCGAATTTTCACGCGCACATCCCCACCGGCTGGGGCGGAGACGAAGTGCGGCGCTACCCCCATTCCTGCCTGTGGCACTACCTCGGCGCCCTTGTTTTCCGCATGACGAGCGGATCATTCCTGGCCGTTCAGGCTTACCATGCCCTTTTCTGGCTCCAGTTCCTCGTGGTCGCCTGTCTTCTGGCCATGTCTCAAAGGGACAAAACTTCCTATGCGCCCTTCCTGTACCTGCTCGTGCTTGCCTCCCTACCGGTCAGCCTCATCTTCTCCGTCGCCTTCTACCAGGACATTCCCATGGCGGCGCAGGTTTTGACAGCCTTCTATCTGTTGCGTAAGCGAAGGTGGCTGTGGGCCTCTTTCTTCATGGCGCTGGCCGTGGGACTGAAGATCTCGGCGCTGCTGTTCCTGCCGGCGTTTTTTGTTCTGGCGGGTTGGTGGGAATACAGGGCCGGCTCCTGGCGCGCCGCGGTTACGGCTCTGGCGGTTTCGGGGATCATTCTGGGATCATCCACCTGGGGCATGGGCTGGGCGCTGAAAAAATATGCCGGCGCGGAGTTCTATCCACAGGAGCAGCTTGAAAAAGTCATTAAAACCGTGAGGGAAAACATCATTAGCCCCGCCAGGGAAAGCCTTCCCGCAATACCTTCATCAGGTGAGCAACCGGCCGCTTCAAAGCCGGTCCCGCCTGCGGAAGGGGCGAAAGCCGCAAGTGTCAAAACCGTCACGCCCTATGAGGCGAAGATCATCGCCAACCATCCCGGCGACCTGCGCATCCCGGTCAACTTCCTGATTTACGGCGGGGGCATCCTTTGGCTGGTCATCCTGGTCGGCATCGCCGCCCTTCTTTACCGGCGCCACCGTCGTGAAGCCAGAGTGGATAGTGAAGATTCTTCCTGGTGGCCCTTCGCCGTCGGCATCTCGTACATTGTCCTGTCCGCCTATTTTGTCCGGACGGCGCCGGATGCCCGTTTCTTTCTGCCCGGAATTCCATTCATCCTGCTGCCTCTCGTCGAAGCGGTCGCCGGTGCGCCCAAAGCAAGAGCTGTCATCGCGATCGTGGCGGCCATGGCCATCCTGCAGGGCGGCGAGGTGCTGAAAAAAACCCATGATCTAAGAAACGTGTCGCCTGGGCTGAAGGATGCCATAACATTCCTGAAGGCAAACCCGGCTTCGCCTCCCCGGATCTTCATGTATCCCGAGGGCAACTACCGACTGTTTCCCCACGCCCACGAATGGTATCTGAAATACCGGCTCCGGGAATTCTGGAAGGGAGACAACGACCTTCGGATTGCAATGTTGCGACAATTCAGGATCGGAGCCGTGGTGATCAAGAAGCATCTGATTGCCGACGTGGATTCCGCCATCACCAATCTTGGCGTCTATCCGACCTATTTCGTGCGGGACCTCAAAAAAGATGCACGGTTCAAGAAAATCTTCGAAAATGGAAGCGTGATCATCTACCTCACGCCGCAGCCATGAAGCGTCCGTGCCTTCAGATGTTTCCCGCGCCACTGGGCATCTCCCGGCCGCCGCTTCCGTAGTCATGACGCCGTTTCCGCGCACTGACGCCAATTTTGCCGTTGTCATCCCCATGGCCAATGAGGCGGCGGAGTTTCATCCCTTCCTGAGTGAGTTGAAGCGCGTTCTGGACGAGCTCCAGAACGGCGCCGTCTACCTCATCGTGGATCTCGTATCGAAGGACGACACGCTCGCACTCTGCAGGACCTTGTCGGAGGACGACGGGCGCTTCGTCACCCTATGGGCGCCGGAAAATCGCCATGTGGTGGATGCCTACATGAAGGGCTATCGAACGGCCTACGAAAATGGCCATTCGATAATCATTGAAATGGACGCGGGGCTGTCACATGACCCCAAAGCCCTGCCCCTGTTTCTGAAGGCGTTAAACGAAGGATATGAGTGCGCCTTCGGAAGCCGCTTTGTCAGCGGTGGGTCCATGGATCACTCCGCGCGCGCGAGGATCTTCCTTTCGAAATACGGGAGCCTCCTTTCCAATATGCTGCTGGGCACCCGATTGCGGGACATGACCTCGGGCTTTCAGGGGTTCCTCGCCCCGGTCGTGAAACAGTTCATTGATTTCAAGCTGTTGTCGAAGGCGCATTTCTACCAGACGGAATTGCGCTACCTGCTCCGGGAAAAGCGCTGCACGGAAATCCCCATCCGCTACAGGGCCCCCTCGCCAAGCGTTTCGAAAAAGGCCATCATCAATTCCATCGAGGTTCTCTTGTTCTATTTCCTGAAACGTTTGAGCGGGCATGCCGCAGTCATCCGCTGACATGCCGGACACCTTTCTCATTATCACATCGATCGCACCCCCCGACAACATGGCCCTGCGGACCTATGCCTCGGAGTGCCCGAAGTGCAACATGCCCTTGATCGTCATCGGGGACGCCAAATCGCCGGCAGGCTTCCATCTCGACGGCTGCGATTTTTACAGCATCGCGCGGCAGAAAAAGCTGCCCTTCAAACTGGCCGAGGCACTGCCGGAAGGCAAATATTCCCGGAAAAATCTGGGCTATCTTCTGGCGATGAAACAGAGAGCCGATGTGATCGTCGAGACCGACGACGACAACTTCCCGACGGCCGATTTCTGGAAAGAACGCGCGGCCGACCGGAACTGCCGTCTCGTCGCGGTTGCGGGATGGGTCAATGTGTACCGGTACTATGCGCCGGAAATCGCCTGGCCGCGGGGCTTTGCGCTCGACCGTCTGCGGGATGAAACGGCGCCGCTCGGAGAGCCGATTGAAACCGCCCACTGTCCCATTCAGCAGGGTCTCTGCGACGAAAACCCGGATGTGGACGCGATCTTCCGTCTGGTCCATCCTTCGGCAGCGCCGTTATCCTTCGGCAAGGCAGGCGATATTGCCCTGGGCAGCGGTTCCTGGTGCCCCTTCAACTCTCAGAACACAACATGGTTCAGGGAGGCTTTTCCGCTTATGTACCTGCCCAGTTGGTGCAATTTCCGCATGACCGACATCTGGCGAAGCTTCATCGCGCAGCGCGTCGCCTGGACCAACGGATGGCGCCTTCTTTTTCATGACGCGACGGTTTACCAGCGGCGCAACGAGCATGATCTGCTGAAGGATTTTGAAGACGAGATGCCCGGATATCTGAACAGCGGAAAGATTTGCGGCGAACTCCAGGAGCTGGAACTGAAGGCCGGCACTTCCCACATTTTCGAAAACATGGAACATTGCTACCGTGTGTTCATAAAGCACGGGCTGATCGACGAAAGGGAACTTTTCCTGCTCGAGGCCTGGACAAGCGATTGCGCGGGAATCCTGTGAGGGCTCTATCCCGCAAGGCTTCCTCTTGCCTGCTCATGGCGATCCTGCTTATGGTTGGGGGGGCGTCGGGATACATTCTGGGTCAGGCCGAACCTTATCACCATCAGGCCCAGATCACGCTCGAATCCTCGACGCCGGTGGAGGCGCAGCTCTTCTACGACACCGGCAGGGGGTTCAACGAGAACGAGTCCATCCGGCAGACAGTCCACCGGGAAAATGCGCCGGCAACCCTGAATTTCGAGTTCGATGGAAAGAAAATCACCGGCCTTCGCTTCGACCCCGCCGGTTCGCCGGCCAGGATCCGGATCCACGGGATCGTCATAACATATCACCGGGAAAAGCCCTTTGCCGTGCCCCTCGATACCCTCTCGGCCGCAAGGGACATCCAGTCGCTTAATTACGACGGGCAGACGCTGAACGTGGAGACCACCGGGACGGCTCAGGACCCCATCCTGCATCTGAGCCGGATCGGCCCGGCGCCTCGGCCTTCCTTGTTCAGGATTTTCATCCACATCGCGGCGGGCGCCACCATTGCCTTAGGCCTGGCTTTTTTCATCCTCTGGGTGTATCGGAACAGCTTCAATCCGAAAGACAGCAGCACATGATTTCCTCAGGAGGTTTTATATGAAAGGCATCATCCTCGCCGGGGGGAGCGGTTCCCGGCTCTATCCGATCACGACATCCGTTTCCAAGCAGATCCTGCCCATCTTCGACAAGCCCATGATCTACTATCCGCTTTCGATCCTGATGCTGGCCGGGATCCGGGAGATCCTCATCATCTCGACCCCGCGGGATCTGCCCTTCTACCGGGAGCTTTTCAACGACGGCTCGCATTTGGGCATCTCCATCCACTATGCCGAGCAGCCCAGCCCGGACGGCTTGGCCCAGGCTTTCATCATCGGGGAGTCCTTCGTGGGGACGGACCGGGTCTGCCTCATCCTGGGGGACAACATCTTCTACGGCTACGGCCTGTCGGGGATCCTGGAGAAGGCGGGCAAACTGACGGAGGGCGCGCTCGTCTTCGGCTACTACGTGAAGGACCCGGAGCGCTACGGCATCGTCGAGTTCAACGGAAAGCGGGAGGCGGTCAGCATCGAGGAGAAGCCGGCCAGGCCGAAATCGAACTACGCCGTGACGGGCCTTTACTTCTACGACAACGACGTCGTGGGGATCGCCAAGAACCTGAAGCCCTCGGCGCGCGGGGAGCTGGAGATCACCGACGTGAACCGGGAATACCTAACACGGGGCAGGCTGAAGGTCGAGATCCTCGGCAGGGGCATGGCCTGGCTCGACACGGGCACCCACGAGAGCCTGCTTGAAGCGAGCAATTTCATTGCCACCATCGAGCACCGTCAGGGGCTGAAGGTGGCCTGCCTCGAGGAGATCGCATACACGCGGGGCTACATCACGAAGGCACAGCTTCAGGAGCTGGCGAAGCCGCTCCTGAAGAACCAGTACGGCGAGTACCTGATGAACCTCCTGGAGCGCCGGTCGTGATCTGGCTGGTCGGCAACCGGGGAATGCTGGGTGCGGAGGTGCAGAACCGCCTGCAGTCGCTCGATCTGGAGTATGCCGCCACCGATCTGGACGTGGACATCGCGGACAGCCGGGCACTGGAGAAATTCACGGAACGCCTCGACCTTTCCTGGATTGTCAACTGCTCCGCCTACACCGCCGTGGACAGGGCGGAGGACGAGCCGGATCAGGCCTTCCGGATCAATGCGGAGGGGGTGCGGAACCTTGCCCTGGCGGCCCGCAGAAAAAAAGCCCGGCTGCTCCACATCTCGACGGACTACGTCTTTGACGGGCGGAAGGAGGGGCTTTACCTGGAAACGGATGCGCCGAACCCGCCGGGCGTGTATGGCCGCAGCAAACTCGAGGGGGAACGGCACATTCGTGAGAACTGGGACAGACACGTCATTCTGAGGACGGCCTGGCTCTACGGCCCCGGCGGGAACAACTTTGTCCGGACCATGCTCCGCCTGTTCCGGGAGCGGGACGAGGTCCGGGTCGTTGCCGACCAGTGGGGGAACCCGACGCTCGCCGGGGACCTGGCCGATGCCGTCCTCCATATCATCACCCGGTCAACGGTCCCGTACGGCATTTACCACTTCACAAACGAGGGCCGGACGAACTGGTTCGAATTCGCGCGGGAGATCCACGACCAGGGTATGCGTGAAGGACTGCTGGAAAAGGCGGTCCGCATTGTTCCCATTCAGACCTACCAGTACCCGACCCGGGCCACACGCCCCTTCAATTCCTGCCTTTCCAAGGAGAAGATCAAAAGCGCCTTCGGAATCCCCATCCGGCCCTGGCAGGAGGCCCTGGCGGACTGCATCGGTCAGATGGCGAAGAAGCAGGGATCAACATAGGCATGGATAAAATCAAAGACATCGGCACACTCTTCCTGCGCTTCGTCGCCACGCTCTTTCAAAACCGAGGCCTCGTCTTCAGCCTGGCCCGCCGCGACATCCAGTCGAAGTACATGGGCTCCTATCTGAACTTCGTCTGGGCCTTCGTTCAGCCATCGGTGACGATCCTCCTGCTCTGGTTCGTCTTTGACGTCGGCTTCCGGGTCCCTCCGGTGGAAAATTACCCCTTCATCCTCTGGCTGATCGCCGGCATCATTCCCTGGTTCTTCTTTGCCGAGAGCCTGGGAAACGCGACGAACTCGATCCTGGAGTACAGTTACCTGGTCAAGAAGGTCGTCTTCAAGGTGAGCGTGATCCCGATTATCAAGATCCTCTCGGCGCTCTTCATTCATCTGTTCTTCATTGCCGTCATCTTCCTGTCTTTTCTCGCATACGGCTACAAGCCGAGGCTGAGCAACCTGCAGATGATCTACTACCTCTTTTCCATGATCGTCCTCGTGGTGGGCCTGTCCTGGATCACATCCTCCCTGATCATATTCGTGAGGGATGTGGGGCAGGTGGTGGCCATGTTCGTCCAGTTCGGCTTCTGGTTCACCCCCATCATCTGGAACATCAAGATGGTGCCGGAAAAGTATCAGACCCTGATGAAGCTCAATCCCGTCTATTACATCACCGAGGGTTACCGCAACAGCTTCATCTCCGGCATCTGGTTCTGGGAATATCCCCGCTGGACCCTCGAATTCTGGACGGTCACCGGGTTCATTTTCGTCCTCGGCGCAATCCTCTTTCTCAAGCTGAGGCCACATTTCGCCGATGTGCTCTGATACGGGAAAATCCGAAGCGCCGTGAAACTGCAATCGAACATGATGAGCGCGGAGCTGGGCCGGGAGGCCGCAGCCGGTGAGAACGGCGCGGTCATTCGCGTGCGGAATCTCTCCAAAATCTACAAGCTGTACGACCGCTCCGTCGACCGCCTCAAGGAATCCCTTCACCCCCTGCGCAAGAGATACCATCATGATTTCTATGCGCTGCGGGACGTGAGCTTCGAGATCGGGAAGGGCGAAACCTTCGGCCTCATCGGCAAGAACGGTTCGGGGAAATCCACCCTGCTCAAAATCATCGCCGGCGTCCTGACGCCCTCCGGCGGCAATCTGGAGGTCCGGGGAAAGGTCTCCGCGCTTCTGGAGCTGGGGCTCGGGTTCAACCCCGACATGACGGGGCTGGAGAACATCTATTTCAGCGGCACCATCATGGGCTATACCCGCGAGGAGATGGAAGCGAGGGTGGAGGACATCCTGTCCTTTGCCGACATCGGAGAATTCATCCATCAGCCCGTGAAGACCTACTCCAGCGGCATGTTCGTCCGGCTGGCCTTCGCCGTGGCCACGAAGGTCGATCCGGAGATCCTGGTGGTGGACGAGGCCCTGGCCGTCGGCGACATCTTCTTCCAGTCCAAGTGCATGCTCCTGATGCGGAAGATGATCGACAGCGGCGTGACGCTGCTGTTCGTCAGCCACGACACCTCGTCCGTGACCAACCTCTGCAAGCGGGCCATCTATCTTGAAAACGGCGCGATCAAGGCGATGGGGGAAGCCCTCGCCGTCACGGATCATTACCTCAAGGACATGAGGCAGCTCATCTATCGTGCGACTCCGGAATGCGAGGCGCCCGCGCGGGAGCTGCTCGATGTCGGGCAGGCCGGCGCGGCGGCGAATCGAGGCGGGACAACGGAAGCCGGGAATCCGGAGCACGCCGAGGGGAGCTGCGACGGCATCGCCTTCAAGGCCGATCCGGCCTTCGCGGAGCGCGTTCAGCCCTACCGCTACGGCACGGGCGGCGCACGGGTATTGGCCATGGAGCTGATCAACCAGCAGGAGGAGCCGGCGATCACCTTCCGCTTCAACGAGTGGGTGACGGTCCGGGCCTACATCGAATGCTACAAGCAAATCGATTTCCTCAATTGCTGCATCATCATCCGCAACCGTAACGGCATCGAGATCACACACGCCACCTCCTTCGAATCGCGCGTTGCCTTCCCCGTGCTCAATGCCGGCGACCGTGTTATCGTCGATATCCGCTTCCGGAACATCTTCAAGGGCGGCGAGGGCTACACGATTCATTACACCGTCAACAACACCCAGCAGATCGAGACCCAGGAAATCATGGATCTGATCGAGCTGGCAATGCACTTCGAGTCGCTTCGGGACGAGACGAACCCCATCTGGTACCTCGTCTACTACCCGTTTCAGTTCGCGTGCAGGAAGATCGACGTAGGCGCTTCGGCCCCGCCCGTGAATGCGGGATTGTAGCAGGCATCCCCCCGAATTGAATGCCGGTCTTCTTTTCAGGGGAATCCCGGCGCTCCGGCAACGTCATCCCGCAAAGTCCGCCGTGGGGCATCTCCTCTATTCTTTCAAATGCAGGAAAAACGAATCCTCATCGTAACCAGCGAACTGGTGCCGTTCCACTACGGGGGCATCGGCACGCAGTTCAAGAGCCTGGCCGCCCTGTTGAAGCGTCACGGCCACTACGTCGGCTTTCTGGCTCGAAAGCCGGAAAATTACGATGAGGGCGTGTACAGTGCCCATTACGGAGACACACCCGTCTTTTTCGTCGATGACCCGCCGGTTTACGACTGGCCGCCCCGCCATTTCACCTACGCGGCGGAAGTCGCGCGGCGCTTCGATGAAATCCACGCCAAGGTCCGGCCGGACCTTGTGATCTGCGCGGACTTCAATGCCGAGGGTCTCTTTCTCCTGCTGCGGGCCGGTTCCGGCGCATACGCGGGTACGGAATTCCTGCTGACGACGCAGGGGATGAATTTCGAGGTCATTTCCGTCCGCGAGGGAGGTGTGACGGGCGCGCCCAGCATCATGGATTTCCCGCACATCCGTATGCTCCTGGCGATGGAGGACCTCTGCGTCCACTTCGCCCCGCGTATCGTCTCGTGCTCGTCCGTCACGTGGCGGGAAATCCGGCGGCGGCTGGGCATCGACAAGCCCGCCCGGGTCATACCGAACCTGGTCGACCCCGGCCTCTTCCGGCCGGACGCGAACGGGACCGCGCGAAGCGCCCCGGGAACCCTTGATCCTGTTCGTGGGCAGGCTGGACCGGATGAAGGGGACCGATCTGCTCCTGAAGGCCTATTTCGAGATTGCGGAACGGATGCATCCCGCCGTTCCCCGCATCGCCTTCATCGGGCGCGACTGCCACTGGAACGAATACGGTTCGACATTCCTGGAGCACTGGCAAAACCGAATCCCCGAAAAGTACGCGGGCTCCGTCTCCTTCCTCGGACAGGTCAGCCACGAGGCCATTCGGGATCATCTGAAAAAAGCCTCCGTTGCGGTCTTTCCCTCGCGCTGGGAGCCTTTCGGCATCGTCTGCCTGGAGGCGCTCGCCATGGGCTGCCCGGCAGTGGTGTCCAAAGGAACCGGCCTTGAGGAAGTTCTCGGACCCTCTCTGTCGGAATTCGCTGTTCCGGTGACGGAAGACACCCGGCCGCTGGCGCAAAAAATCATGTCCCTTTTGCCATCGGAAAACGGGGAGTGTGCCTCGTACCGGTTCAGAAGCTTCGGACATTCCCTCGCACCGGAGCAGTTGCGCGCTCGCGCACTGGAGGTGGTTCGCCAAGCCGAGGCGGAATGGCTGGATCTCCTGGAGGATATCGGCCGGAAAGGGAAGACGCCGAATGCAGGCGGCCCCTGGCCCCTCTGCGGGCCCCTGCACGAGCTGCTCGCCTCCCTCGAAGACCCCTCCTGGCGGGGCAGCGCCGCTCATCTGCAGGTCTATTTCCGGCGCAAGGGTGGCTACACCGAAGCCGATTCGCTGAGGGTCCCCTATTCCAGATTGTGCTGGGCGACGCTGAAGATCCCCCTGCCCCGTGGCACCGGCGAACGCCCCTTTCGCCTCGACCCCGCCGACACGCCGGGAACCGTCCGGATTCGGGAGATCGCTCTCATCGGCGAAGAGGGAAACGAACTGTGGAGGGCCGACGGCGGCAACGGCTTTGCCGGGTGCGTCGGCGGGGGCGGGGAAGCTGTTTCCATCGAGGATTCGTGTCTGGTCGTCCATGCCGCGACCAATGACCCGCAGATCCTTCTCGACTGCCCGTCAACGGATAAGCCCCTGGAAATGCGGGTCGTCATTCGTGCAAGCGGTGAATGACGGGCCGGAACCCTGTTTCTGCACATAAATTGAACCGATTCAGCCGCCCATGAGAAAGCACGCCGCATTTACAGCCCTCTTTCTGGCGTTCCTCGCCTTCTTCGTATGGAACTCGTCCTGGCATGCGTCGTCCCGGCTGGTCATCCGGGGCCATGTGGAGTCGCCGGACGAAGTCCGCGTGAGCTGGGATTCGGGGTCCGGCTTCAACGACATGGAATCGGCGGACGTCGTTTTCGGCAACCCCGTCAATGAAAATGTAAAAAAGAGCGGGACGATCCGAATCCGCAAGGTTGGCCTGAGGCATCCCGCCGCGAAAGCGGACGAGGTGCGGATCAAGGCGCTGCAGCGTTCGCAGGATGAAAAGCCGATGGACCTGAAAACTCTTGCGGGACAGAAGGGCGTCGGGGTCACGGATGAAGGCCACCTTCGCCTGCAGTCGGCCGGCAGTGACGCTCGATGCGCCCGCGGGCAAGAAGTTCACGGCAGTCTGCTTCGCAGCCGATGAGCACGCCGGCTTCGTGGAGATCGACCTCGACGGCGACAGGCGCCTCTGCGATCTTTATGCCGAGCACCCCCAGGAAAAATGGGTGCTGCGGAAGCGGGACATTTTCGCGCCGGGCGACTTCACGGCCTCGGTGACCCTGCCCCGCTATGACATCCGCAGGATCAGGGTCGCCTCCGAGAACAGCCTTCAGCAATTCCGCCTCGACTCGGTTGCGATATCTTCAGAGAGAGGCGATGTCATTCTGCCGCTGTCTGGAAGCGGGCTTCGCGCTCACGCGACTTTCCTCGATCCCCCGAGGAACACGCGGCAGTATTTCCACCCCGTCCACTTTCTCCAGCAGGTCCTCTTCGCGCTCCTGAGCGCGTGGCTGGTCCTCTCCGTTTTCAGGTTCGTCCGGAGAAGGGGGGGGATCGCACCGGTCCTCCTCAACGGGAAGCGGCCCGCCTTCTGGCTGATGTTCGCGGGCGGGGTCCTCTCGCTCGGCGCCTGGCTGCTCGTCTACTGGCCCGGGCATTTCACGACCGACTCCGTCCACATCTGGTGGGCGGCCCGGCAGCCCGGGTATTTCATGCACGACCACCCGGTGATGAACGTGATTTTTTACCGGTTCCTCCAGCAGTTCTGGGACCACTACGCGGTCGTGGGGATCGCTCAGGTCATCCTGACAGCCCTGCTGGGCGCATACATCTTTTACTGGCTCCACAGGAAAGGGGTCGCGCTTTGCGTCATCCTGCCCTTTTATTTCCTTTTCATTGCCTCGATCCCCATCGGCGTCTATTCGATCACGCTCTGGAAAGACATTCCCTTCGCGCTCCTTGTCGTCTTCTGGGCATTCTGGTTTGTCAGGCTCGCCGATCGAAAGGATGGAAGGGGCATCTGCGGCACTCCCGACAGTGGGCTGTTTGCCCTGTTCCTCTTGCTGCTGGCCCTCTGTTTTTTCCGGTACAACGGCATCGTCTATCTCGTCATCATACCCGTCGGCCTCGCGCTCATGGGAATCATCCCCGTCAAAGAAGTTTCTCATCGGAACCGCCTTGATGCTGGCGCTGGCGGCCATTCTCCTGTCGTTGACGATCATGCTGGATAAAACCAGCTTTGTCACGAGCCAGAGCCGCTTTTTCGTCAACCGCATGATGAGCTTCGGCATCGGTGAAACCGCCATCCGCGTTGTCAAGCAGTATCCGACCCTGCTGGATGTCAACATATTCAAGAAAAGGGAGATCTGGTACGACACCTGGTACCGGGACAGCGGCGTGACGAAATGGCATCAGGGCTTCGCCCGGCAGAAGGGATACAACGAGTGGACCCGGTACATGCCCTGCGAGCCAAAATCCGACAGTCTTTACCGACTCCTTCATTCGCTCAATCTATGGTCGGCGGCGGAGCCCTGGGTCTATTTTACCTGGAACCCTTTCTATATGCTGCTTTTCTTCCCCGTCTGCTTCCTGTACCGGCTGTTCCCGCTGACCGCAGCCTTCGGCTATGTCGTCCTGTCGCAGGTCCTGATTCTGCTATTGGTCCTGGGGCCCTATAACTACAACTGGCGGTATTATTACTTTCTGTTCGTTTCCCTCTATTTTCTGATTCCCGTCTTCGCCCTCGACGCACAATCCCTGCGAAGGCGGTTTCAGGTTCGAGAAAAGGAGCGGATGATGGACAGCTTGCCGAAGGTCAGCGTGATCATCCCCTGCTACAATCAGGGGGCCTATGTGAAGGAGTCCGTCGATTCTGTTCTGGCCCAGACGTTTCAGGACTTCGAGATCCTGATCGTCGACGACGGCTCCACGGACGCGGAGACCGTCGGCATCCTGAAGGACAATGCGTGGCCAAAAACCCGGGTGATCCGCACCGAGAACCAGGGGCTCGCCGCCGCCCGCAACAACGGGATTCAGGAGGCCCGGGGCGTTTACATCCTGCCATTGGACGCGGACGACCGGATCGGGCCGGACTACCTGGCAGGAAGCAGTCCGAATCCTGGACCGGCATCCCGAGATCGGCATTGTCTACTGCGAGGCGGCCTACTTCGGGGCGCGCTCCGACCACTGGCACCTGCCTGACTACACGCCGGACAACATGTTGTTTCAGAACCTGATCTTCTGCTCGGCCCTGTTCCGCCGGACTGACTGGGAAAAGGTTGGCGGCTACAACATCAACATGGTCTACGGCTGGGAGGACTGGGATTTCTGGCTGTCCCTCATTGGTCTGGGGGTCAGGGTGTACCGGATTCCCAAGGTGCATTTCTTCTACCGGATTGGAGAAGCATCCATGATCCAGGCCATGGACGAGGGCAAACAGTTTTTCATGCGGCTGCATGCCCTGCTCAACCACCGGGACCTGTACCGGCGGATGGCCGAGATTCGGATCACCGCCCGGGTGGCGGAGCTCTTTTATGACACCGGCATCGGATTCACCTCGAACCAGGTGATCCGTCAGGTGGTCTTCGGCGATGAGCGGCTGCTGGAATTCGACCTGAGCGCCTGCGGACCCGTCCGGCAGGTTCGCTTTCACCCCATGAACACCCCGCTGGCGCTCCGCCTCGACCGGCTGGAGGCGACCGACGCGCTGGGGAACGTCCACCCGCTTGCGCCCGTGCAGAGCAATGCCATCTGGCGGGAGGACGACCACTGGATATTCCAGGATGATCATCCCTGGATCATCCTGGATCTTGGCGGCATTGCCGCCCCCCGGAAACTCACTTTTCATCTCCGGTACCTGGCCGTCGGCGCTGAGGTCTATCCGGAAATCCTGAAAGTCAGGGAGCGGGAGAGCGTCCGGATGCTGCGGGCCAGCGAGGAGGAGATCGAACTCCTAAAGGGGGAGATTCGAATGCTGCGGGCCGGAGAGGAAGAGATCAAATCCCTGAAGGAGGAGATTCGGCAGAAGAATGCAGCGATTCAGGCGCTCATGAATTCAACCTCCTGGAAACTGACCCGTCCGCTGCGCTGGCTCAAGATCGGGAGAAAAGCATGAGCGAGATGCTCCGCGCGCTGAAAATGGGGCTCTCGAGGCTGTGGCGGACATGCCTTCTGATCCGCTGGATCAGAAGGTTCAAGGTTCGAAGGCCTCTCGAATTTCTGGAGCATTACTTTTTGATTGAACGTTCGATACTGTTCGATCCCGTTTATTATCTCGAAAAGAACCCGGACCTGCAGGGGAAGGGGTTCGATCTGCCGGCACACTATGTGGCGCTGGGGGCAAAACAGAACAGAGACCCGAATCCCCTCTTTGACACCCGATACTACCGGGAAAAGTATGCCGATGCCCTGTCTTCAGAGGATAATCCGCTGGTCCATTACATCAGGCACGGCGTGGAGGGCCGATTCAAACCCCATCCGTTGTTCGACACCTACTATTACACCAGATCCTACCCCGATGTCATCGCGGTGGGAATCAATCCCCTCGCACACTTTCTTCACCATGGCCTTCAGGACCGGCGCAACCCCAACCCCTTTTTCGATACGGCTTATTATCTGCTTCGCGTCCCGGCGTTGCAGGAAAACGGTTTAAACCCCGTTGTTCATTTCCTGCAGGAAGGAGCCGCCAGGGGCATCAAACCCCATCCCCTTTTCTATCCGATCTTTTATCTGGAAAAATACCCGGATGTTGCCGCGGCCGGCGTCAATCCCCTGGTCCATTTCATCGAGAGGGGCCGGGAGGAGGAATGCGATCCGAATCCCATGTTCGATGCCCACTATTATCTGAGCATGTATCAGGACATTTCCGCTTCCGGCAGGAATGTCCTGGAACATTACCTTGACGCCGGCGCCAGGGAAGGGAAAAATCCCCATCCCTTCTTTCAGACTGAATACTACGCAAAGATGAATTACGATGTGATCGACGCCGGCAACAATCCCCTGGCGCATTACGTGGAATACGGCTTGAACGAGGGTCGCCTGCCCTACAATCTCTACGAGGGGTGGGTGCAGTCCGAGCACCTGAGCGCCCAGGATCTCGAAGAAATAAAAACACGCATCGATCAAATGGCCTGCCACCCGGTTTTTTCCGTCATTGTGCCCGTGTACAACACGGACGAACGCTGGCTGAGAAGATGCCTGGATTCGGTCATCGGGCAACTGTATCCGCACTGGGAGCTCTGCATTGCCGACGACGCGTCCACAGCCCCCCATGTGCGTGCGGTGCTCGCGGAATACGAGGCCCGGGATTCACGGATCCGCGTGGCTTACCGGAACGAGAACGGCCACATCTCGGCGGCCTCCAACAGCGCCCTGGAGATGGCCCGGGGTGAATTTTCAGCCCTGCTCGACCATGATGACGAGATATCCATCGATGCCCTCTACCGGTTCGCGGAACTGCTCAATGAACACCCGGATGCGGACATGATCTACAGCGACGAGGATAAAATCAGTGAAGAAGGCATTCGGCACATGCCCTTCTTCAAGCCGGACTGGTCGCCGGATACGTTCCTCTCCCAGATGTATTCGGGACACCTGGGTGCGTACCGGACCGAGATTCTCCGTCGCATCGGAGGGTTCAGAATCGGGTTCGAGGGAAGTCAGGATTACGACCTGGTGCTTCGCTTCACGGAACAAACCTTCCGCATCTATCACAT
The DNA here is from genome assembly GCA_963709485.1 of uncultured delta proteobacterium. Taxonomy (GTDB): domain Bacteria; phylum Desulfobacterota; class Syntrophia; order Syntrophales; family Fen-1087; genus JAXDBM01. The sequence goes on from CAVPWE010000005.1 coordinate 374,722, forward strand.
TCCCCGGATTCTCTATCACTGGCGGACCATTCAGGGATCGACGGCCAGAGAGGCGGAGTCAAAGAATTACGCATATGTGGCCGCAAAGAAGGCCATTCAGGAAGCCCTGGACCGCCGGGGAGAAGGAGGAAGAGTCGACTTCGTTCCGGACCGTCACGGACAGTACCGCGTCCGTTATCCTGTACGTGGCAACCCCCTGATATCGATCATTATTCCGACCAGAGACAATGTCCCTTCTCTGGAAAAGTGCCTTGCTTCGATTTTTCAGAGGACAACCTATGCGAATTTCGAAGTCCTGATCGTGGACAACGGGAGCGTGCGGGAGGAAACAAAAGCGCTGTTCGATCATTGGAAAAGCACGGAGAAGGATCGCGTTCGCGTGGTTCCGGTCGATATTCCGTTCAATTATTCCCGCCTGAACAACGAAGGCGTTCGCCATGCTAAAGGGGACATCCTGGTTCTCCTGAACGACGACATCGAAGTGATTTCACCTGGCTGGCTGGAGGAAATGGCCGGGCAGGCGCAGCGTGCAAAAATCGGCGCCGTGAGCGCCGTTCTCCTGTACCCCGACGACACCATCCAGCACGCGGGGCTGATCCTGGGGGTCGGGGGCGTGGCGAACCACAGCCACAAATTTGTGCCGGCGAGCAGTCCCGGATATTTCGGGCGCCTGCTGATCTCGGCCAATTACGCCGCCGTGACGGGCGCCTGCCTGATGGTCAACAAGAAGCGCTACCTCGATGCCGGCGGGCTCGACGAGGAGCTGGCCGTGGCATACAACGACGTGGATTTCTGCCTGCGCCTGCTGCGGAAGGGGTACCGGAATATCGTTCTTGCCCATCTCCGTCTGTATCACCACGAGTCCAAGAGTCGAGGACTCGACGCGGCCGGCGATCATGAGAAAAAGCGATTGCAGCAGGATATGGCGGTCATGGAGAGCCGCTGGCAGGACTGGATATCGAATGATCCTTGCTACAATCCCAACCTGACAAAAGCCAGGGAAGATTTTTCGCTTCCGATCACGGATTATGCCTTGGAAATCCGGCTGAAACTGCAGAGAGAACTGCTTCGCGACCCCTACCTGATGGCGCATCACAAGACGCATTCCTCGAAAGACGCTGCGTCAGACGGTCAAGGATCGGTCAGATGATCACACGGATAAAAGCGGCTTTTCTTTCGGACAAGCGAGCCAGACGCATGCTCTGGGCGGCCCTTGCCTGCGCCGTGCTGATTTCCGGATGGCGGGCCCTGATGGTGTACGATGTGTCATCGCTTTACGTCAGGGTGTCCATGAAATCGCCGGTAACGGGCACGGCCGAATTGTATTACGACGTGGGACGGCAGTTTAACGCAAACCACGTCAGCGCCGCAGCCGTGTATGGCGACGGGAAGTTTCACAGCATCAAGCTGAGAATCCCCTCCGGTGAAAAATATTTCAATCTTCGCCTGGATCCCCCTCCGGTTTCGCATGGCGAAATCGCGATCAACAAAATGGATGTCGTCGATTACGACGGCAGTGTTTTGCATACTTTCAAGCTGAGTGATTTAAAGCCGGCGAACCAAATCAAGAAATTTGACTTTGTCGACAACGCGGTCCGTTTTTCCACCGAGGAAGCGGCCAACGATCCCCAGATCCGCATCGTGCTGGATCGACCCATATCCTTCAATCGACTGCACCTCTGCGCCGTTATGCTGCTCTATCACATCCTCCCTGAATTTTTGATCCTGCTGGCCATCGGTTTGCTGCTCATCTACATCTGGTCGAGAGGAACCGATTCGGTCATCGTCTTCATGATTCTTCTGGCGATCCTCGCCGCCGGATGGGTATTGCATCATGAAACACGCTCCGTCAATTTTCGATTGTCCATGCAATCATCCGTTCGGGGGGATTACGCGGAGTTGTTTTACGATCGCGGTTTCGGATTATCTCCCACGGACAGCTTGAGGACATACCTGCACGAAGCCGATCAATTTCATGAATACACGTTCAGGGTGCCGCGGGATATCACCCATCTGAGGCTTGACCCCTCGACAAAGGCGGGAACGGTCGTCATGAAAAACATGGAAATCACGGACCGTTTCGGCAATGTGCTGCAGTCTTTCAAGCCCGATCAACTGAGCCCGGCAAATGAAATCAAAACGTTCGAATCGACGGCAGAAGGGTTCAAGGCAACCACAACGGATGCCTCCACGGATGCGCAGATTCTCATCATGCTCGATGAGGCATGGCAGCGCCACAGCCGCCCTGTGCTCCACATCGCAGTCGTCATCTTGTTTGAATGGCTGGCCATCCTCGCCATTCTCATCCTGTGCGGCTACATCTGGAAAAGAAAAGAGCGCATATACGGCTTCATCGGCGGCGCCTTTGTCCAGGAAAAGCTGCCTTTGCTTTACACGGGTTGCGCTTTTGGACTGATCCTCGCGATGGTTTTTCTCGGCGGCAAGACCGCAAACCCCGACGAATGGTCGCATGTCGTGTCTGCCGGCTACTACATTGACTCCTGGTTGCCGGGGGCCGTGGATGACCCCAGGGTACTGAAGACCGTGGGGGGGTGGGGCATCAGCTATCTGTTTCGCGTGGACGCGGCCTACTGGCTTGCCGGCAAGTTTTCCGCCCTTCTGTCGGGACTGGTCTATGACGATTACCTGAGGACCAGGCTGTTCAATGCAGCCCTGTTTTTCATTCTCGGTCTCATCATCACACGAAGGGTGCGCAATGTCCCGCTGCTTTCCCTGGTTGTGGTTGTCAGCCCCCAGATCTGGTACGTCTTTTCCTACTTCAACGGTGATGCCTTCCCGTTCTTTCTTTCGATCATCATCGCATGGCAACTGATCGATCCGGAATCCCTGACCCGTCAATTTCTCGACAGCGACCGTTTCAAAGACCGCCTGTCCGGCGGGATCTTTTTCGGTGTTCTCGCGGGACTGATGCTGCTGTCGAAGCTGAATTACTATCTTTATCTCGCATTCGCCCTGTTTGTCATCGTCTGGCACTTTGTGTTCGAACAGGAAAACAGGGACCCGAAATCAGATCGATACCGCCTCGGCCTGAAAAAAGGGATTTTGATCGCCGGCGTGGCCCTGTGCATCTATATTCCCCCCATGGCCTATCACCAGTACATCCACGATTTCGACAAGAACGGAAGGATCCTCGCTGTCGCGGAGCGCCATGCCGAGTATCCGTTCAAACCGAGCACCCTGAAAAACGATGTCTCTTCAAGTTACAAATGCCTGCGCCTGAGAGACAGGGGGGTAACTTTTGAAGCCCTTTTCATTCAGAATCCGGAGTGGCGCAACTGGACCTTTGAAAGCTTTTTCGGTCTTTACGGGAACATGGACATACACTCCGATGCAGCGTATTTTCAGGCGGTGAAGCTCGTCCTGGGCCTGTTTTTCCTCTCCGTTTTCCTCCATGCAATCAGCGGCTTGCCTGCCCGGGACGTTCTTTTCATGGTCTGTGTTCTCTGCTTTGCCGTCCTTGCGGTCGGTCAATCGGTCTACAATTCCTGGGTCGTCGATTACGAACCGCAGGGGCGCTATGTGTTCCCGATCCTGCCGATGCTGATCATCGGTCTGACCAAGCTGCCGCCCTCTTTCCGCACGAGAGTCGTCCCCCTGTTTTGCCTGATTTTCTTTTTGGTCAGCACATGGTCTTTTCTATGGACGGCGATCAAACTGATACCAAAGCTTTCCGGTTGCTGATCGAAGCCCGGGAAGGGCTTTGCAGCCCTTGATCCAAGCATGACAACCGACAAATGCGTATAGGGATCAAAAATATTTTCCTTTCGAACCGCAGAACGCGGCGCCTGCTCTGGGCGGCCCTGGCACTGAGCATCCTGATTTCCGGATGGAACGCCCTGACTTCCTACGACATGTCCTCGGTGTTCGTCCGGGTCTCCATGAAATCCCCCGTGACCGGCTCTGCCGTGCTGTATTACGACATCGGAAAACAGTTCAATGCCGTCCACGTGGCCACCTATCCCGTTTACGGTGACGGCCAATTTCACAGCATCAGGCTTCGGATTCCCTACACCGAAAAAATTTTCAACCTGCGCCTCGATCCGCCCGCGGTCTCGGACCGCGAAATCGTCATCAACAAACTGGACATCGTCGATTATCACGAAAACGTCCTTCACCATTTCAAGCTCGAAGACATCAAACCGGCCAATCAGATCAAAAGCTTCTCCCTCGCCGACGGGGAGATTCGCTTTTCGACCGAGACAAACGCCGCCGATCCCCAGCTTCGCATCACGGTGGAACGTCCCATTTCGTTCAACCGGCTGCATCTTTTTGCCTCCATGCTGGCTTGCCGGATCATCCCCCAATTCTTTATTGTCTTTCTCGTCTTTGTCCTTCTCATTTATATCTGGTCGAGATGGACCGATCCGGTCGTCGCCTTCATGATGGTCCTTGCGGTACTCGCGGCAGGATGGTTGCTGTACCATGACTTCCAGTCGGTCTATTTTCGCGCATCCATGAAATCGACGACGCGCGGGGACACGGCGGAGCTGTATTACGACCGGGGCTACGGACTCTCCAGCGCGAACTCAGTGCGGGCAAATATTCGGGAGGACGGCCAGTTTCATGAATATACATTCAAAATACCCCGAAACATCAGAAATCTCCGCTTCGATCCATCGATGAAAGCGGGAACGGTCGTAATCCAGAAAATGCGGCTTACGGACCGCTTCGGGAACATCCTCCAGACTTTCCAGCCCCACCAGTTGCTGGCGGCATGGGAAATCAGGTCGTTCGATTTCCTGGCAGAAGGGCTGACGGTAAAAACAACGGACAAAGCGACGGATCCTCAAATCCTGATCCTGCTGGATGGATCGTGGCAGAACCAGGCCCGGCCCCTGTTTGTCATCGCAACCCGGGCATTGATCGAATGGTCGGCAATCCTGGTCGTTCTTCTCTTCTGCATCTATCTATGGACAAGAAACAGGGAGCGGGCATATCGTTTCATCGACGGTCCATATTTCCAGGACAGGCTGCCCCTGATCTGCCTGGGCTGTGCCTTCGGGCTGATTCTGACCATGGTCTTCGCCGGCAACAGGACCTGCCACCCCGATGAATGGGGGCATTTGCTCAGTGCCGGCTATTACAGCAATGCCTGGCTGCCCCGGGCGGTGGATGACCCGAAGGTTCTGGAAACCGTCAACCCATGGGGCGCCAGCTACGTTTTCCGAACGGAGGTGGGATATTGGTTCGCGGGCAAGTTTTCGGCGCTTCTGTCCGGGCTGGTCCATGGCGACTATCTTCGGGGGCGGCTGTTCAATGCCTCCCTCTTCCTGATTCTCTGCATCATTGCTGCGCGACGCGCGCAAAGCGCCCCGCTGCTTTTGCTTGCTTTGGTTGTCAGCCCCCAGATCTGGTACACATTTTCCTACTTCAACGGCGACGCGTTTGCGTTCTTCGTCGCGATGCTGATCGCCTGGCAGCTCGTGGACCCGGAATCCCTCGCCAACCGATTCCTGGATGGCGGCGGCTTCAGGAACCATGTTTCCGGCGGAATCCTTCTCGGCGGCCTTCTGGGGCTCATGCTGCTGTCCAAGATGAACTACTACGTTTACGTGGCCTTTGTGCTGTGTGCCATCGCCTGGCGTTTTCTTGCCGGGCAGGAAAACCGGCAGACGACGCCGGGCGAATACGGTCTCCGTCTGAAAAAAGGTCTCCTGATCGCCGGCGTTGCCCTTTGCGTCTGGCTGCCGCCGGTGGTTTACGACCAGTACGTCAACGATTTCAGAAAGAGTGAGAGGCTCACGATTGTCGCCGAGCGGTTTGCAGCCCCCGAGTTCAAACCGAGCAGACTGAAGGAGGACCTGTCCGCGAGCTATTGGGGACTGCGTCTGCGGGATAAGGGAATGACGCTCAAAGAACTCCTGCTTCAGAACCCGGAGTGGCGCAATATGACCTTCAAGAGTTTTTTTGGCCTCTACGGAAACATGGATTACGATTCCGACAGGGGTCATTATCAGGCTGTTACCAATATGTTATGGATTTTCTTCACACTCGTCTTCTTCTGCATCATTATCGCAGTGCCGGTCCGGCATGTGATGATGATCCTGATTCTCCTGCTCTTCGCGGGTCTGACTGTCGGCCAGTCGGTCTACACCTCCTGGGTGAACGACTACCAGCCCCAGGGGCGATATCTCTTCGCTCTCCTGCCCATGCTCGTGATCGGCCTGAACAGGCTGCCCGAAGGGTTCCGTTCGCGGGTGATCCCCCTCTTCAGCCTGATTTTCTTTGTTCTGAGCGCCTCATCCTTTCTCTGGACGGCGATCAAACAAATTCCGAAGCTTTCCGGGTGCTGACCAGGGAATATGCTCAAGCTTGATCAAACCATGAATAAAAGGCATCTCCGGCTGAAGTGCGCCGTTGGATCGGCGCCCGTGCCGCAACCGGTCCCTGCCCTGATTCGAGAGGTCCATCCCCATGTGTGGAATCTGCGGTTTTAGCGGCAGCGGCGACGCCGACATCCTCGCGTCCATGACCGGGGCGATGGTCCACCGCGGGCCGGACGCCGAGGGAATGTGGCACGATGCGAGCGCAGGTGTCTATCTCGGCCACCGCCGCCTCTCCATCATCGACCTCGACGGCGGGGCGCAGCCGATGTGGACGGAAGACGGCGCCCTCGGGATCGTCTTCAACGGGGAGATCTACAATCACCTGGAGCTTCGGGAGGAGCTGATCCGGGCGGGACACCTTTTCCTCACGGACCATTCCGACACGGAGGCGCTGCTCCACGGCTACCGGCAGTGGGGGGAGGGGCTGCCTTCCCGCCTCAACGGCATGTGGGCCTTTGCCATTCTGGACCGGAAGCGGCGGGAGATCTTCCTCAGCCGGGACCGATTCGGCAAAAAGCCCCTCTTCTACTCCCGACAGAACGGCACCTTTGCCTTCGCGTCCGAACTGAGCTCGCTGGTCCGTCATCCCCGGATCTCGGCCAACGTTCACGAGGGAAGCCTCAAGAAGTACTTTGCCTATGGATACATTCCGGCGCCATCCACGCTGTATCGGCAGATATTCAAGCTCCCCGGCGGCCACAATCTGCTGCTGAAGATCGACGACATAAGCTTCCGTGTTTCCAAGTACTGGGATTTTATCCTGGAACCCTTCGACCGCCTTCCGGCCGACCCCGAGGAGGCGTGGGGGGAGGAGCTTCGGGACCTGCTGCGAAAATCGGTGCGGCGGCGCCTCATGTCCGACGTTCCCCTGGGCGTTTTCCTCAGCGGCGGCATCGACTCTTCCGCCATCACAACCTTTGCAGCCGAGGCGGGCGGGCCGGCGGGCATGAAGAGCTTCTGCATCGGCTTCGAGGAGGCTGGCTTCGACGAGACCGCATACGCCCGGATCATCTCCCGCCGGTGCCGCACGGAGCACCGCGAGGAGATCCTCTCCATGGAGCGGGCCCGGGAGCTGCTCCCGGAGATCGTTGGCAGGCTCGACGAGCCGATGGGGGACAGCTCTCTGATGCCCACCTATCTGCTCTGCCGGGAAACAAGAAAGCACGTGACCGTAGCCCTGTCCGGGGACGGCGGCGACGAGCTCTTCGCCGGCTATGATCCCTTCCGGGCTCTCGGGATGGCGCAATGGTATGACCGCCTCGTTCCCGGTCCGGTCCATCAGGCCATTCGAATGGCCGTGGCCGCGCTCCCCTCGACGCACGGGAACATGAGCCTCGATTTCCGCCTAAAGCGCACCCTGAGGGGGCTGTCCTACCCGAGGAACCTTTGGACCCCCGTCTGGCTGGGGCCGCTCGATCCGCGGGACCTGGAGGAGCTGTTCCGGGAGCCCACCGATATCGAGGAGGTCTACGCCGAGGCCATCGAACAGTGGGACGCCTGCAGGCAGGACAACCTGGTGGACAAGACCCTGCAGTTCTACACGAAACTCTATCTGCAGGATGACATTCTCGTCAAGTCGGACCGGGCAAGCATGATGAACTCCCTGGAGGTGCGCGCCCCCTTTCTGGACATTGAACTCGTCGATTTTGTTAGGAAAATACCACATCAGTACAAATACCGGCACGGCCGGACCAAATACATCCTGAAAAAGGCGCTCGAGCCCGTTCTGCCGCATGAGCTTCTCTACCGCTCCAAGAAGGGATTCAGCGTGCCCGTCGGCCGGTGGTTTCGGGAGGGCAGCCTTGCCCTTGACGGCAAGGGTTCCTTCCCGCATCTCCATGCCCCGTACATCTCCGGCCTCGCGGCGGACCACAGGGCCTGCCGCACGGACCACCGGGCCTTCCTCTGGAACCTCTGGCTCCTGAATGCCTGGAGCGGGAAGCAGCCGCACACCGTTTCGACCGCTTCATGACAGAGAACCGCTCCTCCGCAACTCGCCCGCATCGAATGGTGCAGGGCATTTATTCAAACCTTCTGATTTCTTGACAGGATCGGGAATTCGGTCTATGGGTGCCGCCATGAAAAACACTGAGGACAATGCGAACGTCGCGGACGGTGTCTTCTACTCCGTCGTCGTTCCGGCCTACAACGAACAGGACACGGTGAACCTTTTTTACGAAAGGGCCAGCTCGACGATGGACTCGCTGGGCCAGCCCTGGGAGATCGTCTTCGTCAACGACGGGAGCGTGGACGGCACGCTGGAGGCGCTCCGGGCTCTGGCCAAAAAGGACACCCGCGTGAAGTACGTCAGCCTGAGCCGGAATTTCGGCCATCAGGCCGCGCTGACCGCCGGCCTCGCCCATGCGTCCGGAAGGGCGATCATCTCGATCGACTGCGACCTTCAGGACCCGCCGGAACTGATCCCTCAGCTCTGCGCGAAGTGGCAGGAGGGCTTCGACATCGTCTACGCCCGGCGCAGCAACTACCGTAAGGACAGCCTGACCAAGCGATACGCCTCCATGGCCTACTACTTCGTGCTGGGAAAGACATCCGATATCGACATGCCGGAAAATGTCGGTGATTTCAGGCTGATCGACCGGAAGGTGCTTTCCATTCTCAAGGCGATGCCCGAACGGGCGCGGTACCTGCGCGGCATGGTGGCCTGGGCGGGTTTCTCACACGCCTTTGTCGACTACCAGCGACCGGATCGGCAGTTGGGCGACACGGGATACTCCTTCAAGAAACTGATCTCCCTGGGAATGGACGGAATGCTCAACTTCTCGCTCCTGCCCCTTCGCATCGGCTTCATCATCGGCTTCGTCAACATCATCCTGGGGTCCCTCTTTCTTTTGTACATGGTGCTGGACACGCTGATCTTCGACAAGTACTATCAACTATACAAGTTCCTCGTCGTCCTGCTGTTCATGCTGATGGGGGTTCTCTTCATGTTCATCTGGATCCTGGGGGAGTACATCGGCCGAATCCACAACGAGGTGAAGGGAAGGCCGATATACATCGAAAGCGAGAAGGGGAATCTTCCCGTTTAGATGATGCGGGTCCTGATGATCAACTACGAGTACCCGCCGGTCGGCGGCGGCACGGCCAACGCGAACCATTACTTCATCCGGGAACTGGCCAAACATCCGGAAGTCGCCGTCGACCTGGTCACCGTGCATCCCGGGCCGGGCACGCGGATCGAGAACTTTTCAGATCAGATCCGCCTTCACAGGATCGGAATCCGCAAGAAGGACCTGCACCACTGGTCGGGGCCGGAAATGCTCGCGTGGTGCCTCCGCGCGCACTTCTACCTAAAAAAGCTGCTCCGGGAAAACGCTTACGACATCTGCCACTGCTGGAACGGGTGGCCGCCCGGGTTCTTCGGGTATCTGCACCGAAAGAAGGCGCCCTATGTCGTCGCCCTGAGGGGCAATGACGTCCCCGGCTACGAAATCCGCTTTCGCCTCCTCGAGAAGATCATTCTCAAGGACCTTTCCAGGGCAATCTGGAGACATGCGGCGATCGTCACGGCCAACTCGGCAGAGCTGGCTGAACTCGCGCAGAACACGCTGCGCTGCAGGATCGCGGTCATTCCCAACGGCGTCGACACGGACGAGTTCCAGCCCAAACCGTACGGGGAGATCCGCATGCCGCTCACGCTCATCTCCACCAACAGGCTGGGCCAGCGCAAGGGCCACATCCACCTCATACGGGCGCTTCAAAAAACAAAAGGGTACCGCCTTATTCTTGTCGGGCAGGGCGCCGAGATGGAGAACCTGAAAAGGGAAAGCCGGGGTCTGGACGTGGAGTTCCGGGGATATGTCGAACATGCGGATTTGAACCGTGAGCTTCACCGGGCCGACATTTTCATATCGACCTCCCTCGTGGAGGGGATGAGCAACGCGACCCTCGAGGCCATGGCGGCGGGACTTCCCATCATCAGCACCGGCGTGGGCGGGGTCGCAAAGATGATCGACGGGAACGGCGTGGTGATCAAAAAAATCGCCGACGCGGATGCGATCGTGGAGGCCCTTGAATTTTATCTCAGGAACCCCTCGCTGATCCCGGAGCACGGAAAACGATCGCGCCGAATGGCCGAGGAAATGAGCTGGAAGTCCGTCGTGGAAAGATACCTGCAAGAGGTGTACGCGGCGGGAATGAAAGCGCCGCAGCCCCCCTCATAGCGGGGCGGGGGGGGGGAACTGACGCCCCCGCCGGGGCAAAGCCGGCTTGGAAGGAAAACCCGTCTTCATCGGGGGACGGATGAAAGGCACAATATACTTTTAAGGAGGCATTCAGGATTATGGAAGTGGTCATTTTCTGCGGCGGGATCGGGGCAAGGCTGCGCGAGGAGACGGAGTTCCGCCCGAAGCCGATGGTCAATATCGGGACACGGCCCATCCTCTGGCATATCATGAAGAACTATGCCCACTTCGGGCACAGGGATTTCATCCTGGCGCTCGGGTACAAGGGAGAAATGATCAAGAATTATTTCTGCCACTATGAACTGATGAACAACGATGTCACGATCGAGCTGGGAAAACCGGAGAACGTCGAAATTCACCAGAATCATGAAGAGGCCGGATGGCGGATCACCCTGGCCGACACCGGCGAGAAGGCCCTCAAGGGCGCGCGGTTGAAGAAGGTCGAGAAGTTCGTTAAGGGAGACACCTTCATGGCAACCTACGGCGACGGCGTGTCCAACATCAATATCAACGCGCTCATCGATTTCCACTTCAAGCACGGGAAAATGGCAACCGTAACGGGTGTGCCCCGACCGCCGCTCCGCTTCGGCGAACTGATGATCGAGGGCAACCAGGTGAGCGAGTTTTTTGAAAAACCCAAAGACATCGAAGGTTTCGTCAACGGCGGCTATTTCGTCTTCAACCGCAGGATTTTCGATTATCTCGACAAATCGGACAACTGCGATCTGGAATACGGACCGATCGAAAAGATCGTTGCCGAGGGGGAACTCATGGTCTACCGGCACGACAGCTTCTGGGCCTGCATGGACACCCTCCGCGAAACGGAATACCTGAACAAACTCTGGAATGAAGAGACTGCCCCCTGGAAGATCTGGTAGAGAAGAATCAGCGCGCCACCTCCTTCATATCGCTTCCGCGCCGGGTAGGTATACGGCTGTCCCGCTTCCGCCCCACCCACTTCATTGATCATGCCGGCGGATAGCGACCGGACAAATATGCACAGGCAAAAACGGAACCGGCTGATATGGAACGCAGTCAAGCTGTCCGTCAGCGGCGCGATCTTCTATTATATTTTCTCCAGGTACATCCGGTACGAAGACTTCGTGACCGCATGGAGATACGTCCAGCCCGGCATGGTCATTTACCTGCTTCTGATCTCGTTCGGCGGGCGGTACCTCAGCGCGTACCAGATCCACTATTATTTCAAGAAGGTTTTTGAAAGCAGGCTGGGGACCGGTTTTGTCTTCAAGGCCCAGTTGATTTCGTCCTTTTACGGGCTGGTCCTGCCGGGCGACCTCGCCGGCGGCCTGATCACCTGGTACATGATGGCGGACAAATCGGGGAAGAAGGCCGCTTCCGCCTCCGTCATTATCTTTCTCCGGCTGCTCAGCATCCTCGCGCTGATCGCCTTCACTGCTGTCGGGCTCGCGTTCGAAGACAAGATGCTCGATCTCAACCTGAGGGTGTATATGATCATCCTGGCGATTCTGTTCCTGCTGATGTTCGTTCCCTTCGTGTCCTTTCGGGCGGCGACCGCCACGAAACACGCTACCCGGGCAATCGTGCTGAAAACACCCTTTCCGGCATGGAGAGAGAAACTGGACCGGCTCAACAACAAGCTCTGGGATTCCGTGATCGCCTGCACCCGCATCGATCCGGGCGTGATGCTGTGGACGGTGGGAATGTCCATCCTGTACCATCTGCTGCTGATCTGGTTCACCTACCTGCTGATGATCATGGTCGGGATCGATCTTCCCTTCCAGGTGTCGGTGTGGCTTCTCGGCGCGGTCAATCTGATCCAGATGCTGCCCGTGTCATTTCTGGGGCTGGGCGTGAGGGACATCAGCATCATCTATCTGCTCGGCAAGTACTACCAGGTGACGCCGGAGAGCTCGCTCATCCTGTCGACCTTCTTCCTCGCATTCAGCCTGATCTTCATCCTGATGGGCGGCTTGGCCGTGCTGGCGGGCGGATCGGTCGACCGCCTGAAGGTGTCGGAATATGCACAGACAGACTGATGTCGCCGGCGAGGCCGTGCGGGGAACGTGCGGCATGAAACTTTGGAACCCGTGCTTTGAAGAGACGATTCATTCCGTGACGATGTGAGGAAACCGAATGATTTTCAGGGAAACAAAACTGCCGGGGGCCTTTATTGTCGAGGTGCAGCGCCTGGAGGATGACCGGGGGTTTTTCGGCCGCATCTTCTGCCGCCATGAGTTCCTCGCTCAGGGGTTGAACCCGGATGTGGCCCAGTGCAGCGTCTCCTTCAACCGGAAAGCCGGAACACTTCGCGGGATGCACTACCAGGAGGCGCCCCATGCAGAGGACAAGCTGATTCGCTGCACCCGCGGCGGTCTGTACGATGTGATTATCGACCTGCGCGAGAACTCGCCGACCTTCAGGCAGTGGGTTTCCGTGGAACTGACCGGCGAAAACCGGCGAATGCTCTACATCCCCAGGGGATTTGCCCATGGCTTCCAGACTTTGAACGACAACACCGAGGTCGTCTACCAGATGTCCGAGTTCTACCATCCCGAATCCGCCCGCGGCGTCCGCTGGAACGATCCGGCCTTCGGGATTCAGTGGCCGGCGGCGGACGGGGCAATCCTGTCGGACCGGGACCGGGACTGGCCGGACTACCCGGAATGATTCTCAGGAGGCGGACAAGTTGAACACCCTTCCGGAAGAAAACAAGCAAAAAGACAACGGCATCGGGCTGGAGATGCACGCCTTCATCGGGCGAATGTACCCGATCTGCCGAAGCATCACCGGCAACGGGCTCCGCGAGACCCTGTCCCTGATCGGCCGTCATATTCCCCTGGAGATCCACGAGGTGCCGACGGGGAACCCCGTCTTCGACTGGACCGTGCCGAAGGAATGGAACATTCAGGACGCCTACGTCAAGGACAGCGACGGCAACCGGGTCATCGATTTCCGGAAATCGAATCTGCATGTGGTCAGCTACAGCACGCCCGTTCGGGCAACCATGACGCTGGCGGAGCTGAAAGACCATCTCTTCAGCATCCCGGAGCAGCCGGACTGGATCCCCTACCGCACATCCTACTACCAGGAGGCATGGGGGTTCTGCCTGAGCCACAACGACCTGTTGAAAATGAAGGATGGTCGCTACGAGGTCCGCATCGACAGTTCCCTGGAGCCCGGTCACCTCACCTACGGAGAGTGCTTTCTGCCCGGAGAAGAGGAAAGCGAGGTCCTCATCTCCTGCCACGCCTGCCATCCCTCGCTGTGCAACGACAACCTGTCCAGCGTGGCGGTGACCACCTTCCTGGCCCGGCATCTGAGCGCCCGGCCGCGCCGCTATTCCTACCGTTTCCTCTTCATCCCAGGGACGATCGGCTCCATCGCCTGGCTCAGCCTCAACGAACCGGCCGTTCGCAGAATCAGGCACGGCCTCGTGGCGGCCTGCACGGGCGATCCGGGAAGGATCACCTACAAGAAGAGCCGCCGGGGAGATGCCGAGATCGACCGGGCCGTTACCCATATCCTGAAGCACTGCGGGCAGGCTTACGAGATCATGGACTTCATCCCCTACGGGTACGACGAGCGCCAGTACGGTTCCCCCGGCTTCGACCTGCCCGTCGGGTGCCTCATGCGGACGCCCCACGGGCGCTATCCCGAATATCACACCTCGGCCGACGACCTCGATTTTGTGCGGCCGGAATTCCTTGCCGATTCCTACATGAAGTATCGTGCGGTCCTGGACATCCTGGAGCACAACCGCGCCTATCTGAACCTGAACCCCAAATGCGAGCCCCAGCTCGGCAGAAGGGGGCTCTATCGCCTCATCGGGGGCGACCGGGAAACGGCGTTCGACCAGATGTCCATGCTCTGGGTGCTCAATCTCAGCGACGGCAGACACTCGCTGCTGGACATCGCCGAGCGGGCCGGATGCGAATTCAACGTAATCCGCAACGCTGCCGCGGCGCTGATCGAAAAGAACCTCCTGTCGCCCGTGACATGAACAGACTTGCCGCGACCGGATTGATCATATATAATTTCCTGAAAACGCGACGGTTGATGAAATTCTATGCAAATGCCGCATGCGACGGCAAACAGGAGAACGACCATGAAACACTCCGGAACAGCGCCAGCCATTCTTGATCGTTTCAAAAAGGTCCTTCAGGCGGCCATCCTTTTCATGGTCTTCTTCGCCTTCCTGTTCTCCTGCGGAGGCGGGGGGAACGGGGGTGGAGGGAACGGCGGGGGAGGCGGCGAGGAAGCACCGGGCGGCCCCAATGCCATCAGCGCGGAAAACGGCAAGGCCGGAAACCCGCCGGGCGAATGGGAGGTCGGCGGAGCAGGAGATTCGAGCATCCAGGGGTTCGCCACGGACTTCAGCGTGAACCACGGCGAAACGGTTTCGTTCAAGATCAAGACCGATGCGGCGGCGTACCGCATCGATATTTACCGCCTGGGCTATTACGGCGGCCTGGGCGCGCGGAAAGTTGCGAGCATCGAGCCGTCGGCGAAGCCTTCCCCAGGCCCAGCCGGCCTGCGTTTCAGCGACGCATCCACGAAGCTCGTCGACTGCGGGAACTGGGCCGTTTCCGCCAGTTGGGCTGTGCCCTCCGATGCCGTGTCGGGCGTTTACATCGCCAGGCCGGTCCGGACGGACACGGGCGGAGCGAGCCACATCGTCTTCGTCGTCCGCGACGACGGGGGGAAATCCGACATGCTCTTTCAGACGGGCGACGCGACCTGGCAGGCATTCAACCAGTACGGGGGGAGCAACCTGTACCGCACCGGGACCAGCGGCTATGCAACCCGGGCCTACAAGGTCAGCTACAACCGTCCATTCATCAATCGCGGTTCGACGTCACCGTTCTTCGAGCGGGAGACTAACCTGTTCAACACCGAATATCCGATGATCCGCTGGCTCGAGGCCAACGGATACAACGTCAGCTATGCATCCGCCATGGACACGGACCGCCGGGGAGCCGCGCTTCTGTCCCACAAGGTTTTCCTCTCCGTCGGCCATGACGAATACGTCTCGGCGGGGCAGCGCGCCAACGTCGAAGCGGCGCGCGCGGCGGGCGTTCACATCGGGTTCTTCACGGGGAACGAGTATTACTGGAAGACGCGCTGGGAAAGCAGCATTGACGGCACAAACACCCCCCATCGAACCCTGGTCTGCTACCATGAGAACTGGTCGGGCGGCAAGATCGACCCGAGCCCCGAGTGGACCGGCATGTGGCGTGACGTCAATCCCGAAAACGCCCTGACGGGGCAATGGTATGCCGTCGACGCACCCCGGTATGACCCGATCACGGTTTCCGCCGGCGAAGGGAAGTATCCATTCTGGCGCAACACGGGGATCGACAAGCTGGCGGGAGGTGAGACCGCGCAGTTGCCGGCAGGTGTGCTGGGTTTCGAGTGGGACGAGGTGCGGGACAATGGCGCCCTTCCCCCGGGCCTGATCCGGTTGTCCACGACAAGGGTCGCCGTCGATCCGGCCAAAATCAGGAGCGGATACTCCTACTCTCCGCCGGGCGTCGTGACGCACAGCCTGACGCTATACCGCCACAGCAGCGGCGCGCTCGTCTTCGGCGCGGGAACCATTCAGTGGTCCTGGGGGCTGGACGCGTATCACGATATTCCCGGACCTGCCGCCGACCGGCGGATGCAGCAGGCGACGGTGAACCTGTTCGCAGACATGGGGGTACAGCCGGCAACATTGCAGTCCGGCCTCGTGTCCGCGACCAAATCGACGGACGCCCTTGCCCCGAATCCATAAACGTTGCGCGTCGGGGAAGGTGCTCATCCGATACCGCGCTGTACCGATAACCCTCGTTCAAGGAGTCGACGGCCTCATCCAGCGGGCTCCCGCAGCCTTGATGCATGACTGTCCGAACTCCGGTGTCGTTTGGAAACGCCCCGCCCATGAAAAAAAAGCTTATAAGGAGAAGAATGAATCATGCGGAAATTGATCCACGGATTGCTGTTGCTGTGTATCCTGCTCATGTTATCCTGCTCTTCGGAAGAAAGCACGACACTGCCCACGCCGCCGAGCGGCACAACTACAGCGTCGACGGAGGCAAAGCCGGCAACAGGCAGCGGCCAGACTGAAAATACATCCGCGGCATCGTCTTCCGGCAGTTCGACATCGGTTCCGACTGGAGCCCCTGCCGCGCCAACGGATGTCACAGCCGTGGCCGGCAGCGGCCAGGCCACGATCCAGTGGAAAGCGGTCGCCGGGGCATCCTCCTACAACCTCTACTGGTCCGAGGCGCCCGGCGTTTCCAAAACCACGGGCAAGAAAATCGCCAATGCTTCGAACCCTTATCTTCATATGGGACTGATCAACGGGATCGCCTATTACTATGCCGTCGCGGCGGCAAACGACTCCGGTGAAAGCGGCCTGTCCCCCGAGGTATCCGCCATACCGCGGACGGACCCCGGAGGCGCCCGCATGCGGGTGACCTGGGTTCAGGACCTGGGGGACAATCGGGACGTATTCGCCCAGGGAAGCAGCCTGCGGCTCATGGGGCTGGACACGTCCGACGGCCAGGGCGAACGGGCGATTCTGGGAACGCCGGGGAATTACTCGAAGCCCCTGATCACGCCCAAGGGGGACCGGGTGGTGTATTCGGACCGGGCACAGAAGAAGATTTTCGTGGTGAACTGGGACGGTTCGGGGCAGCGGGCGGTGCTGGGGGGATTTGCACTGGCACTCTGGCGGAATCCCGCCGACGGCCGGGAGTGGCTCTACTACGGCGCGATGGAAGGGAATAACGGAGACGAATACTGTCCGGCAGTCTACCGGACGCCGCTGGACAGTCCGGGAACGCCTGAGATGATCTGGAACAAAACGCTTGTGAATGTGCACAGTTTTCAGGTCTCGGCGGACGGCCGAATGGCGGGGGGCCTCTTCCCCTGGCCTTCCGGCGGCATCGCCCAATTGCCGAACCAGTCCTGGACAAAGCTGGGAAGCGGATGCTGGACGGGGCTTTCTCAGGACAACACCTATACATTCTGGATCTTCGACGAAGACCACCGCAATCTGTACATCACGAACGCCACGGGGGGCCAGGAGCGCACGATCAATGTCAGCCTGGCGCCAGGCATTGGAGGCTACGAGGTCTATCATCCCCGCTGGGGCAGCCATCCGCGGATCATGGCCATGACGGGGCCCTACAAGGTGGGGACAAAATCGAACCGTATAACCGGTGGGGGCGCCGAGGTGGAAGTCCATATCGGCCGCTTCGACGCCAATTACAGAACCATCGAATCCTGGCAGCAGATCACAAAAAACAGCCGGGCGGATTTTTTCCCCGATGTGTGGATCAGTCAATGAAGCCGCTTTCAGGAACCTCCCACATCAACATTCAACAGGAGCCGACATGCTGAAAGACAGGATCCGAATCATTCCGCTCCCCATCGGCGGCGCGGATGACGCCGAGCGCCGGCTTTTTTCGCCCAAGGGCGAGCTGGCCCAGATCATAAACGGAACCGCCGCGATCCGGCACCTGGTTTACTGGGACCTCGATTCGCCCCGGAGCGGACAGACACGGGGAAACCACTACCACCAGGTCAAGACGGAGGAATGTTACGTGCTGACCGGCGAGATCGAGGTGACCGTGGTGGACAGGGAAACATCGGAACGGGAAGTGATGACCGCCGGGGCCGGCGACCGTATCACCGTGGCTCCCGGGGTGGCCCACAGCTATCGTTCTAAGAGTTACGCCCAGGCGCTGGAGCTCCTGCCGACTCCCTACGATGCGACCGATACGATCCCTTTTTCTGTGTAGCTGCAGTTGTCCGGATGGAAGGTGAAAGCCTCGGAATGCAGCGCCGTCATGGTTTAGCATGGAGCATATTTCCAATTATTTAAAAGGGCTGACATGTATTGGAAAATAAAACACAGGCGGTCATATTTCAATGACCGGCCGTCTGAAGCGGAAGGATTATCGCATGGATATTCAGGACACATTTGACGGCGTCTACAAGGACCTTCCGGTCCTCGTAACGGGGCACACGGGTTTCAAGGGTTCATGGCTCTGCATGTGGCTGGATCTGCTGGGCGCGCGCGTCATCGGATACAGCCTCGACCCGCCGACCACGCCGAATCATTTTGACATGTCCGGCATGAAAGACCGCATGAAGGACATTCGGGCCGATGTCATGGACCTGGACAAGCTTTTAAGCGTCATGGAGGAGTTCCGGCCCGAAGTTGTCTTTCACATGGCCGCGCAACCTATCGTCACGGAATCCTACGTGCACCCGAAGGAAACGTTCGCGGTCAATTCCCTCGGTACGATCAACGTTCTGGAAGCCATCCGTCTGACTCGTTCGGTTAAGGCGGCGGTCTTCGTCACCAGCGACAAATGCTACCGGAACAAGGACTGGGTCTGGGGATACCGTGAGAACGACGAGCTCGGCGGCGGCGATCCTTACAGCGCCAGCAAGGCCATGGCGGAAATCGCCGTCGAGGCCTATCGGGATGCGTATTTTTCGGGCAATGGGCGTGAACAACGTGTTGCCGTGGCTTCCGTAAGGGCCGGGAACGTGGTCGGGGGCGGTGACTGGGCCAGGAACCGTTTGCTGCCCGATGTGATCCGCGCTTTGACGGAGGGCCGCACGATCGACATTCGAAATCCCGGAGCAACCAGACCCTGGCAGTTTGCCTTTTCACCGCTCTGCGGGTATCTGTGGCTCGGTGTAAAGCTATTGCTTCGCGGCGCCAGTTTTGCGGAGCCCTGGAATTTTGGACCGCTCGATCCGTCCAGCGACAGCGTGCAGAAAATCGTGGAAAAAGTCATCCGGCTATGGGGGGCCGGCCGGTGGAAGGACATCAGCACTGGCAATGAACCGCATGAAGCGCATTGGCTTACCCTGAGCTGGGAAAAAGCGGCAACCCGCCTGGAATGGCATCCCGTCTATGCCCTGCCGGATGTGCTGGCCAAGACGGTCGCATGGTACAAGGAGTGGAACAGGCAGGGCGAAAACGCGAATATGTATGATTTCGGCGTGGACCAGATCAGGACGTATGTAAAGGACGCCAGCAAAATGAACATCCCGTGGGCCTGCTCCGGCCCGGTGACCGGCTCCGGCGGAAACTGACCGGAATGCCCGCGTCTGCAGCAGAGAGGGAGCCAAAGGAGTTCATCAAGATCGCATCATGAAGAAAGTCAGCGTCGCCATCCCGGCCTACAACCAGGCGCATTTCATTCAACAGGCCCTGGACTCGGTCCTCGCCCAGGATTATCCGAATCTGGAAGTCATCGTCAGCGACAACGCCTCCACGGACAACACGACGGAGGTCGTGCGGCCATACCTGTCCGACTCCCGGGTGAGGTATTACCGGAATCCCGTCAACCTGGGGATGATCGGGAACTTCAAGAAGGCCCTCTACGAGCACTCGACGGGAGAGTTGGCCCAGCACCTCGACGGCGACGACTACCTGACCGATCCGCACTACATTTCCGACGCCGTCGGAATGATCGAACGGCATGGACTGATCATGGTCTTCGGCAGGACGAGATCGTTCTATGAGCGCGATCAGGCCCTTGTTTCGGACAAGGTCAACAGCGACCTTCCGGCCGTCATGGACGGCAACTGGCTTTTCCTCAACTATTACAAGGGCTACTCGCTGACGTCCCTGAGCGTTGTGCATGACCGGAAGCGGGCCATGGAGGTCGGGTTCTACGATTACAACATCCGCAGCACCGACTGGGAAAATCTTCTGAAACTCATCATCGGCCAGAAGGTGGGCTTCATCAACCGGTTCGTCGGCGTCTGGCGGCGGCACGGGTCGAGCGTCACCTTCAAGCAGGACCTGGATGTGGACCTCCAGAATATCGCCTACATCGACTCCCCCTACCGCCACGCCCTCTCCATCGAGGCGTTCCCGCCGGAGACGCTGGTCCGCTGGCGGCGGCGGATGCTGAAACGGTACTTTGTCCAGATCCTCGTCCGGGCCCTCCTGATGAAGAACCGTGCGCACGAACAGGGCATCATCGACTATCTCAAGGCAAACGAGAAGGAGGTCTACCGCTCCATCCTGCTGGATCCGCGCTATCGCCGCTCTGCGGTTGAGCATACTCTGGAGCCGTCCCTTGACCTACCTTGTCTTCAAGCACATCCTGAGGCAGGAGTCCTTCATCAAGGATTACGAATATATTCCAGGATCGTGACACCGGCAGACGAAGGAGGTTTCCCAATCCGCGCTTGACAAAAACAAACATCTCCCGTATGTATCGCGCGTTTGTAAGGAATCTTTAAACGACCAGCCCGAAAGCAGCCGCGCAGTCAAAACAAAGACTCCGGGGCGCTACGGGATTTTGGTCTCGCGTTAACACTTGAAATTTCAGGATGAGCCAATGAAACTCCAGAAACCCAAGTTTGTGCACATGAACGGCCGGCTTCGCCTTTGGGATGAGGCCACCCTGCATGTCGGCTGCGAAGCCGCCATTCGGGGTCTCAATGTCTTCGAAGGCGTCAAGGCCTACCGCCAGCCGGACGGATCCCTGGCCATTGTCATGCTGCGAAGCCATTACGAGCGCCTGCAGCGGTCCGCGCGCCTGCTGTACATCCCCTTTGAACACAGCTACGAGAAGTTCACCCGCTGCATTCGCGAACTGGCCGAAGCCCTGGTCCAGCCGGACAAGGAAATGTGGTTCCGGACAACGCTCTTTGTGACCCAGGGCCATTGGGGCGAGGACACGGCAGCGGAGCTGGTGATCACGGCCTACCAGGCGGACACGGCCCTGCCCAAACCGATCAGCCTGGGCGTGAGCACCTGGCGAAGAAGCCCGGATGTTTCACTGCCGGCCCGAATCAAGACCGGCAGCAATTATCAGGTGGCCCGTCTGGCCCGGATCGAGGGGAGGGCTCTCGGCTGCGAGGACATGGTCCTGCTGAACCAGTCCGGCCGCGTTGCCGAAGCCACCGGTTCCTGCATCCTCATGGTGCGTGAAGGCAGGGTCTGCACGCCTCCCGCGACGGAAGGGGCTCTCGAAAGCATTACGCTGCAAGCCATTGAAGCGCTCGCCCGCACGCAGGGCATTCCCTTTGAAAGGCGACCGATCGACCGCACCGAGCTGGTGGTCGCCGACGAACTGGCGATCTGCGGAACGCTGGCCGAGGTCGTCCCCGTCAAAACGATCGAGGGGCGCCCGCTGCCTGCGGATTCACCGCTTCTCAAGGCACTGCAAACCGGCTATTACCAGGCGGTGAGGGGAATCGCACCTCACCCGGAAATCGTGATGACGCAGGTCACGCCGGCGATAAAGAAAAATAAGAAAACAGCCGGCCGCTCCGGAGTCGTCCGGAATCCAAGAAGCGCCAGGTGATGATGCGACTCCTGCTTTTCCTCAACAATTGGGGCGGATGGAAAGTTGCCCAGTGGCTCCGCGAGCGCAACGAGGAAATCGTCGGACTGGTGGTTCAACCGGAGAGCGACGAGCGGTTTGCGCAGCAGATCCGGAACGCCCTGAATCTACCCCGTGATCTTGTCTGGAAGGCCCCGGAGCTGAGGCAGCCGGAGACGGTGGCCAGATTCAGAGACCTCAAACCGGATATCGGGATTTCCGGATGGTTCGGATACATCCTGAAGCCGGAACTGTTGCAGGTATTCAGCGTGGGGTGCATCAACCTTCACACGGCCTACCTGCCCTGGAATCGGGGGTGGTACACGAATGTTTGGCCGATCCTCGACGGTTCGCCGGCGGGCATGACCATCCATTTCATCGACCCGGGGGTCGACACCGGCGATCTGATCGCCCAGCGCCTGGTCCCCGTCGAACCGACGGACACGGGGGGCTCCCTGCACCGGAAGATCACCAGCGGGATGGTGGATTTCTTCAAGGAAACCTGGCCGCTCATCCGCGAGGGGAAATACACGCGCACTCTCCAGGACCATTCGAAGGCCACGGTCTATCGACGCGGCGTGCTGGCGACGCTCGATCACATCGATCTGGATAAGGAATATCCCGCGGGGGAACTGCTGAACCTCCTCCGCGCACGAACCTATCCGCCATATCCGGCTGCTTATTTCGTCGAAAACGACCAGCGTGTCTACGTGCGCGTGGAATTCGTCACCGGCCACCCCGAGGGGAGCATCGGGCAGAATTCCGAGTGCATCGACCTCAAAGCACCGTACAATGCGAAAAAGCTGCTTGAGCTTCTTCATAGGGGGAACGAGGGGCTTCAGCAAACAGCCTATTTCATGCACGAGGGTCGGCGCATCAGCGTCCGCTCGCAGCACCTTGGGCGAACAGGACATCAAACCCGCCGAGAACCCCTCCTGGATGTTGACGGAATAGAACCGCTCAGGGTCACACAATAGGCCGGGTCCCGTAAAGTAACCCCAACCCACTGCTCCAACCCGATCATGCCAACCAGCGAAATCATCGGTCTCATTCCCTGCGGCGGTTATGCCAGCCGGATCGCGCCTCTGCCGTGCAGCAAGGAAATCCTTCCGGTAGGACTCCAAAAAAACGAAAATGGACTGTTCCGGCCCAAGGTGGTTTCACATTACCTTTTGGATCTATACCGTCACGGCGGGGTGCGGAAGGCATTTTTCATCCTGCGCCGGGGCAAGTGGGACATTCCGGACTATTACGGCGACGGTTCCTCCGTCGGCATGAATCTGGGTTACCTCATTGCAGCGATACCCTATGGTCCCCCCTATACGCTCGATCAGGCCTATCCCTTTGTGCGCGGAAAACGTGTGGCGCTGGGATTCCCGGACATCCTGCTGGGCCCTGCCGACGCATTCCGGCAGGCGCTGCAAAGGTTGTCGACAACGCGGGCCGACCTTGTGCTGGGTCTTTACCGGATCCACCAGGCACGGTTCTCGGACATGGTCGCCGTCGACCGCAGCGGCCGGGTGCGCGAAATCATCCTCAAACCGTGCGAAAAGAATCTGAAGCTGGGCTGGATGTTCGCGGTGTGGACGCCGGCCTTTACCGAGTTTTTGCATGACTACCTCGCCGTGCCGAGGACTTCCGGGCAACTGCCCGGCGCGCAGTTGCCCGAAGAATTGACGGTGGGACATGTCATCCAGGCCGGCGTTCGTGAGGGGATCCGGACGCAGAGCGTCTTTTTTCGCCGGCAGAGATACCTGGACATCGGTTCACCGGAAGGGCTGCAGCAAATCGCCGATGGTCAGTGGCTGGGCGCAGCGAAAGAATCATCAGCGGAATGAGTTGCCTTAAAGATCGGCACTCCCGCAAAAAAATCTTAATTGAAGCTACGAGTTCTTTACGAAAACGCCTCTCTTTATCTCAGTGACGATTCTCGTCCCTGACCAATTTTTTCAGGGAAGTTTCCTTTTACCCTCTGACATCGCATTTCAGAAGGGTTCCGTTTCTTCCATGATTTCAAGCCGGCATGGATGAAGCGGTCATTACGATCATCGGCGCGGGCGTCGTGGGCCTGGCGGTTGCGGCCGAGCTGTCTCTGAAATACCGGGATATCGTTGTCCTCGAAAAGCACGGCACCTACGGCCGGGAGACGAGCAGCCGCAACAGCGAAGTGATCCATTCGGGTATCTACTATCCGGCAGGCTCCCTGAAGAGCCTTCTGTGCCGGGAAGGGGCAGAGCGGCTCTATGGCCTCTGCGGCGCCTTCGGCATTCCCCATCGAAAACCGGGAAAGGTGATCATCGCCACCACCCCGGAGGAATCGGTCATACTGGAGGATCTCCTCCGGAAAGGCAGAGCCAATCAGGTCCCGGATCTGGTCATGCTGGACGGAAAGGATCTGAGGCGTCTCGAACCCCATACAAACGGAATTGCGGCCATCTATTCGCCCCGGACGGGGATTGTCAATTCCCATGCCCTGATGACGCATCTTTACAGGACCGCCGGGGACCGGGGCGTAACCTTTGCGTTCAACAGCGAGTTGGACTGGCTCTCCCGGGAAAAGGATCATTATGCTGTCGGCGTGAAAGAGGGGTGGTACCGCTACCGGTCTCGGATCGTAATCAACGCGGCGGGGCTTCATTCGGATCAGGTGGCCGGTCTGGCAGGGCTCGATGTGGACAAGCTGGGATACCGGATCCGGTACTGCAAGGGCTCCTATTTCTGTTATCAGAAACCCTCCCCGGTGAAGATGCTCGTCTACCCCGTACCCCATGAGGAGCTGGTGGGTCTCGGCGTGCACGCCACCCTCGACATGGGCATGCGCCTTCGCTTCGGGCCAGATGTGGAGTACGCGGACCTCGTTGACTACCACGTGGATGAAAAGAAGCAGGAAATCTTCTTTGCCGGCGCTTCCCGGATCATTCCGGGGCTGGAGCGGGATGCCCTGATGCCGGACATGGCCGGCATTCGGCCCAAGCTGCAGGGGCCGGGAGAAAAGGTGCGCGATTTTGTCATCTGTGAAGAGTCCGAGAGAGGACTGCCGGGATTCATCAACCTCATCGGCATCGAGTCGCCGGGCCTGACTGCGTCCCTGGCCATCGCGAAAAAGGTTGCGGAACTGGTTTCCACTCATGTATAAGGGCGCATTGTCCTGAACGGGAAAATTGAATTTCATGGAATGTCGATTCTGTAACACGCCCCTGCGGCATCTTTTTCTGTCCCTCGGCGCCTCCCCGCTTTCCAATTCCTACCTCAGCGGCGATGCCCTCCACAAGATGGAGCCATGCTATCCCCTGGATGTTTATGTCTGCCACAACTGCCTGCTGGTTCAGTTGGAAGAATTTGAGAAGGCGAAGGATATTTTCGATGCCGGATATGCCTACTTTTCTTCTTATTCGGAAAGTTGGCTGAAGCACTGCGAAAATTATGTCGACATGGTGGTGAAACGGTTCGGCCTGAACGAGAACAAGTTCATTTTCGAAATCGCGAGCAATGACGGTTATCTGCTTCAATATTTCGGCAGGCATCGCATTCCCGTGCTCGGCATCGAACCGGCCGCCAACACGGCCCAAGTGGCCCGGGAGAAAGGAATTCCCGACGGAAATCGCCTTTTTCGACCAGGCTTACGCGGAAGGCATGCGTCGGACGGGCAGGCAGGCCGATCTGATCATCGGGAACAACGTCCTGGCCCACAACCCCAACCTGAACGATTTCGTCAGGGGATTGAAGACCGCCCTGAAGGCCGACGGGCTGATCACGATGGAGTTCCCCCACCTGGCCAGATTGATGGAGGAGACCCAGTTCGACACGATCTACCACGAGCATTTCTCCTATTTCTCCTTTCTTGCCGTCGAGCGGATCTTCCGGGAACACGGATTGGCCATCTTCGATGTGGAGGAGCTGCCGACCCACGGAGGCTCCCTGCGGATCTTTGCCGCCCACGCGGAGGACACCGGCAAATCCGTTACACCCCGGGTCAGCGCATTGAGGGTGCGAGAAACGGAGACGGGGTACGGCAGCATCGACCATTATCCGGGGTTCCAGAAGGACGTCCAGGCGGTGAAACGCAACCTCCTGCAGCTCCTCATCGGCCTCAAGAACGAGGGGAAGCGGATCGTCGGCTACGGCGCGCCGGCCAAGGGGAACACGCTCCTGAATTACTGCGGGATCCGGACGGATTTTCTGGACTATACCGTGGACCGGAGCCCCCACAAGCAGAGCTGCTTTCTGCCCGGAAGCCGCATCCCGATCAGTCACCCGGACCGGATTCGGGAGGACCGGCCGGACTATGTCCTGATCCTCCCGTGGAATATCAAAGAAGAAATTATCGAGCAGATGGGCCACATTCGGGAATGGGGCGGACGCTTCATCATACCCATCCCCCGTGCGCACATTATTTGAATCTGAAAACAGACGAAAACATCAATATCGCCTGCTTGCAAATCCATCATTGTCATCTGTTAATACAAAAGCGTTCGATTTCGCTGTTCCATGATGCAATGCTTTTGCAGGACCATTGATAAACTCAACAATGAGGTTCACGTATGCGTAGAAAAATTTGCATGATCTTTCTGATGATCTCCCTTCTGGTTCTGTCCTGCGGCGGCGGCGGCGGCGGTGGTGGCGGCGGCGGAAGCGCCGATGTGACCGCCACGGCGGAACCGCCGGCAAGCGTCGTCTCCGCCGGCGGGAACGCCCAAGTCATGCTGATCTGGGGGAATGCGGTTGGGGCGAGTTCCTACAACATTTACTGGTCAACGGCAACGGGCGTCACAAAGGCAACGGGCACAAAAATTTCCGGTGTTTCGAACCCCTACTACCACACCGGACTGACCAACGGCACCACCTATTATTACGTGGTCACCGCGGTCAATGAGTATGGTGAAAGCGGCGAATCCAAGGAATCGTCGGCGACGCCGTCGTCCAGCAACCCGCCCCTGCCCCCGCATGAGATTGCGGCACTGGCGGGGCATATGCAAGTGATGCTCCGCTGGACAGGGACCGAAGCCGCGACATCCTTCAACATCTACTGGTCGACAGCCACCGGCGTCACAAAGGCGACCGGCAACAAGATCGCCAATGCGGCCCCCCCCTACACCCACTCGGACCTGACCAACGGCACGGCTTATTATTATATCGTGACTGCCGTGAACAAATACGGGGAGAGCGCTCCATCGGAGGAAGTGTCGGCTATACCCAACCAGGGGGATGTCCCTTCACCCCCGACCGGAGTCTCGGCCACGGCAGGCGAGAAACAGGTGACGCTGACCTGGAGCGCCGCCGAAAAGGCGACAAGCTACAATATATACTGGTCGAAATCGGCCAATATATCCCCAAGGACCGGGACCCTGCTTGCCAATATTGCGGGCACCTCATACACCCATTCACAGTTGGCCTGGAGTACGACTTATTATTATGTGGTCACGGCGGTCAACAGCCACGGGGAAAGCTCGCCTTCGGAAAGGGCGTCCGCAACAACTCCCGTCAACACGAAACTTCAGGATGTCTGCGTGGCCATGGGAGACAGCATCACGGCGGGCTACGGAGTCAATTATTCCCAGTCCTACGTGCCCCTGCTGTCCGGATCCTGGGGAAAAACGATCTACAACCGGGGCGTCTCCGGCGTACTGAGCTCCTACGGCGCCAACATCATCGACAGCGTTCTGGCCCAGTACAATCCCAAGTACATTACCATCTTTTACGGAAACAACGACGACGGATTTTATCCCGCCAGTTGGACGACCAGCAACCTGCGCTACATCATCCGGCAGGCCAAGGCGAACGGCACCAAACCGGTCGTGGCCACCCTGACGCCGGTTTTCGGTGAATGGGCCTGGAGAAAGCCCAGCCTGATCACACTGAACCAGCAAATCCGTTCCCTGGCAGCCTCGGAGGGGATCGCCTGCGCCGACATGGAAGCATCCTTCGGCTGGAACGAGAGCTATATACTTGACGACGGGATACATCCCAACAGCTCGGGCCATCAGATCATCGCGAATACCTTTCGCAGTGCGCTGACGCGCTGAGTTCAAGCCTGACGCGAGGCAGACCGGGCGATGGATCAAACGAATGATTTCTACGGCTGACAGGAAGGACCGGATTGCAGTCCGACCGACAGGAAGATTCCTCGACGGAATATCGAAACCACTGCGGTCATTCTGCCTGGCCGTCTTCGCGCTTTTGAGTCTGTCGATGCCGGTCTGGGCCAACCCCTCCCCCGCATCCAAAAGTACGGCAACCCCCGAATGGCCCGCGGGTATGCGCATGCGGGTGGCCTGGGTTCAGGACATGGGGGACAGTCGCGACGTGTTCGCCCAGGGAAGCAGCCTGCGGCTCATGGGTCTGGACACGGGGGACAATCAGGGCGAGCGGGCGATTCTGGGGACATTGGGTAATTATTCGAAGCCCCTGATCACGCCCAGGGGAGACCGGGTGGTGTTTTCGGACCGGAACCGGAAGAAGGTTTTCGCAGTGAACTGGGACGGTTCGGGATTGCGGGAGGTTCTGGAGGGATTCGGGCTGGCAGTCTGGCAGGATCCCGGCGACGGGCGGGAGTGGCTCTACTACGGCGCGATGGAGGGGAAGGACGGGAGCGAGCACTGTCCGGCGGTTTACCGGGTTTTGCTGGACGGTCCCGGATCGCCGGAGCTGGTGTGGAACCGGACGAAGGTGAGCGTGCACAGTTTTCAGGTCTCCGCGGACGGCCGGACGGCGGGGGGTCTGTTTCCCTGGCCCGCCGGCGGCATCGCCCAACTGCCCAACCGGTCGATGAAGCACCACGCGAAGGGCTGCTGGTCTGCAATGAGTCCTGAAAGGGGAAAGGGCTATCTCTGGATCTTCGACGGCGCCCACCGGAACCTGACGATCGTCAATCCCGAAAACGAGCGCAAATGGCAGGTCAACATCAACGGGGCGCCGGGCATCGACGGCTACGAGGTCTACCATCCCCGGTGGAGCAACCAGTCACGGATCATGGCCATGACCGGCCCCTACAAAACCGGTTTTGGCGGCAACAAGATCGGCGGCGGCGGCCGGAACATTGAAATATTCATTGGCAGATTCAACCCGGGTCTTACAAAAATCGCATCCTGGCGGCAGATCACACGCAACGACCGGGCGGACTTCTTTCCCGATGTCTGGGTCGCGCCCGCTGAGGGCGCCAGGCAGGCTTCCGGGAAAGCCTCCGGCGTCAAAGCAAATGGGAAAAAGCGCACCGCCGCAGCGGGTATTGCATCGGGCAGAGAGACCGGAGAAGAACAGCCGGCCATATCAAAAAAGCCGGCTCCCGGGAAAACGCTGAAGCGCCTGGTGGTCGAAGCCCGCCTGACCGAGCCTTCCGTCATCCCCACACCTCACGATATCGCCCCCTATCGGCGGGCCCTTCTTGTAAACGCCTACGAAGTGGTCCGGGTGATCTCCGGCTCCTATGGCCGCAAGAAGCTCATGGCCGCCCACTGGGTGATCGAGGATGCGAGCGTCCTCAAAGAGGCGATCCGGGAGAAGGGGAAAACCTACCGCATGGTCCTGGAACGATACGATGACCACCCCGAACTCGAAGGGGAGCGCCTGATCATGGACAGCGACGAGTTCAAGCTGCCCCTCTATTACGAATTGCGCAACTGACCTCCTTTTTGATCGGCGCCCGAATCACTCAACCGGTCAAACCATAAATTCAATCCGACTTTGATGTTTGATGCGAGATGACGGCCGGCGGCCGCACCGGCGGCGGGACTGTCATCTCTTACATTTTTATCAGCGACGAGCGCATGGTATTCAGTTCACAGATTTTCTTCTTCTATTTCCTGCCCCTGGCCCTGGCGGTCTACTACGGGCTCCCGCGCCGGGGCCGTCATCTGGCCCTGACGCTGCTGAGCTATGTCTTCTACGGATGGGCGAATCCCCTGTTCGTCGTTCTGCTGCTGACTTCGACGCTGATCAACTATGTCTGCGGCCTGAAGATCGCCGGAGAGCGCCTGAGAGCCGTTCCGGCATTGCCGGCTCCTCCGGTGTCGGACCGTGACATCCTGCGCCGGAAAAAAACCTGGCTTTTCATTTCCACGGTCACCAGCCTCTCCATGCTGGGGTTTTTCAAGTACTTCAACTTCACCATGGAGAACTACAATATCCTGATTCAATGGCTGGGATTGTCCCATCTGAAGCTGGAAACGGCGATCCGCGTCACCCTGCCGCTGGGCATCAGTTTCTACACCTTTCACCTGATGAGCTACACCATCGACGTGTACCGCGGCCAGGCGAAGGTGCTCCGCAACATCATCGATTTCGCCTGCTACATCTCGCTCTTCTCCCAGCTCGTGGCCGGCCCGATCATCCGCTTCCGCGAGATTGCCGACCAGATGGCCAACCGGACCCACACCCCGGAAAAATTTGCCCGCGGCGTGGCCTTCATCAGCCTCGGCCTGGCCAAGAAGGTGCTCCTGGCCAACCCGTGCGGAAAGATCGCCGACGTGGTCTTCGACGCGGGCTCCCGGGGAGTGCTCGACGCCTGGTACGGGCTGGTCGCCTACGCCTTTCAGATCTATTTCGATTTCAGCGCCTATTCGGACATGGCCATCGGCCTGGGGCTGATGCTGGGTTTCGTCTTTCCGAAGAATTTCGATTCCCCCTACCTGTCGCAATCCATCACGGAGTTCTGGCGCCGCTGGCACATTTCCCTCTCCACCTGGCTGCGGGACTACCTCTACGTCCCGCTCGGGGGAAACCGGAAGGGGGTCTGGCGCACCAACTTCAATCTGGCCGTGGTCATGCTGCTGGGGGGGCTCTGGCACGGGGCCTCCTGGAATTTCGTCATCTGGGGCGGGATCCACGGCGGGATGCTGGTGATGGAGCGCGCCCGGGGAAAGGATGCCTTCTACCGCCGGATGCCCAAACCCTTCCGAATGGCCATGACCTTCTTCATCGTAATGATCGCCTGGGTGTTCTTCCGGGCGCCCGATCTGCCCGCGGCCCTGTCCTATCTCGGCAGCCTGTTCGGCCTGGCGGCGATTCATGACGGAGCCGGCCTTCTGGGCGGTATCCTCTACCAGCCCTACTACTGGGGAACGTTTGCCATTGCGGCGCTGGTCGTCTGGGGATGCCCGCAAACCTGGGACTGGACGCGGACGATCCCCCGGTGGAAGGCCGCAACGATTTTTGTAGCGCTGCTGACGTCACTGGCCGTGCTGATGACGCAGTCCTACAATCCTTTCATTTACTTCATTTTTTAGGCGGACAGGATGAGCGACTGGAAACATCAGGAACTGCGCGAGGAAACGGCAAGACGGGAGGCGGGTCACACCCGGATTCATCCGACGCTTTCCCGGATCATGATCGCCCTGTTCCTGATCGTCATCCTCACCGTTCCCGCCGTTCAGCACATAGCGGATTTCCGGAGTTTCGCAGCCGGGGAGCGGCGTTCCCCGCTGCCGCAGGCCTGGGATGTTTTCTCCCTTCTGCCCACGGCCATGAAGGCGTCCGGGGCGAGCGGGTCATCGTGGATCGAAAACATTTTTACGGTCAATCGCCATCTGCTGAAAGAGATGAAAAAGTATGAGGAAACGCTGGACGACCGGTCTGCGATCGGGAAATGGCTGCGCCCCCGGATTCAGTATGTCCTGACGGCCTGGCTGGGCGCCGGCAACGAAAAGGCCTACTGCGGCCGGAAGCCCTGGCTTTTTTACCGTCCCGGCGTCGATTATCTGGCCGGCCCTCCCTTTCTCGACCCGGTTCAGTTGCGGAAGCGCGGGACGGAGGGCGATGAATGGGCCGCCCCGACGGAACCCGACCCAAGGGTCGCGATCCTGCACCTGCAGGAGCAGCTCTCCCGGCGGGGGATCGCCCTGATCGTCATGCCGACGCCGATCAAGGCCATGATCCAGCCGGAAAAGCTGAGCGGCCGCTATGACCGGCGGACGGAAGCCCTGCAGAACCCATCCTATAACCGTTTCAGGGAGGAGATGGCGCACGCGGGGATCCTTGTTTTCGATGCGGCGCCGGCAATGATGGAATGGAAGCGGGAGAGCGGCCGGGACCCGTATCTCGCAACCGACACCCACTGGCGTCCCGAGGCCATGGAAAAGGCCGCGGCCGGGCTGAAGGAGTTTATCGACCGCCATGTGCGTCTGGCCCCGCTGCCCGCGGCCGGATACCGTGCGGAAAGCAATGAAATAACGCATCTGGGCGACCTGGCCGTCATGCTCGGCCTTCCCGGAAATCAGCAGGTCTTTCCGTCAGAGAAGGCGACCATCCGCAAAATATCCGGCGCCGGCGGAGAGCCCTGGCAGGCGCAGCAGACGGCTGATGTGCTCGTGCTCGGCGACAGCTTCAGCAACATCTACTCCCTCGGGGCGATGGGATGGGGCGAAGGGGCCGGCTTCATCGAACAGCTCAGTTACGCCATGCAGCGGCCTCTGGACCGCATTACCCGCAACGACAACGGCTCCCATGCCACCCGGGAGTTTCTCGCCGGCGAAATGGCCCGGGGGCGGGATCGCCTGGCCGGGAAGCGCCTGGTGATCTATCAGTTTGCCATCCGCGAACTCGCCGTCGGAAACTGGAAACGGATCGACCTGAAAACCGGAACGCCCGAACCGGTGAATTATCTCACGCTGCCGCCCGGGGTTGAGCGAATCGTACACGGCAGGATCAGGGCGGTCTCTTCGGTCCCGAGGCCCGGAACGGTGGCCTACAAGGACCATGTCATGGCGATCCACCTGACGGATCTGACTTCGGACGGCCGCCCCTTGACGGAGACGGATGCGATGGTCTATATGAGGAGCATGACGGACAATGTCCTGACGGCGGCGGCGCAGTACCGCCCGGGTGAAACAGTGGCGCTCCGGCTGACGGCCTGGGCCGATGTCGCCGGCCGTTACGAGGGAATCAACCGCAGCGAACTGGACGATGATGCGCTGCAGCTTGTCGAACCCTGCTGGGGCGAGGCCATTAAAAAATGAGAAGTTTAACTCCATTCGAGAGGTGCAAGTGAAAGTGAACGGAAAGAAAATTTGTATCATCCTGGCCGCCGTCGGCTTCTGCATGATTGCCATGGCATCATCCGCAGCCGATCCGGATGCCGTCCGGAAGGTCACAGACCAGTATGCGTCGCTGGCCCGATCGGCGCAGCAGCAGGGGACCATAACCGTACCGGGCAAAGAGGGATGGCTCTTCTTCGGCCCCGAGCTTCACTTCGTCTCGGCGGGGCCGTTCTGGGGAAAAGCGGCGGCCAAGGTCAGCCGGGCAGCGAAACCCGAGCATGCCGATCCCCTTCCGGCGATCCTTGATTTTCACCGGCAACTCAAGAAAATGGGCATCGAGCTGCTGATGGTCCCTGTTCCCCCCAAAAGCGTCGTCTACCCCGACTTCCTGTCCGACCAGCTTGCCCCTTCCCGCGAGGGCGCCCCGGTGCGGCTGGACCGGAACACGCAGGCCTTCTACCAGCTTTTGAGGAAGAACGGCATCCGGGTCCTGGACCTGACACCCTTTTTCCTGGCCAACCGCTTTCACCCCCAGGGCGCCCCCTTTTGCAAACAGGACACGCACTGGTCCGGTAACGGCTGCGTCCTGGCCGCGCAGAAGATACGCGAGGAAATCCAGGGCAGCGCCTGGCTGCAGAAGGTCCCGAAGACGGCCTATCAGACAGCCTGGAAATCCGTCCCCATCAGCGGAGATCTCTGGAAGGCCCCGGGCGGCAGGAACCTTCCCCAGGAAATCCTGGCTGTCCGCCAGGTCGGTTCAGGCGGCGCCGGAGCGCTGAAGCCGGTCGCCCCCGACCCGAAAAGCCCCGTCCTCCTGGTCGGCGACAGCCACAACCTCGTTTTCCATGCCGGAGACGACATGCAGACCCGCGATGCGGGCCTGCCCGACCAGCTCGCCCTGGAGCTCGGCTTTCCGGTGGACCTCGTCGCCGTGAGAGGCTCCGGCGCCACGCCGGCCCGCGTCAACCTGCTGCGGCGGGCCCAGCGGGACCCGAGCTACTGGAAAACGAAAAAACTGGTCGTCTGGTGCTTTGCCGCCCGCGAATTTACGCAGAGCGATGGATGGAAAAAGGTGCCCCTCCTCCCCTGACCGCAATTTCCCCCATCCGGACAAGCCCGCTAAGGACCGTGCCAAGAAAAGCGGAAAAGCTGACCCCGCCCGTGATCCTGAGAAAGTTTCGGACGCTGATCCGCATCCTTCTCACCCGTCTGCGCAGCGTCGCCTCCTTCATGAAGGCGCTGCCGCGCCACGCCCGCAAGGTCCGGCGCATCGTCGGCCGGGAAGGGTGGCGCGGCCTCTGGTACGCCTTCGAGGAGCGGTTTCATCTGGCGGACCGCGAGCTCTATGAAATCTGGCAGAGAAGGCATCGCCTGACGGCCGGGGATCGCGACCGCATCCTCAGGGAAATGGAAAAGATGGCGCTGCGGCCGCTCATTTCCATCCTCCTTCCCGTCTACAACACCGACGAAGCCTGGCTGAGAAAATGCCTGGATTCCGTTCTGTCCCAGATCTATCCCCGCTGGGAACTCTGCATATGCCGACGATGCCTCCACCCTGCCCCATGTCCGAACCGTTCTCGAGGAATACCGCGCCGGTGACGGGCGCATCCGCGTGGTTTTCCGGGAGGCCAACGGCCACATCTCGGCGGCGTCCAATTCGGCCCTTTCACTGGCGACCGGAGATTACGTCGCCCTCCTGGATCATGACGATGAGCTGACTCCCGATGCCCTCTATGAGATCGCCGCGCTCATCTGCCGCAACCCGGACACGGACATGATCTACACGGATGAGGACAAGATCGACGCGCAGGGCAGGCGGCATTCCCCCTTTTTCAAGCCGGACTGGTCGCCCGACACATTCCTTTCCCTCATGTATACCTGCCACCTGGGGGTGTACCGGACCGCCCTGGTCCGGAAGATCGGCGGATTCCGCGAAGGGTTCGAGGGGAGCCAGGACTATGACCTGGTACTCCGCCTGACCGAACACACGGACAAGATCCGCCACATCCCACAGGTGCTCTACCACTGGCGCTCCATCCCGGCCTCGAGCGCCGCCAGCTTCCAGTCGAAGGAATATGCCCAGGATGCCGGCCTCCGGGCCGTTCGGGAGGCGCTGCAGCGGCGCGGAGAAGACGCCGTGGCGGAGCCGGTGGCGGGACTGTCCGGACGCTACCGCGTGCGTTACCGGCTGCGGGACCGGCCGCTGGTTTCGATCGTTATCCCCACCCGGGATCTCTCGGAACTTCTCGAAATCTGTCTGACATCCGTCTTTGAAAAGACCTCCTACGACCGCTTTGAGGTGATCGTCGTCGACAACGGCAGCCGGGAGGCGGAAACCCGGGGGCTTTTTCAGCGCTGGCAGGAGAAGGAGCCCGGCCGCTTTCGTGTCGTGCCGCTGCCGATCCCCTTCAATTTCCCCGCCCTGATCAACGAGGGCGTGCGGAACGCCCGGGGCGAGCTGGTCCTGCTCCTCAACAACGACATCGAAGTGGTTTCCGGGGACTGGCTGGCCGAGATGGCCGCACAGGCGATGCGCCCCCGGGTGGGCGCCGTGGGCGCGAAACTGCTCTATCCCGACGACACCGTTCAGCATGCCGGCGTCGTTTTGGGCATCGGCGGCATTGCCGGCCACAGCCATAAATACCTTTCGAA
This sequence comes from uncultured delta proteobacterium, assembly GCA_963709485.1. Taxonomy (GTDB): domain Bacteria; phylum Desulfobacterota; class Syntrophia; order Syntrophales; family Fen-1087; genus JAXDBM01. The sequence goes on from CAVPWE010000005.1 coordinate 410,223, forward strand.
CGACCGGCCCGGATACTTCGACCGGCTGCGGATCACGGCAAACTATGCCGCCGTGACCGGCGCCTGCCTCATGGTGGAGAAGGCGAAATTTGAGGCGGTTGGCGGTTTCGATGAGGCCCTGCCCGTGGCCTTCAATGATGTCGATTTCTGCATCCGGCTGCTGAAAGCCGGTTATTACAACCTCTGCCTGAATCATCTGACCCTGTACCATCACGAATCGAAGACCCGGGGACCGGAGGATACGGTGGAGAAACAGATCCGTTTCCGGGGCGAGATCGACCGGATGGAGGCCCGCTGGGGGGAATTGCTGAAAAACGACCCATTTTACAGCCCGCACCTGACCCGCTACCGGGAAGACTACTCCATTTCCCTGGCCTCGTACCACCGTTTTCCGCGCTGGCCGGCCGATCGCTGACTGAGAACCGTCTCATGAACTGCTTCCCTGTTGCTCCATAAATGACGACGCCGACGCCACCTCCCTTCGACGGACCATCCAACCGGATCTGCGCCGTCGTGATCACGTTTTTCCCCGACGCGGGCTTTCCGGAGCGGCTGGAGAAGATCGCCGCGCAGGTCTCCCGCGTGATCGTCGTGGATAACGGAACCACGGGAGCGGCCGCGTTGAATCTGGAGATGGCGCTGGGCGTCAGGGATACCGTAACCTGCATTCGCAACCGCGAGAACCTCGGTGTCGCCGCCGCCCTGAACCAGGGTGTCCGCGAGGCCCTGGCGGATAAAGGACGCTTTGTCTGGATCGCAACCTTCGATCAGGACAGCCTGCCGGCCCCGGACATGGCAGAGAAAATGCGGAAAGCATGGCAATCCCATCCCCACCCGGAGAATCTGATGGTTGCCGGTCCCCGCACCGTATTTGTGGGAAGCACGTGCAGGCCGTCTCCGGCGGCAGACCCGTCCTGGACGGAAGTGACCTATGTGATCACCTCAGGAAGCCTCTTTTCCACCCGGGCCTTTGAAGTGGCGGGATATTTCAAGGAGGGTCTCTTCGTCGACTATGTCGATGTCGAATTCTGCCTCCGCTTGCGGACCCTCGGCTATCGGGTCATCGAGGTCCATTCAGCGGAGATTCTGCATCAGATGGGCAGGCTCGAGGAAAACGTGCTCATGGGAACGACGGTGCATCCCACGCACCACCCGCCCCTGCGGCGTTACTACCAGTTCCGAAACGCCCTCCTTCTGCACCGCCAATACCGTGAATCCCAGCGCCCCTGGAGCCGCAGGAACAGGATTACCCTGATCAAGATGCTGGTCCTGATCCTGATCTACGAGAAACAGCGCCTGCGAAGCCTGCTGCAGATCCTGCGGGGCATCGGACATGGCATGACCGGCCGGTCCGGCCGGAACGGCGAAGTGCGGTATCTTCAGGGTACGGCAGAAACATCCTGATTCCTTTGTCAATGTCTGAGCAGGTTCGCATCATTGTGGTCAACTGGAATGGCAGGGAATTCCTGGAGAAGTGCCTGCAGAGCCTCAGAGAGCAGACGTACCGGTCGTTCTCGGTTACCCTGGTCGATAATGGGTCCACCGATGATTCCCTGGCGTTCGTTGCCGGCCGTTTCCCCGAGGTGCGCCTGATCGCCCTGAAGGAAAACCGTGGTTTTGCCGCAGCCAACAATTGCGCCCTCGGCGATCTGACAACGCCTTATGCGGCGCTTCTGAATAACGATGCCGCGGCGGACCCCGGCTGGCTCAAGGCCCTTGTCGAGGCCATGGAGGAAACGGAAGCGGCCTGCTTTGCCGCCTCCAGAATGCTCTATTGCGAACGTCCGGAAGTGATCGACCGCTGCGGTGACGGTTACAGCAGGGCCGGCGCGGCGCTTCTTCGCGGCCGCGGGGAGCCGGCCGATCGCTGCAACAGCCGGGAATGGGTCTTCGGCGCCTGCGCCGGCGCGGCGCTCTACCGGACACAGATGCTGAAAGAGATCGGACTTTTCGATGAGGATTTTTTTCTTCTCTACGAAGACGTCGATTTGAGTTTCCGGGCACAATTGAGGGGCTACCAGTGTCTGTATGTGCCGGACGCGATTGTCTACCACAGGGGAAGCGCCAGCCTCGTGCACGACTCGCCCGTCTCGGTTTACTACGGCCACCGGAATCTGGAATGGGTCTACATCCAGAACATGCCGGCACGGTTGATTGCCCGGACGATCTTTCCCCATATCCTTTACAACATTGCCGCCCTCGGCTATTTTACCCTGCGGGGCCGGGGGGTGGATTATTTAAGGGCGAAGCGGGATGCCCTGAAGGGATTCAGGAAGGCTCTCAAAAAACGACGGCGGATTCAAAACGGAAGAACGGCGGACGATGCATACATCTGGGGGCTGCTGGACCGGCCGGGTCTGCTGCAGCGCCTGAAGATCCGCAGGGGCAGGGAGCGGCCATGAAAATATTTGTCAACGCCCGCCGGCAGGGAAAATGGACCCTTCGATGAAAGAAGAGCAGGGGCAGGGGTTTTCGTTGCGCGACTGCACCGCATCGATGGTCGTTTACAAAAACCCCGCGGCGGTCGTCCGCGACGCCGCCGCCAGTTTTCTGAACACGGACTGCTCCGTGACGCTCCATGTCGTCGACAATTCCCCGAAGGATGACCTGCGTTCCGCCTTTGACGGCCTTCCGGTTGCCTACCATTTCAGCGGCGAAAACATCGGGTACGGCAGGGCGCACAACCGGGCCATTTTCGGCGCGGAACCATCGAAATACCATCTGGTCCTCAATCCCGACATTCTGATTCCCGCGGGAACAATCCGGATTTTGATCCGCTTCATGGACAGTCATCCGAATGTCGGCATGGCGTGCCCGCGGGTGCTGAATGAGGACGGCACGGACCAGTACCTCAACAAGCGCTATCCCAGCGTCATGGACCTGTTTATCCGCCGCTTTGCGCCGCGCTCCCTTCATCCTTTGCTGAAGCGCCGTCTGGACCGCTACGAGATGAGGGACGTCGGGTACGATCAAATGTGCGACGTCGAGGTGATGTCCGGCGCGTTCATGCTGTGCCGTGCCGCCGAGCTGAAAAAAGTGGGCGGCTTCGATCCGCGTTTTTTCCTGTATTTCGAAGACTTCGACCTGAGCCGCAGATTCCAGCAGGAGGGTTATCGGACCGTATACTGTCCGGAGGCTGCCGTCACGCATTACTGGACCAGAGGCGCTCACAAGCATATTCGAATGGCCGCGATATTCATGGTCAGCATGCATCGTTATTTCAGCAAGTGGGGCTGGAAGTGGCTGTGACCGGGCGCCAGCCCCTTGCACTCGTCACGGGCGCCACCGGCGCTATCGGCCCCCCGGTTGTGGAAGCCTTCCGTGCTTCCGGTTTTTCGATTCGCACCCTGTCCCTCGACCCCCCGCCGGCAGGGCGCCGGCCCGAAGGCATGGATGCGCGCACCGGCGATGTGACCGACCCGGCCGCCGTGGCCGCCGCGATGCAGGATGTCGATGCGGTGATTCACATGGCCGCCCTGCTGCACATCGCGAATCCGCCGTCTTCTTTGCAGGAGCGCTACGACCGTATCAACGTGGGGGGGACGTCAACCGTCGCCGGGGCCGCCATGCAGGCGGGCGTCCGGCGCGTGGTGCTCTTCAGTACGATCGCCGTGTACGGTCCGTCCCACGGGCATGTCCTGACCGAAGACACGCCGCCCCGTCCCGACACCGTTTATGCCCGGACCAAGCTTGCAGCGGAGAGGATCGTGCTGGAGGCCAAGAGTGAAGATGGCCGCCGAATGGGTGTCGTCCTGCGTCTGGGCGCCGTGTACGGATCGCGGATCAAGGGAAATTACCAGCGATTGGTCCGGTCTCTGGCGAGAGGCCGCTTCATCCCCGTCGGTGACGGCTCCAACCGGCGCTCCCTGATTTATGACAAGGATGTCGGCCGTGCCGCGGTGCTGGCGGCAACCCATGCGAACGCGGCCGGACGGATTTTCAACGTTACGGACGGACAGTTCCACAGCATGAAAACCATCATCGCGACCCTTTGCGACGCCCTCGGACGGACCCCCCCGGGATTCGCGCTCCCCCTTTCGCCTGCGCTCCGGGCAACAGCAATGCTGGAAAAAACCTTGAAACGCATCCATCTCCCGACACCACTGACGGCGGACGCCCTTTCCAAGTATGCGGAAGACATGGCTGTGGACAGCCGGCGCATTCAGCAGGAGCTCGGTTTCATCCCGGGTTACGACCTGGCCGCCGGCTGGCGGGAGACCGTCCAGGAGATGCGGCGGGCAGGCGCCCTGTGAACGCCAAACGCAATTTCGATTTCGTTGTGGCCGTCATTTTAGCCGCCATCCTTTCCATCCCGATGCTGCTCATCGCGCTGCTGGTAAAAACAAGTTCCAAAGGGCCCGTTTTGTACTGGTCCGACCGGGTGGGTCTGAAAAACGGGATATTCAGAATGCCCAAATTCCGGACCATGCGCGCCGATACCCCGGCCGTGGCAACCCATCTGTTAAAGAATCCCGATGAATACCTGACGCCTGTCGGATCTTTTCTGCGCAAATTCAGCCTGGATGAGCTTCCCCAGCTCTGGAGCATCCTGAAAGGAGACATGAGTTTTGTCGGTCCGAGGCCGGCTTTATACAATCAGGACGACCTGATCCGGCTGAGGACGCTGCAGGGCGTGCATGAAATCCTTCCCGGCATCACCGGATGGGCGCAGGTCAACGGTCGCGACGACATCCCGATACCGAAAAAAGTCGAATATGATTCACACTATCTGGCAAAAAAGTCGTTCTGCTTTGACTTGAAAATATTGTATATGACGGTCGTGAAAGTCATCAAGGCGGAAGGGGTCCGGCACTAACATGCGACCATTCGAAACATGCACCGGCAATTGAAGAATCCCAAGCTGTATCTGATGATATTATGCGATGCGGCGCTCTTCGCAGCGGCTTATTACATCGCCAATCTGCTCCGCTTCGATTTTGACATCGATCCGTATTTCATTCATCAGTTCCAAACGACCCTTGTCTGGATCATCCCCCTGAAGGTGGCCATCTTTTTCAGCCTCGGCCTCTACCACGGCATGTGGCGGTACACGAGCATCCGGGATTTCGGACATCTGTTTCAGGCAAGCATATTGTCGACGCTGCTGGTCATGGCGGTCATCCTGTATATTTACAGATTTGAGGGCTATTCCCGCGCCGTTTTTCTGATGGACGGCGTGCTGACGTTTCTCCTGACCGGCGGATTGAGACTGATCATCAGATACCACTACACGGGCGGCATGCAACTCAACGGCATCAATATCTTCCGCAGAAAAAACAGGGACTTGAATCCCATCCTGATCATCGGCGCCGGCGACGCAGGCGAGAAAACACTGCGAGAACTCAACGAAAACGAACAACTGGACTATCATGTGATCGGTTTTGTCGATGACGATCCTCAAAAGCAGGGAAGGTCCATTCACGGCATTCCCGTCATTGGAAAAATCGACCATCTTCCCTACCTCGCGAGCAAATGGGAGGTCCGGGAGGCGCTGATTGCAATTCCTTCGGCCAGCGGGGACCGGATGCGACGAATTTTGAAGATCTGCAAGGATTGCGGCATCGAATACAAGACCCTTCCCAGCATGGGAGAAATCATCGACGGCCGCGTCAGCATAAAAAAACTCAGAGACGTCAGCTATGAAGACCTGCTGGGCAGACCGCCCGTTCAACTGGACAGGCAGAGCATCAGCCATTATCTGGAAGGAAAGACGATATTGATTACCGGGTGCGGCGGTTCCATCGGCTCTGAACTATGCCGTCAGGTCGTCCCTTATCAACCGCAGAATCTGATCCTGTTCGATGCGAGCGAGGAAAATCTCTTCAAAATCCAGATGGAACTGCGGCACGAACTGTATTTCAACCGCTGTCGGGCCATTCTGGGGCACATCCAGGACGCAGCGCTGATGGATCGCGTGTGCCGAACATATAAACCCCATGTGGTTTTTCATGCAGCCGCCTATAAGCACGTCCCGATGCTGGAGAAGAATCCCTGGGAGGCCGTTCTGAACAATATCATGGGCAGCGCCGTCATCATCGAAATGGCCCGGAAGCACGCCATCGAATGTCTGGTTCTCGTCTCTACGGACAAGGCCGTGCGCCCCACGAATGTCATGGGCGCGAGCAAGCGCATTACCGAGATCATGCTTCAGTCCTCTAAAAAAAACGGCGGACGCTTCATGGCGGTCCGCTTCGGTAACGTGGTCGGCTCATCAGGCTCCGTGATTCCGATTTTTCGGCGGCAGATCGAGCAGGGCGGGCCCGTGACGGTGACGCACCCCGATGTGACCCGTTACTTCATGACCATTCCGGAAGCGGTGCAACTGATCATCCAGGCGGGCGCGATCGGCGAGGGGGGGGAAGTGTTCATTCTCGAGATGGGCACCCCCGTGAAGATCGCCGACATGGCAAGGGACCTGATCCGGCTTTCCGGAAAGGAGCCGGACAAGGACATTCAGATCGTTTACATCGGCCTTCGCGAAGGCGAGAAGCTCTATGAAGAGCTCATTACCGTGGGCGAAGGCATCGTTGCGACCCGGCACGAAAAAATCATGGTGCTGCGTCCCAACGGGCAGAATGACGCCGCGACCGGCGGAGCATCATCCCGGGAAGAGCTGAACGTCAAGCTGGAGGCCCTGTATGATGCGGCCAGACGGCAGGATGCGCGGGACATCAAAAGGAAGCTTCAGGAAATTGTTCCGGAATACAAGCCTCAGGAGGCGGAAAGCATTTTATAGGGGAAAGGCGGGCATCCCATGATTCTGATTGCCGGCGGGGCGGGCTACATCGGCTCGCACGCTAACAAGCTGTTCAACCAGCGCGGGTATGACACGGTGGTCTTCGATAACCTGATCTACGGGCATCGGTCATTCGCAAAATGGGGAGCGTTCGTCCTGGGCGATCTTGCCGACCGGGACCAGGTCAGGCTCTGCTTTCGGCACTATCCGATCGAGGCGGTCATGCACTTCTCCGCGTATGCCTACGTGGGGGAGTCGGTCACCGACCCGGCGAAGTACTACCGCAACAATGTCGCCAACACCCTGAACCTTCTCGATGCCATGCGCGAATTCGACACACCCTGCATGATCTTTTCGTCCACCTGCTCCACATACGGCGTGCCGCAACGTGTCCCGCTGACGGAAGACCACCCCCAGTCGCCCGTGAACCCCTACGGATGGAGCAAGTTCATGATCGAGCAGATCCTCAGGGACTACGAACGCGCCTACGGCATCCGGCATGTCAACCTGCGCTATTTCAATGCCGCGGGGGCCGACCCCGATGCCGAGGTGGGAGAGCGGCATGACCCGGAAACCCACCTGATCCCGCTGGTCCTCGATGCCGCTTGCGGCAGTAGGCCGGACGTGAAGATCTTCGGCACGGACTACGAAACCCCCGACGGGACATGCATACGCGATTACATCCATGTCACCGATCTCGCCGATGCCCACATCCGGGCACTGGACTACCTGCGGAACGGCGGCCCCAGCGATTCATTCAACCTCGGAAACGGAAACGGCTTCTCCGTGCGCGAGGTCATCCGTACGGCTGAAAAAATAACCGGGAGCGCCATTCGATGCGAAGAAACCGACCGGCGCGCCGGCGATCCGCCGGTCCTGATCGGCAGCGCATTGAAGGCCCGGAACACCCTCGGCTGGCGCCCCCAATTTGCCGAGCTCGCGGCGATTATCGAAACCGCCTGGCGCTGGCACGAAAAAAAGTCATGAGAGCGATTTCGCCTCGTCAATCAGCATGATCGGAATGCCGTCCCGGATTTCATAGAGGAGCCGGCACCGGTCACAGATCAGACCGTCTTTTTTTTCATTCAGATAGATATCGCCCTTGCACTTGGGGCACGCCAGGATCTCAAGCAATTCCTCACTGATCGTCATCTCCAGCCCTCCCGCCCTTTCCCTGCAATTCTTCCCATACCCCACCCCTCTGTTCCAGATACTGTTCTTTCCGCCCGTTCGCCACACTACCCCTGCGACTTGATAAGGCGCTCGAGACCGTCCTGAAGAGAAACGGACGGTGAAAATTCAAGGAATTCCCGGGCCAGGTCATTCTCCGCCCAGGAATGGCGGATATCCCCCTGCCGCGCTTCGGAAAAACGAGGAGCCAGATCGCTGCCGAGGATGGCCTTCACGGCGTCGAGCAGTTCGAGCAGCGTGACGGCGCGGTGGCTGGCCACATTGAAAACCCGGCCCACGGCAGCTTTGGGTGCAACGCAAGCCCTGAGATTGGCCTGAACCACATCGCCGACAAAGACAAAATCCCGCGACTGCCGTCCATCGCCATAAATCACGGGCCGGCGTCCATGACGGATGGCATCGATGAATTTCGGAATCACGGCTGCGTACTCCGACCGGTGGTCCTGCCGGGGTCCAAAAACGTTGAAGTAGCGCAGGCAGACGGTTTCGAGACCGTAAAGGCGATAAAAGATCCTGCAGTAATTTTCGCCGATCAGTTTGCTGACGGCATAGGGCGTCATGGGGGCGGCCGGCATATCCTCGCGGCGGGCCCTTGAAGGCGAACCGGCATCGGGGGCGTCTTCCTGATCCCCGTCTCCGTAAACGGCGGATGAGGAGGCCAGGACAAAGCGCCTGACCCGACTGTCCCGGGCGGCGATGAGCATATTCAGGGTGCCGGTGACATTGACGGCATTGCACTGCAGGGGCTCAAGAACGGACCGGGATACGGAAACCATCGCGGCGTGATGGAGGACGTAATCAACCCCCCGGGCAGCCCTTACGCAGGCATCCGGATCGCCGATGTCGCCCTCGACGATCTCCACCGGATCACCCGACTTTCTTTTGGCCAACGAGCGAAAGCCGGCAAGATTTCCCCGCTTGCCCGTGGAGAAATTGTCGAGAATGCGGACCTTTTCTCCTTTCTGCACGAGCATCTCGGCAATATTGGAACCGATGAACCCGGCCCCTCCGGTAATCAAATAATTCATCCTCCACCCCCTCCGATCCCGACATGCTTCCGTTTCATGCTGCATCCCGTCACAAGGTTTGATCGACCTTTGAAAAATGGAACACTCGCGGCGAGACCGCTTTTCATAGATCCTCCCGCACCGATCGATCCCATCCCTTGCGGATCCGGGTTCATCCCGTTCCGGTTTCCGCCAGCTTCCCCGGACTGTTTCATAGACTTCATCCACCGTAATTTGCCGCATGCAGAGCTTCGTGTCGCAGGTCCTGGCAAAACAGGGGCTGCAGGGCATCTCCCTGCGCAGGACGACATGGCCATCCCCGTAAGGACCCGTCCTTTTGGGGTCCGTGGGGCCGAAAAGGGCGACAACGGGGGTTTTCATCGCCGCTGCCAGGTGCATGGGTCCGGAATCCGTCGTGATCAGGAGCGCCGCATCCCGGTAGACGCAGGCCAGATCCCGAAGGGTCGTCCGGCCCGCCAGACTGACGGAAGGGGCGGTCATGAGCGCCCGGATCCGCGCGACGGCCTCCGCATCACTGCCCGTAAAGACAACCGGCCTGTTCAACCCGAGAGCGATCCGCTCGCACAACCGGGCAAAATTCTCATCCGCCCAGAGCTTCGTCTCCCAAAGCGCCTGGGGGCTGACGGCGACAAAAGCGCCTTTTGCGGCGATCCCGGCCTCGCTCAAAAGGCCTTCGGCGCGGGTCCGGTTTGCCTCGTCAACGGGGATGAGGAAATCCGCCGCGCCCGCGTCCACGCCCAGATAACGGACAAAATCGAGGTAGCGGTCCACGGCATGCCTGCTCATATCTTCCGGGATTTTCTCGTTGTAAAAAAGGCCACTCAGCTCCTGCATGCTGTCGTAACCCAGCTTCCTTCTGCCGCCGCTGAGAAATACGATGGCGGCGCTTTTGAACAGGCCATGAAAATCGATGACCAGATCATACCGGCGTTCTCTCAGCTCCCTGATAAATTGCCGCATTTCTTGCCAGGCGCCGCCGCTCCGGCGGTTCCGGAGATTGCCGATCCAGCGTTTCCGTCGCGAGATGATCACCCGGTCCAGGTCGGGATGCCCCTGGATCAGGTCCGACGCGGCCTCCTCGATGACCCAGGTGATATGGGCATCGGGATCGTGTCTTCTCAGCGCGGACAGGGCCGGCAGCGTATGGATGACATCACCGATGGCGCTCAGTTTGACGATCAGAATATTCATTTTTCCCGGTCCCCGATGATCCACATCACCGCATCGAGAATGTCTCCGGCGATAAAATCCGGCCGCAGCGGGAAAGATGAATGCTCACTGCCGTAGCCCGTTCTCACCAGAATGGCCTTCACCCCGGCTTTCCGGGCCGCTTCGATATCCTTGGGCATGTCGCCGACCATGTAAGAGCCGGCCAGATCGAGGCCCATCTCCTCGGAAGCCCGGATCAGCAGACCGGCCTCCGGCTTTCGGCAGGGGCAGGAGACCCGGTAGATGCCCGTTCCCTCCGTGGGGTGATGGGGACAGTAGTAAAACCGGTCGATGCAGGCCCGCCGATGCCGGAACATCTTCTGCATGCGGGCATGCACGGATTCGACAAAATCCTCGTCGAAATACCCTCTCGCCACACCGGACTGGTTGGTAATGACGACGGCTTTCATGCCATTCCGATTGATCAGCCGGACTGCCTCATAGGCCCGGGGGAAGATCTGCAGCTTCTCGAGGCTGTCCAGATACCCGACCTCCTCATTGATGGTCCCGTCACGATCCAGAAAAACGGCAGTCTGTTTTTTCATTCCAGGAGCCCTCTGGCTGCGTCGCAGACATCGTCAACGCCGATCATGTCCATGCACCGGAAATCGGTGGGACAGGTCTGCTTGAGACAGGGACTGCAGGACACCGGTTTGTGGATGATCACGACACGACGGCCCACCGGAGCAGTCGTAACCGTGTTTGTGGATCCGAAAATTGCGATGGTCGGCACGCCCAGCGCCGCCGCGACATGCATCAGGCCGGAATCATTGGAAACGAACAGGCGGCAGCGGGACATGAGGGCCATCGCCTCTTTCAGGCTGGTCTGTCCGGCCAGATCATGGAGCGGCAATTTTGCATACTGCCGGACCGCCGCAGTGCTGTCCCTGTCCCCGGCGCTTCCAAAGAGGATGGTCTGCACCGGAAACGCATCCATCAGCCTGTCTGAAACTGCCGAAAAACGCTCCGGAAACCATTTCTTCGCCGGCCCATACGCAGCGCCCGGCGCCATACCGACCAGCGGACGGTCTTTTTCCAGCCCAAAGCGCTTCATCAAAGATTCGGCAAGGACTTCGGTCTCCCGTCCCGGTTTCAAATGAATGTCCGCGCCGGATGTGCTGCAGCCAAGCGCTTTGACCATCTCCAGATAATAGCCGGTCTGGTGAACTTCCCGAACGGCCCTGGTCCGCCGGACGGAATGGGTCAGAAGCGGTCCTCGCGCATCACTGTCATATCCCGCCCGCACGGAGATGCCGGCCAGCCAGGCGATAATGGCCGCTTCAATGGCATTCTGAAGGAGGATGGCCGTGTCGAAATTTTTTTTCCTCAGTTCCCTGGCGAGCCGCCATTTGCCCGGCACGCCGTCATGAACACCCGGACTCTGAAACAGCATGATCTCATCAACATCCGGGCAGAGATGGAAAAGTTCCGCCACCCATGGCTTTGCCAGGATCGTAATTCGCGCGCGAGGAAAGGTCCGGCGAATGGCGGATATGGCGGGAAGCGTCATGACCGCATCACCGATCCAGTTCGTTCCCCGAATCAGGAGATTCCGTCCTTCCTTAAAGGGCCTATCTGCGGAAATCCGCACATGCATGGGCCACAACCTCAAAATCATTCAAAACCGGAGTCACGACAAGGCCGGGACGGCGCCCGGCATGTTTCACCGGCTTTCACCGGGTGTCAGGATCCTTCGGTGATGAGAAGAATCCTGTATCTGGCAGACCTTGGTTTTCCATCGCTGATGCACCCAGAACCACTGTTCGGGATATTTCCGCACCATTTCTTCAACAATGCGGGTGAACTTCTGCGTATTGCTGATGACATCCAGGTCGCGGTCGCCCGTGCGGATGATCTCCACCTCTTCCCCGACGATCAGTCTGTATTTTCCATTTTTCACCCTGACCGTCATCCCCGGAATGACCGGCGCCCCCGTATGGAGCGCAAGCAGGGCCAGCCCGTTGCTTGTGGCGGCCGGCCGGCCGAAAAAATCGACAAAAACACCCTCCTGCCAGGCCATGTTCTGGTCGATCATGAGACCGACAATTCCGTTTTCTTTCAGGTGACGGATGATGGGCCTCATGGCAAGCGTTTTGTCCAGGGGAATGTTGCCCGTCGCCGACCTCACCCAGGTGACCAGGTTTTCGAGGATCGCGCTGTCCAGGGTCCGGTAGACCACGGCCATGGGCTTCAGCAGCAGCGCGACAGCGGCGGCTTCCAGTTCCCAGTTTCCAATATGGGCGCCGAAAGTAAGGAGCCCCCTGTTTTTTTTCAGAGCGTTGATGCAGTGTTCCAGGCCTTCAATCTCGACCCGATCTTCGACATTTTTTTGATTCAATGAGGGAATATCAAAAAATTCCGCGGCGATGATTCCCATGTTGCGGTATGAACCCTTTGCAATCCGGATGATTTCGGACATGTCCTTCTCCGGAAAGGCGCAGGTCAGGTTATGGATGGCAATGAGACGCTGCTTTGCGGCAAGATGGTAAAACATCCTGAAGCAACCCGCAAAAAGAGCGATCCGCACCCTTGTCGGCATCAGCCGGAGACCGCCCAGGATCAGGCTGGTTGTTTTCCTTTTACGGACCATAGCCACAGCAGAGAAAATTCAATGCCACTTCATACATCCGCGGTTGCGGGTACTCCTCATTCACCCCTGTCGGCATGGGTTGTCTCCTCCCGATGATCCAGTTTTCCGAGAAGCCACTTCTGAAAAGCCTCCTCGTTCGGGACGATTTCCATGGCGATCCTGAGGAAGAAAACCTTGCTGAGAAAAAAGGGGAAATCCTCCAGGTGCACACCGTCCTTTTCCGTCGTCACGATCATCGAAGCCGCTGAACCGGCTGCCGCCTGCGCAATCCGGTCCAGGTCCTCCCTGCAATAGCGGTGATGATCGGGAAAGGCGAGATAACAGCCCACGTCCGCGCCAAGTGCATTCAGGGTTTTACGGAAAGATTCCGGGGCGCCGATCCCGCTGAAAGCGCAGACCCTGGTTTTTTCTAAAAGGCCGAGCGGGAATATCTGTCCTGTCCCCCCCTGACGGATGTCTTTCGGCCGCCGGATACCCCGGAATGAATGGATTCCCGAAGGAATCCTGCTGTCAGGGGGAAAAGACTGCGCGCGCCCGTCATCACTGTCTGTGGCGACGATCAGGTCCGCCCTGCGAAGAGCGGCCGGCGGCTCACGCAGGGGACCGGCCGGCAGCAGGAAGCCGTTCCCGAAAGGTCTGGAGCGGTCCATCAGGAGAATATTGATGTCTCTGGCAACATGGCGATGCTGGAAACCGTCATCGAGAATCAGGATGTCGGCGCCCAGTTGCCCGGTGGCCAGCCTTCCCGTGAGAATCCGGCTGGCGCCGGTCAGGACGGCCGTGCCCGGGCTTGACCTTGCGATCAGAACCGGTTCGTCTCCGCCGTCGGCATGACCCATCAGGATCCTCTTGCCGTCGGATACGACATTTACCGCCGACGTTGCCCGGCCCCCGTATCCCCGGCTCAGCACGGCAGGATGATATCCTTTTTCCCTGAGAAAATTTGCCAGCATGATCACCAGGGGCGTCTTCCCCGTACCGCCGACGGTCAGGTTGCCGACACTGATGACCGGGCTTTTCATTTTTTGCTGTTTGCGTAAACCCAGATCGAACAGGCCGTTTCTCAGAAAGACGGCCGATCGGTAAAGCAGCGAAAAAGGCAGGAGAACAAAAAGAAGAAGCATTCCCCGGGCGGTCCGCTTTTCCTCATGCCATAATTGTCGCAATGCCATCTCCACCGTACCGACCCATATTGAAATCCTTCACGGAAGGGATATCGGCTGTCTTTCGAATCGTCTTCCTCGTTGCGGCCGGCGTTCCGAAGCGAATTCTGCCGGTTCGGCATATCCGCGCACTGCGCCTTCGTCGTGACTGCAGGGCCGCCCCGGATTGGAGACGCCCGGGATTTACGCCGGCTCGTTGTTTTTAAACTGCATCTGATAAAGCCGGAAGTACTCGCCCTTTCTGTCAAGCAAGGCGTCGTGGGTTCCCTCTTCCACAATCTCGCCGTTCACCAGGACGACGATCCGGTCGGCATTCCGGATTGTGGAAAGACGGTGGGCAATCACCAGCGTCGTTCTTCCCTTCATCAGATTTTCCAGGGCTTCCTGAACCTCGATTTCCGCCTCCGTGTCCAGGGAGGAGGTGGCCTCGTCAAGCACCAGAATGGGGGCATCCTTCAGGAGCGCCCGGGCAATGGAGATCCGCTGCCGTTCGCCGCCGGAAAGCTTCGTCCCCTGCTCGCCGATGACCGTATCGTATCCCCGGGGAAGGTTCATGATGAAGTTGTGGGCATTGGCGGCTTTTGCCGCCCGAATCACATCCGCTTCGGTCTTTCCGACATCCCCATAGACAATGTTGTTCCTGACCGTATCGTTGAAAAGAATGGTCTGCTGCGTGACCATTCCGATCTGGGCACGCAGCGATTCGATGGTGACGTCACGGATGTCCCGGCCGTCAATCAGGATCTGTCCTTCTGAAACATCGTAAAACCGGGGAATGAGATTGACCAGCGTGGTCTTCCCGCCGCCGCTCATCCCCACGAAAGCCACTGCCTCGCCGGCCCGGACGGTCAGATTGATCCGATTCAGAACCGGCGCATCTTCGTAGCGGAACGTGACGTTCCGGACCTCAATCGCTTTCGATATCGCCGGCAGGGGAACCGCCCCGGTTTTATTCTGTATTTCCGGAACGGTATCGATGATGCTGAATACGCGCTGGGCGCCGGCGATGCCCTGCTGGATCGTGTTGTTGACATTGGTCAGGCGCTTGATCGGCTCATAGAGCATCAGGAGTGCCGTGAGAAAAGAAAAGAAGGTGCCCGGTGTGGACACGCCCTGGATGACCTGGTAGCCGCCGTAGAAAACAATCGCGGCAATACCGACACCGCCCAGAAATTCCATAAAAGGACTGGAGATGGCGCTGATCGATACGGACTTCAGGGTCAGCCTCAGAAGGTTCTCGTTTTCCTTTGAAAACCGGCTGCATTCGTAATCTTCCCTTCCGAAGGCCTTGACGATCCTCGCGCCCGAAATCGTCTCCTGCAGAAGGGTCGTCAGCGTTCCCATCGTCACCTGGGTCCGGGTCGCCACGCTTCTCATTTTCCGGCCGAAGGTCGCGATGGGATAGATTGTCAGGGGGAAGATCACCATTGCCACAAGGGCCAGTTGCCAGTCCCTGTAAAAAATGACAAAGATCAGACAAACCAGGGTAAACGAATCCTTCAGAAGGCTGGTCACCGCCTCCGAGACCGTCCCCTGCATGGAACTGACATCGTTGGTGATTCTTGACATGAGAATCCCCGTGGGATTCTTCGTGAAAAAGGACATCGATTGCTTCTGGATGGCCCGGTAAAGCTGGTTGCGCACATCGGCAACAACACGCTGGCCGATAAAGCTCATGAGAATGATCTGAACGTAATTGCACAGTCCTTTGACCATGTAGATCGCGATGACGGCGATGGGAATCCACTTCAGCATCAAAATGTTTTTTTTCATGAAGATGTCGTCGAGGGCGGGTTTGACCAGAAAAGCCAGGGTGGAGGTCAGACCTCCGACGACCAGCATGCAGAGCATGGCCAGGAAGAACTTGGGAGCATGCGGTTTGGCGAGCTTTACAAGGCGTTTATAGATGTCCATGGCATTGCGTGCATTGGCGTGTGGGTTCCCCTGCCGATTGAAACGGCGGCCTACAGCAGATCACAGGCAAGGCGGGCCGCTCTTTCCGACGCCCCGGGGCTGCCCAGTTTCTCCCGGATCCGGTTCAGCTCCTTTTTGATCCCCAGCATCCGCGCTTCATCCCCCAGGATGCCCATCACCTCCGCCGCGATGCGGTCCGGGTTGGCATCTTTCTGGATCAATTCGGGAACAATGGTTTTCCCGGCGATGAGGTTTGCCAGGCCGATATGCGTCACGCTGATGATCTTTGCCCCGATCCGATAGGACAGGGGGGACACCTTGTAAATGATGACCATGGCGGTCCCCAGCAGGGCGGTCTCCAGCGTTGCCGTGCCGGACGCAACGACGGCAATGTCGGACACGCCGATGACATCGTAGATATCGTTCAGGACGACGCTGACCGGAACGGATTCCCGCCGGATCATTGCATCCACAGACTCCCTGTCCAGCCCATCCGCCAGGGGGAGGATGAACTGAACGGGCGGCCCGCTCCGCATCAGGATTCCGGCGGCCTTCAACATCACGGGGAGCAGCCTGGCCACCTCTCCTTGCCGGCTCCCGGGGAGCAGCCCGACCGTCGTGATCCCCTCTCGAAGTTTAAATTTCTGCAAAGCCTCCGGACGCGGGTATTTTTTTTTCACCACATCGAGCAGAGGGTGTCCGACAAAGGTGACGTCCATGTCGGCCTGCCGGTAGAACTGCTCCTCAAAAGGCAGGATCACCGCCATCTTGTCCACAATTTTTCTGATTTTGCTGATCCTTCCCTTCCGCCATGCCCAGATCTGAGGGCTGATGTAATAAAAGATCCGGACGCCGCTTTTTTTCGCGGCTTTCCCCAGCAGAAGGTTGAAGTCCGGGTAATCGATGAGGATCAAAAGCGCCGGCTTCCGCTCTTTCAGGGCCTGCTTCATCCGGCGCATGACACCCAGGATCATCCCCAGTTTTCCGGCGACCTCCGTCAGGCCGACCACGGCCATATCGTCCGAATTCGCCATCAATTCGACCCCGGCATCCTTCATCTTCCGGCCCCCGATGCCGTAAAACAGGAGCGTGGGATCGATGCCGTGCATGGCCTTGACCAGATTGGACCCGTGAAGGTCGCCCGATTGTTCGCCGGCCACGATCATGATTTTCCTGGGATTGAAGGAACCGCCGGCTGTCATGTCACAACCGGATTTGCGTGTTTCAAGTGGCATGGTTGATGACGTCGGTGATCTGCCGGATCTCTTCCTGCTTCAATTCCGGAAACATGGGAAGGGAGAGCACCTCGCCGGCGCAGGCCTCCGCACAGGGCAATTTTTCTCCGGCCGTCCCGCAATCCGCAAAGACTTCCTGCCGGTGCAGGGGAACGGGGTAGTATATTGCCGAAGCGATCCCCTGGTCGTTCAGAGACGCCATGATCCGATCCCGGCATTGCGAGCGAAGGGTAAACTGATGATAGACATGATGGCATTCGGGCTGCTCCCGCGGCAGGATGACATCCTCCCGACTGATGCCGGCCCGATAAAGATCCGCGTGCCGGCGTCTTGCTGCGTTGAACTCGCCGATGTGCCGGAATTTGATGCGGATGATCGCCGCCTGTATTTCATCAAGGCGGCTGTTATAGCCCAGCATGTGATGGTGGTATCTCAGCTTGCTGCCGTGGTTTCGCAGCATTCGGACATGCTTGATCGTTTCTTCGTCCCGTGTGATGATCATGCCGCCATCCCCGTAGCCGGCGAGGTTCTTGCTCGGGAAAAAACTGAAGCAGCCGCAGTCTCCCATGGTGCCGGCCTTTTTCCCGCGATAGTCGGCGCCAAAGGCCTGTGCGCAGTCTTCGATGACTTTCAGGCGATGTTTTCGGGCCAGTTCGAGAATGGGGTCCATGTCGGCCGGATGGCCAAAAAGGTGTACCGGAATGATGGCCCTTGTTTTTGCCGTTATTTTTGCCTCAATTTTTTCGGGATCGATGTTGAACGTTTCCGGGGAGATATCGACAAAAACGGGGGTCGCCTGAACGTGTGAGATCACCTCGGCGGTGGCGATAAAGGTGAAGGGCGTGGTGATCACCTCATCCCCCGCGCCGATCCCGCAGGCCCGCAGGGCCAGCAGCAGGGCATCGGTTCCGCTGGCCACACCCGCCGCGAAGGGAACGCCGTGATAGGCGGCCACTTCGCTTTCCAGGGTTGAAACTTCCGGTCCGAGGATGAACTGCCCCTGATTCAGGACGCTCCGAATGGCCTCCTCCATTTCGGTTTTCAGGTTTTGATACTGCCGCTGCAGGTCGACCATGGGGATCATGATACTTTTTCCTGAGACATTTTGATTTCGTCTAAAACACGCAATGCCGTTGCAAGCACCCGCCTGCCCTCGCCGGCCGGAACGGGAGCCGGGGTCCCCTGGACGACAGCATCGACAAAAGACCGGATTTCCTCTTCCAGGGGGTCTTTCTGAACGATTTCGACCTGATTCTGAATGATTTCAATCTGGCCTTCCGCTTTTTTCACCCTTTGGAGTGAAAGCAGGTCGCGCTTCGCAAAATCCACGGCATGGTATCCCTCCAGTCCGAAAAAACGGATCTTCTGCATGGTCTTGACACTGATCCGGCTGGCGGTGATATTGGCTGCGCAGCCATTTCGGAAACGGAGGCGGGCGTTGGCAATGTCCACCTTGTCCGACAGAACGGCAGTTCCCACCGCATCGATGTCCTCCAGGGGCGAATCGACAAAATGCAGGATGATGTCCAGGTCATGAACCATGAGATCGAGGATGACATCCACATCGGTCCCCCGCTCGAAAAAGGGATGAAGGCGGTGAGATTCGATGAACAGGGGCCGCCCGATCACTTCGTGGAGGGCGACCACCGCCGGATTGAACCGCTCCACAAAACCGATCTGAAAAACGAGCCTGTTCCGATCCGCCAGCGCGATCAGTTCATCGGCCTGTTCGAGCGTTTCCGAAATCGGCTTCTCCAGGAGGACGTGCACGCCTGCTTTGAGAAAATCCCCGGCAACGGCGTGATGGCACTGGGTGGGTACGGCAATGCTCACCGCGTCCACGGCGCCGATCATTTCCCGGTAATCCGTCAAGGCCCGGCAGCCATGAAGCGCTGCAGCCCTCGCGGCACGCTCCTCCACGACGTCGGCTGCCCCGACGATTACACAATGATCCAGTTTGGCATATTTCTGCAGGTGATACCGGCCGAGATGGCCTATGCCCACCACGCCGATTCTGACTTTTTCCATATTCATCCTGTCTGCATTTTCATGTCGCCTCACGCCCGTCGGTTTGATGGCATGGAGAAAGGCGGAAACCGCTTTCGCGACGCCGCTTCAGAGAATTCCAAGGATGAGGTTTATCTGCAGATTCCCCGCTTCGATTGCTCGATAAATTCGACAAAGTGTCTCACTTCAGGACAGTCCTCCACTTCATTCCGGACCTTTTCAAGGGCCGTACGGAGCAGCAGTGACGAGCGGAAAATCAGGCGATAGGCTTCTTTCAGGGCCCGGATGGTGCTTTCCTTGAAGCCCCGGCGCTTCAACCCGATGAGATTGAGCCCGTGGGGTCTGGCGCGGTTGCCCGACACCAGCAGATAGGGGGCCACATCCTTCGAGATCGCGGAAGCCCCGCCGATGATGCAGTGGGCGCCGATTCGCGTGAATTGGTGGATACCGGTCAGGCCGCCGATGATCGCGTAGTCTTCAACATGAATGTGTCCGGCCAGATTGGCCGCATTGACCATGATGACATGATTCCCCAGTTTGCAGTTGTGCGCGATGTGGGAGTACGCCATGATCAGATTGTGGTCGCCGATGATCGTGACACCGATGTCCGAAACCGTTGCCCGGTGGATCGTTACGAACTCCCGAATGGTATTGTCATTCCCGATCACGACGCGGGTGGCCTCGCCCCTGAATTTGAGATCCTGTGGCTGGACGCCGATCGAGGCAAACTGAAAGACACGGCATCTTGCGCCGATATCGGTATGGGCCTCAATGACCACATGGGAACCGATGACGGTATTCTCCCCGATGTGCACATCGGGACCGATCACCGCATAGGGACCGATCTCAACCCCGTCCGCCAGTTCGCAATCCGGCGAGATGATCGCCGTCGGATGAATTTTCATATGACTGATTTCCCTTCCCCGCCATTGACCCCCACCCCGGCTTCCAGGCGCTCGACCCGTTTCAGAAGCGTTGCCAGGGTGTCCCGCATTTCCGGCAGCCTGGAAATACAGGCCTCCGTGCGCAGCCAGTCCCGATGCCGCCGCTGGGGAGAGCCGGCAACCACGCACCCTGCCGGTACATCCTTGCTAACACCGGCCTGCGCGGCCACCATCGCATGATCGCCGATCTGAATATGACCCACCAGCCCGGCCTGTCCCCCCAGCATGACGCCTTTCCCGACCCGGGTGCTGCCGGAAATGCCGACCTGGGCCACAATGATGGCATGCTCGCCAATGACGACATTGTGGGCGATCTGCACCAGATTGTCGATCTTGACGCCTCTTTGAATCCAGGTCCGGCCGATGGCGGCCCGGTCAATGGTCGTGTTGGCGCCCACCTCGACATCGTCGTCGATCTGCACAATGCCGATCTGGGGAATCTTCACATTTTCCCAACCGGGCCGGGCAAAACCGAAGCCGTCACTGCCGATCACCACGCCGGCGTGGAGGATCACGCGCCTGCCGATCAGGCACCGCCGGTAGACCGTCACATTGGGATAGAGGACGGCGTCCTCGGCAATGACGGCATCATGGCCGACGTAAACCCCCGGATAGAGAATGACGCCCCGCTCCACTTTCGCCCTGTGCCCCACATAGGCGCCGGGATAAAGGGTTGCCTCCCCGGAAACATCGGCGCTTTTCTCCACAATGGCATGGGGACTGCGTCCCGTGAACACCGAATCTTCGGGATGAAAGAGGGCCAGGGCCCTGCCGAAGGCCACATAGGGATCATCGACGACAAGCAGGTTTTTCCCGGGATGCACCATGCCGGGAGGCACAAGAATCGCCGAGGCGGACGATCCCTCTATTTTTTTCAGATACTTCGGATTGGCGAGGAATGTCAGATCCCCTTTTTCAGAATCCTCTATGCCCCGGACCCGGCGGATCAGCACATCGCCGTCGCCGGCGATCCGGCCGTTCAGAAGGACCGCAAGCTCTTTCAGCGTTTTTTGCACGGATGATCTGCTTTCTTCGAAACGACTATTTCTTCGCTTTGTACGCCTTGTTGAAATCCTCCGTCGACCTGTTTGGTGATGTCCTGCTTCTTGTCAAAAAGATCAATTTGGGTGACCTGCGGATCCACAATCATGGTATATTTCTCCCGTTCGCCGATCTCGCGGATGGCCTGCATCAGCACCGGATACAGGGGCCGGAAGACCTCCTGCTCCTTTGCCTGCACTTCTTCGTTGGCGTCCTTCACCATGAGCTGGTAATCCCGCAATTTCTTCTGATAGTCTAATTCTTTGGCCCGGTAGGCGTCTTCCTTCAGGACCTGCCTCTGCTTTTCGAGTTCATCCTTTTGCTTCTGCAGCTCCTTTTCCTTCGCCTGTATGGCGGCCTTGTCCTTCTCGATGACCTTTGACATCTGACCGGCCGCGACCTTGCCGGCCTCGGAATTGATCAGGGCCGTCCGAAAATGCACAAAAGCGATTTTTTCCGCCGCCGTTGCCGGCAAAACGGACAGCAACAGCGCAACCATGGCGCCCAACATCAGATAACCATATTTCTTCATAACTTCCCCCTTTTTGAACTTTCTAATAGAAGATGTCTTTCTTCGTCATTTTGACGAATGATTCCTCATGCCCGTTCCGGGTTCCCCGTTTTTCAGAAGCCCATGCCCATCGTGAATTCGAAGCGGCCGTTGGACTCGCCTTCCTTTTTATCCAGCACAAAGCCGTATTCCAGCCTGAGGGGCCCGATCGGAGAGTACCACCGGATGCCGACTCCCGCCGTCTGCCGCAAGTCGTCAAAATGATACCCGCTCTCCCAGGCATTGGCAGTGTCATAGAAAAGGACCCATTTCATGCCCGCATCCCGGATCAGCGGGAGGATGATTTCCCCGGTGAAGCCCATCCACGTCAACCCGCCGAGGATGTCGTTCGTCACGGGGTCCCTCGGGCCGATGTCCCGCTGTCCGCGCAATGTGCTCATCCCGCCCACGATATACCGCTCGTAAACGGGGACGTCCTCATCATCGTTGCTGGTCAGATAGCCCAATTTCCCGTAAACGCCCAGTACGGTTTCAAAAGGCAGCGAAAAGTACCAGGAACTGTTCGCATTGACTTTGCTGAAGCTCGTATTGCCGCCCAGGGGTCCGCCGGTATAGGTGTAGGAAACGGTGTTTTTTGAACCCCTTGAGGGGAACAGGCTGTCATCCAGCGTGCTCCGGATCAGTGTGGCGGTCAACCCGCTCGTTTTGGTTACGCCCTCCTGTTTCTTGATGTAAGTGGATGCGTTCGTCAGGACATCCGTCACATCGTCATTCGAAAACCGGTATCCCAGATACCCGGTGACGTAGTCCCACAGGCCGTAACCCACGACGACGCCGACACCGCTCGAATCGAGGGTGTAGGTGTCATATTCCCGGCTGTAGTTCCAGATGTCGAATTTGCTCCACAACGGGATGTCGAACAGCCAGGGTTCGATAAAAGACAGGTCATAGTGCTGCGTGCTGCCGCCGATGGTCGCCTTCAAGGTCAGGATCTGGCCCCTGCCGAAGAGGTTCTGCTGGGAAACGGACGCCGTCACGACCGCATTGTCGAGGGCGCTGTAACCGGCTCCCACGCTGAAAATCCCCGTCTGCTTTTCCTTGACGCGAATCATGACGTCCGTCTGGTTCTCCGACGCCCCCTTTTCCGTCTGGAAATCCACCTCCTCGAAATAACGGAGCCCGCTGAGCGCGTTGTAGCTTCTTTTCAAGGCCCGCTTGCTGTACAGGTCGCCCTCCACGACGGAAAGCTGCCGCCGGATCACCTTGTCCCGGGTCTTGGTGTTGCCGGTGATGAGGACACGGTTAAAATAGACCTCTTTGCCCTTTTTGATCTGATAGGTCACATCCACCGTCTGATTCTTTTCCTGCGGCGCGGTCTGGAAAAGAACATCCGCGTAGGCGAACCCCTCATCATTGCTCATTTGAACCAGGTAATCGATGTCCTTGATCATCGCTTCCCTGCTGAAATATTCCTGCTTCACGATGTTCAGGTTCTTCTGGAGCGTGTCATGGGGAACCTTCAGGGTGTCTCCGGTGATCTGGACATTGCCGACCTTGAACTGCCTGCCTTCCGCCACAGGGATCTTCAGATAAATTCCCTTCTTGTCATGGGTGATCTCCGGCTCGCCGACCTGGGCATTGATAAAGCCGTTATTCAGATAGAAAGCGTTCAGCTTGCCGACGTCCTGTTTCAACTGGTCCTTCTTCAGGACGCCCGAATCGGTGAAGAAATGAAAAATGCCCCACTCCGTGGTCTTCATGATGTTGCGGAGCGTCTTGTCGCTGAAAGTCCGGTTCCCCTGAAAATCGATTTTCTTGACATAGGTCTTGTCATTTTCCACAATGTCGAACAGGACCACGACTTCCTTGTCGCCCTTTTTTTCCAGGACATTCGTGATCTCTGCATTGTAGTAACCCTTGGCATGGTAAAGATCCCGGATCTTCTCGATGTCCGCGTTCAATTTCTCCGAATTCACAACCTGGCGGGATTTCGTCGTCAGCGCACCATGGATGTCCCCGATATCGATGGCCTTGTTTCCCTTGACTCTGATCTCTGAAATGAGCGCTTTTTCCGTCACGGTGAAGGTGATGATCTTGCCCCCGGGGGTGTCCGCCATGTCGGCCTTTGCGTCATCGAAATAGCCCATTTTATAGATCGCCCGGATGTCGGCGGTTACATCGGCTTCCGCATAAAGCCCTCCCTTAGCGCTTTTCAGGACCTGGCTGATGGCTGCCGCCTCGATCTTGACGTTCCCTTTGATTTCGACGCCGGCAATTTTCTGATCCACGAAAGCCCGGACCAGGATATCCCGCTTTAACTGCGCCAGGATCGATTCCATGTTTTTCAGACCCCGACCCTGAACGAAGATTCCGGGAATGGTTTGTCCTCTTTTGACATCCACCACCTTTGCATCGATGCTGATCAGTTCCCCGAGTTCCGTGATGCTCCCCGTCACGACCAGGTCGGCGGCCAGCGTCCGCCCCGCAGAGAGGGCCTGGGTTTCCTTCACTTTCCTGCCCGCGGTCACGGCATCAATCTCATTTTTATCGACCACCTGGATATTTTTTGACTTCAGCAGCTCGGCGGTCAGCCCTTTGGCAATGGCTTCCTGAAGCTGGGCCGCGTTGTCGCGACTGTTGACTTCAAAGGGTAAAACGGCGATCTTCCGGACATCCTGCGCAACGGCTTCCGTGAGAAAAAAACAGGCCAGGGTTACGACCATGCAAATCCCGATCAGAGAGAGTTTATTTTTCATGGAAATAGATCCTCCCGTCCTTGAGTCCGATGCTTCGGGACATCTGTTTTGCCAGCAGCGGGTTATGGGTTACAACAACCAGTGTGATTTGCCTTTTCTTGTTCAGCTGTACCAGGATATCGCCGATTCTGGCGCCCGTTTCCGAATCCAGATTTCCCGTCGGTTCATCGGCAAGAAGGATCTCCGGCTCCATGATCAGCGCCCGGGCAACGGCAACGCGCTGCTGTTCCCCGCCCGAGAGCTCCCCCGGTTTGTGCGTCACCCTATCACGAAGACCCAGATCATTCAAGATGACTTCTGCCCGCTTCCGCGCTTCGCCTTTTGAAAGGCCGTGAATCAGGGCCGGCATCATCGTGTTTTCCAGGCTGTTGAACTCCGGAAGCAGATTATGAAACTGAAACACAAAACCGATCTTTTCATTCCTGAACGCCGCCAGTTTTCTCTCCGGCCATTCAAAAACATTCTTTTCATCATACATGAGGACACCCGATGTCGGATGGTCCAGCGTTCCCAGAATATGGATCAACGTGCTTTTCCCCGACCCGGAAACACCGACCATGGCCAGAGATTCACCTTTGCGGATCTCAAGGTCCAGGTCCTTCAGTACCTCAATCCGGTTTCCGTCCTTGATAAAGGTTTTGCTCAACTGCTGCAATCGGATCATGACCTGCCGGCCTCCCGGACCGGGTCTGCAAGCGCCGGGCGCGCCGGCCGATGCGACCGGAAACAGCACTTCAAGGGATGGGCGGCGCATTTCGCCATTTTTCACTCATACCGCAGGGCTTCTGCCGGATCCAGTTTCGAGGCCCGCCAGGACGGGTAGATGGTCGACAGGAAGCAGATCAGGATGGTGCCCGCAATGATAATCAAGACATCGCCGTAATTGACGCGGGACGGAAGCTCATTCAGATAATACACATCGCCCGGAAGGATTTTTATCCCGAGCAGCCGTTCGACAAACAGGGAAATTTTTGAAAGGTTGATCGCAATCGCAAGCCCGCCGATGCAGCCCAGAACCGTTCCGATGGTTCCAATGGTGAGTCCCTGCAAAATGAAAATTTTCATGATGCTTTTGGAGGTGGCGCCCATGGACTTCAGGACTGCGATATCCTTGTTCTTTTCCATGACCACCATGATCAGGGCGGTGATGATGTTGAAGGCGGCCACCAGCACGATCAGGCTGAGGATGATGAACATGACCCGCTTTTCAAGCCGGAGGGCCGAGAACAGGTTCTTGTTCATTTCCATCCAGTTCCGGGCCCAGTAGGGAAACCCCAGCTTTTTCTCGATGGCCTTCCCGATGGCATCCGCCTTGTAGATGTCGTCGACCCGGACCTCGATGCCGGTCACCTGTTCGCCCATGTTCAGAAACTCCTGACAGTCTTTCAGGGAGATGTAGGCCAGCGTCGAATCATACTCGTAGAACCCCGAATCGAAGATCCCGACCACCAGAAATTTTTTCATCCGGGGCATCATCCCCATGGGGGTCGATATGCCCATGGGCGAGACGATGCTGGCGGTTTCAAATAGCGTGATCCCCAAATTTTTCGCCAGCTCCTTGCCCACGATGAGGCCGGGAAGATCTATCAGGCTTTTATCGATGCCGGACGCGGGGCGTCTTTCCCTGGCCAGATAATCCATTTGCCCCTGCTGCATTTTGCCCAGATTGATCACCCTGGAGGAGCTGTCCGTGGCCAGCCCCCTCAGGACGACCCCGCTGGCGCTGCTGCCGTTCTTCAGCAGGGCCTGGCTGTAGATAAAGGGTGCGGCGGCGACCACCCCGGGGACCTGTTCGACTTCTTTCAGCACCTGGGCCTGATTCTTCATGGCCCCCGAATACTCCATGAGCACGACATGGGAATTGATCCCCAGGATCTTGTTGCGGAGATCGGTCTCAAAGCCGTTCATGACGGCCAGAACGATAATCAGCGCTGCAACGCCCAGAAAAATTCCGGCGATGGAAATAAAGGTTATGATGGAAACGAAGACCTGCTTCCGCCTGGCGCGCAGATAGCGCAAGCCGATGAAGAATTCATAGGACATCAGCGCCCGCTCTCCTCTTTTGTCCTCAGGTGGGGGAAGAGAATCACATCCCGGATGGAGGCGCTGTCCGTAAAAAGCATGACGAGCCGGTCAATTCCGATCCCTTCGCCGGCGGTGGGGGGCATGGCGTATTCGAGAGCCCGGATGTAGTCTTCGTCCATTTCATGGGCCTCTTCATCCCCCGCCTCCCGGTCCCTGAGCTGCATCATGAACCGCTCACGCTGATCGGCGGGGTCATTCAGCTCTGAAAAGGCGTTGGCGATTTCCTTCCCGCAGATGTAGAGTTCAAACCGGTCCGTCAGGGAGGGATCCGCCTCGCTTTTCCTCGAAAGGGGAGATACTTCAACCGGGTAATGGGTGATGAAGGTGGGTGCAACGAGGATGGGCTCGACCGCTGCGTCAAAGACAGCCATGACGATCTTTCCCAGCGGGTCGGCATCCTTGATCTCGATCCGCATCGATCTCGCACAGTCGGCGGCCTTCTCCCGGTCCTCCAGCACGGCAGGATCGATTCCGCAGGTTTGCACGATGGCATCCTTTACCGATATCCGCTTCCAGGGGGGTGTCAGGTCAATCTGCAGGCCCTGATAAGAGAATGACAGCCCCCCGAACAGGTCCCGGGCAATGTACACGAACAGTTCCTCGGTCATCGTCATGAGATCCTGATAGGTGGCGTAGGCCTGGTAGAACTCCATCATGGTAAACTCAGGATTATGAAACGTGGAAATCCCCTCGTTGCGGAAGTTCCGGTTGAGCTCATAGACCCGTTCCAGGCCTCCGGTGACCAGCCTTTTCAGATAGAGTTCCGGGGCGATCCGGAGGTAAAAATCCATCCCCAGCGCGTTGTGGTAGGTTCTGAAAGGCCGCGCCACCGCGCCACCCGCCCTGGGCTGCATCATCGGGGTTTCGACTTCGAGAAAATCGCGATCCTCCATGAATCGGCGAATCATCTGGATGATCCTGCTCCGCTTCTGGAAGACCTCCCTGACCTTCGGATTGACGATCAGGTCGAGGTGGCGCTGGCGGTACCGGGTTTCAATGTCCGTCAGGCCGTGCCACTTTTCCGGAAGCATGCGAATGGCTTTGGACAGCAGGCGCAACTTCCCCGCCTCAATGGTCAATTCACCGGTCCTGGTCCTGAAAATCCGCCCCTCCATGTAGACGATGTCTCCCACATCCAGCTTTTTGAAAAGTTGAAAGGAACCTTCGCCGACCAGCTGTCCGTGGATATAGCCCTGAATCCGGCCTTTTCGGTCCTGCAGGCTGATGAAAGAGGCTTTGCCGAAATTGCGGATCGCCATAATCCTGCCGGCAAGGCCGAACCGCTCATCCACCTTCTCGAGCTGGTCCTGTTCCATATCGGAAAAACGGGACAGGAGATCTGCCGTGGTGTCCTTCACATTCACATTATTCGGATAAAGATCAACCCCTTCGGCTCTCAGGGCGTCAATCTTCTCTTTTCTTTTCCTAAGAAGCTCGCTCTCTTCCATAAATCGCCGATCCCATGATTAGTATAAGGTCGATTTCACTATATTTATTTTCCTTATTAGTCAAGAAGGATTTCGAAAAACCAGCCGTCGGCATGTCTTTCCGAAAACACCAGAATTCAATTGCCATTGGCCGTTCAGTTGTGTATGCTTCCTCTCATCATCAGGCTGGTGAAGGGGGAGAAAATGGTCAACAAGGCATTACTGATCGGCAGGCTCGGAAAGGACCCGGAAGTCCGTTACACGCCGGACGGCATGATGGTCACCAATTTCAATCTGGCAACGGATGAGCAGTGGAAGGACAAAAACGGGCAGCGCGTCCAAAAAACGGAATGGCATCGCATCGTCACCTTCGGTAAACTGGCGGAAATCTGCGGCCAGTATCTTACCAAGGGAAAACTGGTCTTCGTGGAGGGCCGCATCCAGACAAGAGCCTGGGAGGACAAGGAAGGAAATAAACGCTACACCACGGAGATTGTCGCCGCAAACATGCAGATGCTGGATTCCAAGGGACAGAGCCGGGGTCAGGAAGCGGCCGGCGATGACCGTTTTCCCTCCGATACCGCAACGGGCGCC
This sequence comes from uncultured delta proteobacterium, assembly GCA_963709485.1. Taxonomy (GTDB): domain Bacteria; phylum Desulfobacterota; class Syntrophia; order Syntrophales; family Fen-1087; genus JAXDBM01. The sequence goes on from CAVPWE010000005.1 coordinate 438,654, forward strand.
ATCCCGGAAGATGACGTTCCGTTTTGAAATATTGCGGTCTGCAGCTATTTCGGCCCGATTTTCTTGTCCTCCGGCGTGACATCAATTTCATCCGGCTCTTTGGAAGCCTTTTTGAAATTTTTAATGCCCTTACCGATGGCGCCGCCGATTTCCGGAAGCTTGCCCGCGCCGAAGACGATCAGGATGATCACGAGGATGATGATCAATTCAGGCATGCCGATTCCAAACATAGCGTTATAACCTCAATAAAATAAAAGTCTTGCATTGATTCCAATCGCATTCCGGGTGCATCCTAAAACAATAGGGGCCCGGTGTCAATCAAATCTTCAATGGCTTTCTACCCGATCGGCAAGGCTATCTGGGTGCTGCCGTCTGCCGGTTTTCCGATGATACAGGCTGTCCGGGCGGCGCCGCAACCCCCGTCTGCAGCTCCCGGCCGGGCTGCGCGGGGCTCTGACCGGTCATGAGCTGCGCGCCTTCCGTTTTCATTTCCGGTCTGGCCTGATCCGTCCGTTCTGTCTGAACGGGCGCCTGGGCGGGCTTGCCGGCTTCAGTGGTTGCGGCATCCGTCTTCTGCACGGCCGGTTTTGCCGGTTCACTCCGCAAGATGTCCAGATCGCTTCCGCATTGAACAAAAAGTGCCATCATCGCAATACCGGCGATGATGATCAGCAGAGCCATCCCGATCAGCAAACGTTTGCGATTTCCTTTTCCCCGGCATCTCCCGCTGTCCTTTTCCTGTTCATTCCCGACGTTCAGCGATTGAAGATAGTGGTCATAGGCGCCGAAGATGATCTTGCTGTCGATGCCGACGGCGTCCGCGTAGGCGTTGATAAAGGTCTTTGCATAGGCGGGTGACGGAAGCAGATGAAATCTTTCGGTTTCAATCGCTTCAAGATTCACCACGGTGACACGCGTTCGTTCATAGATCTCCCGCAGCGTGAGCCCTCTGGCCTCCCTGAGGGCCTTCAGTTCAAGGCTCGCCGGTTTTGCGGTTTCACCGGCCGGCCGGACCGCATTTTCAAGAACTCTATCGCTCGTCATTGACAATGATTCCTTTTCATGGGGCTGATGGAATCTAACACCAATGACCGCATCAGGCAATAAAAAATCGTTGTGAACGGGAAGGGTTTCAAATTGTTTTTTTTACAACATTTATGGTAGACTTCCACGCCTGCTGCATCGATTTCAAGGAGGAAGGACGATGGAGGACTACAGGGCCTTTGCCGTTGACATGGCGAGGGCATCCGGCATTCTTTTGAAGAAAAAACTGAATGACCTTCATACGATTGTCTTCAAGGGGGAGATCGATATCGTCACCGAGGCCGATCGCATCTCCGAAGACATGATCCTGTCCGCCATTCGCAACCGGTTCCCCCATCACGATATCCTGTCGGAAGAATCCACGGCCACGGAAACCGGTTCGGCGTTCCGCTGGATCATAGATCCCCTGGACGGAACAACGAATTATGCTCACGGGTATCCGGTATTCTGCGTATCCATCGCCCTCGAAAGGCGGGGCGATGTGATTCTGGGTGTGGTGTACAACCCCATGCTGGATGAAATGTTTGTCGCCGAAAAGGGGAGGGGCGCCTATTTGAACGGCTCCAGGCTTTCCGTTTCCGGGACACCCGTTCTTTCCCACGGTCTTCTGGCCACGGGATTTCCCTACGACATCCGGAAGGACAGGAACAACAATATCAATTATTTCGTGGAAATGGCCCGAAAAGTCCGGGCGATCCGACGCGCCGGTTCCGCCGCGCTGGACCTGGCCTATGTTGCCGCCGGCCGGTTCGACGGCTTCTGGGAACTGAAATTGATGCCCTGGGACACCGCAGCCGGAAGCCTCATGGTTCAGGAAGCCGGGGGCGATGTGACCGACCTTTTCGGCTCACCCCACCAACTCACCTCGCCGCATGTCCTTGCCTCCAACGGGTCTCTGCATGAGGCGATGATCGCGGTTTTCAAAGAAACCGAATCCCCCTGATCCGGGTCATTTCATTCTGAAAGAACCATCAAACCCTTCTGCAGATCCCCGAAATCCTCAACCCAATTCGGAAACAACCTTTCCGTACGGCCTGCACAATCCGGCTTGCCTACGCAAACGCGTCATTCACTTGACAACGGGAATTTGGTGATTATATTACGGTCGAATGGTGATGTATCCAATAATATCAGTATGTTATTGAACCTCCCGGGAAAGGGGGCTTCACCAGACAAAGGAAAACAAAAAAATAAAGGAGGTATGCATTATGTTTGGACCTGGAGTTTGGAGATTTGGACGGATTGCGGACCCGGTTACGGACATGCAGCGCCTGCAAAGAGAAATGAATCGCCTTTTTTCAGGCGCCTCGGAACTGTATGGGCACGATTTTCCCCCTGTGAATGTCTGGAGGGGGGAGGACGGCGTCATCGTGACGGCCGAAGCGCCGGGCATCGATCCGGAGAAGGTGGACATTTCCGTTGTGGGGGACAGTTTGACCCTGTCCGGCATGCGCGAACGCGATGTTTTGAAGGAGGGCGAAAGCTACCACCGGCAGGAGCGAAACCAGGGACGGTTCACCAGGACCCTGCAGCTGCCTTTTCACGTGGAGTCCGGAAAAGTGGAAGCCAAGTATGAAAAGGGCGTGCTTCACATCACGCTTCCGAGGGCGGAAGCGGACAAGCCCCGAAAAATCAAAATCAAAACCGAGTAAAGGAGGCTGATCGTTTATGGCAACCGAGGAAAAGGACATAAAGAAAAAACCGGCCCAGAACCCAGTGGAAACGGAGCGAACCAGGAGCCGCAAGGTTTTCCTGCCCAAGGTGGACATCTATGAAACAAAGGATTCCATCGTATTGATTGCCGACATGCCCGGTGTGGATGAAAATCACGTGGATATGACCCTCGAGAAGAACATCCTGACCATCAACGGCCGGGTGGAACCGCAGGGGTTCCCGGGATACGGCGCGGCATACGCCGAATACGATGTCGGCGATTATCAGCGGGCATTCACCATATCCGATGAGGTGGACCGTGACAGAATCGACGCCCGGGTCAAAAACGGCGTCCTGCGCGTAACTCTTCACAAGGCCGAACAGGTGAAGGCCCGGAAGATTGCCATCAAAGCGGAATAACAGGAAAGGAGGATAAGATCATGGAGATCAAGAATCTTGTGCCTTCTCTCTGGAACAGCGGGAACCTGCCGTCCCAGCGTGAGGAGGGCCATCCGTTCTTTTCCCTGCAGCGGGAAATGAACCGGATCTTTGACGATTTCTTTCAGGGATGGGACACGGCGCCGTTCGCCGGGCCGAGTGCACGCCTGGAACAGTTTCATCCGTCCATCGACGTCAGGGAAAGCGAGAAGGAGATCAGCGTGAAGGCGGAACTCCCTGGCCTGGAGGAAAAGGACGTCGAAGTCCTGCTGGACAACGAAACCCTCACGATCAAAGGGGAAAAGAAAGAGCAAAAGGAAGAAAAGGGGAAGAGCTATTACCATGTCGAATGCAGCTACGGCTCATTCCACCGCGTGATTCCCCTTCCCGGAAGCATCGACCAGAAGAAGGTTCAGGCCCAGTTCAAGAACGGCGTCCTGAGCATCACGCTCCCCAAAACGGAGGAGGCAAGGACCAAAGGAAAAAAGATCCCGATCCACTCGGAATAACACCCCCGACCTCCCCGGGTTCAAGCCCTGAACCACTGCGCATCCCGCATCCGTTCGGGATGCGCAGCGGAGGGGCTTCACCCCCTGCCAATCCCCCTCATCACAGCGCCGGGCCGAGGAAACGCAGCAAACGGAAAGTCGCCTGAAAAGCTGTCGTCTGGAAGTCCTTTCACGACGAAGAAATCTTCACAAGGACGCTCCTCGTCCGCGGTCCGTCGAACTCGCAGAAAAAGAGGGATTGCCAAGTCCCGAGGACAAGATTCCCGGCCTCGACCAGAACCGTTTCGGAAGCCCCCACCAGGGAGGACTTCACATGGGCGGCGGAATTGCCTTCACGGTGGCGGTAGCGATCCTGCCAGGGGATGGCCTTGTCCAGGACCATGAGCATGTCCCGGGGGACGTCGGGATCGGCGTTTTCGTTGATGGTGACGGCGGCCGTCGTATGGGGGACAAAAACAAGGCAAACGCCGTCCCGAACGCCGCTTTCCTGAACCGCCGACCTCACCTGCCCCGTGATGTCGATCATCTCCGATCTCGCGCCGGTCCGGACAGTCAGTTTTCTGATCATGATCGCTCTCCCCCTGTTCAATCGATTTGAAAAGATGACCGCTCCTCGTAGAAGCGCCTGCCGATCTCCAGGCCCCGGTCGATGAAGTCCGGCCCGTATCGCTGGCCTGTGGGCGTTCTGAATGTTTCGCGCACGCGACGGATTCCTTCGAGGCCGGGGAGAAAGTGTTTAAAGACGACGGCAAGCGGAGCCTTGCGGGAAGCCAGCATGGCCCAGAGCGTCTCCGTGAAATTATCCGGTCCCCAGCGGAATTTGTCGGCGTCGTAGAGGGTGTCCGACAGGAGCTGGTCGACGGGATCATGGAGCGGATCCTGGGGCTGAAACGCCTCATGATTGGCGATGGCCCGAACAATGGCGGAGCATTCCCCCGCATCCAGGGCAAAATCCGTTAAAATCCTTGCGGCCTCTTCGGCGCCCCGTTTCGCGTGATCCTTTTCCCGCCGCCTGACATCGTGCAGCAGCCCGGCCAGGTGCCCGAGCAGCACCAGCCGTTCCGTATCAGGGGGCAGGGGCACGCGCTTCAATTCGATCAGGATGATGGCGCCGGCATCCAGGGCCACTTTCCGGATATGGATCAGCCCGTGACCGTAACAGTCGCCGTAGCCGGAAACGATTTCAACGCAGTCCCTGACCAGCGGAGACTGCTCGTACAGGCGGGTCGACTCTGTAATCGCATCATGATGGTGCGAGTAGAATTCGGGGTCTCCGACATCGGCTGCGATTTTCTCCGTCAGATTTTTCGCCTGAAGATATGCCGGATCCTCCAAATGCGCCGCCTCCCTATGGCTCACTTTCCCCGCAACCGCCATTCCATGTCAAGCGCTTTTTGCCGGGAGGATCGGCACTGCCTGTCCTTCACCGTGCCGGCACCTGCCCTGCCCCGGTTTTACCGACACGGCTTCAATGCGGCCAGTGCAGCGGCGGGAATACCGGTGCCAAGAAAGGTGTGTCGTCGCGACCGGACGCGAATAAAACCGTCGGGATTCGGTGCGCCGGAAGGCTGTCGGAAGGCTTGACAATTTTGGCCGCCATCGGTAGAGTTCAGGTGCATCGCGCCTATTTTCCATTTCCGGGGAAGCCGCGCAGACAGCCTATACAATCGGAAGTGAGATCATGTTTTCAGGAATCAGGAAATATATTCTCGTGACCCGCCCCTGGTCATTCACGATGTCCCTCGTTTCCGTCACGGTGGGCACGCTGCTCGCAGCCGAGAACGGCCCCATCGACTGGATGTGGTTCGCTGTTGCCGCCTTCGGCATCACCCTGTTTCACGCGGCCGCCAACGTGATCAATGACTACTTCGACACGCTGTACCGGATCGATCAGCCGGATTCGCCCACGGTGAAATACAGGCCCCAGCCCATTATCTCGGGAATGCTCACGCCGCGCCAGGTCCTGTGGGAGGCGGTTGTTCTTTTTTCTCTGACCATTGTCATCGGCCTCGCAACCGCCCTGATGAGGTCCTATCATGTCCTCTGGTTCGGCATCATCGGGCTCCTGACGAGCATTTATTACACGGCCGGCCCGGTGAAGTTCAAGTACCGCGCCCTGGGAGAATTCGCGGTGTTCATGATGTGGGGCCCGCTGATGGTCGAAGGGGCCTATGCAGTCCAGCGCCAGGCCCTTTCTGTCAAGGCGCTGTACATGTCCATTCCCTTCGGCCTGCTGGTGGCCCTCGTGCTCTTCGCCAACAACATGCGGGACATCGACTACGATTCCCGGCATAATGTGAAAACGCTGAGCATCCTCCTGGGAAGCCGCAGGAGCTATGTCCTCTTCGCGGGCATGATTACAGCCGCCTACGCCTACGTCGTGGGAATGATGGCCCTGGGCATCATGAGCCTGTGGGGGTTTCTGATTTTCCTGTCGCTGCCGAAGGCCGTCAGCCTTCTCAAGACCTTCCGGGAAAAAATCCCGGATATGGCCGATGCCCTGACCGCCCAGTTCGACATGGTCTTCGGGGTCCTCCTCATCGCCGCCATTTTCATGGAAACCCTGGTGCTCCGGTGATCGCCGGGGCAATCCTCCTGGCCTTCTGCTGCTGGGCGTTCACATTCGGGCTGGCCTGGGGAAACTTCTGGGTCAAGATCGGCCTCTCGGTGATCGTTATCTGCCTGTATTCGCTCCGCTGGCAGAAGCCCTCCATCCGCTTCAGGATCCGGTCCGTCATCATCGGGGTAATTTCCGCGGCCGTCCTGTACGGTATTTTTTATCTGGGAAATGCCTGGGCGCCCTATTTCGTTCCGGGGGCGGGCAACCAGGTGGGCGGTATCTACGGGCTGGGCACGGGCGCCAGCCGGTTTCTGATCTTTCTGCTCCTGTGTTTCGTCACGGGACCCGGTGAGGAAATCTTCTGGCGGGGATTCCTTCAAGAAAACCTCATGAAGCGGTTCGGCAGCGCCCGGGGATTCGCCCTGGGGACGCTCGTCTACGCCGGCGTCCACGTCTTCTCGATGAACTTTGTCCTCATCATGGCGGCGCTGGTGGCCGGGGCCTTCTGGGGAGGGCTCTATCTCTGGAAAGGGGACCTGGGAATGGTGATCGTGTCCCACTCGCTCTGGAGCGCTTTCATCTTCGCCGTCTTCCCCATTCACTGAATTTGCGGGGTGCGGCGACCATTTATTTCTGCCAGAGTTTCAGATACCTGCCGTAGCCCTCTTTCTCCAGGTCTTCCTTCGGAATGAATCGCAGCGCGGCCGAGTTCATGCAGTAGCGCCGCCCCGTCGGCGCGGGGCCATCCGGGAAGACGTGCCCGAGGTGCGAATCGGCACGCCGGCTCCTGACCTCGGTGCGGCTCATCAGCAGGCTGCGATCCTCCTTCTCAACAACATTCCCGGAATCGAGAGGCCGGGTGAAGCTGGGCCAGCCCGTGCCGGAATCGAATTTGTCGAGGGAGCTGAAGAGCGGCTCCCCGGAGACGACATCGACGTAGATGCCGTCCCGCTTGTTCTTCTCATACTCGTTGCGGAAAGGCGGTTCGGTGCCGCTCTTTTGAGTGACCTCGTACTGCAGGGGGGTCAGCTTCTTCCGCAGCGTCCCTTCGTCGGGCTTCCGGTAGACGTCTTCGACCGCCGGGACGGGCCCGCCGTTTCCCTTTTCCCAGACCTTATCAAGGAAACGGTCTCTCCCCGATCCCTGCCTGTAGACTTTGTACCGCAGCGGGTTCTTTTCGCCATAATCCTGATGATAGTCCTCCGCCGCAAAGAACCGGTCGAACTTGCTGATTTCCGTCATGATCGGCTTGGCAAAGCGTCCGGATTTCGCCAGCGTCTCCTTCGATTTTTCCGCGATACGCCGCTGCTCCTCGTCATGATAAAAAATGGCGCTCCGGTAATGCGGGCCTCTGTCTGCAAACTGCCCCCCGCCATCCGTCGGATCGATGTGCCTCCAGAACTGGTCGAGGAGCTGCTCGTAGCCGACCTTGGCCGGGTCGTAGAAAACCTGAACAGCCTCGACATGCCCGGTCTTCATGTAGTTTTCGTAGGTCGGTTGATCCCCGCTCCCGCCGGTGTAGCCGGACACGACGTTCAGAACGCCCAGTAGTTTTTTGAAATCGCTCTCCACGCACCAGAAACAGCCGCCGGCAAAGGTGGCCGTCCGGATCTCTGCCTTCGTCTCCATCGCTTTATCTTTCACCTCCCGTTTATCGCCGCTTCCCGCCCCGCAACCCAGGACCAACAGCGCCGTCAATATCGCCAGCATCGCACTTTTCATGTCAGTCTCCATTCCGGACAGTGTCCGTTCTCAGTACAGTAAATTTAGCGACGATATGCGGATTGTCAAATAACCGTTGCAGGTATGGAGCTGAAGTTTCTTTATAATCTGCAAAGAGCTGCGCGGAATATTTCTATTCAGCAAAAAGTGAAGGCAGCCACACCAAACAGCAGAAGTTTTAGCGACCCTCATGATTTTATGCGAAACGCGATCGGAAAGCTTTGATCCGTGCGTATTAATATGTTATACAATCATACGGAAAGATCTTTTGTATTCTTTGAACTTTTCCGGGAGGTGATTCATGTCGATCCGGGGTGGATGTTTCGGGAAGATTGTCCTGGCGCCCATACTCATGGCCTTTATTCTTCTCGGTTTGGTTTTCGAAGGAACCGGGCATTCGGAAGGCGAAATCCCGGGACCGATCCTTCTGGGGGAGCAGCCGAGAGGCATTGCGATCCATACTGCCAGAAACCGGGCCGTCGTAACAAATGAGAAGTCCAATACCGTATCGATCGTGGATTTAAGCACGCAGACGGTGCTGTCTGTCGTTCCTGTCGGCAACGGGCCGAAAGGGGTTGCCATCGACAGGGAAAAGAATCTCGCCCTGATCGGTAACAACAAGGACGGTACGGTTTCCATTCTTGATCTCGGTACATTCAATGTCGTTGCAACCGTGCCGGTGGGAAAGTCTCCGGAAGGCATGGCCATCGATTCGTCGACCCATCTGGCGGCCGTTGCAAATCGTCTGGATCACACGATATCCGTACTTGATTTGAATACGCGACAGGTGATTGCAACGGTGCCGGCGGGCATGGAGCCGATAGACGTGGCGATCCTGGAGGCGCCTGCGCAGCCCGGCATGGCGCTTGTCATAAACAGTGTGGACCGTAACATGGCGGTCATAGACTTCAGCACGTTTGAAGTAACCCGGACGATTGCCCTTGAGAAGAAGCCCTCTTCCATAGATGTGAATCCGAATGCCAGCCTTGCCGTGGCAACCAACGTGCAGGAAAATTCAATCACGGTCATGGATACACAAACAGGGCAGGCGCGTATCATCCCGGTGGGGAAACATCCCATCGACACCGCCATCGACACCGTGGGCAACCGGGCGCTTGTCATCTGCGATGAGGACAGGACCCTTGTCCTTGTGGATCTGAATATGGATGCAATCGTCGCAACCTATGATTTGAACAAGCTTCCGAAGGGTGTTGCCGTAAACGAGCTGACGGGCTTGGCCGCCATCATTGACGACAAGACGGACAGTCTCACGCTTGTGCAACTGCCTGTTGCCCCGGATCAGCCGAAGGTGGAGATCACATCGCCTGCGGACAATGTCGTCCTGAATGCATCGCCGGCAACGGTAATGGGAACTGTAACCAACAGTGTCAATGTGACGGTGAACGGCATTGCGGCGACCGTCAAGCGGTATCGCCTTCTCCGCGTCCGTTCCGCTGGTTGAAGGCCAAAATGCCATCACGGCCATCGCCACCGATTCGTACGGCCGGACGGCGTCGTACAGCATCACGGTGACCCTTGCCACGAATGCAGTCATAACCGGAACCGTAACAACCGCATTGACGGGGCTTCCCATCAACGCCGCATCGGTATCCGTAACCGATGCGGCAGGGGTCACGCGAACCGCGGTTACAGACGACGACCGGGGCCTATCGGATAGCCGGCATTGCAGTTGGCGCCTTCACGGGGAATATTGCAAAGGAAGGGTATGTCCCGTTCAGCGTTTGCCGATTCCGCGGCCATGGGTCAGACCATCATGACGGATGCCACCATGGAGCCGATTCCTCCCGTTATCAGCGCAATCACGGTCAGGGACGTAACCTCCGATTCCGCCAGGGTCGCCTGGACGACCGACCAGCCCACCGACAGCCTTGTGGAATATGGCGAGACCATCGCTTACGGCAGTCAGGCGGCGGATGCGACTTTGACGACAAGCCACAGTCTGCTTCTTACCGGGTTGACTCCCTCGAAGACATACCACTTCCGAGTTGCGTCAAAAGCCGCAAACGGTGCTTTGGCTGTATCAGCGGAGGGCATGTTCACGACAAAAGCGCAGGTCGTCATCACAATCACATCGCCGGTTGACGGCGCCTCCATCACGGACCTGAGCGCGATGGTGGCCGGAACCGTAACCAACACCTCGAACAACGAGACGGGGGTCACCGTCAACGGGATCGTGGCCGCGGCGACAGGGGGCCGATTTGCCGCAAGCCATGTTCCGCTGACGGCGGGGGCGAACATGATCACCGTCAGAGCGGTCGACTCGGAGGGAACTGTGGCAACACAGTCCATCACGGTCTATGCGACCGCAGCCGCTCATTACATCAGCATCAGAGCAAATCCCGAATCCGGCACGGTCCCCCTGGAGATCAAACTGAGGGTATACGGCTCCTTCGGCATCACCAATCCTTCAATCGTACCGACCGGCCCCGGGCCTGTGGAGCAATTGGCAAGCGCCGATCCTGATGAATACATTTACAGGATGACGACGGAAGGGATATACGCTTTTACCGTCCAGGCTTCCGGGCCCGACGGTATCCTCTATCAGGACACCGTTTTTGTTGCCGTGTTCTCCGCCGCACAGATTGACGCCCTGTTGCGGGTAAAGTGGGAAGGGATGAAGGGGGCATTGAGCAATCAAGACATCGACGGCGCGGTAATGTATTTTGCTTCCGCAGCTCAGGGAGTTTACAAGCGCCTGTTCACCGGCTTGAAGCCCGTTCTATCCAGGGTTGTCGACGAACTGAATACAGCCCGGGTTAACAGGATATCCATCCGGAACAATATGGCAATCTATGAGATTCTCGTTGAAAGAAACGGGACTACGTATTCGTTCCAGCTCCAATTCATAAAAGACAACGACGGCGTCTGGAAAATATTCAAATATTGAGGAAGCACAAAATCTCTCGGCGCCATTTGAATCCGGCCCGGTGAAAGGTGCGGGAGTGCATGAAGGTTGAGCGGTCTGATTCTGAAGGAGTGGGGAAGATGAAGAAGTGTTTCGTAGTTCTGACCGTGGCGGTGGTGCTATTTTCCACTGTATCCGCCTGTTGGGGCTGGTTCATTTACCACAAGCCGGAATTTCGCGGGCGGGTGATCGATGCGGAGACGAAGGAGCCGATCGAAGGGGCGGTGGTGGTTGTCGTCTATTACAAATGGCGTATCATCGGGCATTTGGGAGGCGGGAACGTCAAACCCCTGGACGCGAGAGAGACCCTGACGGATAGTAGGGGAGAGTTCTATTTCCCAACCTATACCGCCTTCACACCGGGTTCGAGGGAAGACGTTGTTGAATTCATTATTTTTAAGCCGGGCTACATAAAAAGTCTGGGTCCAAGTCTGGCAGGCCATCCCATGCGAGAAAAATTCTTCTCCAGCGATGTCATCGGGAAAGTGGGAGAAATAAGAGATGGACTGAATTCCTGGAAGGGCATCCTGGGGGTAGTGGATCTGAAACGGGCGAAGACAAGAGAGGAGAGATTACGGGGAAAACCCCTTCCTCCATATGATTACAGTTCGAAGGAGTTGCCACTTCTTATCAAAATTATCAATGAAGAGAGTAAAAATCTTGGATTGGAGGGAGGTTATAAATAAGTGCCATGATAACGAAGATTTTCAAGATGCTCGTTGTGATGATACCATTGTTTCTGATCCTTGTCGTTCAAAGCTGGGCATTGCAGGAACCTACCCATATGTCGATAAACGAGTATATTGCCCAGAATACCCTCAACAGTTTTTCCCTAGATAACTACTTAAAAACCCAACTGGGAATGACCAACGGCTATAATACTTTTTTTGATAACAAAGAAATTTTTAAGTGGCTACGAGACGGTGGTGCGTCAGAAGACGTTTTTATCCGCTTCCTAAACCATTTCCACAACCCCCTCACGGATAAGAGGCTTGATCTGTGGATATGGGGCATGACTGTGAAATCCGCCGTCGACTGGGCGCAGATGACCGCGGGCACACAGGGCGTCACCGGCAACTATTCCTGGAACGATGTGCGGGTCTATTATTTCTGGGCTCTTGCATCAGACAGCAGGAACATGCGGGAGCATTATTTTGCAGAGACATTCAGGGGGTTGGGGCAGGTTATGCACCTCGTAGAGGATATGTCTTCGCCCGCACACACACGCTACGACCAGCATCTCTTCATCGAGGGGTATGAGAGCTGGGCACGTCGAAATGTGACCCTGTCAGAAGATTCCACAAGACTGCTTATTTCAGGAGAACCTTCTCTCCACATCTTCTTTCAACCCAGCGCTTCATATCCTGTAAATGTCCGGAACCTCTTCGACACAAACCAGTATACGGATGTCAACCCCGACCCCGCCTTCACCCTGAACAGCAATATCGGCCTTTCCGAATACACGAATGCGAATTTCTTCAGCGACGATACCATTGATTCCCAAATATTCCCTTCACCCCGGATTGACAGCGCAAAAAAAGTGTCCATCGATTACGCAAGCCCAAACGGCACGTATAAAAGAGAGTATTTCTATCAAGCTTGCAATGAGGAAAGCTGCGGCAAGACGAAGGCATGCAGCCAGCTGAACACAGGGTCTTACTTGCTCTCCGCCGTCGATTACTACGACTACTGGAGACGCGACATTCTCATCGGCAGCGGCATTGACCTGCCGGTCATTCCGGCTTTGGACGAAAACGTGTACGGCGATTACGCGCAATTTCTCATCCCCCGCGCGATCGGCTATTCCTCCCAGTTGCTGGGCTATTTTTTCCGTGGGCAGATAGAGGTGGCGGAGATGCCCGTCTTTGACGATCGGAATGAGAAGTTGCAGACGCTGTACGTCACCGTTCGGAATGTCACGCCCACGGGGGAGACGATGAAGGGCGGCGGCCAAAGCGGCTGCCTGATGCTTTCGTGGCGTTATGCGCCTTCCGACGGTTCAAGCGAGGTATGGGGGCGATACCCCTATTGCGTATCGTTGCCGAAGGATCTGCCGTACGGGAAGGACGGCAGCGGGAATGCGATTGATGATGACGAACATGAGACGACGATTGTCTTCGACAATCTGGATCAGATACAGAGCGCACCCATCTGGAAAAAAGACTATCCCCGTGTTGCATTCACGCTTGCCTACGTCGGCACGCTCGGGAACGAAACCATGCTCCCTTCCGGCACGCCGGGACAGATCAGCATCTCCGGCGCCGTCATCGGCAAGCACTTCACACCTTCGTTATCGATCGCCTTCGACGAGGAATGGATGACATCCCCCCGGGGCGATAATCTCGTGTGGTACATGAGCCACGACGCCGCGGGCGGGGTGGCGGACCCGAGGTTCTGCAATAATTTGTCCTGCTCCGATCCCATCTCCTGTCCCGGACGAAGCCGGGAGGGCGACGGACCTTGTCGATTCCGCAAACGGGGGAAGTCTGATCATGAACAATATTCGATACGCCAAGCCTTCCTGCGATCCGTCGTCGGGGGGTTACAGTTCCTTCCATTGCAATGAAGCCCTGATCGGCTACCACTATTTATCGGGCGATGCATACAACCCATTTGACAGCAGCGCCGGCAGGTCTGTTTTCCCCGTTGAGATTACAAAAGATTCGTATCTTCAGATCAGCGTGGACGAGATGTCCGTCAGCCCCGTTCCTCCGGAAACCGGTTACGCGACGGCCTACCAGGCGGTGGAGTTTTATTTCAGTCACGGGTATGTATTGCAGTACTCCGTGGGCGACCAGTTCCTTTATAATCCTTCTCCCTATGTCGGTTATTTCTATCTCGATCCCGGCCATATCAACGCGGATAATATCTACGAACTGTTCGCGATGTACGGTTTCCCGACCCCGCCTCCGGACCTAAAGCTGAACAACATCCGCATCGTCCAGCAGACCTTTCCGGAGCTGCCCTGTAATCTCGGATATACACAGACAATGAAGCTCGATCTCATTCGCATCGGCGAGATGAAACCGCTCCATTAGCCGCAGTCATCGTTCATTTGATCCATTGCAGCCAGCAAAGCCTGCGGGTTTGACCGCTGTTCCTGTTTCAAGCTTTTCTTTGACAGTTGTTGAACGGGCAGTTTTTGTCACCTGCTGTCATCGTTGGATCGCTTTGCTCAAGCCGGACGGGAAGGTCACCAATGTATCGTCCGCATGAATGGAAAGATGGCCCGGAAGGATTCGGCGGCCCGGCGGTTTCCCGGCGTTGGTTCCGCGCAAGAATGCCGACACTCAGAACAGGCCGGGCATCTCCTGCTGTTCGAAACAGAATTTTCCGATGTCCTTCGGCGGCGGGAGAGGATAGTTGCCGGAGTAGCAGGCCAGGCAGAAATGGTCCGGGTTCATGCCGGTGGCGGCCACCATCCCCTCGATGCTCAGGTAGTGCAGGGAGTCGAGCCCGATGAACTTGGCGATCTCGGCTTCGGCGCCTTTCTGCGCGGCGATCAGCTCGCCCTTGGACGAAAAGTCGATCCCGTAGGGGCAGGGGTGGCGCGTGGGCGGGCAGCTCACCGCCATGTGAATCTCGGTGGCGCCGTTTTCCCGCAGATTCCGGACGCGGTTCCGGCTGGTCGTCCCCCGAATGATGGAATCCTCTACGATCAGCACCCTCTTGCCGGAGAGAAGCGGCCGCACGGGGTTCAGCTTGACGCGGACGCCGAAATCCCGCATGGCCTGCGTCGGCTGGATAAAGGTACGGCCCACATAGTGGTTGCGGATCATCCCCATCTCGAAGGGCAGCCCGCTCTCCTCGGCATACCCGAGGGCGGCGTAGTTGCCCGAATCCGGGAAGGGCATGACGAGGTCGACATCCGGCCGGTATTCCCGGGCCATGCCGTGGCCGAGGCGCTTCCGGCAGAGATAGACATTCTCCCCGAAGATCTGGCTGTCCGGGCGGGCAAAATAGATCAGCTCGAAGATGCAGTGGGCCGGTTTCACCCGGGGATAGGGCGTCAGGCTCTGCACCCCCGACTCGTCGATGACGATAATCTCGCCGGGCTCCACGTCCCGAAGGTACCTTGCCCCCACCAGGTCCAGGGCGCAGGTTTCCGAGGCGACCACCCACCCCCCGTTGAACGCGCCCAGGCAGAGGGGCCTGAAGCCGCGCGGATCGCGGGCGGCGACCACCTTGCCGCGGGTCATCATGACCAGGCTGTAAGCGCCCTGAACACGCCCGAGCGCATAGACGAGGGCCGCCTCGAAGCCGATTTTCAGGTGCGGCGCCATGAGGTGAATGATGACCTCGCTGTCCATAGTGGACTGAAAGATGGAGCCCCGGTCCTCCAGCTCCGCCCGCAGCTCCCGGGCATTGATCAGGTTCCCGTTGTGGCCCAGGGCGTAGTACTCGTCGCCGTGATGCGCCAGGAAGGGCTGGGCGTTGGAGATGACGGAGGATCCCGTCGTGGAGTAGCGGACATGGCCGATGGCCATCCGGCCGGGCAGTCCGGACAGCGTATCCTCCCGGAAGACCTCGGAGACCAGGCCCATCCCCTTGCGCTCCAGGATCTGGCATCCGTCCGCGGCGGCGATGCCGGCGCTTTCCTGTCCCCGGTGCTGCAGGGCAAAGAGCCCGAAGAAGGCCACTCTGGCCGCCTCGTCGTGCCCGTAGACGGCAAAGACGCCGCACTCCTCCCTCGGCCTGCCGTCCGATTCGTGAAACTGGTCTCTTTCCATCACACCTTCCCGATCCTCTTCGATGCCGCCCCACGAACGGCACAGAGCCCCCGCTCGGCCGTCTTCAGCCGCCCGCGGGCGGCGCACCGGATTTTCTTTTTCACATTCGCGGGGCCCGCGCGTGGTACTCCTGCAGCGGCGTCACCTTCCAGTCCCCCCGCTGCAGGGCCTGGAAGGCCTCGGCGAGCGCCCGCGCCCCCGCGATGGTCGTCGTGTAGAGCAGGTTGTACAGGAGCGCCCCCCGGCGGATGTGGTAGGCGTCCCGGGACGACTGGCGGCCCACCGTCGTGTTGATGACGACCTGGATGTCCCCGTTCTTGATGTAGTCCACCACGTGGGGGCGCCCCTCGCTGACCTTGAGCACCGTCCGGGCGCGGACTCCGGACTGCTCCAGCCGCGCGGCCGTGCCGCGCGTGGCCCAGATCTCGAAGCCCATCCTTCGAAAGGCGTCGGCGACGGGGACGATCCTGTCCTTGTGCCGGTCATGGACGCTGACGAACACCCTTCCCTCCTTCGGCAGGCGGAATCCCGCCGCCATCTGCGACTTGGCGAAGGCCATGCCGAAGGAATGGTCGATGCCCATGACCTCCCCGGTGGATTTCATCTCCGGCCCGAGGAGGATGTCCACGTTCGGAAAGCGGCTGAAGGGGAACACCGCCTCCTTGACGGAGACGTGCGCCGGACGGACGGTTTCTGTAAAGCCCAGCTCTCGAAGGGTCTTTCCGATCATGACCTTGGTCGCCAGCTTGGCCAGCGGGACGCCGATGGCCTTGCTCACGAAGGGAACCGTGCGGGACGCTCGCGGATTGACCTCGAGCACGTACAGGACGGCGTCCTTCACGGCGTACTGGATGTTCATAAGCCCGACGACCCCGAGCTCCCGGGCGATCCGCCTGGTCTGCTCCTCGATCTCCCGAAGCAGCTCGGGTGAAAAGGTGATGGGAGGCAGCGCGCAGGCGCTGTCCCCGGAGTGGATCCCGGCCTCCTCGATGTGCTCCATGATGCCGGCCACGACGGTGTCTTTCCCGTCGCTGATGGCGTCCACGTCCACCTCGATGGCGTCCTCCAGAAATTTGTCGATGAGGATGGGATGGCCGGGAGAGACATGGATCGCCTTTTCCATGAAGCGCCGCAGGCTCTCCGTGTCGTAGACGATCTCCATGGCACGTCCGCCAAGAACGTAGGAGGGCCGGACCACGACGGGATAGCCGATCCGTTCCGCCGCCCGGACGGCCTCGGCCGCGTCCATGGCCGTGCCGTTTTCGGGCTGTCTCAGGTTCAGCCGGTGGACGATCTCCTGAAAGCGCTTCCGGTCCTCCGCCCGGTCGATGGCGTCGGGGGACGTGCCCAGGATCGGCGCCCCGGCGGCCTCCAGGCCCCGGGCCAGATTGAGCGGCGTCTGCCCGCCGAACTGGACAATCACGCCCATCGGCTTCTCCACATCCAGGATGTGCAGGACGTCTTCCAGGGTCACGGGCTCGAAAAAAAGCTTGTCCGATGTGTCGTAGTCGGTGCTTACCGTCTCCGGGTTCGAGTTGACCATGATGCTCTCGTAGCCCTCCTCGCGCAGCGCAAAGGAGGCATGGACGCAGCAGTAGTCGAACTCGATGCCCTGGCCGATCCGGTTCGGCCCGCCGCCCAGGATGACGACCTTCGGCCGGTCCGAGGGGCGGGCCTCGCTCTCCCGTTCGTAGGTCGAATAGTAGTAAGGCGTGCAGGCCTCGAACTCCGCGGCGCAGGTGTCCACGAGCTTGTAGACCGGCAGGATGCCCCTGGAGAAGCGCCGGCGGCGGATGTCCTCCTCCGTTGTATTCCAGAGCTCGCCCAGGCGGCGGTCGGAGAAGCCCCACCGCTTCGCCTCCCGGAGCAGCTCGTCCGAGGGGGGCGATTCCGCGATCTGTTTTTCCGCCTCCACGATCTGCCGGATCTGTTCCAGAAACCAGGGATCGATCCGGGTGATCTCCTGAATCTCGGGCAGGGTCATCCCCTGCTGAAAGGCCGCGGCGATGTAGAAGAGGCGCAGGGAGTTCGGTGTCTTCAGACGGCCGGCGATCAGTTCCTTCGATTGGCGGATCTTCTGTGTCACGGCCTCCACGATGCCGAACCGGCCGGTTTCCAGCGATCGGACGGCCTTCTGCAGGGATTCCTTGAAGGTCCGGCCGATGGCCATGGTCTCGCCCACCGATTTCATGGACGTGGTCAGGACATCTTCCGTCTCGGGAAATTTCTCGAAGGTCCAGCGGGGGATCTTGGTGACGACATAGTCGATCGTCGGCTCGAAGGCGGCCATGGTCTCCTTCGTGATGTCGTTGGGGATTTCGTCCAGGGTGTAGCCGACGGCCAGCTTGGCGGCGATCTTGGCGATGGGGAAGCCCGTCGCCTTGGAGGCCAGGGCCGACGACCGGGACACCCGGGGGTTCATCTCGATGACGATCATCTCCCCCGTGCCGGGATGGACGGCGAACTGGACGTTCGACCCCCCCGTTTCCACGCCGATCTCCCGCATGATGGCGATGGCCGCATCCCGCATTCGCTGGTACTCGACATCTGTCAGGGTCTGGGCGGGCGCCACCGTGATGGACTCGCCCGTGTGCACGCCCATGGGGTCGAGGTTTTCGATGGAACAGACGATGACCACGTTGTCGGCCCGGTCGCGCATGACCTCCAGTTCGTATTCCTTCCACCCCAGCGCCGACTGTTCGAGCATGATTTCGTGGATCATGCTCGCGTCCAGGCCGCTTTTGGCGATCACGGCCAGTTCCTCCCGGTTGTAGGCGACGCCGCTGCCCGTCCCTCCGAGGGTGAAGGAAGGGCGGATGATGACGGGAAATCCGATCCCGGCGGCAACGGCAAAGGCCTCGTCCAGGGTCCGGGCGAATCCGCTCTCGGGCACGCTCAGGCCGATCCGCTTCATGGCCGCCCGGAACTTCTCACGGTCCTCGGCCTTGTGAATGACATCGAGGGAGGCCCCGATCATCTCCACGCCGTACCGGTCCAGAACGCCGCTTTCCGCCACGGCCACGGCCGTGTTGAGGCCGGTCTGCCCGCCCAGTGTCGGCAGGAGCGCGTCCGGCCGCTCCCGGGCGATCACCCGGGCGACCACCTCCGGTGTGATGGGCTCCACATAGGTCCGGTCCGCCGTTTCCGGGTCCGTCATGATCGTCGCCGGGTTGCTGTTGATGAGGACGACTTCGTAGCCCTCCTCTCTCAGCGCCTTGCAGGCCTGGGTTCCGGAATAGTCGAACTCGCAGGCCTGGCTGATGATGATCGGGCCCGAGCCGATGATCAGGATTTTCCCGATGTCCGTCCGCTTCGGCATCTTCCTTCCAATTCCTTATCCATCCCCCTTCCCCTTCCCCAATTAGGGATCAGGGAAGTGTCTTCCTGATCCTTGCTCCTATTCCCACTCGATCGTGCTGGGCGGTTTGGAGCTGATGTCGTAGACGACCCGGTTCACCCCCCGGACCTCGTTGATGATCCGGTTGGCGATCCTGCCCAGCAGCTCATGGGGAATCCTGGCCCAGTCGGCCGTCATGGCGTCGTCGCTGGTGACGGCGCGGATGGCCAGGATGTTTTCGTAGGTCCGCTGGTCCCCCATGATGCCCACGCTCTTGACCGGAAGGAGGATGGCGAAGGACTGCCACAGCCGGCGGTACAGGTTGGCCGCGCGGATCTCGTCCATGAGGATCACATCGGCCCGGCGCAGGATGTCCAGGCGCCTTGCCGTGACCTCGCCGATGATGCGGATGGCCAGACCCGGTCCGGGAAAGGGCTGGCGCCAGACCAGCTCGTCGGACATCCCCAGCTCCTTGCCGAGGAGCCGGACCTCATCCTTGAAGAGGTGCTTGAGCGGTTCCACCAGCGACAGATGCATCTTCTTCGGCAGCCCGCCGACGTTGTGGTGGGACTTGATCACGGCGCTGGGCCCGCCGAATGCCGAACGGGATTCGATGATATCGGGATAGAGCGTGCCCTGGGCCAGGAACCGCACCCCCCGAATGCGCCGCGCCTCCTTCTCGAAGACCTCGATGAAGGTGCGGCCGATGATCTTCCTCTTCCGCTCCGGTTCGCCGATCCCCTTCAGGCGGTCCAGGAAGAGCCTTCCGGCCCGGGCAAAGCGCAGGTTGATATGAAAGTGCTTCCGGAAAACGTCCCGGACCTTCTGCGCCTCCCCTGCCCGAAGGACGCCGTTGTCCACAAAGACGCAGTGCAGCTGCCGGCCGATGGCCTGGTGAAGCAGGACGGCCGCCACGGAGGAGTCCACGCCGCCGCTCAGGCCGAGGATGACCCTGCCGCTTCCGACCTGGGTGCGGATTTCCTCCACGGCATCCCGCGCGAAGGACTTCATCGTCCAGGTCTTCCGGCAGCCGCAGATCCGGAAAAGGAAATTCCCGAGCATCCGCTTCCCCTCCGGGGTATGAACCACTTCCGGGTGAAACTGAAGGCCGAAAAAGCGCCGGGCCGGATGTTCCGCCGCGGCGACTTTCGTGTTGGGCGTGGACGCCATCACCCGGAACCCTTTGGGCAGCCGGCCGATCGTGTCCCCATGGCTCATCCAGCACCGGGTCTTTTGTTCAACGCCGGTGAATATCCCCTGCGGGGACCGGATCCGCAGTTCGGCAAAACCGTACTCCCGCCGCTCCGCCCGGATCACCTCGCCGCCCAGGGCGTCCATCATGAACTGCAGGCCGTAGCAGATTCCGAGAACGGGGATGTTCAGATCAAAGATTCGTCGATCCACGCGCGGGCTTCCCTTTTCGTAGATGCTGGCCGGGCCGCCGGAGAGGACGATGCCTTCCGGCCGCATCGCCTCGATCCTGGCAAAGTCGATATCGGGCGGCTCGATCTGGCAGTAGACATGGTGCTCGCGCACCCGCCGGGCGATCAACTGGTTGTACTGGGAGCCGAAATCGATGATCAGGATCATGGCCGTTTCTCCTTTGCTGCAGTCATCCGTTCAACAAAGCGGTCGAACAGGTAAGCCACATCATGAGGGCCGGGCGCCGCCTCCGGGTGATACTGGACGCTGAACGCGCCCAGATCCGGGCAGTCCATCCCTTCGGAGGTGTGGTCGTTCAGGTTGTCGTGAGAAAGCTCAGGCCCGGCGGGCAAGGACTCCGGAAGGACATGAAATCCGTGGTTCTGGGAGGTGATTTCCACCCGCCCGGTTGCCCTGTTTTTGACGGGCTGGTTGATGCCGTGATGGCCGAATTTCAGCTTGCCGGTTTTACCCCCCAGGGCCTGGCCGAGGATCTGATGGCCGAGACAGATGCCGAACAGCGGAATTCTGCCCAGCACCTCGCGGGCCGCATCCACAATGTACGGGAGGGCGGCCGGGTCGCCGGGGCCGTTGGAAAAAAGAACACCGTCGGGCTGACGGGACAGGATGTCTTGGCCGGTGGCCGTCGCGGGCAGCACGATGACATCGCAGCCCCGCTTTTCGAGATGCCGCAGGATGTTGTATTTCACGCCGCAGTCGATGACGACAACGAGCAGCGGATCATTTTTCCGCCCTTTTTTTGCGGCCCGCAGCGTCTGCGGCTTGTTGTTTTTCCAGCGATAGGGCTTCCGGCAGGTCACTTCCCGGATCAGGTCCCGGCCCACCAAACCCGGATAAGCCCGGACCCGCGCCAGCAGGGTGTCCATGTCTCTCGTTTCCGTCGTCAGGATTCCCCGCATCGCCCCCTGCACGCGCAGCCTGCGGGTCAGCGCCCGGGTGTCTATCCCTTCCACGCCCAGCTTGCCCTTGGACTCCAGAAAGGCCTTCAGGGTCCCGCCGCTGCGCCAGTTGCTCGGATCATCCTGATATTCCCTGACGATAAATCCCTCCAGGTGGATGCCCGCGGATTCCATGTCCTCCCCGTTGATGCCGGTGTTGCCGATCAGGGGATAGGTCATGGCCACGATCTGACCCTTGTAGGAGGGATCGGTGAGGATTTCCTGGTAGCCCGTCATGCCGGTATTGAAGACCACTTCCCCCAGGACCTCGCCCCTCCCGGCAAAGGCCTGGCCGGGGAAAACGCTCCCGTCCTCGAGAACCAGAAGTGCGGATGGCTGCTCCTTCAGCAGGGACAAGTTTCAACTCCCCTACAGCATCGGTAGATAGCGGTCGAGTTCGAACTGGCTGACATGGGTGCGGAAGCGGTCCCATTCCAGCCTCTTGTTTTCCAGAAACTTCTCGAAAATGTGATCGCCCAGCGTATCCCGGACGAGCTTGCTCTTTTCGGTCAGGGTCATGGCCTGGTGGAGGCTGCCCGGCAGGGAAACGATCCCGGCCTTCTCGCGGGCTTTCTCATCCATTTCAAAAATGTCCTCTTCCACCGGATCGGGCAGTTTGTACCCTTTTTCCACCCCCTTCATCCCCGCGGCCAGCATGACCGCGAAGGCCAGGTAGGGGTTGCAGGCCGGATCCGGCGACCGGTACTCGATGCGCGTGGCCTTTTCCTTGCCCGGCTTGTACATGGGCACCCGGATCATGGCGGAGCGGTTTCGCCTGGCCCAGGAGACGTACACCGGCGCCTCGTAGCCCGGAACCAGCCGCTTGTAGGAGTTCACCCACTGGTTGCAGACCGTGGTTATTTCCGGGGCGTGCACCATCAGGCCGGCAATGTAGCTTTTCGCCAATTTCGACAGATTGTACTTGTCCTTCCCGTCGAAAAATGCGTTCTTCCCGTTCTTGAACAACGACTGGTGGGTGTGCATGCCGCTGCCGTTCTGGCCGAAGATGGGCTTCGGCATGAACGTGGCATAGACGCCGTTCTGACGGGCGATTTCCTTGACGGCCGTGCGGTAGGACATGACCTTGTCGGCCATCCTCAGGGCTTCGTCATAGCGAAGATCGATTTCGTGCTGGCTGGGCGCCACCTCATGGTGCGAGTATTCCACCCGGATCCCCAGGTCCTGCAGCGTGAAGATGGTCTGACGCCGCAGGTCCGTCGCCCGGTCGATGGGAAGGCCGTCAAAGTAGCCGCCCTGATCGAGGATCTCCGTCCCCTTCTCGTTTTGAAAGTAGAAGAATTCCAGCTCCGGTCCCACCAGGTAGGTGTAACCCTGATCGGCAACCTTCCTGATCGCCCGTTTCAGGACATAACGGGGGTCGCCTTCATAGGGGGTCCCGTCCGGATTCTGGATATCACAGATCATCCGGGCCACCGGCCGGTCTGAGGGCCGCCAGGGGATCATCTGGAAGGTCGTCGGATCGGCCATGGCGATCATGTCGCTCTCTTCGATCCGCGCGAATCCCTCGATGGAGGAACCGTCGAAGCCCATGCCCTCTTCAATCCCCTCTTCCAGTTCCGACGGCGTGATGCTGAACACCTTCTGCATCCCCAGGACGTCCGTGAACCAGAATTGAACAAAGCTGACATTGTAATCCTTCACCGCCTTCAGGACATCCTTTTTCGTTTTGCACTCAAACATGCTGAACCTCTCTTTCTTCTGATGTTTTATTTTCAAATCCGTTCGGTCTGATCCGTTCTTCGCGCTACTCAAGGGGCGTGTTCTCAACAAGCACCCATATCCCGCAGGGGCAGGCCCCGACGCAGAAGCCGCAGCCGATGCACTTGTCGCCGTCCACGACATATTCATAGGCATCCCCTTCCAGTGCGCGCCGGGAGATGGCATTGCCCGGGCAGAGCGTCTCGCAGAGGCCGCAGTCCCGGCAGGCGCCGCAGGAGGCGCATTGCGTCGAGCAGACGCCGATGTCTCCCGTCGTTGCAAGGTGCGGATCGTAATACTCCAGGCGGATCCTCGCGGGCTCGATGACCGGGATCTGGTCGTAGCTGTCCTGCCTGCCTCTCAGGATGTCGTCGATGGCCCTTGCGGCGATTCGCCCGGCGCCGATGGCATCGGTCAGGAGGCCGGGCCGCACGGCGTCGCCGATGGCGAAAACCTGCGGATCGCTGCTCTGATAGCGGTCGCTGACGGAGACAAACCCCTTTTCAAGGACAATATCCTCCGATAGAAAGCCGATATCCGGCGCATCGCCGACGGCCATGATGACCGTATCGGCGGGAAGGAGCTCCCCGCTGGTCAGCAGCACGCCCTCTTCCGTGACGGCCCTGGTGGTTCGCGGCCAGAGAAAGCGTGCGCCCGCGGCCTCGGCATGTTTCCTTTCGATACCGAACGACGCCGGCTCCTGGATGTCCACAAGTGTAATTTCTCCGGCTCCCAGCCTGGCCGCTTCCGCGGCGGCGTCGCAGCCCACATTCCCGGCCCCGATGATCACGACGCGCGGACCCACTTGGATCCTGTCTTCCTTGCTCGCGCGCAGGAATTCGAGGGCGGGGAGCGCCCGCTCCCGGCCCGGCACCGGGATCATGCGGGGCTTCTGCGCCCCGGCGGCGATGACGACAAAGTCATGCCTGGCCTTGATTCTCTGAAAATCCTTACGGGTCGGGGATTTTTTCAGGAAAACCTGCTCAATCCTTTCCCGGACGCGGTTCAGCTCGTGGGCGACAATTGCATCGGGGATCCGTGTCTTCGGGATGCTGTCGGTGATTTTTCCGCCCAGCCGCTCGCGGATCTCATAGATGACCGGAGAATGGCCCATCATCCAGAGCTGCCAGGCCACGGAGAGGCCCGCCGGACCCCCGCCGATCACGCCCACGGTCTTGCCTGTTCCGGGCGCCGGCGCCGGCGCCGTCGCCTCCAGAGAAGCCCTTCCCAGGGCCGCCACGTCCAGCGAAGGGAAGGACGAGATCTGCCGCGTGCAGCTCTGCATGCAGGGGTTCGGGCACAGATATCCGCAGACCGTTGCCGGAAAGGGGGTGTAGGTCAGGGCCAGGTTCACTGCCTCATCCATGAGACCCTTGCGGATCAGGCTCCAGCGCTTCTGAACGGGAATGCCGGTGGGGCAGTGTGCCTGACAGGGGGGCTGATGCTTCTCGTTTTCCCAGAGGGGGATATAGCGGCGCAACGCGCCGGTGGCGATGACATCGATGGCATTCCTGGGGATATCCGTCAGGTCGCCGATCAGGCCGCCTTCGCCCAGTTCCCGGTCCCAGACATCCCTGCCGAACTCGCGCATCGTCCGCACGGGCTGCCCGATCTTCTCGTAAGGTTTCCGGGCTGCCAGGACCTGCCAGGCGCCGCGGTCCGAGGTCAGGACCGAATAGAGCTCCGTGCGCCCGATCGCCTTCAGGAACGGTTCCATGTTCGACCGGAGCCACTGCCATTCCCCGTCGTCGGGCACGGTCAGCTTTGCATCCTCCTCGCTGAAACCCTGATGGGGACCCCGGAAGAAGATCCTGCCCCCGACCATGCCGACGCAGGGGCGGTAACCCAGAACATTCTCGAAGCGGGGCGTGTCGTGACCGCAGACCACGGCAGTGCCCCCGGCCATGAATTCGGCGAAGGAATCGCCCGCGCTGCCCAGGACCCAGAGCTCCGGCGCGTCGAAGCGGGGGTTGTGCTTCGTCATGGTCATGCCGCGGGCGCCGATGTCGCCGGCTACGTAGATTTTCCCCTGAGCCATGGCGTTGCCGGCGCCGTTTGTGGCATTGCCCCGAACGATGATGCGGGCGCCGGCGTTGAGCCAGCCGACATCGTCCGAGACGGGCCCGAAAACGTCAATGGACGTGCCGGGAAACCCCATCGCGCCGACACGCTGGCCGGAGGATCCGAGAATGCGGATCAGCAGCTCTTCCTTTTTTCTTGTCTTCCAGAGACGGCCGCCGATGCCGTGCTGGCCGTAGGCATGGACCTCAATGCAGTGATGGCCGTCCTCGACGGCCTTCTGGATGGCGGCCTCAAGGTCCCGAGACTCCACCCGGACGCCCGTTTTCAGGCCGGTGATGATGATGGACGGTTTGTACAGCATTCTCCAGGCTCCTTCTATATCACATGGCGGATCTGCAGCCGTTCGGCGGCGCGGCCGTCCGCAATACCCAGGGCGTCGGACATGCCGATGGGCAGAGACGTGGAACGGCCCAGCGGCGCCAGGATCTTCTTCAGCTCCGTATCGAAGCTCAGATAGACATCCACAACACGCTGGGCAACCATCTCCGGATCCAGGCGGCGGTACAGGCGCGCATCCTGGGAGGTGATGCCCTTGGGGCAGAGGCCCACGTTGCAGATGTTGCACCGGTCCGTCTCGGAACCGAGGCACCCGGCGGCGGCCTGCATGATGTATTTTCCGATCTGGACGCCGCTGGCCCCGAGCATGATCAGCGCGGCGGCGTTGGCGGCCAGGTTGCCGTTCTTTCCGATCCCGCCGCCGGCAAAGAGCGGGATCTCGTTCTGTTTGCCGATCTTCACCAGGTTCAGGTAAGCGTCCCGGATGTTGCTGGCAATCGGGTGTCCCATGTGATTCATGGAAACGTTGTAGGCGGCGCCGGTCCCCCCGTCTTCCCCGTCAATGGCGAGCCCGGCCGCATAGGGATTCCGCGTCAGGTTGTTGAGGACGGCGAGGCTCGTACTCGTCGCGGAAATTTTCGGATAGACGGGGACCCGGAACCCCCAGGCCATGGACATGGACTGGATCATCTTTGCCACCGACTCTTCAATCGAGTACTTGGTCTGGTGCGTGGGGGGGCTGGGCAGGCTGACCCCGGCAGGAACCCCGCGGATGGCGGCGATCAGCTTGTTTACCTTGTACCACATGAGAAGCCCCCCGTCGCCGGGTTTCGCCCCCTGTCCGTACTTGATTTCGATGGCGCAGGGATCCTCCTTCATCTCGGGCAGGGCATGGACGATTTCATCCCATCCGAAATAGCCGCTGGCGATCTGGAGAATAACGTACTTCAGGAAACGGGACCGCAGCAGCCGGGGAGGACATCCGCCCTCTCCCGTGCAGATCCGCACGGGCATGCGCAATTCCTCGTTCAGGTAGGCCACGCCCATCTGCAGGCCCTCCCACATGTTGGGCGACAGGGCGCCGAAGGACATGCTGCCGATGACAAGGGGATAGATCTCCCGGACCGGCGGAATCCAGCCGTGATCCCCGGTCGTTTTGACCAGTTCCTCCGCAGGAAGAATCCGGCCCAGCAGTGTCCGCAGCTCGAAGTCGTGACGGCCTGCATCCAGCGCCGGATCGGTGAGCATGGATATGCGGACGAATTTGATCTCGTCGAGGATGCTGCGGGGATCGTTGCGTCGCCCCCCCCTGCGGCGGGGCACGCCCCCCTGGTTGTTATGGAAACGCAGCTTGTCCGTTTCCGCGCTCCGGACCGGCCGGATGGCGCCGTTGGGGCAGACCAGGTCGCACATGCCGCAGCCGATGCAGGCATGCGCCGGATCGGACCGCTGTTCGATGCCGTGATAGACGCTGTAAAGATTGACCGGCTTCTCCGCCAGGCCGACGGGAACCTGAAGGGTTCTCTTGCGGAACACGCCCGGCTCGATGGCACGGACGGGGCAGACGGCGGTGCACCGACCGCACAGGGTGCACTTTTCCTTGCTCCAGGCAACCTGCCAGGGAAGGTCGCTTCGGCTCAGGGTCGAGGGGGTTATCGCTCCCATTGGTTCCATCGCACCACCTCCTGTCGGTTTGGCGGGACCATCACCGTGTCGTACTTCATGGGCTGAAAATCCTCGCTCTTGTTGCGGGCCGGGATGGCGGCGTCCAGCCCGCACATCTCGGATGAAAAGGCAAACATGCCGGCCCCGCCGCCCACGACGCCGGGCCGCAGCTTCTTGCTGTCCTGCACCATGAAAACCGACCGGTCCGGAAGACAGCCGATGACGCAGTTGGGGCCGTCGATGATCAGAGGACGGCAGCCATGCTTGAAATGGCGGAGCTTCTGCCCGTTGGGATGCCGGTTCAGCTCTTCATCCTTCAGGGGCGTCAGAATGTGCTTGTACATATCCATCCCCAGTCCAAGCTTCTTCTGGGTGTAATGAAGGATATGCGTGAAAACTTCAGAATCGGACTGGTAGCCCGTGTATCCGGGATAATTCCGGGACATGAGGAATTCACGGATAGGCACGAAGGCCGTATTTTCCCCGTTGGTCATGGTGGAGAAGCCCTGAATGAAGAAGGGGTGGCAGGCGTAGATGTCGATGGCGTAGTTGGTGTTCTGGCGGCCCTGGGCAAGGATGACCCGGGCCTGAAGCTCCTCGTTGTCCAGCCCCAGGTATTCCGCCAGGATCAGGGGGTCCCCCACCTCCTTGATCATGATGACGTCGGGCCAGAAGCTGAACACCATCATGGATCCGTCCGCCTCCCCCATCTGCCTGAGTTTCATCCGCGTCAGCAGCAGCCGGTGTTCGAGTTCCTCCTTTGGCAGGGACTGCCAGTCCGGCGGATAGTCGTAGACGCGGATCAGGTAGTTGTCCCGCTTCGGCGTGCCGGGTGGAGGGGCCGCGCCCGGTCGGATGGACAGCTTGTACTTCACCATGAAGTCCAGCTCCATCATGTAACGGTCCAGTGTCCGAATCCCCTCATTGGAAAAAATGCCGGACAGGATGGGCGCCCCCGTGAATCGCTCGAAGCTGCCTCCCAGGTCGGTCAGAAAGAGTCCCACGCCGGAACCGTCATGACCTTCCTTCATGACATTCAGGGCGTGGATCGCCGTCATCGGGGAGATGGGTTCCCGGCTGGTAATGGCAAACAAACGGCACATATTTAATCCTTTCTCAAGAACAACCGCTTTAGTTCATGGGCCCTGCAGTTTGCGGGCGGGTTAGTACTCTGTAGCGAAAAACATGCCATATCCTTGATTCGCTTCCGCCATCCGGACAGGCCTGGTCCTGAATCGCTGCCCACTTCGGGAACACCGGGTGAACCGAGCGGAAGACCCTGCGGGACTCGGCGCAACCGGGTGAAATTCGTGAAACACTTCTCCAGAGAGAAATCGCCCTTGTAACATATTTGTAATTTTCACGATTCCAATGCTACAATTTTGTTGCATCAAATGGCGCTTCCGTTACTTTCCTGAGCGTTCCGGTTCTTTGGGCGGAAATTCGACGGATTGATGCCCAGCTTCTGAATCTTATACTGGATGATTCTCTTGGTTGTTCCCAGAAGCCTGGCCGCCTGGCTCTGATTCCCCCGGGTTTCCTTCAGGGCCTCCATGATCAAGGTGCGTTCCTGGGACAGAATGACCGTGCTCAGCCGCCCCGCCTCCCGGGTGTCATCTTCCCGCGGCTTCATCTGCAGAGACGGCGGAAGATGAACCATTTCAATTGAATCCCCCTCCATCAGCAAAACGGACCGCTCGATGCAGTTTTCCAGTTCCCGGACGTTTCCGGGCCATTGATGCGAGAGAAAGGCATCAATGACCGGCGTCGAAATCCTCTTTACCGGTTTTCCATGTTCTTTTGCATATTTAAGGACAAAATGATCAGCCAGAAGAATAATATCGTGGCCGCGGTCCCGAAGGGGCGGCAGATAAATGGGAAAGACACTGAGCCGGTAATAAAGGTCATTGCGGAACTGGCCGGAGGCGATGCAGTCCTCCAGACGCCGGTTCGTGGCGGCGATGACGCGTGCGTTGCTCGTAATCACCCGTGAGGAGCCAAGGGGCTGAATCTGCTTTTCCTGCAGAACCCTCAGAAGCTTGGACTGCGCCGCCGCGGACAGTTCCGACACTTCATCCAGAAAGATTGTTCCGTCGCGTGCTTCCTCGAAACGCCCCCGCCTCTGTCTCACGGCCCCTGTGAAGGCCCCCTTCTCGTGTCCGAAAAGTTCGCTTTCAATGAGCGTGTCGGGGATTGCGGCGCAGTTCACCTGGATCAGCGGGCCTTTGGACCGGGAGCTGTTCATGTGAATCGCGCGTGCGACGAGTTCCTTGCCCGTCCCGGTGTCCCCGTGGATCAGAACGGTCGTGCTGGAGTCCGCCACATGGCTGATCAAGCCGAAAACCTCCTGCATCCCCTTCGAATGACCGATGATATCGACGGACGGCGTCTTCCCCTGGTTGATGATCCGGCGGAGCCGGCGGTTTTCCTCTTCAAGGGCAAGGATATGAACGGCTTTGGCAATGAGTTCCGCCACGGAGGATAACATGGACAGCTCACGGTCCAAATTTGTTACATTTTTGGCCCCCTTATCGGCGGAGAGGATTCCAACGACCCGGGAATCGTACATGATGGGAACGCAAAGGAAGGACAATTCGTCGCGATTCAGATTGCGCCTGGCACCGGTGCGGTCGAGGAAAAGCGCCTCCTTGCCGAGATTGGGGACCGCCATGGGGCGGCCGGTCTGGGCGACCTTTCCGGTTATGCCTTCTCCGGCCTGATAGGAGATCTCCATGCCTTCCAGGTTTACGCCGTGCGCTACATCCAGCCAGAACTCACCGCTATCCCGATCCAGAAGAGAGATCATGCCCCGCGACATGCCCAGGCGGATGTTCATTTCATGGAGGACCTGCTCGAGCTGATCTCTCAGATCCCAGGGCTGGGCCATGGCCTTGGCAATGGCATGCAGCGCCGCCAATTCCTCGTAATTATGACTGCTCAAAATTGTCCTCCATTCAAGCTTTGATACATTTTCGAGCAAGCTTTATACCAAATCGTCATCTTTAGCAAACAGTAATAGACGAAAATGAACTATAAAATAAACAAAAAGATTTTTATACAATTTGGTAAAATACACATTGTTTAGAATCTTTCTTTTCTGGTATGAAATTTGAAAGAGGAGATACGAATGAGCGACGGTTGCGTGAGGTTCGGAAAATCTTTTCTGCGCTGCACCGGTCAAAACCATTTTTGGCTGCGGCGCAAGGTCTTCCAAAAATAATTAAGCGAGGGCAAACCATGGTACCTTTCTCCCGTGTAAGCAGCGGCGTCAGGGGACTGGATGAAATTCTGAATTATCTTCAAAGCGGCGACAATGTCGTCATGCAGGTGGATGAAATCGACGACTACCGGAGTTTTGTCATTCCCTACGTAAACACCGCCCTTGAAAACAACGAGCGCGTGGTTTACATGCGCTTTGCCCGGCATGAGCCCCTTCTCGATGCCACCGGCCGGATCACCATCTACAAACTGAACGCCAATGCGGGCTTCGAGTCCTTTTCCACGCAGGTCCATAACATCATCCGGCAGGAGGGCCGGGATGTTTTTTATGTGTTTGACTGCCTTTCCGATCTCTTGATGGCCTGGGCCACCGATCTGATGATCGGCAATTTTTTCGTCATCACCTGCCCCTATCTGTTTGAACTGAACACCCTCGCCTACTTTGCCCTTCTGCGCGGCCGTCATTCCTTCAAGACGGTAGCGCGGATCCGTGAAACGACCCAGGTTCTGCTCGATGTTTACAACTATCGGGGTAAAATCTGCGTTCACCCGCTGAAGGCCTGGCACCGCTATTCCCCGACCATGTTCCTGCCTCATATCCTGGAAGGGGATAAGTTCACGCCCATCATGAGCAGCGTCGATGCCTCCAACCTCTTTTCCTTTCTGGCCGACAAGAGTTCCGTCAGCGCCGAGCGGAATCTGGACTACTGGGACCGGATTTTTCTCCTGGCGCAGGAACTTGTGGAGGATGACTCGCCGGAAGCGGCAGAAGAAAAACAAAATAAGGTCGAACAGCTCTCGCGGGTGCTCATCGGAAGGGAAAAACGGATGCTGTCGCTGGTCCGGGATTATTTTACGCTGGAAGACCTTCTGGACATCAAGAACCGTCTCATCGGAACGGGATTCATCGGCGGCAAATCCGTGGGCATGCTCCTGGCACGAAACATTCTCCGGAGGGATGCGTCCTTCGACTGGCCCGCCCACCTCGAGCGGCACGATTCCTATTATATTGGATCGGACGTCTTCTATTCCTACATGGTTCAGAACGGCTGGTGGAAGCTGCTCATGGCCCATAAGACCAAGGAGGGATATTTCGAGGTCGCCAAGGAATTGAAGAGCATCATGCTGCGCGGAGTTTTTCCGACGGAGGTCAAGGAGCAGTTTCAGCTGATGCTGGAATATTACGGCCAGTCCCCCATCATCGTCCGGTCCAGCAGTCTGCTGGAAGACGCCTTCGGAAACGCATTTGCGGGAAAGTACGAGAGCTTCTTCTGCGCCAACCAGGGCACACCGGAGCAGCGGTATGAAAATTTCGAGGAGGCCGTGCGGCGCATCTTCGCCAGCACGATGAACGAAGACGCCCTGACCTACCGCTTTCAGCGGGGCCTGGACCGCCAGGACGAACAGATGGCGCTTCTGGTCCAGCGGGTTTCAGGCTCCTACCGGAAGCACTATTTCTTTCCGGAAATCGCCGGCGTCGGCCTTTCCTACAACACCTTTGTGTGGAAACAGGGCATGGATCCCCGGGCCGGCATGCTTCGTCTGGTCTTCGGCCTCGGGACCCGGGCGGTCAACCGCGTGGAAAACGATTACCCGCGCATCGTCGCCCTTGACGCCCCGCTGGTAAAAGCCCATTCCGACCTGAATGACACCCGGCGCTTCTCCCAGCACGATGTGGATATGCTCAACCTGGAGGAAAATCATTTTCAGTCTATGCCCCTTTCCCAGGTCCTGGATGAAGGCCTGGAAGCCCGCATGGAACTTCTGGGCGTGCGCGATACGGAAGCATCCAAACAGATGCGCGCTCTGGGAAGGCCGGAGCGGGATTACTGGATTCTGACCTTCGACGAACTCCTGTCCACCACCGAATTTCCGGAAGTCATGTCCAGAATGCTCAGGACTCTCGAATCGGTCTACGAATACCCCGTAGACATCGAGTTTACCGGGAATTTCGACATCGAAGGAAAACTGCAGTTGAACCTTCTCCAGTGCCGCCCCTTCCAGACGAAGGGACAGCACATTCGCGTGGCGATGCCGGATCAGATTCAGGAAAACCGGGTCCTGCTGCAGCAGGAGGGGAATTTCATGGGGGGCAGCGTCTCACAGCCCATTGCACGGATCATCTACATTGATCCCCAGGGCTACACAAAATTGTCGCTCTCCGAGAAATATGACGTGGCCCGGCTGGTGGGCCGCCTGAACAAGATGATCGAAAACCGCCGGGAGATGCCCACCGTGCTTCTCGGGCCGGGCCGCTGGGGAACGACGACTCCGGCCATGGGCGTGCCGGTTACCTTTTCCGAGATCAACAACATCGCCGCGATTGCGGAGATTGCCTACAAGGACGGAAGCCTCATCCCCGACCTTTCCTTCGGGACCCACTTCTTCCAGGACCTCGTGGAGATGGATATCTTTTACATGGCCATTTATCCGGAAAGGGAAAACGTCTTCTTCAATACAGCATGGCTGGACGCACTGCCCAACAGGCTGGCCGATTTGTCCGGGAAGGACAGCCTGTATGCAGGCGTGGTGCGCGTGTACGACGTCCGGGAGAAGGAAATGCGGCTGCTGTCCGATGTGGTCACCCAGAAGCTGATCTGCTTCACACAATCATGAAGACCCCGGCGAAAAAAAACCGGGGCGCTTCGCAAGGGGAAAAAGCCCGTCTCCGTGCCCCTAATCTCCCGAACTCCCCTTCCGGAGGAGTTTGCGGCCGGCTCTTGCGATCACAAAGATCACGAAGGCCGCCACCAGGATGAGGCCGATGACAGGAAGGAGAACGGCGAGAACGGCTGTGACGGTCGATCCCGCAAGTTCAAGCGTGGAAATGCCGACATTTCCCGCGCCGCCGGTCAGCAGGGACGATTTTGCGCGCAGCGCCGCGGTGGAGCCCTGCAGCAGGCCTGCAATCCCGCCACCGGCAATGATTGCGACCATCCACTTCAGTGACGGCGGCATGTCGGTAATCACCGATGCCGTCGCGATGGTGCCCGCAACGACGGAAACCGGCGAGGCGATGGCATCCATCATGTTGTCCAGCCAGGGAACGTAGTATGCGACGACCTCGAGCAGGGTCGCAGTGGCGAAGGCCATCGTGGCGTAATGTCCCCCGATCCACTCGAACCCCGGCGCCAGGTGGATATAACCGTACATGGCGGCAAGGTTCAGGACAAGGAGGGGGACAAAAATCCTGAATCCGCAAGCCGCGCTGAGACCGACACCGGTAATGACCGCCAGTACTGTTTCCATGATTTTTTTCCTTCACTTCGTGCGGGGTCAACAAAAATTCCCTGCGGCCCGTGACATGCAACTTCCGCCAGTCAAACGGCATCCATCACCGACCGATTTTCCACCGGTTCATTATTTTCCATGTTGCCTTTTTTTGCAAGACGTCGTTCGGGATTTTTAAGTGGAACTCGGGATTGGTGGGGACAGCCGCTGTCCGAAGGGAACCGCGGCTGTCCCGTCGAGGGATGATGTTGAATTCAGGAGCAGGCTACACGACGCCGTAGGCCAGCATGGCGTTGGCCACCTTGGTGAAGCCGGCAATGTTGGCGCCGGTCACGTAGTCACCCTTCTTGCCGTAAGCCTCGGCCGTTTCAACGCAGGCCTTGTGGATGCTCTTCATGATGATGAGCAGCCGGTTGTCCACCTCTTCCCTTGTCCAGGAAAGCTTCAGGCTGTTCTGGCTCATTTCCAGGCCCGAGGTGGCCACACCGCCTGCATTGGCGGCTTTGCCGGGTCCGTAGAGGATATTGTTCTCCTGGAAGATCTTGACGGCATCCGGCGTGGAGGGCATGTTGGCGCCTTCGGCCACGCAGATGCAGCCGTTCTTCACCAGGGCGGCGGCATGGGAGGCATCGAGCTCGTTCTGGGTGGCGCAGGGAAGGGCAATGTCCACTTTAACCCCCTGGTCCCTGATGACATCCCAGACACTGGCGCCTTCGATGCAGCAGGTGTTGTATTTGTCCGCATATTCCTTGATCCGGCCCCGCTTGACGTTCTTCAGCTCCATGACGAAGTCGCACTTCTTGGCGTCGATTCCCTGTTCATCGAGAATCGTGGCGGTGGAATCGCAGAGCGTAATGACTTTGCCCCCGAGCTGGTTTACTTTCTCCACGGCATACTGGGCCACATTGCCGGCGCCGCTGATGGCCACGACCTTGCCCTTAAAGTCCAGTCCCCGGGTGGCCAGCATTTCCGCGGCGAAGTAAGCCGTTCCATAACCGGTCGCTTCCGGACGGATCAGGCTGCCGCCGTATTCGAGGGCCTTTCCGGTCAGAACGCCCGTATGCTCATTGCGGACCTTCTTGTAGTACCCGAACAGATAGCCGATTTCACGCCCGCCGACCCCGATATCTCCCGCAGGAACGTCCGTTTCCGCGCCGATGTGCCGGACAAGCTCACGCATGAAGGACTGGCAGAACCGCATCACTTCACCGTCCGATTTTCCCTTGGGATCGAAATCCGATCCGCCTTTGCCGCCACCCATGGGCAGGGTGGTCAGGGAATTCTTGAAGATCTGCTCAAAACCGAGAAATTTGATGATGCCGAGATTCACGGAAGGGTGGAAACGCAGCCCGCCCTTGAAGGGTCCGATGGCGTTGTTGAACTGGACGCGGAAGCCCCGGTTGACCTTTACATTTCCCTTGTCGTCCACCCAGGGCACGCGGAACAGGATGGTCCTTTCCGGCTCGACGATCCGTTCGTAGATATTGGCCCTGACGAACTCCGGATGCCTTTTCGTCGTAGGCTCCAGTGTTTCCATGACCTCTTCCACGGCCTGGTGAAATTCCGGCTGATCGGGATCGATCTGTTTGACCTTTGCAAGAACATCATTGATGATCGACATAACACTACCCCCTTAAAAAAAAATTTTATTTTGCTTTCGTGTTCGATTTTTCACCGTAAAATAAAGGGACAACCTTTCCATCTTCTGCATCTTCCCGGCGGATGAAATCACGTCGCGCGCTTCATCAGTTCATCAAACGGTTCCAGCGATCCGTAATCCATCACCGTCGACATGGCCATATGTTCCACCTCAAGGGCCGCTTCCTGGACGCAGGCGGACGGGTTGAGCCCGCCGATGAGGATGATGCCCACCTTGTTGATCTCCACGGGAACCTGACAGACCGGTTCGCTGATCTTACCCGTGGCCAGGAAGCCGCTGATGCCCGCTTTTTGCAGCTTTTCCATCAGATCGCGCGTCAGGGGGTAGCAGGGCGCCGGGATTTCCCGGAAATTCGCCAGAATCATGCCTTCCCCCTGTTTGATGACATTGAAGACCGAGGTCATCTTTCCCCGGATGAAAATCTCGGAGGGATCCAGCGACGATCCGGAATAATAGATCAGTTCGACGAAGCGCAAAGGTTGTCCGTTCTTGACCTGCAGGATGCCGCCGAATTTCGAATCCATCGGGATGCCGTGCTTCAGCAGGACTCCGTTGACGACGATGCTGCACACCGTGGCAAAACCGATTTTCCCTTCCGGAACAAGGACATCACCCAGGTATTG
Organism: uncultured delta proteobacterium; assembly: GCA_963709485.1. GTDB lineage: Bacteria > Desulfobacterota > Syntrophia > Syntrophales > Fen-1087 > JAXDBM01. Next base: position 474,429 of record CAVPWE010000005.1, read on the forward strand.
TCCCGCGCGCGCCGCGGCAACAAGGTTGCTGACGGCAAAGCCCGATGCAAAGACAGGCTGCATGATCTTCAGGGCGTAAGGGAAAGAAGTTTCCGAAAAGAAAGAAATATTGATCGGCAGAAGACCGGCAAGCGACTCCGGATCGAAGGTTGTCTTGAAGGCCAGGATTTCGATCCGCGAGATCGCCAGTCCCACTTTGTCCCGGACCCTCGCTTTGCCCAGTTCGTCGACGCCCAGAGGGGTGATCAGACGCCCGTCCTTCTTGCCGACAAGCCGCGTGACACCCCGTTCATCCATCAGCTTCAAGTGGTAACGGACCGCCCGTTCACTCGGCATCAGACCCTTGTCCTGCATCTTGCGTGCGATCAGACGGGAGCCCAGAGGTCCTCCGGCTTCGTGAAGAATGCGCAGGATCAGAAGCGTTTTTCTCTCAATGTCTTCCTGATTGGGAAGTATGGAAACCATCGGCAAACGGCCATCCTTTGCCGACGCTCCTACATGGAATGAACATTTCTGTCAACAGAAATAATCATGAACCCTGCCTGTCAGACCTGATCCGTTTTCTTCATATGAATGAGGATGGCCGTCAGGGCGGCCTGGGTCATTCCGGAAATGCGCTGTGCCTGCCCGAGCGTAACCGGTTCGATGGCCGTGAGCTTGGCCTTCAGTTCATTGGACAGGCCGGGAATGTCCTGATACTGAATGCCCGCCGGGATCCGGGTTTCTTCGAGCGCCTTCATTTTCTTGACCGCCTCAACCTGCCTCTTGATGTAGCCCTCGTATTTGGCTTCAATCTCGATTTGCTTTTTTACCATCCGGTCGCCAATCGGCTCCCACCCGGAAAAAGGTTTCAGGTCGTCATAGGCCACTTCATCGCGTTTCAGAAGCTGATAAAGGCTGAGGGGGTTCCTGATCGGAGTTGTCCCCATTTCTCCAAGAAGGCGGTTGACATCAGCAACCGGATAGATCCTGTTCGCCATCAACCGGTTCAGCCCTTCCTTTATGCAGCGCACCCGCTCCATCTGGCAATGGTAATCCTCATCCGTGATCAGCGCCAGTTCGTGACCTTTGCCCGCAAGGCGGATGACGGCGTTATCCTCGCGCAGGATCAGACGGTATTCCGCCCTTGAGGTGAACATCCGGTAGGGTTCATCCACGCCGCGTGTCACCAGATCGTCAACCATGACGCCCATATAGGCATCGGAACGGTCCAGAATGAAAGGCGGTCTTCCCTGCAGGGAAAGGGCGGCGTTGATGCCTGCCCACATTCCCTGCGCCGCGGCCTCTTCGTAGCCGGAGGTGCCGTTGATCTGGCCGGCCAGATAAAGACCCGATATTTTTTTTGTTTCAAGGGTGTTGCGCAGTTGCGTCGGTTGCACGAAATCGTACTCGATGGCATAGGCCGGCCGCATGATCTCCGCCTGCTCAAGGCCGGGAACACTGTGAACGATTTTTTCCTGAAGTTCAGGCGGCATGCTGTTGCCCAGTCCCTTGGCGTATATCTCCTCCGTATCGAGCCCTTCAAACTCCAGCACGACCGGATGCCTCTCCTTATCGGTGAATCGCATGACCTTGTCTTCCAGCGACGGGCAGTAACGGGCGCTGATCCCCCGAATGGAACCGGAATACAGGGGTGACAACCGGATATTATCTCCGATGAGACGGCGCGTTTCCTCCGTCGTGTAACTGAAAAAGGAGGGAATCCGCTCCTGGCGGAGTTTTTCCGTTTTGTGGGAAAAGGGCTCCGGATCGGGGTCACTGTCCTGGCGTTCCAGAACGGAGAAATCGATGGACGAGGCCCGCAGCCGGGGCGGCGTGCCCGTTTTCATCCGGCCCGTTTCAAATCCCAGGCCCCGCAGGGATGCAGCCAGTTCAATGGAGGCGATTTCACCTGCCCGGCCCGCCGGATAGCGGGTTTGGCCGATGTGAATGAGGCCGTCCAGAAAGGTCCCCGTGGTGATGATCAGGGCCTTTCCGGCAAGGAAGACCCCCGTCTGTTCCTCGACGCCGGTCACCTTTCCATCTTCCACAACGATGCGGTTGACAAGACCTTGGCGGAGGTGGAGTCGTTTTTCCTTCTCCACCGCGGCCTTCATGGCGAGCCGGTATAGCTGCTTGTCGCACTGAAAGCGGGAGGATTGAACCGCCGGACCCTTGGAGGCATTGAGCAGACGGAAATGCACCGCCGTCTGATCCGCAATTTTTCCCATCTCACCCCCCAGGGCATCGATCTCCTTGACCAGCTGCCCCTTGGCCAGTCCTCCGATGGCCGGGTTGCAGGACATCAGGGCGACGGTATCCAGACTGATATTGAACAGGGCCGTTTCACAGCCCATCCGCGCCGCTGCCAGGGCGGCTTCACAGCCGGCATGCCCTCCCCCGACCACAATGACATCGTACCGATTCACTCCGCTGACCTCCCTGCGCTGCATCAAGCCTGTTGCGAATGAAGCATCGCGTGCTGCAAAGACAACAACGCTCCATGCACGGAAAAAGTTGCACTTGGCGTGATAATTTAATAGGATCACAGGGAAAATACAACTGAAAAAGAGGCGGCCTTGTCTAAGCCGGCATTCTGGAACAACAGGAAGCGATACTACGATCTGAAAAGCTACTGGCAGAACACCTTCGGCTGCAAGGTCTTCAAACTGCCCATCGACGCGGGCTTCACCTGCCCGAACCGGGATGGCGCAGTCGCTTCCGGAGGATGCATCTATTGCGATGGCCGGGGATCAAAGCTGCGGCAGGGGGGATCCCTGCCGTCCGTAGCGGAACAGGTCCGGCAGGGTAAAGCCTACTACGGAAAAAGCCGGGGGGCGCAAAAATATATAGCATATTTTCAAACGTTTACAAACACATACGGACCCTTTGAGGCATTGAAAAAGCTCTATGAGGAAGCCCTTGGCCAGGAAGATGTCGTCGGGCTGTCCATCGGGACCCGGCCGGATTGCATCCCCGATGAAGTCATCGCCCTTTTGCAGACCTATGCGGAAAAAGAGCATCTGTGGCTGGAATTCGGGCTTCAGTCGATTCATGACCGGACCCTCCGGTTCATCAATCGCGGCCATTCCCGAGATGCCTTTCTCGATGCGGTCGGAAGGGCTTCGGGAAAGGGGATCCACATCTGCATTCATATCATCGTCGGGCTGCCGGGAGAAACACACGAAGATATTCTGGAAACGGCGCGTACCCTGGCAACGCTTCCCGTTCAGGGCATCAAGATCCATGCATTGCTTGCACTGAAGGGAACGGTTCTGGGGACCCTGTTTGAAGAAGGCCGGATCACACTGATGACCAAAGAAGACTACGTGCGGACGGCATGTGACATTCTTGAGATCCTCCCTCCGGACCTGGTCATCCAGCGCCTCACCGCCGACGGATACCGGGATATCTTTCTGGGTCCGCAGTGGGCGGTTCATAAAATGGAGGTGCTCAACGCCATCGACCGGGAAATGGAGCGGAGAGACGTTCATCAGGGGTGCCGTTACAAGGCGGCGCAAAGGGATTCATGAAACCGGGGCCATCACCGACCCATAAAAAAACAGCTGATTGGAACATCACTTTCCTCGTCCGAGTACAATATTTGCATAGAGAAATTAACCTGTGATATGCGTTCCACTTGAAACCAACCGGAGCTTCTTGAAAAGTGATTGCCATCGTCGACTATCGCGCAGGAAACCTCACCAGTGTGGCCCGTGCCCTTCAACACCTGCAGCAGTCTTATGAAATCACGGATGATCCGAGTGTCCTGGAGCGGGCGAGCCATGTCATTTTCCCGGGCGTGGGAGCGGCCGGGGAAGCCATGTCTTATCTCCGGCAGACACAACTGGACAAGCGGATTACGGACTGTGTCCGGGCAGGCACGCCGATGCTGGGGATCTGCCTCGGCACGCAGGTGATTTTTGAATCCAGTGAGGAAAACGACACCCGCTGCCTCGGAATCGTTCCCGGTTCGGTCAGGCGGTTTCCCTCCGGTTTGCGACAGGACGGGCAGATTCTGAAAATCCCCCATATGGGATGGAACCATGTGGCATTCCGCAAAGACCACCCCGTATTCAGGGGATTGCCGCAAGGGGCCGAGTTCTATTTCGTCCACTCCTTCTATCCGGCTCCGTCCGAAGAAAGCTGGGTTGTCGGATGGACCCATTACGGTTTTGAATTCTGCGCCGCTATTGCCCATCAAAACCTGGTCGCCGTCCAATTCCACCCGGAAAAGAGCGGCAGACCGGGATTACAGATCCTGGCCAACTTCTGCCGCTGGAAAGGGAATCATGCTCAGTAAAAGAATAATCCCCTGCCTGGACGTGCGAAGCGGCCTGCTCACCAAGGGGATTAAATTTGAGGGAAATATCGACATCGGAGACCCCGTGGAAGCGGCACGGGCCTATTATGAGCAGGGCGCCGATGAAATCGTTTTTTATGACATCACGGCTTCCTCGGACCGGCGCGATATCATGATCGATGTCGTCCGAAGAGTGGCGGAAGCAATTTTCATTCCGTTCTCGGTCGGGGGAGGGATACGGACCGTGGCAGACATGAGGCGGGTCATTCTGGCGGGCGCTGAAAAAATAAGCGTCAACTCGGAAGCCGTCCAGAATCCGCGGATCATCTCCGAAGGGGCACAAGCCTTCGGCAGCCAGTGCATCGTACTGGGAATGGATGTCAAACAAGTGACGGCAAGCGCCGCGATTCCTTCGGGATATGAAATCGTCATTCATGGGGGTCGAATCGCGACAGGCCTTGATGCCCTGTGGTGGGCAAAAGAGGCGGAACGCCTGGGAGCCGGAGAAATCTGTCTGAACTCAATTGACGCGGATGGAACTCAGGACGGCTATGAAATTGACCTGACCCGTCTCGTGTCCGGCAGCGTTCATATCCCCGTTATTGCCTCGGGGGGCGCCGGAACACCGGAGCATCTTCTCGATGTCCTGACACTGGGTCGTGCCGATGCCGCTCTGATCGCTTCCATGGTTCACTACAAGAGCTATACGATCGCGGAGATCAAAGCATTCCTGGATCGGAAAGGCGTAAAAACCAGGATGATGTGGTAGGCAACAGCCTTGATTATTGGGCGCAATGTGTATATATTATGAAATGGCATCATGGAATCAAAGGGGAGGCAAATCGAAGTGGATTCAAAAAGGTATGAACTGAACGTGCAGCTGGCGCAAATGCTGAAAGGCGGCGTCATCATGGACGTCACGAACGTGGAGCAGGCCAAGATCGCCGAAGAGGCGGGCGCCGTGGCCGTTATGGCGCTGGAGCGCGTTCCCGCGGACATCCGCAAACAGGGCGGCGTGGCCCGGATGTCGGATCCGGCGATGATCCGGGAGATCAAGAAGGCCGTGTCCATTCCCGTCATGGCCAAGGCCAGAATCGGCCATTTCGTAGAGGCCCAGATTCTGGAGGCGCTCAAGATCGATTATATCGACGAAAGTGAAGTGCTCACGCCGGCAGATGAAGATTGCCATATCGACAAAACGAGATTTTCCATCCCCTTCGTATGTGGCGCCCGCAACCTGGGTGAGGCATTGCGCCGGATTGCCGAAGGCGCGGCAATGATCCGGACGAAGGGCGAAGCCGGGACAGGGAATGTCGTCGAAGCGGTGCGGCACATGCGAACGATGAACCGTGAAATTCGTCAGCTGATCCTCATGCCCGTTGAAGAGGTAACCGGATTTGCGAAAGCCAACGGCATTCCCTATGAGCTGGCACTGAAAGTACGGGAACTGAAGCGACTTCCTGTCGTCAATTTTGCGGCGGGGGGCCTGGCCACGCCGGCGGACGCGGCCCTGATGATGCAGCTGGGGTGCGACGGGGTATTTGTCGGTTCAGGAATCTTCAAGTCGGCAAACCCGGCCCTGCGGGCCCGGGCCATCGTCATGGCGACGGCATATTTCAGCGACCCGCAAAAGATTCTCGAGGCATCCATCGGGCTCGGCGAGGCCATGCCCGGACTTGAAATATCGGAAATCCCCGAAGGGCAGCTGCTCGCCGGAAGGGGTTGGTAAACGTTCAAAGTGGCCGGAAAGAATAACCACGCAGCACAAACGGTCCCTGAGAGAACAACCATCGGCGTCCTTGATCTTCAGGGCGATGTCTTTGAACATCTTGACCATCTCGGGCGCATCGGCATTCAAAGCCGGCGGGTCAAGACATCCGCTGATTTCAGCGATCTCGCCGGGCTGATCATCCCCGGCGGTGAAAGCACATGCATTTCCCGCCTGATCCGCATCTTTGATCTTGAACATTCAATCCGGCAATGCTTCCGGACGGGGATGAAAATCTGGGGGACCTGCGCAGGCGCGATCCTCCTGGCAAAAACGGTTGTCAATGAGCAACCCCATCTCGGCCTGATCGAAATCGAAATCGAACGCAACAGTTTCGGGAGCCAGCTTGACAGTTTTGCTTCGGAGGCGGTCATTCACAGGATCGGAACGGGCCCTGTCCCGCTCACGTTCATCAGGGCTCCGAAGATAAAAAAAGCAGGCGCCGGGGTTGAGGTCCTGCTTCGGATAGATGACTACATTGCAGTGGCGGAAACGCCCGATGTCCTGGTTACGGTATTTCACCCGGAACTGACCGGGTGTGTCGCATTCCACCGCTATTTTGCCCGCAAGTGCGGACTATCGCCCCGTGATGAAGGCGCCGTTCCGGATATCGACCCAGCCTGGGACAGGAACAGTTGGACCCGTTTCGCCATGATTCCGCAAAGCGGGACGATCCCCTTCAAGACAGGGATGACAGGTACGAACGGAGATTGACTTTCTTGTTGTTCAAACCGAGCTTGTTCCGAATATGATGCCTGTGGAGATCCACGGCGCCTTTCCCAACTTTCATCACCCTGGCAATTTCCTTTGTATGTTTCCCCTCCTTGATCAGCGTCGCGACCTGGATTTCCTTGGGTGTGAAGCTCAGATACTTGGAAGTGATTTTCAACAGAAAAGGGGACAGAATATCATTCAGGTTCGTTTCAATAATCTCCACATATACCTGCTGATAGGCGTCCAGCGGTGTTTCCTTCAACTTGGCGATATATGGAAGAACAAGTTCGTTGATGTTGGACAGAATCTTGTTTTCAAGTTCCTTTTTGTTCTCATCCCGGTGCTTCAACAATGTTTTCAATGCATTGTTGACCTCTTCCAGCCGGATGGTTTTTTCCCTTAATTCCTCCTCCCGCTTTTTCAGCTGTTCCTCCGCCTGCTTGCGGGCCGTGATGTCGCGAACAATGCCCCTGTAGCCGATGAACCGGCCCGTGTCGTCATAGATTGGATTTCCGCTTGCTTCGGTGATGACCTTGTGGCCGTTCTTGTGGATGAAACGGCTTTCCATAAAGGTGTAATTTTTCCTGGCTTCCATGATCGGTCGAATGACAGCCCCGATTCGTCTTGCCTCCTCCGGTTCCATGAAATCAAAAGGCGTCTTTCCCAGCACCTCCTCGGGTCTATAGCCCAGAAGATCGCTGATGCTTTCGGTAATGTGCGTGAATGCGATTTCTTCATCGACTTCCCAGACCCAATCATTGGTTAATTCGACAACGTTCTGAAACCTCTGCTCCTTTTCCATGCCAACTCCCTCCGTTCTTCAATAGAGGAATACAAGAGACGGTATCCTCGCCTTCCCTGTCCCCGGTTTTACGGACCGATCAATTCAAGACGCTTCCGCACATCGGCCGCTTTTTTCAGCTCCTTTTTGGAATCATAAAAAATTTCAAGTTTTGTCAGATATGCCAGCAGCGGCTTTTTCCAGCCCTGCCTGGAGGCGGTTTCGATCGCCCCGTTCAGGAGCGCTTCGCTTTCCTGTCTGTCCCGAACGATGAGGCCTGCAGCAATCAGCCTGGACAATGGATCCTCGATAAGGGATGCTTCCCGTTCGATGTCGATCCGGTTGCCGGTCAGCAACGCCTTCAAAAAATGCCTGTATTGCCCGGGCAGTTCATTGACGTCCACCTTTTCAAAGGAACCTTTCAGAAAAGAATAATAATGCACATAAGGAAGCGTTGGCAGGACGGCCGCCGGCCGGAGATATTCCCGGTCATCAAAGGCCTCAAGAGCGGCTGTCCGGACAGCGATCTTGATCAGACATGCTTTTGCCATGGCATCAATATCTCCGCTTGATTTTATCTCTTCAAAAGCTCTTTGAAAACTTTTATCGGCCAGACTTTCGTTCCCGCGCAGATAATGCTCCTTGTAACGCTCGAGATGGTTATAACTCGCGCCGATCCATTCCGGGGCCGGCCGGGATGCGCAGCCTGCCAGCAAAAGAAGGACGAGCAGCAGCCAAAGGATTTTTCTCATGGCAGTCGTATCTGTTTTTCTTTTTTCAGCGGAATCAGCCTGTCAATGTCATGAACCAGACTATTGATAGCGTCTACAGTGTCATCAATTTCCCGCCTTAAGAGTTTTAAATCGCGCGTTGAATCGGCTGCCTCGGCGGTGATCTGCGACACGTGTGCAAATGCCGGATCAAGCTTTCCGAGCTTGACAATCAAATCGACCAGGATGGTTCGGACCGCGGGCAGCAGGCCGTCCGGTCCGTATATCCCCTGGTCGGTCTTTGATGCCATGGCATCGACTTTTTTCAGGATCGTGCCCGTTTGCTGCGTGATGTCACGGGCATTTCTTAAAATTTTGTTAATATCCCCCTGTGGGTTGGAGAAATCAGAGGTGATCCTGTCAACGTTATCGGCAATTTTATTGATTTTTTCAATGAGAGGCCGGATGTTCTGAACCGTTTCATTAATGTCGTTGGCTTCAACAACGCGGGGAACAGTTTCATCCGACAGAGGCGCGGCATTCAGGTTTGCCGTGGTAACATTGATTCTCGCGGAACCGATCAGCGGTTTTTCAAGAGTAAAAATGCTGTCTGTCCGGATCCATTTGACATGACGATCAGGTACTTTTATTCGAATCATAACGATCCCTTCGGAGTTCAGTTCCAGGCTGTTGACTCTGCCGATCTTGAAACCGGAAAAAACAACGGGCATGCCCTCCGTCAAATTCTCACCCGATACCGAAGACAGGGAGAAAATATGCTCTTTTGAAAATAAACCTTTCCTGTAAGCAACATAGCCCAGCGCTGAACCAATCAGCAGCGTTGTGGCAATGATAAACAAACCGACTTTAAATTGAATGTTCTGCGGCATCGCCGATCCCATACCTGTCCCTGAACCAGCTGTAATCGAATATGCAGCTGCTCCTGTATAAATCTTCAATCACCCCGATGCATTCCAAAACAAAAAGGCCGTCCTCCAGTTCCGGCATGATCCGGAACGGCCGGTCGATGAGAATCACGGCATCCGCCACCATGGCCGCCCTTAAAAGCATCACGCAAAAGCGCTCCCGGTTGGTTAAAGCGGGGCTTCGTCTGTAGGCGATTTGTCCAAGACCATATCGATCGAGATAACCCACGACCTCTTTTTCCGCCTCACCCCGCGGCTGGTTCCGGTGATACAGCCTGATCAGGGCGATGTTGATCCAGACATCGAGGTTTGAAATGAGCGGTATGTCCTGTGAAACCAGACCCAGACAATTCCGGTTCCGGGTCACAAAGCTGTTCAATTCCTGGTTCAGGCTGTCTTCACCGTCGAAAAATATTATATCATTCTTGCGATTAATGACAGCACCTCGATCACGGCAATGGCGATAAAAACACTGACCATGCCGTTCATGACGGACACGGGAATGCTGGTCAGTTCACGGGTTGCCTTCAAGCCTGCCTGGATGGGGATCATGGTTACAAAAAATCCGAAAGCGGCCGCTTTGACGATGGAAAGAACCATGTCGCTCAGTTCTGTCGAATCGAGCAACACGTTGGCATAGGCGTCGAAGCTCATCCCGAACATGAGATTGGAAAACACAAGGCCGCTGATCAAGACGACAACGGAAAAAAGGCTGGTCAACAGGGAGACGGAAAGAACACCATTGACAATTCTGGGAACGAAGAGATAGCCCGTCAAATCAATATTGAAGACCTCCAGCGTTTTCAATTCCTGATTTACCTTCATCACGGCAATCTCCGCGTTGATCGCGGAACCGGAACGGAGCGCAATCAGCAATGCCGTAATCAGGGGTGCCAGTTCGATCACCAGAAGACCCATCAGGATGTTTCCCAGGTAGCCCGCCAGACCGAGATCCGTGATCATCTGAAAGACGACACCGATCAGCAGGGTGCCGAATACGATTGAACCCGCAAGAAATAAAGGCAGAATTTGAACGGCGGTAAAATATATCTGATTCAGGAGAACCCCCCGGGTCGCGCTGTTGTAAGTTTTTCCGTCAATGATTTTTCTGATCACCCGACCGGCAAAGGCAAGCGTTTCATGGAGGGAGCGGAATGCATCCAGGCTGATTCGGCCGATGTTTTCTATGGTTGAAACCATTGCTTTGTGATCGTCCGTATGATAGATAGTTCGCGTATGAAAAATAGTGGAAGACTTTTATAAGTATATATAATTATATCAGGCGCGGACGGGCAAAGCAAACGGATTTTGCAATCCAAGTGAATCAATCTTGAAATCCGTCTTGAGAGCAATTCAAGAAACGCTTCTTGAATCCAAACACAGATGAAGTGCCGGAAAAATTCTTTGGGCACGGTCTTACCGCCTGCTAAAGCCCGGATCAAAAGGAGAAAAAATGAAGATTATTCGTTTTCTTGCAGATGACGGCAAGATATTGAACGGGCGGTATCATGACGATGCACCGGACCATGCCGAAGTTATCGAGGGGGATATCTTCAAAGAATTCAAGGTTACCCGAAGGAAAGAAAAAATCTCGCAATTTCTACCGCCGGTATTGCCCTCCAACATTCTGGCGCTCGGATTGAACTATCGCAAGCACGCCGATGAAACAAAAATGGAAGCCCCTGAATTTCCTGTTTTATTTTTAAAAACGACAAGCAGTGTGATCGGGCATGAAGCCCCGATCCTCATCCCCGCCGCCGGTCCCGATCAGGTCGATTACGAAGGGGAACTGGCCGTCATCATATCCAGAAGCGCAAAAAACATAACGCCGGATCAGGCTTTTGATTACATTCTTGGTTACACCTGCGCGAATGACGTGAGTGCAAGAGACTGGCAATTCGAAAAGCAGAAAGGGCAGTGGGCCCGGGGAAAAAGCTTCGACACCTTCTGCCCGCTGGGCCCTTTCCTGGTCACGAAGGACGAAATCAGAGACCCGAATCGGCTCCACATCAGAACGACGCTGAATGATCTCACTCTGCAGGATGCCCGTACGGACGCGATGATTTTTCAGGTTGCCGATATCGTCAGCCTCCTCAGCCAGTCGATGACACTCCTGCCGGCAACCGTGATCCTGACCGGAACGCCGGAAGGCGTGGGATTTACAAGAAAGCCGCCGGTTTTCATGAAAGAAGGAGATAAAATTACTATCGAAATCGAGAAGATCGGCAGATTGAGCAATCCGGTCAGGAAAGAACGGCAGGCCGATCGATTTTCCTGAAGCGCTTCAAGACCAAGTTTGCCGCGCAGGAACAGCGCCAAATGGAATGCAACAAATATCGATTCGAGTTGACAAAAACAGGTCAAAGGTTATATTAGCAGCGTGAAAAAGGAATCAAAGGCTACCGTTTCGATAAATCGCCGTATTATTTAAAAGATAAGAATATTACCTGATATTTTCCGAGGGGATGAAATGAGCAAGAACACCCAGAATAGAAAAACTTTTATCATGTTTCTGCTGGCCTGTCTGATCGGGTTTTTCATCGTTTCTTTTGTAGAGGTCCTGCGATCTTCCTACGCACCCACCAAACCCGGACCCGATATTCAGACTGCAGCTGCCGTTTCTCCGGCAGAGATCGCCAGAACGCCTGCTTCTTTTGCGGACCTGGCGGAACGGCTGAAACCCACCGTTGTCAACATCACCACGACGAAGACCGCTCGCAGCGGCGCCATGAGATCGCCTTTCGGCAGCAGAACGCCTTTCGACAGATACTTTGGCGGCGATGACTTTTTTGAGCGATTCTTCGGAGACATCCCGAGAAAAGAATTCAAGCAGAGAGGTCTGGGATCAGGCTTTATCATCAGCGCGGACGGCTACATTTTCACCAACAATCATGTCGTCGAACAGGCCGACAAGATCCTCGTCAAGCTTTCCGACGGGCGGGAATACAATGCGGACGTGATCGGGAGGGATGCAAAAACGGACATCGCCCTGATCAAAATCAAGCCCAGCAACAGCCTGCCCGTGGCGGACATCGGCGACTCGGATAGACTCAGGGTCGGCGAGTGGGTCATAGCCATCGGCAACCCATTGGGTCTCGAACAGACGGTCACGGCCGGGATCGTCAGCTACAAAGGGCGCGTGATCGGGGCCGGTCCCTATGACAATTTTATCCAGACGGATGCTTCGATCAATCCCGGAAACAGCGGCGGACCGCTTATCAACATGGAAGGCAAGGTCATCGGCATCAACACCGCGATCGTCGCTCAGGGACAGGGAATCGGTTTTGCCATTCCGATCAGCATGGCCAACAGCATCCTGCCCGATCTCAAATCCAAGGGAAAGGTGACGCGGGGCTGGATGGGCATTTCCGTCCAGGATGTCTCGGAGGATATCGCCAAGAACCTCAAGCTCAAAGACAAGAGCGGCGCCCTGATCTCGGAGGTTTTCAAGGGAGACCCGGCGGACAAGGCGGGTCTTCAGCCGGGAGATGTGGTCATCGAGGTGAACGGAACGAAGATCAAGGATACCCATCAGCTCCTGATCGTCATCGCCGGTTTCCACGTCGGCGAGAAGGTCAATGTCAAGGTTGTACGTGACAACCAGGAAAAGGTTTTTCAGGTGACGGTCACGGAGAGAAAGGACAAGCCCGAAGTCGCCATGGAGCAGGGCGGAAAGAAGGAAGAATTCGGGATGGCGGTTCAGGATATCACGCCGGAGATCGCCCGTCAGCTCAACATTCCCAGGTCATCCGGGATCATCGTCACGGATGTGGAAGAAGGCAGCCCCGCGGATGAGGTCGGCATTCAGCCCCGGGATATCATCCTCCAGATCAATAAAACGGATATCAAGTCGGTTAAGGACTACCAGAGGGAGATATCGAAGCAAAGCGCCAAGAACAGCATCATGATGCGGATCAAGCGGGGGAAGTCTACCTTCTTTGTGGCGATTCGCCGATAAATCACGGGAATTCAAATCAAGTTTCCTGTCTTGATGCAAGGACGCAACGCCCTTTTAAAGATTTATGAAATTTTAAACGGCCACTACGGAAATCTCCGGTGGTGGCCGGCAGACTCCCCCTTTGAAGTGGTGGTCGGCGCAATCCTGACCCAGAACACGACCTGGCGCAGCGTGGAAAGGGCCATCTCAAATCTCAAGTCTCGGAATCTCCTGGACCCGAAAAGACTATCCGCAACGCAGGACGACATTCTGTACGGCCTGATCCGGCCATCCGGCTATTATCGTGTTAAAACCAAGCGGCTTAAAGCCTTTCTCTCTTTTCTGAATGATCAATTCGGTGGGGACTTGGACAGCCTCTTCAGCGAAGATCCATGGCCTTTGAGGAAAAAACTATTGACTGTCAAGGGGATTGGGGAGGAAACGGCAGACAGCATCCTCCTGTATGCGGGACAGAAGGCTGTGTTTGTCATTGACGCCTATACGCGGAGAATTCTGGAACGGCACACAATCATTTCCGGCGATGCCCCTTACGCAGACATTCAGAGACTTTTTATGGACCGTCTCCCCCGCAGCGCCCCCCTGTTCAACCAGTACCATGCCCTGCTGGTGAACACAGGCAAGGAATTCTGTTTAAAGAAGAATCCCTTTTGCAGCCGCTGTCCCCTCTCTGGCTTCCTTAAGTAACTGTTTTTAATTACGAATAAATGTTAAAATTCGAAGTGCGCAACCGCAATTCAAGAGAATATGTAATGTTTCACGTGAAACATGGCTCCCGTTCGCGGTGAAAAAGATCAGAAATCCAATCCTGCCGAATGTCCTGCCCTTTATGCCATCATGCCGCCGTCGGCAATAATGCAGGAGCCCGTCACATAGGATGCGGCGTCGGAAACCAGATAGAGAACGGCGCCGGCCATTTCTTCCGGCCTCGCCGCCCTCCCCATGGGAATGGTAGGCAGAATCAGCTTCATCAGTTCGGGGCTGCCCGTCATGAGCGATGAGAACTTTGTATCCGTGAGGCCCGGCAGCAGGGCATTGACGCGGATATTGAGCGATGCAAGCTCCTTGGCGAAGGACTTCGTCATGCCGATGACACCGGCCTTCGTGATCGAGTAGATGCCCTGAAAGGGCGCCGGCCGGATGGCATTGACCGATGCCACATTCACAATCGCACCACCGCCGGCCTCCTTCATCATCTTGGCCGCCTCCTGGCTGATGAAAAAACAGCCTTTCAGGTTGACGGCGACTGTCTTGTCCCATGCCTTTTCATCGGCACTCAAAACATCGCCGAAGAACGGATTGGTGGCGGCATTATTGACAAGAATATCCAGCCTCTTGAAGCGGTTCCTGATTTCTTCAAAAAGCAGCCTGATCTGACCCATCTCGCCGGTGTGGCAGGCCATGCTGAACGCCTTTCCGCCCTCCCGGACGATATCCTCTTGCACACGCTTCAGATCATCGATTTTCCGGCTGGCCAGGATCAACTGGGCGCCGTGGGCAGCCAATGTTCTTGCGATCGCTTCGCCAATGCCCCGGCTGGCGCCGGTCACCAGCGCGATTTTTCCGTCCAGACGAAATAATTCCTTCGATGCCATGATTGTTCTCCTTCCTCGAATTTTCCCGATCGGGTGATGATCCTGTCTTTCCGCCGATTCCGCGTTCTCTACAGGTCAGCCCCCCGGATGATGCGCCTGGCCGCCTCGTCCACGATATGAACAATAATAATCAGGAGTTTGAAGCGCTCGTCCTTCGTCTGACCGTGATAAAATCGATAATAGATCTGCTGTGCAATGACTGCGAGGCGGAAAAGGCCGAAGCAGTAATAATAATCGATATTGGATATGGATATGTCCCTGATCCGGGCGTATCGCTCCACGAGTTCCCGGCGGCTCATCATCCCCTTCAGATGCGTCGGCGAGAACGCCAGCGTTTTCAAATCGGGAGGGTCGTCATGATTGATCCAGTAGGCCAGCGCCCCGCCCAGATCCATCAGCGGGTCGCCGATGGTGGCCATTTCCCAGTCCAGGACCCCGATGATCTGAAGCGGATTGTCCGGGGAGAGCACCACGTTGTCGAACCGGTAGTCATTGTGGATGACCGAGGCCCTGGGGCTGTCGGCCGGCATTTCGGCCTGAAGCCATGACATGACCTCCTCGCAATCCGGCGCATCGGGCGTTTTTGCATTCCGGTAGCGTTCCGACCAGCCGTCCACCTGGCGCTTTACATATCCCTCCGGACGGCCGAAGCCCTCCATCCCGGCATTCCGGTAGTCGATGGAATGGAGTTCCGCATAAACATCGACAAACCGCTCACAGAGGGTCCTGGCATCCACGGGTGTGAGGGTCATTCCCGGGGGCAGTTCCTTCCGCAGAATGATCCCCCGAATGCGCTCCATCACATAGAAGGGGCAACCGATGATGGATTCATCATCCGTGTAGGCAAGCGGCATCGGACAGTACGGGAAAAACGGTTTCAGGGCTTTCTGGATCCGGTACTCCCGTCCCATGTCGTGCGCCGTCTTCGCCTTGCGGCCGAAGGGCGGGCGCCGGAAGACCAGTTCCCGGTCCCCGACCCGGATCAGATAAGTCAGATTGGAATGGCCGCCGTGAAACTGTTCCACCGCCAGTTTTCCCTGCATCCCCGGTATGGCCCCTTTGAGAAAGGCCTCCACTTTTGCCAGGTCAAATTCCTCGCCAGTGCGGATTGGTTTCGTTTTATCAATATAATCCAAGGCTTGATATCCTCGATTCACTTTCCGGCGCGGCCGGAAAGGCCCTTGATAATCCGCCTGGCGACCGACATCTTGTGCACTTCGTCGGGACCGTCATAGATGCGGGCCGCCCTTTCGTGCCGGTAAAAGAAGGAGATGATCGTGTCGTCGGTCATACCCAGGCCGCCGTGAACCTGAAGCGCCCGGTCGACAACCTTCTGCATCACGCCGGCCACAAAGAACTTGATCAGCGCAATGTCTTCGCGCGCCTCCTTGACACCCAGATTCTCGATCTTCCAGGCGGCATGGAGCGTCATCAACCTGGCCGCCTGGATGTCGGCGGCACATTCGGCAATCCATGACTGGATGATCTGGCGAGTGGCCAGTGTCTGACGGTCCATGGTGATGATCCGCTGTGCGGCCCGCCTGCACATCAGGTCAAAGGTCCGGTTGCAGATGCCGATCCAGCGCATGCAGTGATGAATCCGACCCGGTCCCAGCCTTTCCTGGGCGATCACAAAACCGAATCCCTCCGGCCCCAGAAGGTTTTCCTGCGGCACCCGGCAGGACTGATAGAGGATTTCCCCATGGCTGAAAAAATCACTCCCGCTGTGGCCCATGACCGGAATATTTCGCACCAGGTTAAACCCCGGCGTCTCCGTCGGCACGATAATCATGCTGGCCCGCAGATGGGGCGGTTCCTCCGGTTGGGTCACGGCCATGACGATGGCGAAGGCGGCGCCGTCCGCGGCGGTGGAGTACCACTTCTGCCCGTTGATCACATAATCGGACCCGTCCTTGACAGCGGTTGTGTCCATCATGACGGGATTCGATCCGGGCAGTTCCACCTCGGTCATGGAAAAGCAGCTTCGGATTTCTCCCGCCACGAGTGGTTTCAGATACCGCTCCTTCTGTCTGTCCGTTCCATATTTGTGAAGGATCTCGATATTTCCGGCATCAGGCGCATGGCATCCGAACACATAGTGACCGAGCGGCGACATGCCCAGGACTTCAGAAACCAGCGCATGCTCCATCAGGTCCAGGCCCATCCCCCCGTACTCCTTCGGATGGTTCGGCGCCCAGAGCTCCATCTGCTTCACCATGCGCCGCTTTTCGTTGATCACCGGACTCATCGTTTTGAAATCCTTTACCAGGAACTCCGGTTCCAGCGGAATCAGTTCCTTTTCAACAAATTCCGCCATCATGCCGGTGACTGCCTGCATCTTATCGGATACCGCAAAATCCATGATCAACCTCCCCTGCGCCTTTGACGAGGACATGCCGCCCCGTTCTCTTTATTAATTATTTCGTTAATTATATCATGTATATAAGAATATTTAACATCAACACGCGCGGCCGCCGCCGGCTTCGACCCGAGGCGCTTTACCGGTAGGTCACCCAGGCCGGGTCGTTCAGCAACGCGAGATGGGAAGCGTTGTTGAACGAAGTCAGCGCCATGCGCTCATCGTTATAGACAAAAGAAGTCATTGAAGTATTGACGATGTGCCAGGCGATGCGCAGCGCCTTTTCGTCGGACACTTCCAGGGCCGTCTGCACGGCTGCGGAAATGGGGCCTCCGGAGGTGCAGATCAGGATATTCTTACTCCGCCCGTTGTCTTCCATGACCCTGTGCAGCCCCGATCTCACCCGCCCGCAGAAATCCTGCCAGCGGACAACGCCCGGCTTGTCGTCTTCACCGGAGATCCAGCGCATCATTATTTTTTCAAATACGCGCTGAAAGGCCTTTTTGTCGTTGTAGATGTTCTGCAGATCCGCTTTCAGGGCCGGATCATCCCCGACCGCATCATGGATATGGGCCATGATGATGTCCCGGGAGCTGTACTCATTGAATTCGCTTAAAACACGCAGCTCGGGCAGGCGACGGTCCTGCGACCGGTAAACCGAGAGGATTTCATGGGCCGTGTCTTTCTGGCGAACCATGTCCCCGGCGTACACCGCGTCAAAAGACAAGCCGGTCCGGATCATGTATTCCGCCAGAACACGGGACTGTTCGCGGCCTCTCTGTGAGAGCTGATCGTAGTTTTTCTGTCCGAAAGAGGCCTGGCCGTGCCTCACCATGAATATCGTACTCAACGACAGCCTTTCTCCCTGTTTAATTCGTTGTTTTATTGAGCCGCAGGAAATGGCGAACACGCGTCGAACTGCGCTCCGACCATACGATGAAGCCTGAAAAGGGTCAATAAAAATCTGGGGACGGCATGGGGGCGCGGCCTCAATCGGCTTCTGACGCGCAGCCGGAGAGAGCCGGAATCGCCTTTTACGCTTATGCACCGGACATTCTTCCCGATGAGGCAAAAATATGGTTGACATGTCACACCACATGGCTGAAAAGGAAACACGTTTCAGACACGTGTCCCCGTCAAGGGCGAAGCAGAAATGCATATCGAAGGCCCACGGGGAAGACATCCCTTGTCCGAACGCGGCCTTCAGATCTTCGCAACCTATCTTGCAAAGGAGATTCAAATGCCTGCAAAAACCCCATCGCATTCAGACAGCGCCGATCCTGGTGAACAGAGTGCCGTTCCCGACTATGAAAAAATGTTTCACCCCAAAAGGATCGCCGTCTTCGGCGTTTCCGTGGAAGGGGGCAGCGTGGGCTTCGGAAACGGCCTCCTGATTGCCCTGCAGGCGATGGGGTATGAAGGGGAGATGTTCCCGGTCAATCCAAAGGGCGGAACCTTCTCCGGGTTGAATATCATCAAAAATGTCGAAGATATCCAGGGAGATATCGACTTTGCGGTTATCGCCCTGGCAGCGCGGATGGTGCCCGATGCGCTCGAGGCATGCAGAAAAAAGGGAGCCGCCGGAGCGGAAATCATATCATCCGGTTTCAGTGAGTTGGGGACCCCGGAAGGCATCGCCCTTGAGCAGGAAGTGAGCCGGATTGCCGCAAGGGGGATCCGCGTGATCGGCCCAAACTGTTTCGGCATTTACTGTCCCAAGAGCGGCCTGACCTTCATGCCCAGCCCCGATCTTCCGCGGGAAAGCGGCCCTGTCGCTTTCCTGTCGCAAAGCGGCGGAATGGCCAGCGATTTTGCAAACACCGGAAAATGGATGGGAATCCGCTTCAGCAAGGTCGTCAGCTTCGGCAACGGCGCGGACCTGAGGGAAACGGAGCTGCTGAATTATCTTGGGGACGACCCTGAAACGGGCGTCATATCGATGTATGTGGAAGGAATAAAAGATGGAGACCGCTTTTTCAGGACAATAAAAGCCGTCGCAGGGAAAAAACCCGTCATCGTCTATAAGGGAGGGCTTTCCGAGGCCGGCCAAAGAGCGGTCGTCAGCCATACGGCCTCTATGGGCGGAAGCCGAACCATCTGGCCGGCAATCCTCCGTCAGGTCGGTGCGGTTCAGGTTCACGGCATGTTGGAGATGGCCCAGGCCAGTCTGGCTTTCTCGCTCCTGCCCGCACGCGTTTTCAAATGTGTTTCCGTGATCGGAGGGGGAGGAGCGCTGGGTGTTGCCGCCTGCGATTCCGCGGAAGACTTCGGCATCGTCATCCCGTCGTTTTCACCCGATCTCAAGGCGCGCATCGAGGCTTTCCTGCCGAAGCCCGGATGCAGCGGCGCCAATCCCGTCGATATTGCCAATCCCTATGTTCCGCCGCAACAATTAAAGGAAGTGCTCCGCCGCGCGGCGACGGACGCGCGGATCGATCTTCAGATCATGATTTCCCTTCTGTACCACTTCAAGGCCATCGCACGCGCGAAAAACCGGCCTGTCGCGGCGGTGACTCCCTGCCGGGAGCTGGCGGATATCATCGGTGAGGCGGCGAAGGAGACGGGAAAGCCCATTGTCGTCGTTCTTCCCAATACGAAAAGGGGACTGGGGGACATGGACGTCGTGGAAATGCTGGAGGATGCAAGGCGGATGCTTCTCGAGAAAGGAATTCCTGTCTTCGATGAAATCGGGGATGTCTTCCGGGCCATTGGACATGTCAACACCTACTACGGATACAGGAGTGCCGCGCATGAATAAGCAATCCGCTTTGTATTTGATCGACACGGCTCTGCGGGAGGGACGGAAAGCCCTTTCCGAATACGAATCCAAACAGCTTCTGGACCTCTATGGCATCCCCGTCACGCGGGAAATCCTTGTCCGGAAGCGGACGGACGTCCGAAAGGCCGCAGGGGCCGTCGGCTATCCGCTCGTCATGAAAGGCTGCTCCGCCGACATTGCCCATAAGACGGAACGGGGACTGATTCGTGTCGATATCCGGAGCGACCGGGAATCCCTGAAGGCGTTCGACGCTATCAAGGCCGCCCTGAACGGTCAGGGGGGAGATGTGCTGATTCAGGAAATGGTCCGGGGTCGCAGGGAACTGGTCATGGGACTGACCCGGGATGATCAGTTTGGACCCTGCGTCATGTTCGGCCTGGGGGGGATATTCACTGAAATCCTCCGCGATGTCTCTTTTCGCAGAGCGCCGCTTGAAAAAAACGATGCGCTTGCCATGTTGAAAGAGATCAAGGGGAACAGCATCCTGGACGACGTCCGCGGCATGGATGCCGCCGACAGGGATCAACTGGCGGACATGCTGATCCAATTGGGGCGGATCGGCCTCGAAATCGGCCATATCCGCGAGATCGACCTCAATCCCGTCATCCTGCGCGGCAGTGAACCTGTCGTGGTGGATGCGCTGGTCATCCTGAATTAAAGAAGATCCCGCCACCGCACACCCGCAGTGACTGCGGCATTCAAGACCCCCATCCTCTCATGAACCTCCGGTGCAGGGGACCGAAGGGAGTCAAGCAGGACAGCCCGAAGAGAATGGCATGCGTCACCCTGCTCCGAAGCTATGGTGTCACGCCTTCCGCTTTCAGCCATCGCTGGTAGGAGACCATTTTGGCCAGGACCTTGACGGTGCGCTCCGGCGTCAGGAAAGAGACGCTTTTATAGGGGCACCCCGCGACTTCAACGACGGTGCGCGTCTGTTCATCCGCCATCAGACTGACGCCCAATACGGGCTTGCCGTACTGTTCCATCAGCTTGATCACGAACCGGATGTAATCGGCCTCGAACCGGCGAAGCTGACCGGGGATCAGCTCAAGCAGCTCCCGGCTCATGGTCGGATCCACCTTCAGGACCGACTGGATCAGGGGTTTGATGAAAACCAGCCGCCCCAGGATGCCAAGGTGGATCACCGCGTCGCACCGATCCCACTTCAGAAGCTCCTCCGTGGCCGTCATCGAGGCCTGTGGATTCATTTCAGCCACCAGGTCGATGGGGTTGGAGCGGCTCCAGTAGGGGGGCAGCACCTGATCGATCCGGGAGATCATGTCCGGTTCGAGATCGGGCACTTCAAGGCCCTGCTCTGTGCAGAGGTCCGTTGCGACAACTCCCCAGCCGCCGCCCAGCGTCACGATCCCGACCCGGTTGCCCCGGGGAAGGGGCAGCGCGGAGAAGGCCGCGGAAAGATCCAGAAGCTCCATGGGCTGCTCCACCAGAACGATGCCCGCCTGGCGGCAGGCGGCGTCGAAAATGCGGATATTGGATGCCAGCGCCCCGGTGTGGCTTGCGGCGGCGCGGTTTCCCGCCTCGGTGCGGCCGCCCTTGAGAACGACAACGGGCTTTTTCCGGCCCACCCTTCGCGCGGACTCCAGAAAACGCCGGCCGTTCTTGACGCTTTCAATATACAGCACCACCGTCCGGGTCAGATCGTCCACCTCGAAGCATTCCAGATAGTCTTCAATCGTGATCATCGCCTCGTTTCCGGAGCCGCTGAAGGCGCGGATCCCGATGTCCTCGTTTTCCGCAAAGACCAGGAGCTGCGTGCCCAGGTTTCCGGACTGGGCAACCAGTGAAATGGACCCGGGTTTCGGCCAGGTGTGGGTTCCGGTGCAGTAAAAGGAAAGATGAGGGTTGCAGATGCCCATCGTGTTGGGCCCCAGAATGAGAATGCCCGCCGCACGGGCTTCCTGGACCAGCTCCTGTTCCATTTGGCGCCCCTTCTCGCCCGTCTCGCTGAATCCGGAGGTGATCAGCAGCATGTATCGGATGCCCTTGGCTTTCAGGTCCGGAATCAGGGCCTTGACTTTGGCGGCAGGAACAGTGACCACTGCGAGGTCGACGG
Organism: uncultured delta proteobacterium; assembly: GCA_963709485.1. Lineage (GTDB taxonomy): Bacteria > Desulfobacterota > Syntrophia > Syntrophales > Fen-1087 > JAXDBM01. Next base: position 496,372 of record CAVPWE010000005.1, read on the forward strand.
CATCGGGAATGTCCATGACGGTTTTGTAGACAGGCCGGCCGGCAATGTCCGCTCCCCTGGGATTGACCAGGTAAATGCCTCCCTTGTATCCGCCGGCGACGAGGATGGAAAAAAGATTGTGCCCCCATTTTCCGAATTCGGCGGATGCTCCCACGAAGGCAACGGAACGGGGATAGAAGAGGCGTCCGATCGCCCGAGGATCAACGGGAGGACGGTCCGTGTGCGGAATGGGACGCTCGCCGATAATGACCAACGCGTCCACAGCGGCAACCCGCCCGTCGGCGCCGATCAGAAGGGGATTGACATCCACTTCCGTCACATCGATCAGCTCCACGGCCAGGCGGGAGAGCCCGACCAGCGTCTGAACGAGCTGCTGCCGGTCCGCCGGCTGCTCGCCGCGGAAGGGCCCCAGCAGTTTTGACGACCGCAGCTCATCGACCATCTGTCCGGCCTGCGCCGCATCCACCGGAGCAATACGGAAGACCACGTCATCAAGCGCCTCCGTGAAAACGCCGCCCAGACCGAACATGACGCAGGGTCCGAACTGGGAGTCGCTGAATATCCCGGCCACGAACTCGCGCCTTCCCGCGACAAGCGGCTGAAGGAGCATCCCTTCCAGGTCCGCACCCGCCGCTGCAGCAATCTGCCGCGCAGCCTTCCGTACCGCCGTCTGGTTTTGCAGATTGATCTTGACCAGACCGCGCTCCGTCTTGTGGGTGAGCTTTGCCCCCAAGCCCTTCAGGACGACGGGGAAACCGATTTCCTTCGCCCGCCGCACCGCTTCGGTTTCGTTTTCGACAACCCACTCCTCAACGGCGGGAATCCCGTAATGACTCAACACCCGCCTGGATTCCGCCTCGGTCAGCGCGCTCCGCCCCTCATTCTTCGCTTTCTTAATTAATTCGATTGGTTCCATATCAAGAGGAAGTCTTTCTTGCGTGAAATTTGCGCGGTACTTATCACAGGCCTGCCGGAATCGCAACCGGAGGCGATCGTTCATCCGATCATGGCATAGTAGGATTTGCCGTCCCGTGTCTCTTCTCGCACCAGGCCCTCATGCACCAGCTCCAGAAGATGGACGTAGGTTTCGTTGATGGCGAGAAACTGGTCGAATTCGGGAAGTTCCGGCCCGAAAAGATCGATGGACACCTGACAGGCTGTTTTCAGTGAGCCCCTGACGGATGCCAGGGTCAGTCCCTTGCGTTCCCGATGATGTTCCTTGATTTCTTCAATCCGCTCCCGGAAGTGTGTGAAAGGCTGGCCGTGGGCCGGACAGACCAGACGGACGGGAAGGTCCTGCATTTCCGTCAAGGATTCCACAAAACGGCTCAGGGGATGAAAGGAGGGCTCGAAAAGATCCGGGCTGAGGTTCGGCGTGATGTCCGGCAGGATGTGATCGCCGGCAATCAGAAGGCCCTGCTCCCGGAACAGGAAGCAACTGTGACCGGTGCTGTGTCCGGGAGCGGACAGGACTTCGAGCGTCCAGTCTCCGATGGCGTGTGTCTGGCCGTGCTTCAACGCCCGGTCCAGCGCAAATGAACCGGTCATCTTCCTGAAGCTTTTCATGATGGCGGCGAGGATGGCAAGGGCCTCCTCCCCCAGGCCGTGGCGCAGATAGAAATCCCTCATGGCCTGGATCATGAGCGCTTCCCGGTTGGACATGGCGATAAATTCGTAGTCGGTGTCCGACATCAGAATTTCCGCACCCGACTCCGCCTTGATCCGGCCTGCCATGCCGCAGTGGTCTCCGTGACGGTGGCTGATGAAGATCCGGTCGATGTCCCGAATCGACCGGTCGATTCTCTTCAAAGCGGTTTCAAGGACGGAAAAGGTTTCCGGGGTATCGAGCCCCGTGTCAAAAAGGGCGACCTTGCCCTGATGCAGCAGTGCATACACATGCACATGCTTCAGCCGGAAGGGCATGGGCAGGGTAATGATGTAAAGATTTCGGGTGATTTCCTTGATCATATGAAAATGCATGGGTTGTCTTTCATATCCGTTATCCTATTGTCAAGCGAAAAAGGGCTTTTTTGATTGACAGGCCCTTGCGCTTATGAAAGAAAGTCGCCGATATGTGAGGGCGCCCCGCAGAAAATCCCCTTGAAAAAGCGCCGCGGGACATCAAGACACCGGAAGCATCCCGCCATGATTCAATTCAACGCACTGATGATCCTGTTCCTGGCCGCGTTTGTCTCCGTCGCCCTCTTGCGGCGTCTCCTGACGGCCGTCAATATCCGGCACCTTCACCGCCACGGTCACGAAGTCCCGGAAGCCTTTGCCGGAGAGATCGACGGTGAAACCCTCACGAAAATGAGCCGCTACACGGCGGAATCGTCAAAATTCGGGATCCTGGAGGGTTTTTTCGACGACCTGGTCACGCTGGCGATCCTGTTGAGCGGGTTTCTTCCCTGGCTGACCGGCCATATCCTGCCTTGGAAGGCGCATTTCGTCGCATCCGGCCTGATGTTCTTCATGGTGCTTTTCCTGATCAGTTTCCTCCTGGGCGTCCCGTTCAGCCTGTATCAGACCTTCGTGATTGAAAAGAAATATGGATTCAGCACCGTGACCCCGGCGCTTTGGATCAGCGATCTTTTGAAGAACCTTTTGATTTCGACGATTTTGCTCGTGATTCTCCTGGGCGCTTTTCTGGCGTTGATGCATTATGCCGAAAAGACCTGGTGGCTCTGGGCCTGGATGGTCTTTGCCTCCTTTCAGCTTCTGATGCTCTGGCTTTATCCCGTTGTGATTGCCCCGCTCTTCAACAAGTATGAGCCGGTCCGGGATGAGGCCCTGAAAGAAGCCATCGTTGACATGATGGCAAAGGCCGGCTTGAAAACGGAAGGCGTCTATCAGGTGGATGAGGGGAAACGGAGCCGGCACACCAATGCCTATTTCACCGGTATCGGCAAAACCAAGCGCATTGTCCTCTACGACACGCTCCTGACCTCGCACAGCCGCGACGAGATCCTGGCGATCCTGGCCCATGAGATCGGGCACTGGAAGAAGAAGCACATCCTCATGCAGCTTGCATTCATGGAAACGGCCTCACTGGCCGTATTCTACATCATTTACCGCATCATCGACTGGCCCCTGCCCTATCAGACCTTCGGTTTCGACCAGCCGATTCCCTACGCGGGACTGCTTCTTCTGGCGGCGCTTTTCGGACCGTTCACGTTTTTCCTGACCCCTCTGGGGACGGCGGTGCTCCGCAAGTTCGAGCGGGACGCGGACCATTACAGCTACGCCCTGACCGGCTCCACGCAGGCGCTTCGCAGCGCCCTGAAACGCCTTGCCAAGGACAACCTGGCCAACCTTCACCCCCATCCCCTTTATGCCTGGTTCTACTATTCCCACCCCCCGCTGACGGAGCGGATCATGAATCTTCGGGACATGGAAAAACGCCAAAAAGCGCCTTGATTTTCCTCCGTGAATGATTAAAATATCGCCAAATTCCCCTGAGAGGATATTCCATGCCCATCTACGAGTTCTATTGCCGCAAGTGCAACACGGTCTACAGCTTCTTCGCCAGATCGGCCAATACGGACAGGATCCCGAACTGTCCGAAGTGCAGAAGGGTGAAGCTGAAGCGGCAGATGTCCATTTTTGCCAGGGTGTCCGGCGGCAAGGACGAAGGGGCCGGCGACGACATGCCGCCGATCGACGAGGCGAAAATGGAAAAGGCGATGGCCATGCTGGCCGGCGAGGCCGAAAAAATCAGTGAAGACGACCCCCGGCAGGCGGCATCTCTGATGCGGAAGCTTTCCGAAACCACGGGAATGAGCCTGGGACCGGGCATGGAGGAGGCCCTGAGGCGACTTGAACGCGGCGAGGACCCGGAGCAGATCGAGGCCGAAATGGGGGATCTGCTGGAAGGGGAAGAACCCTTCACCTTTGAACAGAAGGGGAAAAAAGGCTCCCGGAAAGCGAAGCCCAAGGTGGATGAAACCCTTTATGACCTGTAAAAAAACCGCCGCAGGGGAAGCCGGACCATCTCGCTTTCGCCGGTCAGATTTGCCATGGCGCTGCGCGCCCCGAACCCGGGGATCGCGATCGTTCGCACAGGCCCTGCCGTGAGAGTCAAAATCAACAAGCAGCTCTGCATCGGCTGTGAAGCCTGCGTCAATCACTGCCCCGACGTCTTCATGATCTGGGGGATGTACATGAAAGCGGAATTCGAAGTCCCCCGTCCGGAAAAATACCGGGACTCCGTGCTGGAAGCCGCCGGCCTCTGCCCGAAACGGGCGATATCCGTCGACTGAGGGAATCCGCAACCCTGATCAAGGCCGGCTCCTCTTTCAAGTGTATTCCTTTTTTAATTCCCCGATCCCTTTCTAAATGTCAAGCAGCTCCACCGGATTGTCCACCAGGAAATCCGGCTCCGCCGCCGCCAGCTTTTCCCGGCTGTGCCAGCCCCAGGTCACGGCCACCGTCCGCACTCCGGCCGCCCGCCCTTCCCGGATGTCCCCCGCCGTATCTCCGACATAGTACGTCCTGCTCGGGTCAATCTTGAAACGTTCCATCGCATAGACGATCTTTTCCTTCTTGCTGAACCGGACATCGGCCCCCAGGATATCCTGAAAACAGAAGTCGAACTGAATGCGGGCGAGGACATTTTTGATGGCCTTCGTGAAATTGGATGAAATCACCAGGAGAACGTGACGCCTGCAGAGGCGGTCCAGTACCGGCATGATGGGATGGAAGGGCTTCATCTTGCCGTAATCGACCACGTCGCGGGTCTCGTCGGCCGCCTTCATGAACGCCGCCAGATCGACCCCTTTTGCCGCCATGGCCTCGTAGAAATTATGGTCGAACAGGTCCAGGTAATCGGCCCGGTTGCGGATGATCGGCGTGCCGATCCTTTCCAGGCACAGCCGGACCGTCTGCTCGTATACATCCAGCGAGTCCACAAGAACGCCGTCGAAGTCAAAAAGAAAGAGCTTTTTCACCATTTTGCCATGGTCTCCGGAAGATAAAGGGCAATCTCGGGGAAGGCGATCAGCAGGAGCATGCAGACCGCCATGGCCGCAAAGAAAGGCCATACCCCCCTGAAGATCGTATAAAGGGGCACATCCCGGGCCACGCCGCTGATGACGAAAACGTTCAGGCCCACGGGCGGCGTGATCAGGCCCATTTCCAGAAGCAGCGTCATCATGACGCCGAACCAGACGGGATCGAAACCCAGCTCCATGACCAGGGGGTAAACGATCGGCAGGGTGAGGATCATGATGGCCAGGCCGTCCATCAGGCAGCCCAGGATGATGTAGACCAGGCAGATCAGCAGCAGCACCGCATACCGGCTGATGCCCAGCCCGGCAACCCAGGCGGTGAGCTGGTCCGTCATCTGGCTGACCGTCAGGAAATACCCGAAGATGTTGGCGCCGATCAGGATCGTGAAAATCATGCCCGTGGTCAGCGTGGTTTCCAGCAGGGCGTCCTTCAGGGCCTGTTGTTTCAACCTCCCCTTGACCCAGGTGATCGCAAGGGCCCCGAAGGCCCCCATGCCGGCCGCCTCGGTGGCGGTGAACCAGCCTGCATACAGGCCGCCGATGATCAGCAGGAAAAGGGCGAGCACCCCCCAGGTGTCTTTCAGCGAGCGGATCTTCTCCTTCAGGGGAAACGACGGCCCGGGGGGGGCCAGGGCCGGGTTCCGTCGCGTCACGATGTAGATGGCCGCCATGAAAAGCCCGCTCAGGATCAGCCCCGGGAGGATCCCTGCGACAAAGAGCTTCCCGATGGACTGTCCCGTCAGAATCCCGTAGATGATCATCACCGTGCTGGGCGGGATGAGGATGCCCAGCGTCCCGCCGGCCGCGATGCAGCCCGTCGCCAGGGCGTCATCGTACTTGAAGCGCTTCATCTCCGGCAGGGCCACCAGTCCCATCGTCGCCGCCGTGGCCATGGAGGATCCCGATACGGCCGAGAAGCAGGCACAGGCGCCGATGCTTGCCATCGCCAGTCCTCCGGGCAGAGCGCCAAGCCAGCGATAGGCGGCCTGGTAAAGGTCGAATCCCATCCGGGATTGGCTGGCGAACTGCCCCATGAGAATGAACAGCGGAATGACGGTCAGGGTATAGGAAGCCGCCGTCTTGTAGGTCGCCAGGGCCAGCATGGAAAACCCGGCCGCAAAGGTGGACAGCAGCGAAAACCCCAGAAACCCCACCAGGGCCATGCTGAAGCCGATCGGCACGCGGAGCATCAGCAGCAGGATCATGCAGGCAATGCCGGCCAGCCCGAGGGTCAGGGGTTCCACGTCTTCCTGAGCTCCCTGACGTCCGTCAGGCATTTGACCAGCAGGACAATCGCCAGAAAGGCGCATCCCGCGGCCGCCGCGTAAACAAAGGGATAGCGGGGAATCAAGAGGTCCACCGTGGCCTCGTGGGAACCCAGGATGGCCTGTGCGTAAACCAGCAGAGACACCGTTGCCAGCCCGAAAAAGACAGCGCAGACCAGACGGGTGAGCATTGCCCATACCAGGCGGATCCGGGGGCTCATGTATTTCGCGATGAGATCGACGGTGATATTTCGCTCCAGCATCTCGACACGGCCCAGAGAAAAAAAGACCACGCCGACCATCATGAACTCGGTCAGCTCGAGCGTCCCGAGGATCCCCCTGCTCAGGATCTTTCGCAATGCCACGTCCGCCACCGTCAGCAGCATCATGGCGAAGAGGATCACGGCGGCAAAGCGGTTCAAAAGGTCTGTTGCGTCGCCTAATTTCTTCATTTCGGCTTGTTCTTCGCAGCGGACCGGTGCACCGCCGCGAGCAGCTCCTGGGCGGGCAGGCCGTCCTTCGCGGCCTTTTCAATCCATTCGGCCTCCATTGCCTTGACCTCGCGGGCATGAATTTCCTCTTCTCCGCGGCGGAGAGCGTGTGGGTCTTCTGCTGGCCGGCCTCGTTCATCTTTTTCACCAGGTCGTCATCCAGCGAATCGTAAAGCCTGGCCGCCCGCAAGCCCCAGGCCTTTCCCGAAGCCTGCTCGATGGCCTTCTTCGCGCTGTCCGGAAGGCTGTTGAATATCTCCTTGTTCATGAGAACGGCCATCGGCGCCGTGTAAATGCTCAGCCGCGTGCTGTGCTTGATCAGATCGGCGATCTTGAAGTCATAGACCGCCGACGTCGGCGCAAGCGTCCCGTCGATGATCTTCTTGTCCAGCGCCATGTGGAGCTCCGACAGGGGCATGCCGACCGGATTGGCGCCCAGCAGCTTCAGGGCCTGGCTCATGGGCGCGGAGGACGCCCGGATCTTCATGCCCTTGAGCTCGTCCAGGTTCCGGACCGGCCTGGACACGAAGAAAAACTGGCCCGGATCGCAGCTGTAAAGCCACAGGACCTTGTAGTCCCTGTAGTCTTCGGCCAGGTACCGGTCGTAAAGGTCATAGAAGACCCGCGTCGTGTGCTCGGCGCTCTCAAAAAGGAAGGGAAGATCAAGTGCCGACGTCCTCGGAAAGCGTCCCGGGGTATAGGAAGGAACGATAAAGGCGATGTCGGTGACGCCCGTTTTGACCGCTTCCGCGAGCTGCGCGGCGCCGCCCAGCGTCTCGCTCGGAAAGACCTTGATCTTGACCCGTCCCCCGGTCAGCTCCTCCACTTTCTTGGCAAAGGGCAGAAAGGACTTCTGGTGCTGGATATGCAGCGGCGACATGAAATGGGCCATTTTCAGGTAAATGGTCTCGGCCCGGACAGCCGAAGGTCCGATCGCCAGCCACAGGATCGCGGCCAGCGTCATGACAACGGACTTGCAAACGATTTTTTTCATGGTGCATCCTCCCGTCATTGATTCAGCAAGGATTCCTGAAACGGTATAAGGCGCACTTTCTAACCCTTTTTCAGATTATTGCAACAGGAAAATGAAGCCGCAAAGAAATCCTTGCAATCCCGGCGTGAAATCCCTACACAGGACATATCAACGGAAATAACGGTGATTCCATGATCAGGATCGACAGCTACCTGCACCGCACCGTTCTGAGCGATCTCATCCGGCGCTGGATGTACCATGAGGTCTATCCGTCCGACGCGGACCTGATCACCCGGCTGATCAATTTCAACCATGTGTACGTGGCCCGCTATCTGCACCTTTTTGCCGGGCGGATCTTTCACGAGCTGCACCCCTCCGGTTTGACCAGGCGGCACACTTCGCGCAAGGGGGAACTGAAGGACGCCCTGGCCGCCCACCCCCCCTGCCGGAATCCGCGCATCGACGAGCTGATCGGACAATACAGGGCGCACCCGGAGCGCTACTACCGGGAGACCCCCTTCCACGGCGCCCTTTTCTTCACCTCCCGCGGCGGGGCCGAGGAGTGCGTGGGCGCAAGCCGGATCAAGCGGGTCCGCAGGCTGGCGGAAAAGGCGGCGCGCCGGATCATCGACCGGATGTTCGACGCCATCAAGCAACATGCCGACGACCTGGCCGAGGAACGGGCGCGGGGGATGGGCATTCCCCGCCACCAGCTCTTCACCCCGCCCGAGGAGATGCAGGATGAATTCCTCAGGGCCGAGGAGCGCCTCCTGGAAGACCTGCGCACGGGGCGGCCGATTCAGGACGGCGGCGACATCGCCATCAGCGACGTGGCCGGAATCAAGGTGATCCTGGAGGCATCCCGTCAGGAGCGCCTCCGGTCCCTGCTCGAAGATCTTCCGGACTGCCGGGTCACGGAGGAAGAGCGCCACAGCGGACTCTACAACGCCACGAACCTCATTGTCTGCTACCGGCCCGACCGGGACCGGATCCTGTCCCGGCCGCTCACCGGCAGGATCCTTGCCGTCATGCAGGCCCGCGGCCTGCATCTGGACCAAGTTCAGAAGGACTTTGTTGACTTTGTCCGGTCCGGCGAGGCGTCCGTCTCCCTCGAAATCATCGTCTCGGACTATCCGGAAACTTTGGAGAGCGAGATCGGCCGCTGCATGCACGAAGACCGCATTCTCCGGCAGCGCCTGACCCGCCAGTATCGCGGTCATCTCTCCAAAAACATCGAATATCTGATGGAATATCTCTTCAGCTTCCCGGCGTCGGCGCAGTGCGAGCTGCGCGAGCTGCCCGTCAGGCTCTGGCACCGCTACCTCCCGGACTATTTCGACGAGGTCCTGAAAGCGCTTTTCCGGCTCCCGTCGAACATCCTGCTGGACGAAGAGATCGATTGAACCGACGAAATTTCCGAAGCTGCGGGACCTGAACAATACAAGTCATGAGACGAAGCAAAAAGGAGATCAAGGACCCGAAAAACATCGACACCCTGCTGAAAACCGCACAGGTGGGCAGGCTCGGGACCATCAACAGCGAAGGGTACCCGATGATCAAACCCCTCAATTTCGTTTACGAGGTCGGGAGGATCTACTTTCACACGGCGCTCCGCGGGGAAAAAATCGATGACATTCGACGGAACAGCCGCGTGGTCTTCGAATTGGACTTGCCAATCGCCTATGTAAAAGGCGATAATAACCCCTGCAGCGCCAGATATCTTTACAGGAGCGTGATCGTGAAGGGCCGGGCGGCCCTGGTTGAGAACCGGGTTGAAAAGGTCCATGCCCTGAAAAGCCTCATGGAAAAATACCAGCCGGAAGGCGGGTACGGGGATTTCCCCGAGGAGAAGCTGGCCGTCACCGGGGTCGTGAGGATCGACATCGAGGAGATGACGGGAAAAGAGGACCTTTAGGGGATCGCCGGCACAGGCTGGAGGTTGGGTATGCAATACAGCGAAGCGGAGCGGAAGAAACTCATCAACAAACTGAAGACGGTGAAAGACGCCGCGGAGCGGGACCGGATCATCTGGGCGCTTGCCGGCCTGGAGGAAAAAAAATCCGAAGAGGCCAAACCGTCGCCGCCCGCAGGCCTGCGGGGAAAAACGGCCCCCGGCAAACCGGTGCCCAGGGACGCGCAGGGCCTTCCCGGAATCGCCGTCGATGCCAAGCGCCTGATGGGCCTGGCGGTCCCCGTCTTTTTCCTGATCTTCGGTATCGTCTACCTGATCCAGGCGATCCTGAGCTACCTGGCCACCCGAAGCATCGAAACCGAACTTTCCCGCATGATCATGGGGGTCATTTTCGTCGTTGTCGGCCTGGCGGGCATTTTCAAGGCCCTGCGCGCCGGCGGGCAGGTGCCGGACCGCTAACCGGAATCCCCCACGACCTCCAGGATCCGGTCCACGTTGAAGACGCGCTCCTCCCGGCGCGCGAGGCAGAAGGCCGTCAGCCCCGTGAAAGGGTGGCCCTTGTACTCCATCTCCCCCATCGCAAGCGGCCGGATGGTACGCCGGGACTTCTCGTCCTTTGCCTTGAGATAGACGATCTCCAGATTCCGTTTTCCCTGAATCGCCGCCGCGATCATCCGGACCTTCTCCTCCCGCGAACATTGACGGTCCGCCTGGTCGTACTGGAACCGGGTCAGGAACTTCACGACCTGCCAGTCCATCAGGATGTGGCTCTTCCGAAGAGGCTGCTTCAGGACGATCCCCTCCAGCGTGGTGCAGCGGGAGAGGGCCACGTACATCTGCCCGTGGGCAAAGGTCCCCCGGCCCACGTCGATGACCGCCTTCTCGAACGTCTTGCCCTGGCTCTTGTGGATCGTGACGGCGAAGGCCAGGCGCACCGGGTACTGGGTGAAGGAGCCGACCGCCTCGGAGGCCAGCTCCCCCTCCTTCAGGAAAAACCGGTAAATCTCCCAGGTGTACGGGGCGATTTCCACGCTTTCGCCGTTGTCCAGTGTCGCCCGGATCAGCGTCTCCCCTTCCTCATCCTTTTTGAAGGCCTTCACACGGCCGATGGTCCCGTTGATCCAGCGCCCGTATCCGTCGTTGTTCAGCATCATGATCTGGGCGCCCTTCTTCAGCCTCAGTTCCAGGGCCGTCGGCAGGTATTCCCGGCCGAATTCCCCCTCGAGGAGCCCCTTGAACCTTCGGGCCCTGCCGGGCAGCCGGGCGAGCTGCTCCTCGTTGATGCCGTCGGCCAGTTCGTTCGTGCTGGTCAGGTGGATGTAGAAATCCCCCGGCGGCGGGGCGAAATCGGGAAGGTGGCGCCGGTTGAACAGGACCAGGTCGCCGTCCGTGACGGTGCGGTTGCGGATGGCGTTGAGCAGGCGGACGAACTCGCCGTCCTGCTGGCGGTAGATCTTCTCCAGCTCCACGAAGGCGATGTCCAGACCGTCGAATGCCCTGGCGCTGAAAAAGTAGGGGGTTTTGTAATGGGTCCGGAAGATCTCCCGGGCGTGGCCACCCACCACCGGCGGCAACTGGTAGAGGTCGCCGATGAGGATCATCTGCACGCCGCCGAAGGGCAGTTTCCCGTCGGGACCGTTCAGCCGCAGGAACCGGTCGACGCAGTCGAGGAGGTCCGCCCGCACCATGGAAACCTCGTCGATCAGGATGGTTTTCAGTTTCCTGTAGAGGTTCCTTTTGTCGTCCCTGACCCGCTTCTCGATGGCCGCCGGCGTCACATCGGGCCTGAAGCCGAAGAAGGAATGGATCGTCTGCCCGCCTACGTTGACGGCCGCCACCCCCGTCGGCGCCAGGACGACCACAGGTTTCGACGTCCGATGGCGGAAATAGGCCAGCAGTGTGGATTTCCCAGTCCCCGCCCGCCCGGTGACGAAGACATGCCGGTCCGTCTCCTCCATCAGCTCCAGCGCCCGGAGGAACTCGGGGTTGAGATCGATCGTCGGGACGTCGGTGTTCGACAGTTGTTTCATGGTACTATTTTCCTGCTGAGTCTGCACCGTTTTCCCCTTTCATCAGGAGCAGGTCCAACGGGCTGCGCGGGGCTTGAGCCATATCCCGCATCACATGGGTATAGATCATGGTGGTTTCCACGTTTTTATGTCCCAGTAGCTCCTGAATTTCCCGGATATTGACACCGTTCATGAGGAGATGGGTGGCGAAACTGTGCCTCAGGGTGTGAACGGTGACATGCTTCGCAATACCGGCCTTCCTGACGGCGGTCGCGACGGTGTTCTGGATGGATTTTTCGCTCAGGTGATGCCTTCTGACCTTTCCGCTCCGCGGATCTACGGAGAGCTTCGCCGAGGGAAAAGCATACTGCCATTTCCATTCTCTTGCGGCGTTCGGATATTTCCGGGCCAGCGCATCGGGCAGATAAACCTCTCCAAATCCCGCCGCGATATCCCGTTCGTGGAGCGTTTTGACTTCATTCAGGTGCTGCCGGAGAGCCTCCCGGATGCCGACGGGCAAAATCGTCGAGCGGTCTTTGTCGCCTTTGGCGGCTCGAACGAAGATCAGACCCGCGCCAAAATCAATGTCTTGGACCCGCAGGCGAAACAATTCCATGAGGCGCAATCCCGCTCCATAAAGAAGCTGGGTCATCAGCAGAGGCGTTCCTTCCATAAAGGAAAATGCCAGCCTTACTTCTTCGACCGTCAATACCACGGGCAGCTTCGGCCCCCGCTTTGCCCGGACCGTGCTGTTCAAATCACCGATTTCGATGTTCAAAACGCTTCTGAAAAGAAACAGGAGGGCATTGAATGCCTGGTTCTGGGTTGAGGCGGAGACATTCCGACCCACAGCCAGATAGGACAGGAAATCCCTGATTTCGGTTACGCCGGGTGTTTCCCGGCTTGCTCTTCCCTTCACTTTAATCGTGTATTCGAAAAACCGTTTAACCCAGTCCAGATAAGTTCTTTCCGTACTGTAAGAATAATGCTTGATGCGGATGGCTTCCCGCATTTTTGCCATGACACCGTCCGGTTCGAACGTGTCCGACGATATATTACCGCCTGTTGTTGCCGCCTCAGCGGCGGCAGTCATTCCACCGAGGAAATGGTTTGTGTAGAGCTGTACGGCCTCTCTGGCCTGCTGCACTTGCCAGTCAGACATATGCTGACGCGATTGCAGATCGTCAAGAAATCTCTGAAGCATTTCCGCCTTGTCCATATTTTCCAGACGGTTCGAGAAGGCCAAATACCGACTGACCCAATAGGCGTAATAGGGGGCATTCTTTTCCGGAACAAGCTTTCTGGAAAGCAGATACTGCTGAAACTCGGGAAGCGTCGGTACAGGAAACATGGATGTCTGATAATTCCTTTCTTTTAATAAACGTATTCCGTACATTCTGATATTATGGCTAAATAATGGATGTCAAGGAGAATTTTTCTTAATGATAATGCTTGAATTTTCGTTGAATGTTTGGCACTCTAATCTGAAATTAAGGTGACTCAAGCCGTTTCGTATATTAATTGTTCGGCCAACGGATGCGACTGCTCAGCTGAAACGGCACGCGCCTTGAATAATAACACAACAACCATTGCATAAAGGACCCCGATATGAAATTCCCTGCGATCCGCACAGATGAACACGGCGAGACCCACTTCAGTATCCGGGATGTTCCCGATCGCGAGGTTCCCTTCGGTCCGCCGCCAAACCCGACTGGCAAGATGGCCGATTTCGGGGCGGTCACCAACATGTTCGTGTTTTCGGTGTCCGCTGGAACAGACGTGCCAGCGCACAACGCGCCTCAACCGTATGTGTGTATCATACTGTCCGGTCAGGGCGAGGTAGTCACCAGCGACGGCGAGACACGGTGCTTCGGTCCCGGCGGCGTGCTTTTCTGCGAAGACCTTACCGGGAAGGGACATGTGACGCGAGCCATCACCGACCTGGTCGCGGCGTTCGTTAACCAGGCTGTTTCAGAAGGGAACTGATTCGATGGAACTCAAACAAGTCAGTGACCACTGCTTTGCCGTCCTGAACGAGAAGAACCGCGTGTGTGATGCCAACTCCGGCCTGATTAACCGCGCCGGGGGAGTGGTGATCGACACGCAGTCGGACCTGCCTCATGCGCGCCAGATGATCGAGCTGTTCGGCAAGGTGTGGCCGGCCATGCCCAAACGGGTCATCAACACGCACGAAGACGCGGACCACGTCTGGGGCAATCAACTGTTCGAGGGAGCGGAAATCATTGCCCACCGGTCCGTGCCGGAGCAGATGAAGCGAGTCGCCGACCCGAAGGAAAGCCAGGAGCTGCTCCACGGGGTCGCGCACGTGCTCACGCGGATGGCCATGAAGGCGATGCACCCGGGCATTGCGGCGGCAGGGCAACAATTGCTGGAGGATTATGATTTCGACGGGATTGAACTCGTGCTGCCGACCACCTTGTTCGACACGCGTTATGAACTGGATCTCGACGGCACGGAGGTCCACTTGATCTATGTCGGACCCTGCCACCAGGTCGGGGATACCATCATCCATGTGCCCAAGGAGCGCGTGGTGTTCGCGGGCGACGTGCTTTTCCGGCAGTGCACCCCGATGGGCTGGAGCGGATCCTATGACAAGTGGTTCCAGTGTCTCGACCTGCTCACCGAACTTGATCCCGAACTCATCGTCCCGGGCCACGGCCCGCTTTGTGGCCTCGAAGGCGTGCGGGAGATGAAGGCCTATCTCCAATATCTGCGCGGGGAATCGAAGAAGTGTTTCGATGCCGGGCTCACTTCGCTGGATGCGGCCAAGCAAATCGAGTTCGGTCCCTACGGTGAATGGCGTGCCCCGGCGCGTCTGTATATGAACGTCGAGCGGGCCTATCGTGAGTTTCGCAGCGAACCCCCGGACGCACCGTGGAACCACGCAGCAGTGTTCGACGCCATCTACGCAGTGGCGAAGGCAAAAGGAATCGAGGTCGAATTCTAGCTTGGACAGGGCCGAACCAGCTCACTGGACCGAACACGGGCGGGCCGCGTTAGTTGCATATTCGGACGCCGCTGGCCGCCCGCGTCGGTCAGTTCTGGCGTTCGAGAAGAAAGGAGATAAAAATAAAAGAGGCATAATCAGATTCATGGCCGGTATTAATCCAATGACCGCAGATGGACTTTTCCGTATCTTCGACACTAAACTTAAAGAGAAGTGTGAGAGAATTCATCTGATGATCTCTTCACATGGAGGAATTGTGTTCCATGGGCTATCACTGTATAATTTTCTGAAAGGAGCCCCAGTTGAGGTTTACACTTACAATTTCGGCAGCGTAGACTCCATAGGAGTTGTGATCTTTTGTGCGGGAGATAAAAGGTTTTCAGTACCACACGCTAGATTACTTAATACATGGTGTCTCCGCTCAGTTCGGTGGAAACCAGTCTCTCGATGAAAAGGGTCTAGAAGAGCGACTCAAGGGCCTACAAATTGATTATAAGAATATAGCGCGTGTCATTGCGGATACATGCCTAAAGCCCGCAGACAGAGGTTCAAGATGATATGAATAACCGGACGACGCCTGAATCCACAGAAAGCTAAAGACTATGGTTTGGTGCATGAAATCCAGTCTAAGCTTTTTCCAATTGACGCTGATCTATCGGTCATTGGTGAGAACTTTGGACAACCTCAACAGATTCAATTTCCAATCCTTCAACCCGGTCTTGGGCCTCAAATAAAAATTCAACACTTGACTGTACCAGGAACTGAAGGTGTCACTCGTTCCGCCAACTCGACCATGGTACAAATTTCTAATTTCTCAACAAGCGTTTCCACCGGATCACCGATAAATCCGGCTCCCGGTGAGCATTTGAAAATACTGAAATGGGTAGACGAAAATAAACAGATACCAGCGCGGGAAGCGCACATGTAATTGGTTGCCGTTTTCCACATCATTCCAACCCACCTCAGGCTAACGCTTACACCTAATGCCCAAAATCATGAGGCTCTACAGACTTTCCTTTTACACACGGTATAGCAGCCAAGCTTATCAATATCTATTTCAAGTCAGCTTTTGTTTGCGGCGGTTATCACA
Source organism: uncultured delta proteobacterium (assembly GCA_963709485.1). Lineage (GTDB taxonomy): Bacteria > Desulfobacterota > Syntrophia > Syntrophales > Fen-1087 > JAXDBM01. Next base: position 512,086 of record CAVPWE010000005.1, read on the forward strand.
ATCATGAACGTGTTCAGGCTATACATCCACCTATCGATAGTCAGTTACTTGAAGAACTCTATAAAAGAAATATTGGCGGTCGTAAGAATATTTGGGATGAAGCAAGGAAAATCCGGTGGTCAAACTTCACTTCGGAACAATATTAGAAAGTCATTGGAAGCATAAGGGCGTCCATGGAAGGTGCCGCTCTGTGGGAAGTTTAGGAATATATTGGAAAGGCTATCAATAATTTCGCTAACCCGTCGCTAAAGCCGATCGCAGCCCGCTGGGCTGCTCCGGCTTATCTTTTCGCTATGAATAATATGTGAGAACATGAAGAAAAAGCCATTGGATTTCAATCCAAGCAACATTGCAAATATTGACAAAGACCCGCTGATGAGGGAGTCGGACAGGGGATGTGTCTTAGTTTGCTGCATCTGACGTAGAGAACTTGCTTACTAACATACTGGAGGGTTGGATTCGGGGGGCCAGTGGCCTATCGAAGAGTGATTGGAAAAGGTTATTTGACTATACAGGACCCCTCGGTACGTTTTCGTCGAGACTGGAAATGGCCAAGGCTATTGGATTGCTGGATTCGACCTTATATGCGGACGTGAAGAACTCGATTATAGATAATACGAAATGGAGTGCACATGGCAATGCAGATTTCTCCCTATCCACGACGGAGAACGCAACCTTAATAACGTCGATGAATTGTAATTATGGAAAGAAGTCAAATCTCAAGCAATACACACTAAAGAAGACTTTTATTCAGCAAGGGCACACTGGAAAAGAAGAAATGACTAACGAGTCCCATTGCAAAGGGATACAGTCTCATTAGATATGACAAACACAACTTTATCCTAACCATATATAACATAAAACTTGAACTGACGAAACTACTCTACATTGCTGAAGTAATAGGTCGCAGAGTTTGTAGGGTGACACGAAGCACTGCGGGACATGAATGAATCGTCGCCAAAACTAAAGGAGACAAAAAAGGATTGAAAAAATTAAGGAATTACATAACAAAAAAATACAGCGGATCGCTTCGCTCTCGGCTGATTATCTTGTTCGCAAGATGTAGGAAGATGAAGAACGTGTACTATCCTCACCAAGTGCAAACAGCCGCCAGCATGGAGTGGTCTATTTCATAGCCGTAATACGGGAGAGTCGGTCGATGCCCACGCATCCAGACACAAATGGCTATCTCAATGATCTTGCCGACGAGATCAACGAGCCTTGGTTCAAGATGATTTGCGACCTTGCGGCCGTAAGCGGTGCATCAACACATGACCAGTTGACCCTCGATGAGCTTTCAGCCCTATATACGGGGAAGGCAAGCTACATTGGCATCAAACAAGGACCAGGTGCAGCCGTTGCCGTAGCCCCTCCAGCCCCGGCAGACTTCCTTGAGCAGCTATCCGGTTTTGCGAATTTCAAACTCCTCTGTGACTCGCTCGACGTATGTTTCAAGAAGCGTGTCACTGTAATCTTTGGTGCCAATAGCAGCGGCAAATCCAGCCTGTGCGAATCGCTAAAGGTTCTCGCGACTCCCGAACAACCAAACCGACCTCTTGAGAACGTCCGCGAAATAGGCGCTGCCACCCCAACCTTTCGTTTTAAATTCAAGAGCGACGCTGCCCAGCAGACGTGGACTCCGGCCACGGGTTACGGCTCGAGACAGGCAACGGTTAAATACTTCGATACGGCGATTGCGGTTCAGAATGTGACGAACGCGGTCGAGCCGGGTCGGATAATCGTTCTTGCTCCCTTCAAGCTACACGTCTTCGAGCGGGCGAAGGCGCTAACAACCAAATTTCGTGAGGCACTTCAAAGGAATCAGTTGGACAACTCACAAAAGCTAACCCAAGCGTTGCAGACGATTCGGTCAGATTTCGCAAAGTTCAAAAGTCGCGCGTTAGCGTTGATCGAAGACAAGTCAGTCTCGACGCTTCCGGCCCAAATCAAACTCGGGGAAGACTTCAAAGACCAAAAGTTGCTGGGCGAAAAACAGACAGCCGCTGCTGAACTCGGGAAGGCAACATCTGAAGAGGGTTTGAAGTTGCTTGGGGCTGAACACCGCGAGTTGGAGTCCCTATTGAATTCGGTGAATACACTGCTGATTTCCGCAGAAAGCCTTTGGGCACTTGATCCGGCAGGTAAGGCGAAAACCTTTCTGAGAAACAGGCTGCTCAGGAGATGCTCGCTAAGTCACTCATCCCAACACATAGCACACTCGACGACTTGCTATCTTTGTTACGAGCCGCGTCGCGGATCTGCAAAATGGACGAGGCGACAGGCCATGCGTGTCCGCTGTGCAGACGCGACTTGGGAATTTCAGAAGTCGATTTGTTCAAGCAGTATCATGCCTTGCTCGTCGGCGAGCTTGAGAAGGAAATCAGCACCATCAAAACACATATCGTCAAGGCCGGGGAGTTGGCGACCGGAGTCGGACAAGTGGACCGTTTAGCGTGGGACAAATGCGAAACTATCCCCGAGGAAATTCTTGCTGCCGCGAAGACCAACTCAGACATCATCGTTGAAAATTGCGATATCACAAGAAGGCCCACGGCAGAAGCCGAGGCCGCCCTTGCATCGCTTAAATTGGCTGCGACCGACTGGGCGAAACAACTTGAGTCGAAGAAGACCGCCATCGAGACTGCCGCAAAAGGAAGAGACGAGTTAGTAACACAGTTGGCGATATTGCACGCCGAGATAGAGCCGCTAGAGTACGCACAAGCCATAGCAGACCATATGGATGCGCTAAAAGCGGTACAAAATATGGTAGAGGAGTCACAATTTTGGAGCGCTAACCTCCCCGCGTTCACACAGGTGCTTAAGCGTATAACGGAGAGGACAAAGGATGCACACGAGAAGTTGGTTGTCGTAGATTTTGAAGTGCGATTGGACGCAGAGTACCATGCCCTCGCAGAAAAAGGCATGGTGGCATTTGGAGTGAAGCTTGCGAGAAAAGGTGCTGACGCTACAGTGACCGTTTTGCCGCAAGTTGGTGGCAAACGCCTCGAAGGCGTATTAAGCGAAGGGGAACAACGGCTTCACGCTCTTGCACTGTTTTTCGCCGAACTCGAAACTTGCCCCCAGTCCGTGTTGGTTTTCGACGACCCCGTCTCCAGCTTTGACTACAACTACATTGCTAACTATTGCGCCCGGCTGCGGGACTTTGCGGTTAAATTTCGAGACCGACAGATCATCGTGCTGACTCATAACTGGGAGTTCTTCGTTCAGCTGCAAACGACGATTAATCAAGCCGGACTCGACGGTCACCTTGCGGTGCATGTTCTTGAGAACTGCGCCTTCGTCGCTGATTATAGCGAGAAGATCGATGACCTAAAGAAGAGTATCGACGAGATCCTTGCCGCACCGGGTGAACCCCCCAAGCCGAAGAAGGAGGAACTCGCGGCGAAGATGCGGCGATTGATTGAGGCCGTGGTAAACACACATGTCTTCAACCACCAACGACATCAGTACAAGCAGAAGAGTCAAGCAATTACGGCGTTTCAGAGCTTCACCAAAGTCGTCCCGCTGCTCCCCGCAGAGGCGACAAACTTACGTGACCTTTATGCGAAGCTCAGTATCACTGAACACGACGACCCGCGCACAGCGTACGTGAATACAGACAAAGCGATGTTCCAGAATCGCTACAATCAAATTCTTACGATTGAAACAGCCATCAAGGGCCGTATTCCACCTTGAGCGATGGACAACACACTCTTGTATGCTGTCCAGAATTCCAAGGAATGCGTGAATATCTTTGCGAACAAGCGGTTCGAGCCGGACACCAAACCACGCGGTGACAATAGGTCGGTGCTGGCCCAAACTCCTTGGCCGCGTGCTTTGGTGCCGCTCAACCGCAGCGTTAGAGCAAAATAGTGAGGACATAAAAGAATGAATGGATGGAAACGATTATGGGTTCTCGCGTCTGGGATTTACTTAGTCGTTGTTGTCGTTATTGCCGCCATGTCATTTCCGAAGCCTGAATCCGTTCATCACACTCAAGCGTTGTATGACCAGTTGGCTCCAGAGGTAAAACAGAAGATTCTAGGAAATGAAAACTCCGAAAACTATCGAGAGGAAAAACGTACCTATCTTGAAGAGGCACGAAACCGTGATCTTGTAACTGAAGTAGAGATGCCTAATAAACACATTATGGTATTTCTCAAGCAAGTCCCAAAACAAGAAATGGAAGCTGCTGCAAAGCAATATTGGTCCGTTGTCGAAAAGACGGCAACCAAGCAACGAGCGCGACATATAGGTTTCGCGTTTTTATGGTGGGCATTACCAGTTTTAGCGCTTTACGTTTTAGGTTGGTCAGTCGGTTGGGTATATCGAGGTTTCAGGAAATGATACATTGAGAAGCTCTAACGACTCGTTGGAGCCGATCGCTTACGCACCGGCTCAACTTCGTGTTCGACGGAGGACGCATCGTGAGAGTCTTTTTCACTATTCTACTAGCCGTTGTCGTTGTCTGCGGAGCAGGTGTTGTCGGCGCTGCGGAGACCCGCCCAAAGCCTGACGACGTGAAGGAGTTCGTTGCTGACCCGATCCCGTCGAGTCCTTCCGATTACTTCAAAGACTTCAAGGTTACGCAAAAGGACTTGGAGTCTGTTCTCAAGGATTATTCTCAGGTAGAGGAGGACCACTGGAAGCACGGCTACAGCCACGTGGCTTTTGGTGATCGGACCGGCCATGTCGTTTTGAAGGACGGACGCAAGATTAAGTGGATGGTAAAGCCAGGAGGTCTAGCTTGGCTGGAGTTTCCCAGCGGCAAGAAGATGTTCTTGGCGAAAGAGCAATGAAGTCGAACAAGATCACTGGACCGAACGCGGGCGGGCCGCGTCAGTTTTCAATTCAGACACCACTGGCCGCGCCGCTGATTTGCGCCGTTCGGACTAAAGAGGAGAAAGATAATGAAGGTTGAAATGAATATCGTTCGGGGAGATAGCAGAGTCAGTGCCAAGCCAGTTATAAAACATTTGGTGAGTCTGGTCAGTTGCCTTGTACTCCTGATTCTGACCGATGGAGTTATACAAGCACAAACTGAATGGCCCCAGGTTGTCTTTTCCAAAGATGGCACTCCGATTTCGTATGAGGTCTACAGCGCTGGAGAACCGACTCTTGTGTTCGTACATGGCTGGAGTTGCGATGCCCGCTACTGGCGTGCCCAGGTGCCGTATTTCTCAAAAAAACATCGCGTCGTCATTCTTGACCTGGCCGGTCACGGTCACTCGGGGATGTCACGTACAAAGTATACCATGGGCGCTTTTGGAGAGGATGTGCGGGCCGTGACAGAAGCTGTTGGTAGCCCTCGCGTCATTTTGATCGGTCATTCCATGGGCGGCTCGGTGATTGCAGAGGCTGCTCGACTCATGCCGAATCGCGTGATTGGTTTGATCGGTATCGATACGCTTGACAATATCGAATATCCGTTGACTTCCGAAGAGCTTAAAAAGATGACCGCCCCTCTGGAGAAGGATTTTCGAGCCGGAAGCAGGCAGTTCATAGGGGAGATGATTTTACCTCAAACCGATCCTCAACTCCGCGAGTGGATTCTTTCCGATGTTTCGGCTGCGCCTCCCGCTGTTGCTTTAAGCGCAATGAACGAAATGATGACACAATACATCACCGGTGAAGCAGCTAAAGTATTTGAAAAAATCCGCATTCCCGTCATAACCGTGAACGGTGATTTGTGGCCCATTAACTATGAGGCAAACAGGCGACACATGTGTTCTTACGAGGCCATTGTTCTAAAGAAGGCGGATCATTTCTTGATGATGGATCGTCCAGAGGAATTCAACGATGCATTGGATAAAGCAATCCACATGCTTTCCGGAAAATCGGTCAAATAAAATCACCGAACAAGTTGATCCACCGGACGGCTTTCAGCCTCCGGTGATCTACACGTTGGCCTTGAAAGACTAACAATATCCCTGTTAAAAATCTCTTGATGTGTGCATACAAATGATGTACAATTAGATTATGAAATACGAGTGGAATCCGGCAATAAATGAATGGCTGAAAAAAGAAAGGCATGTATCTTTCGAACAAATAATCATTCATCTTTCTCGGGGCGATATATGGAAAATAACTGATCATCCAGACCAGTCAAACTATCCGGAACAAAAACTGTATTTTGTTATTGTTGATGGTTACATTTACATCGTTCCATATGTGATTGAAAAAGAATGCATTTTTTTAACAACTATAATCCCCAGTAGGAAAGCAACAAAGATGTATAAAGAAGAACAGGAGAGTCAATAATGAAATACGATAAAGAAGAAAAAGGTATCCTTGATGCTTTAGAAAAAGGAAAAATGAAGCTTTCATCGCCATCAAAAAAAGAAATCGAGTCGATCAAGGCAGCAGCCAGTAATACCCTCAAAAAAGACAAGCGAATAACGATTCGTCTGTATGATCATGATTTTATTGGTATCCAAAAGAAAGCTATGGAGATGGGAATCCCTTACCAAACTCTTATTTCCGGCATCATTCACCGTTACATAGAAGGTGATATAAAAATAAAGACAGGATAACATCTCGCTGCATGGGATCGGCGTGCACGCGCACCTCCCCGTGAGCTTGGGCGTTCGGCGTCGTAGTTGCGCTTTCAACTACAATATTGCCCGTTCTATTTTCCGACCGTCAAAATGCAATGCCTTATCAACAAGCACCTCAACTCAACCAATAGGAGGCAGATATGCCGATCTTCAATTATTGCGACTTAACCGGGCGGATCCGCACTATAGATACGGCGAAACCGACTCAGCTGCCGGTACCCATTCACGATAGCGTCATGAACAATGTATCTAGCCTTTCGTTCACAACCGGAAAGAAGCTTATACTGTGCGGGGGGGCTTATTCAACTGGTAGCTATGAAATTCGCATGCTCACCGGTCCTCAGAATACCGAGGACGTGGTCTATGTGCATGCAAGTCCGAAGCCTGGCTATCTGCAGATCTGTAATGTCAGGGTCCGTTCAGTAGGTGGCGAAGATCGCGTATACTTCAGTGTAGGGGAAGATCCTACTCCGGAGGGCATCCCCCAGCGTTACGCAATCTACTATCTCAAGCCCGGCTCCAGCATTCCCATTCTCTACACCACCATCAATCCCGAGGAGCTAACTCTCGCAAACCCATGCAGCGGCGAGTACGACTTTTACTTATATGATGGAGATTTTGTATTTGGGGACAATGATACCCTGTATCTGTCGTCTGGCCGCCGATGGGTTGAACTCAAGTGTGCCGTCTATAGGTTGGACGGCGCGAAACCGGACACCGTGGAGGGTAAGGTGACGCGCATTCACGAAAGCGTAGGCCCAATTAGTGGACTCTGCTTCGAAAAGCAGGCATTAGTTAGCGCGATCTACTTCGTGCGGGACTACGATATCTTTAAGCTGGACTTGGTGACGATGGAAGAATCGCTCGTCGGACAAATGTCCCCTCTTTACAATCGGCCAAGCGACCTGGCACTGGCTGAAGACGCATTCCTGCAGAACCAGCTGCCATGGTGGTGGTTCTTTCCCGGTGGTTTGGTCAAATGGCTAACCGCCGCAGTGCGTAACGTGGTGCGCATTGCAGAGTCATTGCACGCTGGCAAACCAACACCTCATCCCGATCCGAGGTCGTTACAATTTAAAGGGGCCAGGTTCGATTAACGGCAACGATGCCTAACGATGCGCTTGAGAGGGACGCCGCAAAAAAAAGCGGCGCCCCTCAGCTTAGTCGTTGGGCAAGCAGGATATGACATCGAGGAAAAGACATGCTGCTTATTCCGCGGCGTGGCTTGGCGCTCAAGTCGTACTCTACCTGATGGGCGCCTGGACCATCCTGGCAGGAATCGCCTGCTACGTCGGCGGTCCCTGTCCGCGGCCGGGCGATCTTCATCTTCACCCGATCTTCGGCACGCTCTACTCGGGAATCGGGGTTGCGCTCGTCCTCGCCGGACAAAAGTCGGTCGGCTGGCGCGAAGCCATCTCAAGCAGCAGGAATGAATCTTCAACAACGGCCGGCTCCCGTATTTCCCACCCTCGCGGTTTCGCAAACGGTGAGGCAAACGTCAGAGGTCAAGAGAGTACGGAGCAGGCAATGAAAGCTGGCAAGATGAACACATTAGTCGTGGGGATGATCGAAGGCTTTGTTTTCACTGTCATCATGATCATCCTCGGAAACACCGTATTCAGGCCCTATCAGCCCATTATCGACCGATACGAGATCTACTATGTCGCCTTCCAGTTCCTGGCTGTCCCGTTTCTCAACCTGATATTCAGAAATTACAGGGCATTGGCGGGGAATCTGATAGGCATCCCTCTCGGGTTTGCCATACCCCTTTTGATCGCCTCTTTATTCTTCGGGTATCGAGGCTGACAGGAGTAGAAGGGGGAGTAGGGACGGGTCTTGGTTCCTTTCCTCTGTTAACAAATGGACCGCCCAACCAGTGCGTGCAGCGGACGCATAAGTTGGCCTCAAAATAATTGAACCTTGACAAAATACCACCTAAGATGTACAGTTGAATGCACACATCAGGAGGTGCGTAAATGAAAAGTGTTGCATTCACAGATTTTCGTAAGAGGGCTTCAGATTTCATAACCGAGGTAGAACATGGAGAGACGATTATTCTTCTCAGGCGCGGAAAGCCGGTTGCTGAAGTAGTTCCGTTTTCTGATGAAACACGGAGGTCCCCGGCATGGAAGCAGCCCGGTATCCGCCTGCGCATTCAGGGAAGCGATTTATCCTCGGCTATCTTGGAAGAACGTGAGATGACCCCATGAAACTTTCGGTCGATTCGTCATCATTCGCTAAAAGATATGTGCAAGAGATCGGGAGTGAAGAACTGGAACGTTTCTTGGAGAACGCTTCCGAGTTGGCTTTCTCTGTTGTTTTGGTGCCCGAAATTATTTCCGGCCTCAATAGACGTCTGAGAGAGCACATTTTAACTCTTGCCGATTATCGTGCCGTAAAAAGACAACTGTTGGATGATGTCAGCGATGTGACAGTTTTGCAGATAACCCCTTCGGTGGTCTCACGCTCCGTAAAACTCCTGGAAAACAATGCGTTGCGTGCGATGGATTCTCTTCATGTCGCGAGTGCTCTTGAGTGGAGGGCTGACCTCTTTATAACGTCCGACAAAAAGCAATTTACGGCTGCAAGGAATTCGGGCCTTCGTGTTGAATATATTGGCCAACCAGTCGTTGGAGCCGATCGCTAACGCTCCGGCTCAACTTTGCGTTAGCGGTAAAAAATATCAAGCATTCATTGTAAAGCGGGAATAAAGGGAGTTCAAATATGAAGGTAATCGCATTTAATGGTAGTCCGAGAACAAAAAAATGGAACACCATCACTTTACTTGAAAATGCTTTAAGGGGAGCTGCTTCAGTAGGTGCAGAAAAAGAACTTATTCAGCTTTACGATCTGAATTATTCAGGTTGTATAAGTTGCTTTGCATGTAAGAAACTCAGCAGAAAGAAAGATGGATTCTGTGCCGTGAAGGATGATCTTACTTTGGTTCTTGAAAGAGTCAGAAGCGCAGATGCTCTCATCATAGGGACACCTAAATATTTCGGCACCGAATCAGCGGCTACGCGTGCACTATTGGAAAGGCTTCTCTTTCCCTATCTGAATTATTCAAAAGAAATGAAATCTCTTTTCCCTGGAAAAATTCGGACTGCGTTAATTTTTACCATGAATGCAAGAGAAGACCTTATCAAAACGATTGGCTATGATAAACAATTTGCTGGTACAAAAATGGCTCTTAAGACGATTTTCGGTGAGTGCGAAGTACTGCTATCTACGGATACCTTGCAATACAATGACTATGACAAGTACGAACACGAAAATTCGACAAGGAAGAAAAAATCAAGCGCCACGAAGAGGTGTTTCCGCTGGATTGCGAACGCGCTTTTGAATTAGGTCGCAGGATGGCATCAGAATGCAGTGCGAACAAAATCGCTCAAGCCGATCGCCGCGCCAGGGGCGCGGCTCGGGTTTAGCTTTCCGTTAGCCATCACTGAATAGAAAATGCGCGCGCACTATTTTCAACATGTTCTATTTGAAGGGCTTGGAAGTATTGAGCCTTGGTTGGATTCAAATGGGTACGAGCTAACCAGCACACGGTTCTTTGAATCAGCCGATTTACCAGACCCTAAAGCAATCGATTTGCTTGTGGTCATGGGTGGTCCGATGAGTGTGAATGATGAAAATAAATTCCTTTGGCTTGCCTTGGAAAGGCAGTTTGTTCGTGAAATCATCGAGTCTGGAAAACCCGTCTTGGGCATATGTCTTGGCGCTCAAATTATTGCAAACGCAATGGGTGCAAAAGTCTTTCCCAACCCCGTAAAGGAAATCGGCTGGTTTCCTATCATGCGGTTGCCTCAATCGATGGCACGGTCTTCAATTTTCCACCTTCGGAAATAGTGTTCCATTGGCACGGAGAGACATTTGATTTGCCACAGGGTGCGATACGGCTCGCAAAGAGTGAAGGGCGTGAGAACCAAGCCTTTCAACTAGGCAAGCGGGTAATCGGCTTGCAATTCCACCTCGAAACAACACCGAAGTCGGCGAGAGAAATTGTCTCAAAATGTCGCGAAGAGCTACGTCCATCAAGATACGTTCAAACGGAGGAGGAAATCCTATCGGCAAGTTCAAGTCGTTATAAATCCATAAATAATCTGATGAGTAGCATCCTGTCCTTTCTTCAACGACGCGATGGCTAACAACCGCATCAACTCGGACTGGAAACTCCGCTGCGCTCCGTTACCAGCCGGTTATGCGGAGCGTTCGATATTGAAAAGAATAACTGGATAGGGTATAAAAAAGACATGAACAAGCACAAGATTTTTATAGCTGATTCACGTTCGATGTCGGAAATTCCGGATGAGTCCGTCCATCTCGTCATTACTTCGCCGCCTTACTGGCAACTCAAGGATTACAACAGTGTCCAACAGATTGGCTTTCATGATACCTACGAAGAATACATCAACAACCTGAACCTCGTTTGGAAAGAATGCCACCGTGTCCTGCACGGCGGTTGCCGCCTTTGCATCAATATCGGTGATCAGTTCGCCAGATCTGTATATTATGGCCGCTATAAAGTCATCCCCATCAGAACCGAGATCATCAAATTTTGTGAATCCGTCGGTTTCGATTATATGGGGGCCATTATCTGGCAGAAGGTGACGACCTGCAATACGACGGGCGGCGCCACGATTATGGGGTCGTACCCCTATCCACGAAATGGCATTATCAAGATTGATTACGAATTTATCCTGCTCTTCAAAAAACCCGGCAGCCCCCCGCCGGTCAACAAAGCGGCGAAAGAGCAGTCCAAGCTGTCTGTGGAAGAATGGAATGAATACTTCGCCGGACATTGGAATTTTCCCGGGGAGAAACAGGATAAGCATCTGGCCATGTTTCCTGAAGAACTTCCCCGGCGGTTGATCAGGATGTTCAGCCTTGTCGGGGAAACGGTTCTTGATCCCTTTCTGGGAAGCGGCACGACCTCCCTGGCGGCAAAGCGTCTTCAAAGGCACTCGATCGGATACGAGATCAATGAGTCTTTTTTACCGGTAATCAGAAAAAAAATCGGGGCAGACCAGGCCGATATTTTCAATCAGACAGCTGTTGAAGTGGTTAAACCAACACGGGCAGTCATCAATTATCGGCACGAAATTCAAAAAATGCCCTATATATTTCACGATGCTGTCCAATTCGACAAGAAGATCGATCCGAGAAAGATGACCTTCGGGTCAAAAATCGAAGTCAACGGAAACGGTAAAGAACAGTATCTGCACTTGAAGCGCGTTATCGCCCCCAACATGATGGAGCTCAATAATGACATGATCGTCAGGTTGATCGGCATTGGAACAAAGTCCGGCAAGGAACCGGAAGCCATGAAGTGGCTTTGGGACAAATTAAAGGGGCAGAGCGTTTACCTGAAATTTGACCAGGCAAAATATGATGAAAACAGCCGGCTGCTTTCTTATCTGTATCTGAAAAATAATACCTTTATCAATCTTCATTTTCTTCGCTCAAATTTGGTCCAATTAGACGAGACCTTCCCTTTCAGATACCATGACAAGTTCAAAGCGATCCTGAAAGAGGACATCCGATCATGAAGAAACTCAAGATGAGAAATGAGGAAGTTACGCAACTGCTTGACGCCGATGTGGTTTCGTTTCCTAAATACGCCACCCAGCTTATCAATCTGGCAAATCAGAATGCTCAGGGAACGCGGCCGGAGATTGTTGGTCAGATGAGTGAATTAATCAAGGAGTTCCGGGGCAAGAAGCTGGAAGAATGGGAAAAGTGGTATTTGAGCAGCCATCCCGAAGCGATTGAGAAGGCGAAAACCAAAATCATGCAGATGATCGAAAACTTCAAACAGGTCATTACCAAGATAGATGAAGAAATGATCAGAGCATGGGTTAAAGACTTGGTTATCGTGAAAACGTTTGTCGGCCTGAAATTTCAGGAGGCGATTCTGAAACGCGTTGCTGCACATATGGGAAAATCCTATAGGACAGCTGAACCTGATGACGAAGCGAAGGGAATCGACGGTTATATTGGCGTTCATCCTGTCAGTATAAAACCCCAGACATATGAATCGAAGAAAATGTTACCGGAAAGCATCTGTGTGCAAATCATCTACTATGACAAGGTAAAGGACGGGATAAACATCTTTTTTAACGAATTCTGATCTAATCGAACCATTCAATCCAGCCGACTTGTTATACTCGCGGCTGATTTTCACGTTATGCGAATCAAATAAAAGAGGGGGATGATTGATGAACAATGACGAAAAGCGATCTTTAATCAAGCGATATCTTGACGCTTATAACGCTTTCGACATTGGCGGCATGATGTCGGCAATACACTCCGAAATTGAATTCAAGAATGTATCTGGCGGTGAGGTCAACGCCACGGCTTCCGGCACTGGTGAATTCCGAAAATTGGCCGAGCAGTCCAAGGGGTTGTTTTCAACGCGCAAGCAAATGATAACGAGTTTTGAAGCGAAAGATGACCAAGCAGTCATAGGCATAGACTACGAGGGTGTTTTGACTTCTGACTTGCCGAATGGAATGAAGTCTGGAGAAATCCTTCGGTTAAGGGGTCGATCCGAATTTACCTTTCGTGAAGGAAAGATTTATCGGATCACAGATATCAGCTGATGCAAGACCAAAAAACCGCATAACCACCGCATCAACTCGGTCTTGCAATTCCGCTGCGCTCCATTGCCAGCCGGTTATGCGGAGCGTGATGGCTATGGGACAGAGCACGGATAGAATAGCAAAGATATACAATTCTGTAGCGATAGAATATGCGGAAAGGTTCTGTGGTGAACACGAGAAAAAGCCACAAGACTGCGAAATACTCTATAGATTCTCACGAGAGGTTCTGGGTAGGAAGCCAGTCTGGGATTTTGGTTGCGGCCCTGGTCAGACAGCGAGGTACTTGAAAGACCTGGGCATCGAAATCTCCGGACTCGATCTTTCAGAGAAGTTAATTGAGCAGGCAACCTTGATACACGAGGACATATCCTTCCTGAAGGGGAATATTCTCGATCTCCAATTTGAAGACGAATCGATAGCCGGCGTCGTTGCCTTCTATGCTATCGTTCACTTCTCAGAAGAACAGGTCGAGAGAGCCTTTCATGAGATATTCCGTGTACTACAGCCGGGCGGAACGTTCCTCTTTACTTACCACATCGGCGAGAAGACAATTCACGTGGACGAGTTTCTCAGCAAGAAGGTAGACATAGATTTCATGTTCTTTAGAAGTGACTTCATCTCCAGTTGTCTCAAAAACAGCGGGTTTCAGAGAATAGAAGTTATCGAGAGAGATCCGTACCCCGAGGTGGAGTACCAAAGTCGGAGGGCCTACGTGTTTGCAGAAAAACCAGTTGAGCGAAAAACAGCCAGAACTACCGCATGAACCGGATCGTGGTCCTATCGGGCCACTCCCGGTTATGCAGGCGTTGGGCGCCACCAGAAGGAAGTAACCATCATGCGCGAGCGCAGGCAAGAGAAGATCGGGTGGGTCGGTGGATGGCTGGGAGGATTCGTCTGGGTCTTGCTCCTTTCGGTGATGCTCCTCGTCCGCTGCGAGACGTTGCCGGCAGTCATCGGTCTACTGATTTTTGCCATGGCTTGCGCCGCGATTGGGATCTTCGCGCCCTGGAGACATTCCCGCACGACGTATCGACGACTCCTGGCACCGCTCTACATGCTCTTTTTTTGCGCGGTGGGCTGGGGAGTCTGGTCCTTCGGGGGGCCGCGCCAGATCGGTCTCAACAGTTGGTGGTCACTGCTGCTCTTGATGCCGCTCATGATGCCCTTGTGGATGGGTAGCAAGCGGCGATGGCAAGACAATGACGCCCAACCACCGCATGCAGCGGATGGCACTGCGCGCCACCGCTAGTGCTGAGCGTTTGGCGTCTTAAGCGGGGAGTGTTAGATGCTTGAAGGAGATCGCACGTGTTAAGAATGATACTGGCTGGTCTCGCGGGTGGAATATCGATGAATGTCGCTATGTTGCTCACCTTTCGCCTACTTGGCTTCGGTTGGAATGGCGGCGGAATCCTTCTCTCCTCTCCTATCCAAAGCCCGAAGCTTATTGCCGTATGGACTCAGATAGAACCTTTGCCACTCGTTGTTGCGAATCCGGCTCCCATTATCATCGGCTTGGTGCTCTTTGGCATCGGACACGCCTTCATTTACCGCTCAGTGTCTGCCGCTTGGCCGGCGGGTATTTTTCAGAGGGGGATTCGTTTCGCTGGCTTGCTGTTCTTCATGATCTTCCTGTTCTGGGAGTTCTTTACTCCATTCAACCAGTTCGGGGAGCCGCTGCCGCTCGTCGCACTTGAGCTACTTTTCTGGGCAATCATTGCGATCGCGGAGGCATTTGCCATTGCGGCCGTTATCGAGCACAAAGTAAATCGCACGTGAGCGAGACGCCCAACCCATCGCTCAACCGGACCGCCCGCAAGCTGCGCTTGCGGGTTCCCTCCGCGCTTCGCGCTCCGGCGGCCGCTTACCTCAAACGTTGGCATCCGGATCATTTTTCCTTGAAATACACAAAAATATACCTTATAATGTGTATATGCAATTGGAGGTGATCATATGGGAAGAACAAACGTGGTGATTAACGACGATCTGGTCAATGAATGTCAAAAACTGACCGGAATCCGTACACGGAGGGCACTCATTGATTATGCACTGCACGAGGTCCGCCGACGTGGTCGACAAAAGCGCTTGCTTGAACTGAAGGGCACTGTCAAATGGGAGGGGGATATTACCGAATGGCGGGAGGCGCGTGATTGATGGTGCTTGTAGATACAACCGTCTGGATCGATTTTTTTGCCGACCGTAACGAGCCGCATGTGGCAACACTTCAAGAATTGATAGAAAATGAAGAGGATTTATCCCTTTGTGGAGTTATTCTGGCGGAGGTGCTCCAAGGAATCCGATCTGACACAGACTTTACTAAAACAAAAGAATATCTAAACGATCTTATTTTCCTGCCTATGCGACAGACAACATTTTTGCGGGCGGCGGAGATTTACAGATCCCTTCGAAAGAAGGGTATTACAATTCGGAAACCATTTGATTGTATGATTGCTTCGGTTGCCATTGATTACAATATATACCTGCTTCACAATGACCGCGACTTCGACCATATCGCCAAGCATTTGAAGCTCAGGATTTATAGATGAAAATGCCGACCTGTCACTGGTGCCGACCTAAAAAGGCAGGCGGCACAGTCCCATCGTTGGCAGGAATCTGACAAAGGGTAGATCGCCAAATTTGGTATTGACATACAAATCCGACGTAATTACAATGTGGGCACTAATTCTTCATAGGAGATCTGCAATGAGAGCGCGTATTATAAAAATCGGTAACTCCCAAGGAATCCGGCTGCCCAAACCGGTTATCGAGCAGGCAGGCATTTCTAATGATGTTGATATTGCAGTCGAAAACGAAAAAATAATCATTCGTCCTATTTCAAAGCCCCGAGCGGGATGGGATGATGCATTTCAAAAAATGGCCGAAAATAGTGACGACTTGCTGATCGATATTGAGCAACCGATATCCAATTCATGGGACAAGACTGAATGGCACTGGTAATCAATCGTTTTGATGTCTTTTTAATCAACTTGGACCCGACAGTGGGCTCGGAAATCAAAAAGGCGCGTCCCTGCCTGATCATTTCACCTGATGAAATGAACCGCTACATACGGACCGTTATCGTAGCACCGATGACGACAGCCGGGAAGGATTATCCCACCAGAATATTTTGTGAATTTCAAGGCAGGAAGGGCCAGATCGTATTGGACCAAATACGCACGATTGATAAAACTCGGCTTATAAGAAAAGTCGGTGCAATAGATCCTAAAATTCAGGCCGAAGTCATTTCGACGCTACAATCGATTTTTGCGTATTAAGTTTCCCAACATCTCATTTGAGCGGACGCGGAATACATCGGCGTTTTTTTACCGAAACCTCGGCTGCGCCGCTCAATTCAGCGTTGGGCACATGACGCTCATGCACGAGGTTTTTGATGCTCTGGATTAGGCGATGTCTTGCGCTGGCCCATTTTCTCTTGGGGGGCCTGCTTCTTCTATGCGGAATCTCCGTTGGGGTCAGCATGCTTCGGATTCTGCCACACCTATCTTCCGGCACCGTGTGGACAAACCTGCCCGGGGTGTTGCTCGTCGCCGCTAGTTACGCCCTTCCGCCAGGATCGCTCGGCTTCTGGATGCTGGTGTTAGGCCGCTGGACGTGGACCGCGCGCCAACGTCTTCGTCTTGCGCTTCTCATCACGCATGGTCTTCTGCTCATGATAGGCACGCTGGCCGTCGTCGTTGGAGTCCATGCAATACAAGCTGCCGAACGCAGCACCGCAAGCGGAGGCGGGATAATGAGCCCCCTCGCCGCGTTACCCCTGCTATTCGGAATCCCTGTTCTGGTCCTGGCGCTTTGCGCTATCGCGGTCGCTTTGGTAATGCCACCCTCGACGCAGGAGAACGTGGCCGAACCATAACTCATAGGTAGAGAAACATGCCGAACCACCGCCTTCAGCCTACTCAGCTGCGGCAGCGGCAGCTGAGTAGGCTGAGGCGTGACGTTAAGCAGCAGAGATAACACGATGCAAGACTCCATTTGCACTGCGCACCATTGAAATGCCGACCCTGCGCCCACAAAGCTGGCGACACCTGCTGGACAGCGGAGAGACTCCCGAAGGACGGAGCGGAATTGTTGCTGCCATCGTCAACCACCATTTCGGTGCGATTCTGGAATACTACCTTCCCGCCTTCGACCGAGCCCGCATCAAAGAGGACCTTCGACAACATCTGCCGCTTCTCCGCGAAATGGCTGCCTTCGCCCACAGGGAGCGGGTTTACAAAAAAAGCCCGGCAACACCCAGCCTGGGTCCAATGCCGCACCAGGAACAAGACGAGCCCCAGCCCGCGGTCCTGGAGCATTATCGGAGAGAGATGCACGAGCGGCTTGAACAGATCGAAGGATGGTTAGCTCTTGATCAGAAGAAAAGAGCGCCCATGCACGACTGGATTGCTCATTTCCATAAAGGTGATTATGTCTATCAGGAGATGATGAGCGATGCGGACCGGAAAAGACTGCTGAAATGGTTGGACAGGTGTATGGAAGGCGCTGCCGAACGGACCCTGCATTGGACCAGTGAGGCGAGCGGGCTGCTTTATACCGCGCAATACACGGGCACGAGCACCAGTGGCTTGGGCGTCGGCTACAGCGTCGATCTGACTGTGGACCTGAATCCAGTCCTGGGCTTACGGAATAATAGGCGGTATCGGGAGCAGAGCTACCCTCGGTTCCATCGAAATGCGGATGGAACCTGGAACACTAAAAAATAGGTTTTGATGGGCACCCTGAAATGGACGGCGAGAGTAACTGACAACGGCATGCAGCCGACGCCGCAAGACGGCTGATGCCGGACGGTTGGGGCGACGTGAGGGAGAACATGGAAATCGTTGGTCGGACGACGATTCATCCATTCGTCTTCTACTCGGGGAAGCTGAGTGGCTATATTACGTGGGTGTTGCTTGGGCTCAACCGCCTCGGGGTTCGTGCGGTCCCAGGACTCCACGCATTGGTTCTGGACTACCTCTCGTACACCTTGCTTGTCGTCGCCGCGATCTTCATCGTCTCCGGCCTCGTGAGCCTGGGCAAGTCCACTCGGCTGGGTCTGCCGACTGGTCAGACCGAGCTCAAGACTGGGGGAGTCTATCGCGTCAGCAGGAACCCAATGTATGTCGGGTTCGATGCGTTGACTCTTGCCGCGATTCTCGGGACCGGTAATCCGGTCGTGCTCGTGCTCGGTGTGTACAGTATGGTCGTCTATCACTTCATTATCGCGGGCGAAGAGAGGTATCTCTCGTCGGTCTTTGGGATGGCGTATGCACAGTACAGGGCGTCCGTTCGGAAGTACGTCTGAATGGACCGATCGATGGTTGCGGTTCGTTCCTATCTTGGCGGAAGTCATGGACATCTATCACTATAGTCTCGGGGAAGCAGCGACCCAGACAGGGTCGTGCGCCGCCCAACCACCGCATGCAGCAGACGGCGCTTCGCGCCGCCGCTGAAGCTGGGTGGTTCGCTAAAGAAAATATGAAGCGAGAGGCGTCCGCTGTGTTATAATAAGGCATGGAGGGATAGCGAAATGACCAGAGAATTCAGCGTACTTATCGAGAAAGATGTGGACGGGTATTTTGTAGCATCAGTGCCCGCCTTGCGAGGATGTCATACACAGGCGAAGTCTCTTGACGTCCTTATGAAAAGAGTCAAAGAGGCAATTGAGCTTTGTCTCGAGGTGGAGGATCCGATACCCACCGAATTCATCGGCGTTCAACGCGTGGCAGTCAACGCGTGAGTACTCTTCCAGCCGTTACGGGCCAACGCCTCAACAAGGCTCTTCGGAAAGCGGGCTTTGTGGTCATTCGCAAAAAAGGCAGTCACCATTTCCTTCAGCATTCTGACGGCAGACGCACCGTAGTGCCAGTTCATAGCGGTGAAACAATTGGTCGAGGTCTCTTGGCTCAAATTCTTCGGGATTGTGAGATCTCAATAGAAGAATTGAAAGAGCTTTTATGAGCGAATCAGGCGCTGCACCCGACTCGGAAGAATATCGGGCTAAATCCGCTGGGACTTTCTGGTATCCCTCTTCGCGTTCGCCGCGCAGGTGAGCTTTCCGTTAGACCCTGACCGAATCTATTCACACCCGTAAGGAGATTTTCTAAAATGGACATTCCACGGATCTTCAACATCACCGAAAGTGCTCACCGCATCCATAACCCGTTCACACCCGACAAGCTCGCCACCCTCGGCGCGGCGCTGCGTCTGGAAACGGGAACCCGAGTGCTCGACCTCGGCAGCGGTTCGGGGGAAATGCTGTGCACCTGGGCACGCGATTACGGAGTCAACGGCACCGGCATCGACATGAGCAAGTTGTTCACCGAGCAAGCGAAACTCCGCGCTGAAAAACTCGGTGTCGCCGATCAAGTCAAGTTCATCCATGGCGATGCTGCCGGCTACGTCTCGGACGACAAGGCAGGTGTGGCAGCCTGTCTCGGTGCTACATGGATCGCCGGGGGAGTAATCGGCACTATCGAGCTTCTGGCGCAGAGCCTCCGCACCGGAGGGATCATCCTCATCGGCGAGCCCTACTGGCGGCAGTTACCGCCGACGGAAGATGTTGCCAAGGGGTGTCTTGCCAACTCAATCTCCGACTTTCTGATGCTACCGGAACTTCTCGCGTCTTTCGGCCACCTTGGCTACGACGTCGTTGAAATGGTTCTGGCTGACCAAGACGGCTGGGACAGATACGAGGCGGCCAAATGGCTCACCATGCGCCGATGGCTTGAAGCCAATCCCGACGACGAGTTGGCGAAAGATGTTCGAGCCAAACTGACCTCGGAACCCGGGCGCTACGCCGCTTACACGCGTGAATACCTGGGCTGGGGTGTGTTCGCGCTGATACCGCGGTGATAAGGGGATTACCAGGCGACTCAGAAAGTGGGAAAAATCCAATCATGCCTAACAACTCATTCAAGCCGACGCCGCTTCGCGGCGCGGCTTAATTTGGGCGTTGGGCAGAAAACAAAACCAAGGAGGTAAAAAGAAATGAACGATCGATGCTTGGTTACTTTTGTGATGGTGATGATGCTTGTCTGTCTATCCGGTACGGTGGCTTTTGGTCAAGACATTCGGCAAGAAAAGAATATATCGTTGACGCTTGCCATGGACGCAGCCCGGGGTGCGGTGCAGTTTTGCAGAGAAAAGGGGTGGAATGTGGCGGTGGCGGTGGTCGACAGATCCGGTCAGATCATTGTGCAGCTCCGGGCAGATGGGGCTGGTCCGCACACGATTGATGCCAGCAGGCGGAAAGCTTTCACCTCGGCATCCGCTCGCAACAACACAAGTGCCATCCTGGAAAATGTTCAGAAAAATCCCGGCGCAGCGAACCTTCCCATGATCGATGGCTTCCTTGTTCTGGGAGGTGGTGTGCCTATCCGTGTTGGTAACGAGGTGATTGGGGCTATCGGGGTTGGCGGAGCTCCTGGAGGGCATTTGGATGATCAATGCGCGGAAGCGGGAATAAACACTATCCGTGATCGTCTCAAGTAAATCCACAGAAGTGATCGACCAGATCATGCATGCACAGATGGTTACAGGGATGAAACTCATATGAATCGGTTGCGATTGCACCGCATGCTCGTTCCTCGCGCTGGTAATTATACCATTCGGTCCTGAATTAAGGAGGTCAATCCTCGTGGGGAAACAAGATTAAAGCCATACGGCTCTCGTGACAGCCTATCTGCGCGCCGCTCACCAGATCATCGATTCCGGCCCGCGAGTCCTTGACGACCCGATCGCACTGCACCTTCTGGGTCCCAAGGCGGAAGAGCGAATTCGCGGAAGGAACGTAAAATTCATGTCAGACAAGGCAAAAGCACTCAGGGCCCATGTCATGCTTCGTTCCAGATATGCGGAAGACCAACTGAAATTGTCCATGGCACGTGGCACCAGTCAATACATTTTGTTGGGGGCGGGTTTTGATACGTTCGCGTTCCGACAGCCTCCCTGGGCGGCCGGCCTAAGGATATTCGAGGTCGATCATTCGGGTACTCAGCGAGAGAAACAATCAAGAATCTTCAATGCTGGGATTACAGTACCTAAGAATCTCATTTTCGTAAAAATCGATTTTGAAAAGGAATCCCTTGAAGATCGTTTGGCCGCCGCAGACGTTCGCAAAGATGAACCCACGTTCTTTTCCTGGCTTGGCGTAACCATGTATTTGACCGAAGAAGCCGTCGACTCAACGCTCAGGTACATGGCCGGATTTGCCAGAGGGAGCGAAGCGGTGATCACATTTCTGCAACCCCCCGATGGATCGACGTCATCGCATGAACTCGCCGAGCGGGTCGCGGAGGCCGGAGAATCTTTTATCAGCCGCTTCACCCCCGAGCGCTTTGAGGAGAAACTGCGTGCCGCCGGTTTCCACAAGGTCTGCTTTCTCACGCATGATCTGTCGGCTCCGTATTTTCCCGAAAATGGAAGCTCCCTCTCAAATCCTAGACGAACAGGCATCGTTTCGGCCTTGGTTTTATGAAAATTACTCTTACAGCAACCGAACAAGGCGCCCCCGTCGACGCGCTAAAACTCGCGGCTGATTTTCACGTTGTGCGGAGAGAAGGGAACTAGACGCAAGAAACGCGAAATTATTATCAGAACTGAAAGCAGGCGCGGACATCGACGCAATAACTGAGGTGACGACTGCTGCCTTTGAAACTCTGGAGATCAGCAATCACACAGAGCAGTTCATCATCAAAGCACTGCGCGCTGCCAGGGCGATCACAATATCGCTCGTCGCGGAGCTGGACGGACGTGTGGTCGGGCATATTGCCTTCTCTCCCGTGACCATTTCGGACGGCGCTCGCAACTGCTGCGGCCTGGGACCTGTTTCGGTGTTGCCGGAGTACCAGCGGCAGGGCATTGGTAAAGCCCTGATACAGGAAGGGCTGTCACGGCTGAAAGACATGAGCGCTCAAGGATGCTGTCTCGTGGGGCACCCGGATTACTACAGGAGGTTTGGCTTCGAGAACATGCCGGGGTTTATGCACGAGGGGGTGCCGCCGGAGGTCTTCTTGACTCTGTCTTTCGACGGGCGTGCTCCGCAGGGCACTGTCACTTTTCATGACGGATTCAAGGCGGACGGCTAACAGGAGGGCCCAGGCGACGCTGTGTAGCGAGCCCTACCTCGCCATCAGTCATCAACAACGGAACAAGAAGGGAATCGGTTGATATCGTGCAAGACATAAGGATGTCCCTAACGAATGTGATACGGCCATGTTGAGTCCAGCGATCGGATCGTTGAGGCGCCTGTGGCTGATCGGCACAATGGCGCTTGCCTGCGTCTCCTGGAACGTGCCGGCCTTTTCCCAGGACCGGGAAACCGTCATCTGGAATGCAGTCCGTGCCGGCGGACACGTCGTCTTGTTGCGTCATGCGATCGCTCCTGGCGTGGGAGATCCGCCGGGGTTCACGCTCGGCAACTGCAGTACGCAGCGGAATCTCTCGGTCGAGGGGCGTGCCCAGGCAGCAAAGATCGGGGAGCTCTTTCGCGCGAACGGGATTCGAAAAGCACGGGTGTTCTCGAGCCAATGGTGCCGGTGTCTCGATACGGCGAGGCTGCTTGAGCTGGGACCGGTGCAGGAACTCCCCATTCTCAACTCTTTCTTTGAGCGTAGCGAGCGCGAGCAACAGCAAACTCGGGCGCTCAGAAAGTGGCTCGCGGAACAACATCTCAATGAGCCGCTGGTGCTCATCTCCCATCAGGTGAACATCACGGCCCTGACAGGAGTCTATCCCGCGTCCGGTGAACTGGTAGTTATTCGGAGGTCAAAGAGTGGCGCAATTTCGGTGGTCGGCTCCACAAAGACGGATTGAGAGAAGGGGAGCTATGGGGCGATAGGACGTCCCTGAATATGCCAGGGTAGTGTGAGGTAGGGACGCCCATTGAATTATTGAATTCCCGGAGAGAGAGGAACTCGAACTACCGAAACAGAAAGAAGAGCAGCGCCCAACTACCGGATGCAGCCGACTCTTTACGCTCGCGGCTGATCCAGCCGTTGGCGCTTCAAACAATGAACATATTCGTTCTTGACATGAATATCGAAAAGTGTGCGCGCTATCATTGCGACCAGCACGTGGTCAAGATGATTCTGGAAAGTGTACAGATCGTTTGTACCGTTCTAAACAAAAAAGGCTTTACAACGCCCTACAAATCTACTCACACTAAACATCCGTGTGTTCTTTGGGCTGGCCAGTCTTTCGATAACCTTAAATGGTTGACCAGCTTGGCAAAAGCTCTAAATCGTGAGTACAAGTACAGATACCGAAAATCCGAACAACATGTTTCGATGCATGTATTAGACCAGGTTAAGACGATGAGATTTGAGTCCATAGGATTGACGGAATTTGCGCAGGCGATGCCTGAGAAATACAAGGTGCCCGGCGATCCAGTCAGCGCATACAGGGGCTTTTATGTTGGGGAAAAGTTGCGATTCGCCAAGTGGACGCGAAGAAGAAGACCGATATGGATAGCAGAATACTCGGGCCAACAATCTCCTACAGGCGACGCCCTAAAGGTCGTGCCTGAGGAGTGACGTTATGTGCCCCAATAAAAAATCTTTTTAAATCGTCCAATTAATGTGTATGACCGAAACATCGAGGCCATGGGCTCCTGCTGGTGGCCGCAGCCTCATGTGTGACGTTATGTTCCCGTAAAGAAAGTAGGTGTCGGTACGCGATGATGAAAATATTGTCCATTTTATTGGCTGTATTCGTGATGGGGTGTGCCGGAATTCCCGAAAATGTTAAACCCGTTGATAATTTCAAGTTGGAGAAATATCTGGGGAGATGGTACGAAATTGCGAGGCTGGATCATTCTTTTGAACGAGGTTTGACCCGGGTAACCGCGGATTACAGCCTGCGGGACGACGGCAGCGTCAGAGTATTGAACCGCGGTTATTCTCTAAAAGAAAATGCCTGGAAAGAAGCCGAAGGCAAGGCCTATTTCGTTAAGGGATCGGATCAAGGTTACTTGAAAGTTTCTTTCTTTGGCCCCTTTTATGGTTCCTACATCGTATTTGAACTCGACCATGAGAATTATCAATATGCACTCGTATGCGGCCCCAAGAAATCTTATTTATGGATTCTGGCCAGAGCCCCGGAAATGAAACAGGAGAGAAAGGACAGCCTCATCGCGAAAGCAGCCCAATTGGGTTTTGACACGAGCCAATTGATATTTGTCGATCATCAATTTCTGGACCGATGAGCATACATCCAAACAAATGCGCTCTTTTCACCTCGACGAGAGCATCGATATTTCGTCGAGGAATGCCCCGTTCATTCGAGAATCCGTCGATTGGATAGTTTCACATTTCGGCCTGTCGGAAGCTTCTTCCGTCGCCGACTTCGGCTGCGGCCCAGGTCTTTACACCATGCAGCTCGCCAGGCACCACACCAGAGTAACGGGCATTGATTTTTCCGAGCGATCCATCCGGTATGCGAATTCTGTTGCCAAGGAAAGCGGTCTATCGATCAACTACGTGCATCAAAACTACGCGGATTGAAGGTAATTGACTCTTATTCCGATGTTGCAGGCAAACCATTTGATCCTCAATCAACCGAATTTGCAGTTGTGGCCGGGCTTCAAGGAGTTGCTGGAGTTATTTGATGGGCAAAAGGAATCCTGATGCCGTAAGGTTGATCTTCCGCCGGTTGCAGATTGGACCGGTCAAGAGAAGCCCCAAACCGAAGAAGTCGGCCTGACCGGCCATTCAACTTCTGACAGGGCAAATCAACTTGCATGGAGGGTTCATACCCAATGAGTCTACTGGATCGCTTTCGGAAAGGTCCCGCGACGCCGTCGGTAACCCGGCAAAAAATACAGGACAGGCCGGGGCCGATGACGGCCCTCGAGTCCTGGGTGATTGTAAAACCGATTGCCATGCAGCTCGATGCGGGAGCCCGGCTCACGCTTATTACGAGCGGGCTTGATATCACTCCGCAGGGACGTTCCTTTTCATGGGAATATCTGTTCCTCCTACCAGGCATGGGCGCGCGGGCCCTGTTCACGCTGTCCCCGCCGGAGGACGCGGACGATATTGACAGCGCGCCGATTTTTCTCACCCTGCGCATCAACCCGGCATCCGCGAGTGATCTGAAAAGCAGCGCCGCTCTGCCGGAACCGTTCCGGGATTCGCCGGATGTCGTTGCAGAGCTTTCGGCGGCGGGCGTGGACTTCGTGGCCGGACCGACGGACATGAAGCTGGAGAGCCGGCTTCTGCCATCCGGAGATGCCGTCTGGGTGACCTACTATTGGGACGAAGAGCGGATGGCAAGATTCGCCGTGATTTTAAGATGATTCAGGATTTCGCGGGCGAACTGCTGGACGGAAAACAAGGACAGCTCATGCAGCAGGTCTGGGATTTCGCCAAAGTCCAGCTGCGGCAACGAAACCGCGGCAGGAATACGGTTCCGAGCAGCCCGACCTGGCAGTATGGCAAATTCTACTTTCATTGCACATTCACTCGCGGCACTGCTCCGCGTTATCCGCAATTTACTTTACTGGCAGAGCAGCCGCGATAAATCGGCCGACCCATGCCGCTGATCGCCTGCCGATTCGGCCGGATATCATCCACCGGAAACGGTGAACGTTTCCGTGCCGGGCCCGGACATGCGAACCTGTGCGGGACATCACGCCGATCAGCATATCATCGAAATGATACTGGAAAACGCTTCTTTCGTTCGCGCGCCGAAGGGTGTATAAGAAACCAAAGGGAGAAATGATGTTGAAAAAACGAGCAGGCATCCTATCGGTCGTGATCCTTCTTCTCATCAGCCTGAGCGGGGTTGCCGGGGCTCAAACGGCATCCTGTGAAAACGTCGTTGCCGCCGTCTGCGCCGGGCTCCCGTCGGGGATCGACCAGCCGGAACTGGTCGAGGCGCTCCGCGATTTGAACCACACAAACAACAAAAGACTGCCGCCCAAATTTGTAACCAAGCGCGAGGCCCGGCAAAGGGGATGGAAACCCGGCAAAAACCTTTGGTCCATTGACAGACTCAGGGGGGCAAGCATCGGCGGCGATCCGTTCAGGAACCTCGAGGGCCGTCTTCCCGAGGGCAAATGGCGGGAGGCGGACCTGGACTACAAGGGCGGGCGCCGGGGCGGCAAACGCCTTGTCTTTTCGCGGGACGGCCGGCGCTTCGTGACCGTGGACCATTACAACACTTTTGTGGAGATACCGCCATGCCGATAAAACGCTGCAATTTGAACGGCAAAACGACACATTCGCTCGACGATCTCTACGATCAGCTTTCGATCTCGCTTTCGCTGCCGAAGCACTTCGGCCGGAACCTCGATGCGCTTTGGGATGTCCTTTCCACGGACGTTGAAGGCCCGTTCGAGATCGTCTGGAAGCATGCCGCGGATTCGAAAAAACTCATGGGCAGGGACTACGACCGGACCGTCAAACTGTTGAAGAGCCTGCAAAAAGAGCGGGATGACTTCAAACTGAAGATCGAGAAGTAGCGGGGCACCGCCCCACCTCGATCATCCGTTCGAGGGGGACATGGAAACCCGTCGCACAAGCAAGCAGGGGCACGCAGAGGAATATGGACTGGATCATACTTGTTCTCGCCGGGCTTTTCGAGGTCGGCTGGGCCATCGGGCTGAAATACACGGAAGGCTTCACCCGCTTGTGGCCGACCGTCTGGACCGTTCTGGCGATGTTGGTCAGCCTCTGGCTTCTTGGCATCGCCATGAAATCGCTCCCGATCGGGACCGCCTACAGCGTCTGGGTCGGGGTCGGCGCCGCCGGGACCGTGATTCTCGGGATCGCGCTCTTCAACGAGCCGGCGAACGCCTTCCGGCTCATCAGCGTGGGGCTCATCATCGCCGGCATCGTCGGCCTGCGGCTCGCGACACCAACATAGCCGCTCGAGGACACCCCTTTCGGGCTCAAGGCCGGCGAGAAGATCGAATTGAAGGGCTCGACGGAATTTCTGTTCAAGGACGGGCTGATCTGCTCCATTGTGGACCGAAGCTGACCGCTTGGCCGGCCCTTAACCGCATCACCACCGCTTTATCGCTTTGACATTCCCGGCCGGAATCGGTTATAAGCAGGCAAAAATTTCAAGGGAGCGATCATGATAAAACCTTTCTCCTTTACCGGCGCCAGGAAGATTGTCTTCGGAACCGGTTCCTTCGCGAAGCTGGCCGACCACATCCAGGCATTGAAAGGCCGCCGTCCTCTGGTTGTGCTGGACAAAAATCTGGCCGCAGCCGGATTTCGGGAAAAAGTGGCCGGCGTTCTCGGGCAAGGCGGCCTGAAGATCAGCTTCTTTGACAAAGCCGAGCCGGAGCCGAAGCTGGAGCTTGCCGACGAGGGCGCCAGGATCGCCCTGAAGGGCAAGTGCGACCTCGTGGTGGGCATCGGCGGGGGCAGCGCCATGGACCTGGCCAAGGCGGTGGCCGCCGTGGCGGGGAATCAGGGCGATGCCGTGGATTACCTCGGCCTGAACAAGGTGCCCGGGCCCGGTCTGCCCACGATCATGATCCCCACGACGGCGGGGACCGGCAGCGAAGTAACCTTCACGGCCGTGTTCGTCCGTCAGAACCTGAAAAAAAAGGAGGGGATGAACAGCCCCTATCTTTATCCCGACGTCGCCCTGCTGGACCCGGAATTGACCCTGACGCTGCCGCCGGAACCGACGGCCACCACGGGCCTGGACGCCCTCTGTCACGCCGTTGAATCCTACACCTCCGTCAATGCCTCCCCCATGAGCGCGATGCTCTCGCTGGAGGCGATCCGGCTGATCTCGGAGAACCTGAGGACCTGCGTCCACAACGGCAGCGATCTGGAGGCCCGCGAACAGATGCTGCTCGGCAGCCTCTATGCCGGGCTGGGACTGGCCAATGCCGGCGTCACCGCCGTTCATTCCCTGTCCTACCCCCTGGGCGGCCAGTACGGGGTGCCCCACGGATTGGCCAACACGATCCTGCTCCCCCATGTCATGGCTTTCAACCTGCCCGGCAATCCTGAAAAATTTGCCGTCATCGCCGACGTGATGGGAGAGGTGACCGATGACCTTCCCCTGCGGGAGGCGGCCTGGCTGTCCGTGGAAGCCGTGAGGACATTGATTGAGGACTGCGGCATTTACACCACCCTGGAAGTCCTCGACATTCCCAGGGATACTTTCCCCGCATTGGCGAAAGTTGCCATGACGGTGGCCAGGCCCCTGGAGAACAATCCCCGGAAACTGACCCTTGACGACGCGGTGGAAATATACGAGGAAGCGTATTGATGAAACCATCCTCCTTGTGAACGGGGGATCTAAATGGAGGCAACGGAATGGCGGGTGCGGAACTGATCGGCAGGGAAGAGATGAAGGAAGTGATGGATGTCCTGGAGACGGGCGTCCTGATGCGATATGGCTTCGACAAGGAACGGAAGGGGATTTTCAAGGTCAGGCAGTTCGAAGAGGAGTTCGCGAAATACTGCGGGGCCCGTTACGCCCTGGGCGTCACGTCCGGTTCGTCGGCGCTGAAAGTCGCCCTGACGGCGATGGACATCTGTCCCGGCGACGAGGTGATCGTCCCGGCCTTCACGTTCCTGGCAACCTACGAGGCCGTCCTGGAGGTGGGGGCCATTCCGGTCATGGCCGACATCGACGAGACGCTGAACCTCGACCCGGCCTCCATCGAGAAAAGAATCACGCCCTATACCAAGGCGATCATTCCCGTGCACATGTGCGGCTCCGGGGCCCATATCGACAAGATCATGGACTTGGCCCGGGTCTACCAGCTCATGGTCCTGGAGGACAACGCCCAGGGATGCGGTGGCAGCCTCCGGGGTAAAAAGCTGGGTACATTCGGCGACATGGGGATTTTCAGTTTCGATTACTACAAAACGCTGACTACCGGCGAAGGCGGGATGGTCGTGTCGGACAGCAAGCGCCTGTCCGACCGGGCTGAATGGTATCACGACCACGGACACGACCACAACCCCGGCGTCAGCCGCGCCATGGAAGGCCGGACCATCCTCGGCTTCAATTACCGGATGAACGAACTCCAGGGCGCCCTCGGGCTTGCCCAGCTCCGGAAGCTCGACTGGCTGATCGGAGAGCAGAAGAAAAACAAGCAGGCCATCAAGAGCATGCTGAGCGCCGTCCCGGGCGTCAAATTCCGGGATTTGCCCGACCCCGAGGGCGATACGGCCACCTTCCTGGCCTTCAATTTCCCCGATCATGTGAAGGCGGAGCGCTTTCAGAAGGCCCTCGGCGAGAACGGCGTCGACACGGTCTGCTTCAAAAAGAACCTCTGGCACTACGTCCCCAACTGGGAGCACTTCCAGGCCTGGTGCACGGCGAACTCCCAGCGATTCCCCTTCACCAACCCGATGTACCGGGGAAAGATCGATTATGGGCGCAACCTGATCCCCCAGGCCGAGGACATCCTCGGGCGGACGCTGGTCATGGGGATCTCCGTGAACATGCCGGAGGAGAGAATGGCCGCCATTCGAGCGGCAATTGAACAGGCCGCCGCGGAAACTTCAGGAGGAAGAACATGATCGTCGTCACCGGCGGGGCCGGATTCATCGGCAGCGCCTTTGTCTGGAAGCTGAATCAGGAAGGCATCGACGACATCGTCATCGTGGACCGGCTGGGCGCGTCGGAGAAATGGAAGAATCTCGTCGGCCTGCGCTTCATCGAGTACATCAAGAAGGATGATTTCCTTCAGATGATCTATGCCGATCAGGTCCCCTTCAAGGCCCGGGCGGTGATCCACATGGGGGCCTGCTCGTCCACCACGGAGCGGGACGCCGACTACCTGTGGATGAACAACTACCTCTACACCTGCCGGCTGGCCGACTGGGCCATGCGGAACCAGGTTCGTTTCATCTACGCCAGCTCGGCCGCCACCTACGGAGACGGAACAAAGGGCTTCTCCGACGACGATGCGCTCATCCCCGGCCTGCGACCGATCAACATGTATGGCTACTCCAAGCAGGTCTTCGATCTGTGGGTGCTCAAGCAGCAGGCGGGAAAAAAGATCGCCGGCATCAAGTTCTTCAATGTCTTCGGCCCCAACGAGTACCACAAGGGCGACATGGCCAGCGTGATCTTCAAGGCATTCAACCAGATCCGGAAAACGGGCAGGGTCCGCCTTTTCAAATCAGACCGCAAGGAATACGGCGACGGCGAGCAGGTCCGCGATTTTGTTTACGTGAAGGACTGCGTGGACGTTCTGTGGTGGCTGCTGGAGCATATTGAAGTGAATGGCATCTTCAACCTGGGTACGGGAAAAGCCAGAACCTGGAACGATCTGGTTCAGGCCGTTTTTGCGGCGATGGGCATGAAGTCCGACGTGGAATACATCGACATGCCGCCGGGCCTGTCCGAACAGTACCAGTACTTTACGGAGGCAAAAATGGACAAGCTCCGGGCGACAGGGTGCCCCCTCTCCTTCCGTTCCCTCGAAGAGGCCGTGCACGATTACGTCGTCCATTACCTGCAAAAACCCGACCCGCACCTATGAACGTCGTCTGCATCATTCCGGCCCGCTACGAATCGACGCGCTTTGAGGGCAAACCCCTGGCGGACCTCTGCGGCAGGCCAATGATCCAGCATGTCTGCGAAAGGGTTTCGAAGGCCGGTTCCGTCTCCTACGCCGCGGTCGCCACCGATGACGACCGCATTTACAGGGCCGTCCTGAAGTTCGGCGGCAGGGCCATCATGACCTCCCCGGATCACAAATCGGGAACGGACCGAATTGCCGAGGCCGTCACCGGCCTGAACCTGGGTCCGGACGATGTCGTGGTGAATATCCAGGGGGACCAGCCGCTCTTTGAACCGGTCCAGATCGACGAGGTCGTCCGGCCGCTCCTGGACGATCCGGCCATCGTCATGTCCACGCTGATCTACAGGATCCGGCGGGCTGAGGAAATCACCCATCCGAACGCCGTCAAGGTGGTTTTCGACAAGGACGGCTTCGCGATCTATTTCTCCCGGGCAACCATTCCCTATGCGCGTGACCCGGGACAGACGGCGAATTACTACAAACATCACGGGATTTACGCCTACCGGCGTTCGTTCCTTGAAACCTTCACCCGCCTGCCGCAGGGCGCTTTGGAGCGCCTGGAGGCGCTGGAGCAGCTTCGGGCCATCGAGAACGGCTATAGGATCAAGGTGGTTGAAACCGCTTACGATTCCGTGGAAGTGGACACCTGCGAAGAACTGGCCCGGGTGGCCCGGATCATCAAGGGGCGGGAGTGAGGCTTCGGATTGGTTGACATCAAAAAAGGGTTCCAGTTGCTTTCAAAGGAATCACCATACCGCCGCGCCTTCAGCGGCGATTGAACGGGTCTTCTTATCCTGACTTTCCCTTGAACAGCAACTCCAGGACTTTCCGCTCGCCCGGTTCATCCGTTTTTTTCTCCGCCGGTTCAACCTGATCGGTCTGCTCCATCTGATCCATGTAAGAGGTCCCGTTAAAGACAGCACCCTCCGTCACAGACAGGCGGTGCGTGAAGATGTCTCCGCGAACCCGGCCGGTCGCCCGGAGTTCCACCCTTTCCTTGCCCTTCAGTTGCCCCTCCACCATCCCGCCGATGATGATGTTGTTGGCGGCAATGTCCCCCCGGACGCAGGCTTTATCCCCGAGGATGACTTTTTCCCCCTTCACATGGCCGATGATCGTGCCGTCCACGATGATGGTGCCCAGGGCTTCCACATCACCGGTAATCTTTGAGCTTTCGCCAAGAATCAGCCTCAGCCGGTCTGATTTTCTGTTAAACATCAAGACCTCCTTTCGATGAAGTCCCTTGGATTGAGTACCCTGCCGGTTCGCCATACCTCATAATGAACATGGCTCCCCGTGGAATTACCGGTCGACCCGGCGTGGGCGATGACCCCGCCACGCTTCACCTCCTGACCGACCTGGACCGCATTGCTTTCATTATGGGCATAGTATGTTGAAAACCCTTGACCGTGTTCGATCACGACCACGTTGCCGCCGCCTCCGTTCCACCCGGAGAAACTCACGATGCCGTCCGCGGTCGCCAGGACCGGCGTGCCGGCCGGAATGGAGATGTCGATGCCGCGGTGCAGCTCGACGCGGCCGCTGATCGGGTTGACGCGCGTGCCGTATGGAGAAGAAACCTCCCCCGGCACAGGCAATCCCTTCGGTGTCGCCATATAGAGGTTTTTCTGGGTGTGAAGATATTCCTTGATGGCGCCGACCGTCTTCACCGACAGGGCGATCTGCTGCTGGACCTGCTGGATGTCAACAGTCCCCATGTCCATGTTTCCCATGTCCGACACATCGACTTTTTCGAGAACCTTCTCGCGGGAGCCAAGGGACAGTAACTGGTAAAGGTCCCTTTCCGCCTTTTTCAGCGATGCCAGGGTGTTATTGAAGTCTGAGACTTTTTTTGCATAGTCCTGAATCTGTTTTTCCATGGCCCGGTACTTGATGGCGTCGATTGTGATCAGGCCCAGATAAACGGCGCCGCAGCAGCCGATGACCGCGGAAATAAAAAGTCCGACGGCGGGAATGCTCAGATGAAAGGATCTCCGGGTGTTGTGGTGGGGAATGAGCATGATCGTCACAGGGGCAAGCGCCCGCTTGAAGATCGTTTTGACTTTCTGCATTCTGGACATATCTGCCTCCCATTGAAACGTGACGACAGTATCGGGACGGGCGGGCAAAGTCACGTTAAAATGCTTCAGGACACGAAGGTGGACACAACCGGGAAATCTAGACCAGACAGTAGCAGGCCATCAGCAAAGCGGTTGTCGAAAAAGGAAAATCTGAAGCGACGTTATGAAACAAAAAGGCGATCCCCCTGAATGTTGAACAGGGGCGGCTGCCTGAATCAGCGTATACGGAATTCAAATCGGGCCCGGAGCGAATGCAAAGGCTTCCGGCAATGTTATTAAAAGAGCTTCAAAAGCATGCCACAGCGTCAAGCCAAATGCAAGCTAAAAATGAATATCTGAATAAGTTCAAATAATTAAGCTATTGATAACCGGAGAACAAGCCTGTCTCGGAAGGCTGCAGATCGGAAGGATCAGAAGGATGCTTCGCCGGCGGATCGGCAGACGAAGCATCCCCGTTTACTTTCGGAATTGCTACGGCGCGTTCAGTCTTTGAAGACGGCTCCCGTGCTTGCCGATGTCACCAGCTTCGCATAACGGCCGAGGTAGCCGCCGGTGATGGATGGCGGCAGCGGCTTGAATGCCTTCCTGCGCTTTTTCATTTCATCGGGGCTGACTTTGAGGGTGATCTTTTTCTTGGGAATGTCGATGGCGATGATGTCCCCCTCCTTGATCAGCCCGATGGGGCCGCCTTCCGCCGCCTCCGGCGAAATGTGCCCGATGGCCGCTCCCCGCGTGCCGCCGCTGAAGCGTCCGTCCGTCAGCAGGGCCACCGTGGTGTCGAGACCCATGCCGGCAATGACCGACGTCGGCGACAGCATCTCCCGCATCCCCGGGCCTCCCTTGGGGCCCTCGTAACGGATGACAATGATGTCGCCGGGTTTGATCTTGCCGCCCAGGATCGCCTGGATTGCTTCATCCTCGCTGTCAAATACGCGGGCCGGACCCTCGTTGGCCAGCATGTTCTCCGCCACGGCGGACTGCTTGACCACAGCGCCGTCGGGTGCCAGGTTCCCGCGAAGGATGGCGATGCCGCCCTCTTTCGTATAGGGATTCTTGAGGGGCCGGATAACGTCTTCGTCCAGGATATTTGCCGCCTTCAGGTTGTCTCCCACGGTCTTCCCGGTGACGGTCAACGCTTTCGGATCGATGACGCCCAGCGGGCTGATCCGCTTCATGACCGCCTGGATGCCGCCCGCCGCGTCGAGGTCCTCGATGTGATGGGCGCCCGCCGGTGAGAGCTTGCAGAGGTTGGGAGTCTTCCGGCTGATCTCGTTGAAGAGGTCAAGGTCCAGCCGGATGCCGGCCTCGTGGGCGATGGCCGGGATGTGGAGCACGGTGTTGGTGGAGCAGCCGAGGGCCATATCGACGGCAATGGCGTTCCTGAAGGCGGCCAGTGTCGCGATATCCCGTGGCTTGATGTCTTTTTTCAGGAGCTGCATGATCTTCATGCCCGCCTCCTTGGCCAGGCGCCGGCGGGCGGCGTGTACGGCCAGGACGGTTCCATTGCCCGGAAGGCCGAGGCCGATGGCTTCGGTGACGCAGTTCATGGAATTGGCCGTGTACATGCCGGAGCAGGACCCGCAGCCCGGACAGGCACAGTCCTCCAGGGCCTTGAGCTCCCTCTGGGGCATCCGGCCGACCTTGACCTTTCCGACCCCCTCGAAGACGCTGATCAGATCGACCGTTTTACCGGCCAGCTTGCCCGCCAGCATGGGCCCCCCGCTGATGAAGATCGCCGGGATATTGAGGCGCATCGCGGCCATGAGCATCCCCGGAATGATCTTGTCGCAGTTCGGGATCATCACCAGCGCGTCGAATGGATGCGCCATGACCATGGCCTCGACGGAGTCGGCGATCAGCTCCCGGCTGGCCAGGGAGTATTTCATGCCCGTGTGGCCCATGGCGATGCCGTCACAGATCCCGATGGCGGGAAATTCGACCGGCGTACCGCCGGCCAGGCGGATACCGGCCTTCACATCCTGCGTGATGATGTTGAGATGGACATGGCCGGGGATGATTTCATTGTAGGAATTCACCACGCCGATCATGGGCTGGGCGATTTCCCGGTCGGTGTAGCCCATGGCCTTGAACAGGGACCGGTGCGGCGCGCGTTCAAAGCCCTTCTTCATCAGGTCGCTTCGCATGTTCGTCTCCTCCCCCTATTTCTTGCGCCGTTCCGGCCTGAGCGCGCGGACGGCGGCGCCAGCCAGCCACATCTCGCTGTTCTTGATGGCGTCCAGTTCGGCCTGCAGCTTTTCCCGGTAGTCCGGGGCGCTGTTGACCCGAAGGACGATTTCCGTCTCCTTCCCGGAAGCGACCCGCTCATAGAGCTCGTTGAACACGGGGGCCACGGCATCTCGGAAGCGGTTTTTCCAGTCCAGGGCGCCGCGCTGGGCCGTGGTGCTGCAGTTGGCGTACATCCAGTCCATCCCGTTCTGGGCGACCAGCGGCATCAGGCTCTGGGTCAGCTCCTCCACCGTCTCGTTGAATGCCTCGCTCGGGCTGTGGCCCCGTTTGCGCAGTTCGTTGTACTGCGCCTCCAGAACACCCGCCAGGCAGCCCATCAGGACGCCCCGCTCTCCCGTGAGATCACTGTACACCTCCTGCTCGAAGGTGGTCGGAAAAAGGTATCCCGAGCCGATGGCGACGCCGACGGCCAGCGTCCGCTGCATGGCCCTGCCTGTATAATCCTGGAAGACGGCGTAGCTGGAGTTGATCCCGCTCCCCGCCAGATAGTTGTCGCGCACGGTGCGGCCGGCGCCCTTGGGCGCAACGAGGATCACGTCGATGTCCGGTGGCGGAATCACGCCGGTCTGTTCCTTGTACACAATGGAAAAACCGTGTGAAAAATAAAGAGCCTTGCCCTTGGTCAGGGTGGGTTTGATGTCCGGCCACATGGCCTTCTGACCCGCATCGGACTGGAGGTACTGGATGATGGTTCCCCTTCGGGCCGCCTCGATGGGCGGAAACAGCGTCTCGCCGGGGACAAAGCCCTCGTCAATGGCCTTCTGCCAGTTGTAGTCCCCTTCCCCCACAATCACGCGGATCCCGTTGTCCTTCATATTCAGGGCCTGACCGCGCCCCTGGACGCCGTATCCGACGACGGCCACGATTTCATCCTTGAGGACCTGCCGGGCCTGCTCGAGGGTAAATTCTTCGGACGTGATGACATCCTCCATGATTCCGCCGATGTTGATCTTTGACATGTATTCCCTCCTGAAATTCGTTGAATGTTGTTAAAAATAAATTATCCGGTTGACTGCAAAAATCCTCCCGCTTCCCTGCCTTGAGTCACGGGCAGGAGTTCGCACCGCTTTCGCTCATTGCAGGGACAGGCCGGTTATCGGTCCTGCCCCCGGGCAGCGGCCCCGGGGTGAAAATATGACGGCCCGTCAATATTTGCGTTCCAGTGCCGCGGCGCCTGTCCGGGCGATGTCATCGATGCCCAGCGGTTTAAGCGTGGCCAGCACCTTTTCAATATCCTCCCGGCTGCCTGTGAACTGCAGCACACAGTGGTCCGTGTTGAAAGTCAGGATCTTGCAGTTCAGAATGTCGATCGCCTTCATCAGATCCGGTTTCGTCTCCTTCATCAGATTCATCCGGATGAGAATCATTTCCCGTTTAATGGATTCCACCTCGGAGAGGTTTTCCACGCGGACGACATCCAGCAGCTTGTTCAGGGCATTGATGATCCTGCCGATCATGATCTTTGAAGTCCGGGTCGTCAGGATGATTTTTGACACCTTGGGATTCATGGTGATATCGACACAGAGGCTGTCGATGTTGTAGCCCTTGCCGCCCAGCGCGCCCGCGATGCGTGCCAGCACATCGGGCTTGTTGTTCACCAGCAGTGAAAGCACATACTCCTTCTTGTCCGATTTTTCCATAACCGTCGTACCTTTCTCTATGTTTATGTATTAATTGATCATCTCTCTCGTGCCGAGGGTCATCTCGCTGATGGAGCCACCCGGCCGGACCATCGGATAGACGCACTCCTCCCGGGCCACCCGGAATTCCATCAGGACCGGTTTCGGCATCGCCAGACCCTTCCGGAGCAGGGGTTCCACTTCGGCCTGCCGGTCCGTCCGCAGACCGACAAATCCGTAGGCCTCCGCCACCTTGACGAAGTCCGGTGCGTACATCATTTCCGTATGGGAATAGCGCTTTTCGTAGAACAGCTCCTGCCACTGGCGCACCATGCCCAGGTAGTTGTTGTTGAGAAGCACGATCTTCACCGGCAGGTTATACTGAACGGCCGTGGCCATCTCCTGGATGTTCATCTGGATGCTGCCGTCCCCGGCGATATCCACGACCAGTGCGTCCGGAAAGGCGCACTGCACGCCGATGGCGGCCGGAAAGCCGTACCCCATGGTGCCCAGGCCCCCCGATGATATAAAGGTGTGGGGATTCTCGTACCGGTAGAACTGGGCGGCCCACATCTGATTCTGTCCGACTTCCGTGGTGATGATGGCCCTGCCCCGGGTCAGCTCGAAGAGTTTCTCGACAACGAACTGGGGTTTGATAATCTCCCCGTTCTGGCAGTAAGTCAGGGGCACCTCCTGCTTCCAGGCCTCGATCTGATCCAGCCAGACCTGGCGCTCCGCTTCGTTGAACCTGTACTGCTGTTCCGCCAGCATGCCGTTGATCTGCTGCAGGGCAGTCTTCAGGTCGCTGACAATGGGGAGATCGACAATGACATTCTTGTTGATGGAGGAGGGGTCCACATCGATGTGAACGATCTTGGCGTTCGCGGCAAAGGTTTCGATCTTGCCCGTCACGCGGTCCGAAAAACGGGACCCCAGCACGATCAGCAGATCACAATTGCTGATGGCCATGTTGGCATAGTAGGTGCCGTGCATGCCCAGCATCCCGAGCCACAGGGGGTGCGTTCCGGGGAAGCCGCTCAGCCCCATGAGCGTGGACGTGACGGGTATGCGGGTTTTTTCGATGAAGACGCGCAGTTCCTCCGGCGCCTTGCCGAGCAGGATGCCGCCGCCGATCAGGACCACCGGGCACTTGGCTTCTTTGAGAAATCCCAGCATCTGGACATATTTCTTGGATGAGGCCTTGTGCAGGGGCTCATCCATTTTGACGACGATGGAGGACGGGTCGTACTCGGCCATGGAGGCCATGACATTCTTGGGCAGATCCACGAGTACGGGACCGGGGCGCCCCGACCGGGCAATGTGGAAGGCCTCTTTGATCGTCGTGGCCAGCTCCTCGACGTTCCGGACCAGGAAGTTATGCTTTGTGCAGGGCCTGGTGATGCCGGTGATATCGCTTTCCTGAAAGGCGTCATTTCCGATCAGCGTCGTGGGCACCTGCCCGGTGAAAACGACAATGGGAATGGAATCGGAATGGGCGGTGGCAATGCCCGTAACGGTGTTGGTCGCCCCGGGGCCGGAGGTCACCAGGGCAACGCCGACCTTGCCGGACGCCCGGGCGTATCCGTCGGCGGCATGCACCGCCCCCTGTTCATGGCGAACCAGGATGTGCTTGATATCACTGCGGTAAAGTTCATCATAAATATCGATGACGGCGCCTCCGGGATATCCGAAAATGGTGTCCACCTGTTCTTCCTTGAGCATGTTCAACAAAATCTGGGTTCCTTTTAACTTCACTTTCCAACCTCCTGTATGGAATGAAACGTATTATTGGCCAGCAAATAAAAAAGCCGCACACTGTTCACATGCGGCTTTTCAATACAAAAAAGCCGCGGACCGTGAAGGGGCCCGCGGCTCTCAGTTTCTATGTCTGACCATCATTGAAACCGAGCAGCAGACCCCGTCTGTACGATGACTACAGATACGCAATTTCCTACGCCCGGCACGCGGCTGATCGGTTTATGAAGGTTCATAAAAATCAATCGTTTCCAAAAATATAGTTTCCCTTACGACGAAAAAGATGTTTTGTCAAGCCGATTTTTTATCCACGCCTCAGTCTTCCTCTGACTCGCGGTCAGACGGGGAATGGGGGAGCTCGCCCGGTGGTATGGGGATTCCGTCATTGGGGATGGTCCCCTCCAGAAAAGCCTCGTAGATGCCGCCCCTGGAAAAGCGGTGCAGGGGCTGCCCCGTATGCGCATCGACTTTGCTGAAAACAATGCCCTCCGGGACGGGAAACGTCTCCACGGGCATGCCCTGTACGGCCTTTTCCATGAAATACAGCCAGATGGGAGCGGCGGCCCGGCCTCCGACCTCCTGTTTTCCAAGCGATCTTTCCTGGTCGAAGCCGACCCAGACGCCGGCAACGAGAGTGGGTGTGAAGCCGATGAACCAGGCGTCGCGCACGTCATCCGTCG
Source organism: uncultured delta proteobacterium (assembly GCA_963709485.1). Lineage (GTDB taxonomy): Bacteria > Desulfobacterota > Syntrophia > Syntrophales > Fen-1087 > JAXDBM01. The sequence goes on from CAVPWE010000005.1 coordinate 551,142, forward strand.
TACCGGTCTTTGCAGCAACGGGTCTGCCAAGGCTCTTGACCCTTCGTCCGGTCCCGACCTCCACGACATCCTGCATGACGTAAGTGGACAGAAAGGCAATGCGCGGATCGATGACCTGCTCGACCCGGATCTGGCTTTCTTCAAAAACGTGGCCGGTCCGGTCGACGATCTTTTTGATGAAAAACGGTTCGACTTTCCTGCCCTGATTGGCCAAGACGCCATAGGCCCTGACCATCTCCTGCAGGGTTACCCCGGACGTTCCCAGGGCGAGGGACAGGTTCCGGCCGAGCGTCGAAGATATCCCCATATTGTGGGCATAGGCTATGGCGTAATCCACGCCGACCTCCTGGAGAACCTTGATCGTGATGATATTCCTGGAATGAGCCAGGGCATAACGCAAAGTGGTCGGTCCCAGGAATTTTCCGTCGAAATTCTGCGGATTCCAGATGTTGCCGGCATTGTCCTGATAGACGACCGGGGCGTCGACCAGCTTCGTCACCGGGGTCATCCCCTTGTCGAAGGCCGCCGTATAGATGAAGGGCTTGAATGCGGAACCGGGCTGCCGCTTGGATTGGGTGGCCCGGTTGAATTCGCTCTTGCCGAAATCACGCCCCCCGACCATGGCACGGATGGCGCCGGTCCTGGCATCCATGCACAGCAGCGCACCCTGGGAGCGGCCCGAGGTATATCCCTCCCGAACGTCCAGTTCCTGCAGGCCTTTGGCCACTGCATCCCTGGCGGCCTTCTGCATGGAAAGATTCAGCGTTGTGTAAACCTCGAGGCCTTCCTTGTACAGCACATCGCTGCCATACTTTTCCTGAATATAGCGGCGGACGTGCTCCACGAAATAAGGGGCGACTTTCTCCTTCGGCCGGACGGAGCGAAGCATGACCGGGGCGGCAAGCGCCTCTTTCTTTTCCTGAGGTGTAATGTATCCGTCTTCCACCATTCTTTCGAGGACATAGGCCTGCCTCTGGCGCGCCCTCTCCATGTAGAGGAAGGGAGAATAATTGCTGGGCGCTTTGGGAAGGCCGGCGAGCAGCGCCGCCTCGGTCAGGGTCAGGTGTCTTGCGCTTTTCCCGAAATAGCCCTGCGATGCGGCTTCGATGCCGTAAGTGCCGTGGCCCAGGTAGATCTGATTCAAATAAAGGGCCAGAATCTCTTCCTTGGTGAGGTAATGGTCGATCTTATAGGCCAGGAGGGCTTCCCGGATTTTCCGGATATAGCTTCTTTCCGGCGACAGGAACATGGATTTGGCAACCTGCTGGGTAATCGTGCTGCCCCCCTGGACGATGCGCCCGGCCGCAAGATTTTTAAAAAAGGCCCTGGAAATGCTCTGCAAATCGAATCCCTTGTGCTGGAAAAATCTGGCATCCTCGGCGGCCACAAAAGCCTGAATGACCACCTGGGGCACATCCTCATATTTGATCATTTTCCGGTCTTCCAGGAAAAATTCATCGATCAGCTCGCTGCGGTCGTCGTAGACCCGGGTGGCAATGCTGGGACGATAGTCCTTCAGCGCCGCCACGGAAGGCAGTTCCTTCAGCAGCACATAATAGAGAAAGCTGCTGGCTGCCACGGCCAGAAAGATGCAGGACAATAGTAGGACGAGCAGGATGGTCCCCAGGCCGGATTGGCCGGGGAAGCTTCCACGGCTGGCGAGGGTCGAGGAGCTCTTCATCGCGGTCATGCCGTCACTTCACCTGCCTCTGTTTCTTTCTTCTTCCTCTCCGCGAACCTGGCAACGTAAATGCTCAGTTCGTAGAGAATCATCAGAGGGACGGCCATGATGATCTGGGTGAAGGCGTCAGGAGACGGCGTCAGAAAGGCCGCGGCGATGAAGATGATCAGGATGGCATATCGCCTTTGCCTGGACATCATCCGGGAATTGACGATCCCCAGCTTTGCCATGAAGAAAATGAAGACCGGCAGTTCAAAGGATACGCCGAAGGCCAGCAGCAGTTTCAGTGCAAAGGATAGGTATTCCCGCATGGTGAACATCGGCCGCAGGGTATCGGAGGAGAATTCCATGAAAAATCCGAAAGCCGGCGGCAGGGCCAGGTAATAGCCGAACACCACCCCGCCGACGAACAGCAGGGTGGACGTCAGCACAAAGGGGGCAACGTATTTTTTCTCCCGGGGATAGAGACCCGGGGAGATGAATTTCCAGATCTGATAGAGTGTAAACGGGGCCGTCAGCAACAGGGAGGCAAAAAAGGATATTTTCAGATAGGTGAAAAAGGCCTCCGGCAGGCTGGTGAAAATCATGAAGCTGTTCTTGGGCATGACGTCCATGAGCGGCTTCGTAATGATCCTGAACAGCCATTCCTTGTAATAATAGCAGGCACAGAGACCGATGCCGATGCCGACCAGGGAGCGGATCAGACGCTTCTTCAATTCCTCCAGATGGGCGGTCAGGGGAAGTTTTTCTTCCGTGGTCTCATCCATTGATAAAGACGGTTTCCTTTTTCAAGCTTTGTTTCGATTCGGAATCGACGGGTCAAGATGAAGTTTTGGGTGCGGCTTCCTTGGAGGATTGCGGAGATTTCTCCGTTTCTTCGTCTTTTTTGCCGTACAGGAGGGAATCCTTGATCTCTTCCATATCTTTTTTCAGCGCGTCGGCCTTCAGGGTGTCCTTGATGCCTTCCGTCACTCCGTCCGTCGCCTTTTTGAATTCCTGAAACCCCTTTCCGAGCGACTTCGCCAGATCGGGCAGTTTCTTCGGTCCGACCACGAGCAGGGCGATCACGGCAATAACGATCAATTCGGGCATCCCGATGCCAAACATAATTTCACCAGCTTCGATTTTGCGAAACTATACATAGGCTCCGGAATGTTTGTCAATCCTTTTTGACGGCTCCATCGCGGTTGCGCAATTTTCCCGTCCTGTTCGAAACACCTCTTGCACGAGTCGGGGCATACGGCGCCAAGAGTCGGTTAAGTATGCCGACTGATAAATATTTTGCTTTTTAACAGTCGCTGTGATAGAAGCTTTCGTCGGTCTTTGGGGCTCATGAAAGGCGGTTGGCTTGCGAAAAACAGGGATCGTAAAGGACGAGCGTTATCTGGGACACGGCATGGAGAGCTACCATCCGGAGAGTCCCGCCCGCCTGAAAGCCATCTACGCCATGATCGAACAGCCGGACATGGCCGGTCATTTTATCGAGATTGCACCCCGCCACGCCGACCGGAAGGAAATCGCCCTTGTCCATGACCCGGACTATATCGAACTCGTATCCGACACGGCCGGCAAGGCGCACGTTTACCTCGATCCCGATACGGAAACCACGCCTGAATCCTTTGAAACGGCCAGACTGGCTGTCGGGGGTCTCTTAAATGCCATCGACCATGTCATGCACGGCGAGGTCGACAACGCCTTCGCCCTGATCCGTCCTCCGGGTCACCACGCCGGCGAGCAGCACGCAGCCGGTTTCTGCCTGTTCAACAACATCGCCCTGGGCGCCCGGCATGCCCTTTCCAGGCATCACCTGAATCGGATCCTGATTGTCGACTGGGATCTGCATCACGGCGACGGCACCGCCCGCACCTTTTACGGCGACAACCGGGTACTGTTCTTTTCCACGCACCAGTCGCCGGCCTATCCCGGCACAGGCGCCGTCCGGGAGATCGGCCAGGGACGGGGCGCCGGCTATACGGTCAATGTCCCGCTCCGGCCCGGCGCGGGCAACGCACAGTACGTGAAGATTTACCGGTCCTTGCTGGAGCCGGTGGCGCGGGCCTTCAGGCCGGAGCTGATTCTGGTCTCCGCCGGATTCGACATCTATTACCAGGACCCCCTGGGAGAGATGAAGGTCACACCCCGAGGCTTTGCCTACCTGACGCGCATCCTGATGAACATTGCCGACGACTGCTGCGGGGGCAAGCTGGTGCTCACCCTGGAGGGAGGCTATCACATCGATGGATTGACGGACTCCGTCAAGGCGGTGCTGCGGGAGCTTTGTGACGATACCCAGGTGACGGAGGAGGAGCTGTTCCGGATCGAAAGCGAAGGCGAGGAGCGGTTCAGTCCGGTCGATCCGCTCATTCGCAGCGTCATGGAACAGATCGGTCCGCACTGGAAGATCTTCAAATGACAGCCTGACCGGCATTTGAACGATTGACCAAAAATCAGGAGAACAACATTGAAGATCAAGAAGGATGAAGTGACGCATGTGGCCCACCTGGCGCGCCTCGAATTCACGGAAGCGGAAACGGAAAAATTCACCTCCCAGATGAACGACATTCTCATGTACATGGAAATGCTGAACCGTGTCGATACGGCGGGCGTGGCGCCCATGACGCACGCCATCGCCCAGAAAAACGCCTTCCGCGATGACCGGGTCCTGGAATCGCTCCCCCGGGAAGAGACGCTCGCCAACGCCCCGGACGCACGGGGGGATTTCTTCCGGGTGCCGAAAGTCATCGATTAGGGGAATCTATGGAGCTGAATCAACTGACCATTCACGAACTTCAGGAAAAAATGAAGGCGGGGGAAACGACCTCCACGGACATCGTCCAGTCGGTCTTCCGGCGCATCGATGCCGTGGAAAAGGACGTTCACGCCTATATTCTGCTGACCCGGGAGGCCGCGCTGGAGCAGGCGGCGCACGCCGACGGGGAAATCAGGAAGGGCCGCTTTCAGGCCCTCACCGGCATCCCGATCGCCCTGAAGGACCTTCTCTGCACCCGGGGCGTCACGACGACCTGCGCCTCCCGTATCCTGCACAATTATGTACCGCCCTACGATGCCACCGTGGTGGAGAAGCTCCGCGCTGCCGGCGCCGTTTTCACGGGAAAGACCAACATGGACGAATTTGCCATGGGGTCCTCCACGGAGACATCCTGGTTCGGCATCACCCGGAATCCCTGGGATCTCGAGCGGATCCCCGGCGGCTCCAGCGGCGGTTCGGCGGCGGCGGTCGCTGCCGACGAATGCATCGCCGCCATCGGCTCCGACACGGGCGGTTCCATCCGGCAGCCGGCGGCTCTTTGCGGCGTCGTGGGGATGAAGCCCACCTACGGGCGCGTCTCCCGGTTCGGTCTGGTGGCGTTTGCCTCGTCACTGGACCAGATCGGCCCCTTCACCCGGGACGTGGAGGACTGCGCCATCCTGATGAATGTCATCGCCGGATACGACCCGAAAGAATCCACATCGGTGCCGGCCGAGGTGCCCGACTACCGCCAATATGTGTCGCGGGGCATCGATGGCTGGACCGTCGGCATCCCCAGGGAATATTTCATCGAGGGCATCGATGCGGAGGTCCTGGAGGCCGTCCAAAGATCCGTCAAAGTCGTTGAGGGGCTGGGGGCAAAGTGCACCGAAATTTCACTGCCCCATACCGAATACTGCCTGGCCGTCTATTACATCGTTGCCCCGGCGGAGGCGAGTTCCAACCTGGCCCGCTATGACGGCGTCAAATACGGGTTCCGCTCCCAGGACGGCCGGGACCTCCTGGACATGTACAAGAAATCCCGCTCCGCCGGATTCGGCGCCGAGGTGAAAAGGCGGATCATGCTGGGAACCTACGTCCTGTCATCGGGCTATTACGACGCCTATTACAAGAAGGCATCCCAGGTGAGAGCCCTGATCAAGCGGGATTTTGACGAGGCCTTCAAAAGCTGCGACGTCATTCTGACCCCCACCACGCCCACGCCGGCCTTCCGGGTCGGCGAGAAAACCGACGATCCCATGCAGATGTATCTCTCCGACATCTTCACGATCTCGACAAACCTGGCCGGCATCCCGGGCATTGCCGTCCCCTGCGGTTTCACCCGGGGCGGTCTGCCCATCGGCGTGCAGTTCCTGGCGGGTCACATGGGGGAGGCAAAGCTCATGCAGATTGCCGGGGCCTATGAAAAGAGCGCCCATTTAGAAAAAAGGAGACCGAATCTCTGATGGAATACGAACCGGTCATCGGGCTGGAAATTCATGCCCAGTTGCTGACGGATGCAAAGATATTCTGCGGCTGCTCGACGAAATTCGGCGGATCGCCCAACAGCCATACCTGCCAGATCTGCCTCGGCATGCCCGGCGTGCTGCCCGTCCTGAACAGGAAAGTCGTCGAATATACCATCCGGATGGGGCTGGCCACGCACTGCCGGATCAACGAGGAATGCAATTTCGCGCGGAAAAACTATTTCTATCCCGACCTGCCCAAGGGATATCAGATCTCCCAGTATGCCTACCCCCTGGCGGAGCACGGTTACGTGGACATCGAACTGGAAACGGGCCGGAAGCGGATCGGCATCACCCGGATTCACATGGAGGAGGACGCGGGAAAGCTGCTGCACGACGAACACAACCCCTCCAGCTACGTGGACCTGAACCGCACCGGCGTGCCGCTGATCGAGATCGTCAGCGAGCCGGACATCCGCAGCGCCGAGGAGGCATCCGATTATCTGCGAAGGCTTCATGAAATCCTGGTCTATCTGGAAATCTGCGACGGCAACATGGAGGAGGGCAGTTTCCGCTGCGACGCCAACGTATCGATCCGCCCAAAAGGGCAGGATGCCTTCGGAACCCGGACGGAACTGAAGAACATGAACTCTTTCCGCAATGTCCAGCGCGCCCTGGAGTACGAGATCAAGCGACAGCAGTACATCCTGGAAGGCGGCCACGAGGTCGTCCAGGAGACGCGGCTCTGGGACGATACGGCCGGGGTGACCCACTCCATGCGGAGCAAGGAAGAGGCCCACGATTACCGGTACTTCCCGGATCCGGACCTGGTCACGGTGGCGCTCAACCGGGAGTGGGTGGAGGAGATCCTGAAGGATCAGCCGGAACTGCCTCTGGAAAAGCGGGAGCGCTTTGTCCGGGACTACCAGATCCCCGCATACGATGCCGGCGTCCTGACCACAAGCCGGGCCCTGGCCGACTACTACGAGGAAGTGGTCCGTCTGACCGGGCAGCCGAAGACCGCCAGCAACTGGGTCATGGGGGAGATCCTGCGCTTCCTCAACGAGGAGAAAAAGGACATCGCGGCCTGTCCGATCACGCCGCAGGCGCTGGCGGACATGATCCTGCTCATCGAAGCGGGAACCATCAGCGGCAAGATCGCCAAAGAGGTGATCGAGGAGATGTACAAGACCGGCAAGCCGGCAAAGGCCATCATCGAGGAGAAGGGGCTGGTCCAGATCACCGATGAGGCCGCACTGGCCCGAGTGGTATCCGAGGTCATGGCGGCCAACCCCAACCAGCTCTCCCAGTACCGGGGCGGAAAGGAAAAGCTCTTCGGCTATTTCGTCGGCCAGGTGATGAAGGCCACCCAGGGAAAGGCCAACCCGCAGTTGATCAACGACCTTCTAAAAAAAATGCTGGCAGGCTGAAGGCCTCGACCGGGATTGACGTTTTTAACGCAGGTCGTTTTCCGAAAACATTCCTCCGGTCATCCGCCGGCAAAAAGACGCGAATCCGATGGACGAGATCAGAACCCTTTACTGGCAGGACAACACGGTGGTCATGATCGACCAGAAGGCGCTCCCCCTGATCGAACGAACCATCACCTGCCGGGACTATGCCGATGTCATCACGGCCATCAACGACCTGACCGTCCGCGGCGCCCCGGCCATCGGCGTGGCCGCTGCCATGGGGATCGCCCTCGGCGCGCTCCGAATCGCATCGGTCTCGCCGGACGATTTCCGGTCCGAATTTTACGGCATCTGCGACCGCTTCGCCCAAACCCGCCCCACGGCCCGCAATCTCTTCTGGGCCATCGAACGGATGAAAAGGCGCTTTGCGGACCTCACGGCCGGACAGGGCGCTCCCATTGATGTCATCCGGGAAGCCCTGGTTGCCGAGGCCGTCAAAATCGGCGAGGAGGATGTCGCAAGCAACCGCCGGATGGGCCACAACGGCAGCACCCTGATCAAAGATGGGGATCGCATCCTGACGCACTGCAATGCCGGCGCCCTGGCGACCGCCGGCTATGGAACAGCCCTCGGCGTCATCCGGGCCGCCTGGGGGAAAGGGAAGAGGCTGCATGTTTACGTGGATGAAACGCGGCCGGTCCTGCAGGGCGCAAGGCTGACCGCCTGGGAGCTGATGAAGGAGGGAATTCCGGCGACGCTGATCACGGACAGCATGGCCGGCTTTCTCATGCAGCGGGGGAAGGTCGATCTGGTCCTGACCGGGGCGGACCGCATTGCCGCCAACGGCGATACGGCGAACAAGATCGGCACCTATTCCCTGGCGGTACTCGCCAGGGAACACAACATCCCCTTTTACATTGCCGCGCCCCGCTCCACCATCGATCTGTCCATCCCGTCCGGCGGCGACATTCCCATCGAGGAGCGGAACAGCGATGAAATTACGACCGTCGGCGGTTCCCGCATCGCCCCCGTGAACATGCCGGTCCTGAACCCGGCCTTCGACGTCACGCCGCACCGGTACATCACCGCCATCATCACCGAAGCCGGCCTGGTCCGGCCGCCCTTTGCGGTGAATCTTTCTGTGCTTTTCTGAACATCCGCCGCGGGAACGGATCACCCATCATGATTCACCGGAGGAACTTCCGTCCTTCTCCCCCCAGTCGCACAGCCCAAGGACATCTTGATTTCATTGATACTTTGCAGGATCCTCTCGTTGGAAACGCTGTTCCGGTAGGCCTGCAGGATCAGTTTGACCGATACGAGGAATACACCCGCTTCGAGGAAAAGATCGTGCGTCAGACCCTTGGTAAACAGGGCTGCGATAAACAGCACCAACGTGATTGCCATGACGGCAAGGGAACCGCGATCGATATAACGATTCATCGGAAACATAACGCCTCCTGGCCGGATTTCCATAATCACAATGGCTCGGCTTGATTCCCCGCGAAGGCCACGCCCGGGGAGGACGAGACGATCGGCCTATCAGCTCTCAACGATCGAGACGCGCACCATCCGGTCGCCCTGCTGAATGGCATCGACCACGTCAAGCCCCTGGACAACCTTTCCGAAGACGGTGTGCTTTCCGTTCAGGTGAGGCTGCGGCGCATGGGTGATGAAAAACTGGCTCCCGTTCGTTCCCGGCCCGGCATTGGCCATGGACATGACGCCCCGTTCATGTTTGAGAGGGTTTCCCCCCACTTCGTCCTCAAACTGGTATCCGGGCCCGCCCCGGCCCGTTCCTGTCGGGTCGCCCCCCTGGATGACAAAATCACGGATCACCCGGTGAAAGGTCACGCCGTCATAGAAGCCCTCTCGGGATAGAAAGACAAAGTTGTTGACGGTCTTGGGAGCGTACTGCGGATAGAACTCCAGTTCAATGTCCCCCCGGTTGGTTTCAATCCGGACACGGTACGCCTTTTTCGGATCGATCTGCATTTCCGGCGGACGATCCCATTGTTTTCCGGTCATTTTATTGCCTCCCGTTTTCTGTATTTCCATTGTTGTTGTTGTTTACCGCTTCTCTTTTTGCAGCGCGGCGCCGATGCGCCATGCCCTGCCGACATGATCTCCCACGCCCCAGTAATGATTATCGGGCATGGTCAGGGTGAAGGGGTTGATCTTCTTGATGTCCGGCTTTCCGTCGGTTATGCACGCCTCCTCGCAATAGGCGTCCACGATCTCGCCGATAAAAAGCGTGTTCGTCGGCAATTTCAAGGTTTCACAAAGCCGGCAGGCCATCGAGACGGGACATTCGGCGATCAGGGGGGCTCCCGGCAAAGATCCGTAAAACACATTGAAAATGGATGATTTGTCAACCTTCGCGCCAGAAAAAAGACCGCAATAGTCCGTTCTTTCCGCCAGCGAAATGTCGGGGATGTTGATGCTGAAAGCGTTGTTGGCGTGAATCCCCTTGTTCGTCCAATGCGCACCCAGGGAGATGGCGATCATCGGCGGCTGATAATTCACGCGGCTCACCCAGCCGACGGCCATGAAGTTCGGTTTTTCGTTCACGATGCTGCCGGCCAGGACCATCGGCATCGGATACAGAAAGGCGTTGTTGCCGATTTTTTGTTTCATTTGCAGCTCCTTTTCTTGACGGGTCCTCCCGTCAGTGGCGCATTCACCGGCGGCGCGGCCGGAACCCTGAAACCTACAGCGATCCGTCCAGCAAGTCCGATGTCGGTTGATTGCAGCTCCGGCAGCGCTGGGCTCCCCGGAAAAGGGGCTTGCCGCAGGAAGGGCAATGATAGCGCTCGCACTCCGACCGCGCCCATGCCAAGCTGCCCGCCTGATCGCCCAGCTCGGCAACTTTGGCGCGCCACAGGGGGATCGCCCGCTTCATGACCCGCACGCCGGTGGGCAGGATGAAGTTATCGATCCGATCACAGGGCCACTGATCGCACTGGTGGCAGGAATAAAACCCCTTGGCCTGCACACAACTCCGGATCGTGCAGATTTTACAGTAGCTGTAAAGCTTTTTCCCGGGATCGGACTGCATGCACCCGTCGCACTCCGTTTCTTCGGGTTTCGTGCCGTAGAGATTGCCCAGAACGGCCTTGAACTTTTCATTGCCGTCCCGCTTCGCCAGATAAACCCCGCAGGCGCCGCAATAGAGCCCGCAGGGCGCCATCAGGTCGCTGTTTCCAATTTCCCGCTCGGTCCAGCCTTCCATTTCATGCCTCCTTGAATGTGTGATTTACAGCGCCGCGAGCGATCGGCCGGTAGCGTTCCGGTTCGTTGAAAAAAGCCACCTGGGCGAAGCCGGCATAGACCTTTCCGGAATGCCGGGCACCGCCGGGAATGTAGTAACGGTCTCCCTTGAGATAGGTCCGCTTTTCGCCGTCAATGACCAGATCGATCCTGCCTTCAAGCACGATTCCCATCTGGGCGGCATGGGCATGTTCCGGCATGTCGTCGTCTTCGCCGAACTGCATGAAAAGGATCTGATGCGTATCCGCCTGGGAAAGGTAGGCCCGGACACCCCGCAGGGGCAGGGCCGCTTCTGGCAGCTGCCGGATGGGATCGGGAAATATCTCCGCCATGGTAATGTCTTCCATTAATTGTACCTCTATACCTCTGGACCTTTCCTTTTTTTACTTGTTAATGGGATTGTGTGCATTCGTCAAGACTGAAAATGACCGCAAGGCTTGACGCCAAATGGAAATCTTTACTTTTCCTTCAAAATCGGTTATTTATCAGCACACAACACGAATGACAGGCCGTAAGAGAGGGTTGCTATGGCCAGGGATAAAATTCCCGTCACGCCGGCGATGCTCGCCCTGAAAAAACATAAAGTGGATTTCATTCCGCGGTCCTATAAATATGAGGAGCACGGAGGCACGCGCGTCTCGGCAAGAGAACTGGGCGTTCCGGAACATGAGGTGATCAAGACGCTGGTCCTGGAGGACGAAGGCAAATCGCCGCTCATCATCCTGATGCACGGTGACAAGGAAGTGTCGACCAAGGCCCTGGCCAGAATCCTGGGGGTGAAGTCCGTCCGCCCCTGCGATCCGAAAACCGCGGAAAGGCACACAGGCTACAAGGTTGGTGGGACGTCCCCCTTCGGTATGAAAAAGCCGCTCCCCGTTTACATGGAAGAAACCATCCCCCACCTGCCCCGCATCCTGATCAATGCCGGCAGCCGGGGGTTACTGGCGGAAATGCCGCCATCCGAACTCATACGGGTGCTGCAACCGGCGCCTGTCCGGGTGGCAATCTGACAAAAACCGGTCCGTCTCCTTGACGGATCGACAAATCATCGCTATATTCTACACATTACTGTTTCAGACGGGTCCGGTGATCGTGGCCCGCAAAAGATGATGACATGACTGCCGAGCAAATCGTTGTCCGCTGCCTCCACTGTGGAACGAAGAATCGCATTCCCAGGCAGCGGCTGCATGACAAGCCTGCCTGCGGCCATTGCAAGGCTCCCCTGGATGAAATGATCATCCGCTGCCTCAACTGCGGCGCCAAGAACCGCATGCCGGAGGACCGGATCCATGATCGGCCGAAATGCGGCAAGTGCGGTATTCCGCTCGTGGTCAAAAACGGTCAGGAACGCCCCGTGGATGTGACGGACGCCACCTTCTCCAAGGAAGTGATTGCATCGTCCGGCTCCGTCCTGGTGGACTGCTGGGCACCCTGGTGCGCCCCCTGCCGGACGGTTGCCCCCATTCTCGATGAACTTGCCGATAAATATGCCGGCGGCGTGAAAATCGCCAAGCTCAATATCGATGAAAATCCGATGATCACCTCGCAATACACGATTCAAAGCATCCCCACCATGCTGCTGTTCAAGGACGGCAAACTGGTCAACCGGCTGGTCGGCGCCCTTCCCAAGGAAGAAATCGAAAGGCACCTGCTGGCGATTATGAAAACAAACTGAACCATGCCCATGTCGACAGACGCGCTTCAGAGCCACCCGGAAGGGAATCCCGACATCGATTTCGATAACTGCAAGGGCCAATGCGGCTATACCCGGTGGTGTAAAGCCTGCATGGAAGAAAGAAAACAAAAATCCCGGCATAACGGGACAAAGGAAGACAGCGATGGCAACGGACAATAATCCCGAAACAACAGAGACGTACTGGAAGTGCAGCAACTGCGGCAACACGGTGCAGGTGCTGGCGCCCCCCCAAACCTGCCCGGCCTGTTCGCAGAAATGCCCGTTCCTGAACGTGACCTGCTATCAGCCGGAATGCGGTTTCACCGGCATCGATCCCCGCCTAAAGTGACACGGAAGCGCCGCAAGGATGACGGGCAATTGATGTACCGTTGTCGCGTATTCGACGTATTGGAGGGGGAGTTTTCCCTGCCCGACGGCCGGAACGTCCGCCAGAGCTGGATCGATCACAAACCCTGCATTGCTGTCGTCCCCCTGACTTCCGAAGGCAGGCTGCTCCTGATCCGGCAGTACCGTCACGCCACCGGACAGATCCTGACGGAGATTCCTGCCGGTGCAATGGACCGGGGCACGGAATCGGTGGAGGACTGCGTTCAGCGGGAACTGGCTGAAGAAACGGGCTTCCAGGCCCAAAGGCTGGTCAAGCTTTTTGAGGGTTATCTGATCCCCGGATACGGCAACGAGTACATGTATTTTTTCCTGGCCCTCGATCTTTTTCCCCTCCCCCTTCCCGCCGACGAGGATGAGTTTATCGAAACCATAACCGTCTCGTTTGACGAGGCCCGGGAAATGATGCAGGCTGCCCGAATTATCGATATTAAAACGGCGCTGGGGATCGTGTTGGCCGAATCCTGGCTGAAAAGGAACAGTTCTCCATAAGGAAGTCGGAAACTGAAGACCGCTTTTCAGCTTTTCAGCGGAGCATCTTTTCCCGCCTGTCCAGTTGAACTTCCAGTTTTTTCAGCAGCTCCATATCCTGTTTCAGCTTCTCATTTTCCTGAAGCAGTAAAGCGTGTTCGGCCCGGAAACGGTCGTTCAGCGCCTGGATTTCCCGGTTCAATTGCTCGTTCTCGCTTTTCATCTGATCCATTTCAGACTGAAGACCGGTACGGGCGGATTGCAGTTCATCCAGAAGACGGAGAAACGTCTCCGCCAGGAAACGCCATCGGCTTTGCGGATAGCGGTTGACCAGGTTCTCGAAGGACACCCTCGCCTTCTCATAATCTGCCGGCCTTTCCGGTGCACCCAGCCAGGAAATCCCTTCATTCAACAGGACGGCATCGGCCGATGCTCTGTTGAAAAGCGACGGTTTTTCCATCGGGACCGCGCCCGGACCCGCTCCCTGCGCCGGCTTCATGGCGGATGGAGACGCGCAGGCCCCAAGCATGGCGATGAACAGGCATATCCGGAAAAGCCGGACCATTCTCAAGACATTTTCTTCCCTATTCAACATGCTCACCCGGTCTCGGCCCGGGCCTCGCCGCGCCTTTCCTTGACAAAGTTGCTGCCGGGCAGTGTTTTCGCGTATTCCTTCAATTCCGCCGCCAGTTCCGCCATCTCAAGCGCATTTTTGAAGCGGCGTCCGTCCCCGGTGACCATGGCGACTGTAACCGTAAGCAGGGGAAATTTCTGCTGCGTTCCCCGCCTGTCCTTTCCGGCAAGGAATCCCTGCTTTCGGTCTTCCTCGCTGCAATACAACGGTATGCGGGCGTCGAACTGATCCACCAGGCGCCAGCTCAATGCCTCTGCCTGCCGGGGGTCGGCTATGATGACAAAGTCGTCTCCTCCGATGTGGCCGACAAAGACATTCTCGCCGCCGGCATGCTCCAGTTCCTCCATCAGGATCCGTGCTACTTCCTTGATGACCTCGCTGGCCCACGCGTAGCCGTATTTATCGGCAAAGGGTTTGAAATTGTCAAGATCAACCTGGCAGAGGGAAAAGGTTTGCCCGGACGACAGGCGCTCGTTGAGCTTTCTCTCGATGGCCAGATTGCCGGGCAATCCGGTCAGGGGGCTTGCGTCGAGATGGAGCGCCTCCAGCTCTTTGAGTCGCCCGGTCATCCTCCCGAACGCACGGGCCAGGCTTCCGATCTCATCCCGGTTTTTGATTTGAAGATCGTGGTCAAACTGCCCTTCGGCGACCAGGCTCGTCGCCTTTTCAAGTTTACGCAGGGGAACGGAAATGTTGTAGGTGATCAGCAGGGCCAGGAAAAGTCCGGCGGCGAGGCTCATCGCCGTCAATGTGAAGGTCATCCGGAACGCATCGGCGCTGCGCTCCCGGATCAACGCCATCCGGGAATCGATGTCCTGTTCCGCCTGACGCTGCATGGCACGAACCTGGGAGGCAAGATCTTCAATAATTCTTTTTCCGTCCCTTTCGGAAAGGGCGACCGCCTCCTGAAGACGGTCTTCCCCCGCCATGGACGTCTCCTGATCAAAAAGGGCTCCGTACTGGCTGTTGAGAGACTGCATCCGGGCAAGGACTTTTGAGAGGCCCGGGAAGGAATGCCCCTGCAGCTCCTGCAGGTTCTCCTTGAATTCCTGATTGCGCGTCCGGAAGATTTCGGCCAGGGAGGGGTCTTTCAGGATGAGAAATCTCCTTTCGGCGCTTTCCTGCGCCAGCAGGGCATCCATCATTTTCCTGCCGGACTCCACAATGAAAAAATCCTGGCTGGTCATCCGGTAAACGATTTCATTGAGGCTCCTCAGGCTGAGGGCCGCGTAGGCGCCGGCCAGAATGGTCAGCAAAGCCATTACCAGATAGATGAAGAGCAGTTTGCGGCTGATGGTCAACTTCACGAATTACCCTCAATGCCCCTGTGGAGATCGGGCATTGACTACCACATCTGCCTGCCTTGAGCAAAGCACAAAGCTGCCGCAGGCCGGCAAATAATGTTTTACCCGCAACACCGTTGTCTGATAAGAAGCCCCTCGAAGCACCACCCGTAAAGGCTTGGCGCGGCCGAAGATCAGTGAGGGCAAGCGTCAACACCATCAGCGGGAGGTTGTGCCCGTGCGGTGGACAGGAGCATCACATCATGCAGCAGAAAAACGAACGCTTGCGGGCCGGGGCAAAGGCGGGTGTGAGAAAGGGCTGGGACGGTTTTCTCTGGATCATGAAAATCGTGCTGCCCATCTCCTTCCTGACCTCGCTGCTGGCCTGGAGCGGCTTGCTGAACCGGCTCGATTTCCTGTTGGCGCCGGTCATGGATCTGATGAGCCTGCCCACGATGGCCGCCCTGCCCCTGATCATCGGGATGCTCGCCAACATCTACGGCGCCATTGCCGCCATGGCCGTGCTGCCATTCACCGTTGCCGAGATGACGCTCATGGGCATCTTTCTGCTGACGGCCCACAACCTGATCCAGGAGGGAATCATCCAGGCCAGATCGGGACTGCACCCGCTGAAAGCCACCCTCTTCCGCATCGGCGCCGCTGTGACAACGGTGGTGCTGGTCGCCCCCTTCCTGGAGGATGGCCAGGGTCCGGCACTGGCGATTTCCGCGGACGCCGCGGCCGCGGCCGCTGTCCCCATCTTTCAGATGATCCGGGAGTGGGCCTGGACGACCTTTGAACTCAGCATTAAGATCTTCCTGATCTGCATGACCCTGCTGACGCTGCTGGAAATTCTCAAAGCCATGGGGTGGATCAAATATATCGTGAACATCTGCTCCCCTTTCCTGAAAATCATGGGCCTCGATCAGAAGCTCGGTTTTCTCTGGATGACCGCCATCGTCTTCGGGCTCGCTTACGGAGGCGCCGTCATTGTGGAAGAGACGAAAGACGGCAGCCTGCCCAGGGAAGACCTCGAAATGCTGCACCTGTCCATCGGCATCAACCATTCCATGGTGGAGGATCCGGCGCTGTTCATGTCGCTGGGGCTGGGCGCGTTCTGGCTTTACATCCCCCGGCTCATCATGGCCATTGTGACGGTTCGCCTGATGCGCCTCTGGTTCCGGTTTGCCCGGAAAGCTTAACGGAAGGGTACTGGAAAAGGCTCGTCCGCGGCCGTGCGAAATCACGACATCATCCCCCCTTATCGATTCCTGAACAATCCTTGCCCCGGCCGGCGTCTTTTGTTATAGTAGATACAAGTGGTTTACAGAACGATCCGAACCAATAACAGGTGGAGGCTGATCGATGATCTACAATGAGGAGTTCGAAACCCTGCCCAGGGAAGCGCTGGAGGCCCTGCAGTTCAAGCGGCTGCAGCAGGTGGTGCAGCGGGTCTATCACACCGTCGGTTTCTACAGGACCGCCTTTGACGACGCGGGCATCAAGCCGGACGACATCAAGACCATGGCCGACCTGGCCCGGCTCCCCTTCACCACCAAGCAGGACCTTCGCGACAATTACCCCTTCGGCCTCTTCGCCGTCCCCATGAGCAGCGTGGTCCGGCTGCACGCCTCATCGGGCACGACGGGACGATCCACCGTGGTCGGTTACACGAAGCGGGACATCGATGCCTGGTCGGAACTGATGGCCCGGTGCTTCGTGGCCGCGGGCCTGAACAAGAACGACATCATCCACAACGCTTACGGCTACGGCCTGTTCACGGGCGGCCTGGGCGTGCACTACGGCGCGGAAAGGCTGGGGGCCAGCGTTATCCCCATGTCCGGCGGCAACACCAAGCGGCAGATCATGATCCTGCAGGATTTCGGTCCCACGGCCATCTGCTGCACCCCCTCCTATGCCCTCACGCTGGCGGAGCAGGGACAGGCCATGGGGGTGGACATGCGGTCTCTGAAACTGCGTGTCGGGGTTTTCGGGGCAGAGCCCTGGTCCGCAAAAATGCGGGATGAAATCGAACAGTCCCTGAACATCATGGCCCTCAATATCTTCGGCCTTTCCGAAGTCATGGGCCCCGGGGTTGCCATGGAATGCACCGAAGGACGGGCGGGGATGCACATTTTTGAAGACCATTTCATCGCGGAAATCATCGACCCCGTTACCGGCGAGGTCCTGCCTTACGGTAGCAAGGGGGAACTGGTGTTCACGACCATCGCCAAAGAGGCCTTTCCGCTCATCCGGTACCGGACCCGGGATATCACAACGCTCAACAGCGCCCCCTGCCGATGCGGCCGCACCCTTGTCCGGATGGATCGCGTCGCCGGAAGGAGCGACGACATGCTCATCATCCGCGGCGTCAATGTCTTCCCGTCGCAGATCGAGGCGGTGCTGCTCAATATCAAGGGGATCGAACCCCACTACCAGTTGATCGTGGACCGGGTGGAAACGCTCGACACCCTGGAAGTTCAGGTCGAGATCAGTGAAGCGCTTCTGGCCGAATCGGACGAGGTGAAGGCCCTGCAGAACATCCAGCGCCGCATCGTCAAGGACATGAAGGACTACCTGGGCATCACGGCGCAGGTGAAGTTGGTAGAGCCCAAATCCCTGCAGCGATTCGAAGGCAAGGCGAGCCGGGTGATTGACAAAAGACAAATCTGACCGGGAAGCTGCGGCCCCGTGGCCGCCGGCTTCATTGTCGCGTCAGGCCGGTGCGCGAAGACACCCAAACAAATCTTGGAGGATGAACGATGAAGGTAGAACAGATATCCGTCTTTCTCGAAAACAAGCCCGGAGGACTGGAAAAGGTCACCCGGATCCTCAAAGACGCCGGCATCAACATCCGTACGCTGGCCGTGGCCGACACTTCTGATTTCGGCATTGTCCGGCTGATCGTCAACGATGTGGAAGCGGCGACCCGAGTCCTTCGGGAAAGCGGATTCACGGTCAGCCGGACCACCGTGGTGGCCGTGGAGGTGCCGGACCGGCCGGGCGGCCTGCACGGCATACTGGAAGTCATCGCGAAAGAGAACATCAACATCGCCTACATGTACGCCTTCGTCGAGAAGAGCGGAGAAAATGCCGTCATGCTGTTCCGGTTTGACCAGCAGGACCGGGCCATCGATGTGTTGCTGAAAAGCGGCATCGCCGTGCTTTCCGGAGAAAAACTTTATTCTTTTTGATCGCAATCAATGCACCACGGATGATCCATTTTCTGCCTGATGAAAGGAGCCTTCACAATGCAAATGAAAAATCGGTCCGTTGAGAAACTGGTGGAAGAGCAACTGCAGAAGTGGAACCTCAGGGGAACGGAACGAAAGAAGAGGAGCATCACGCCCGGAGCGTCGATTACCGTTTCGCGTGAACCGGGCTGCGGCGGAACGGCCATCGCGAAGAGGCTGTCGCAGGAGCTCGCCATGGACCTCTTCGGCGGACATATCATCCAGAAGGTGGCCGAAAGCGTGGAGATGAGCACAAAGGTCATCCAGTCCCTGGATGAAAAGGAGATGACCAAACGCGACGACTGGCTGACATCCCTCTTTGAGACCCGCCATCTCTGGCCGGACCGCTACCTTCACCACCTGACCAAGGTCATCGGCACGATCGGCCGGTACGGAAACGCCGTGATCCTGGGCCGCGGCGCCAATTACATCCTGCCTCGGGAAACCACCTTCCGGGTGCGCATCGTGGCCCCCATGGAAGTCAAGGTGAAGCATGTCATGCGGTCCACCCGGGATGAGGCGGAAAAATACGTGCTGAAAACGGAAGCGGAACGGCGCGCCTTCATCCGCCAGTACTTCCATACCGATCTGACGGACATCGAGCACTACGACATGGTCATCAATATGGAGAAAATCAGCATCGACGGGGCGGTGGAAGGGATCAAATGCGCCTTTCTCGCCTGGAAAGCGGCCGTAAAAATATAGACTGCTCCACAGCGTCTCACCATCCCCGGCGAACGGGAACCCGTTTCACTGTTTCATTCAACGCCGTTGAAACATCCATTCAAGGAAACTCAGCCGGGGCTGGTTTTCCCTCCTGTCCGGTTTTTCGGTTTGTTTCCATATTCCCTTTATAATCAGGCACATGTAAAAATTATGGCCCGGATGCATGATTCTGGCATGCTTTCCGCATTAGAATAAGCCAAACAAAACAAAAAACTCCAAAGGAGACGGATCATGAAAAAGACAATCGGAACAATGGCAGTGGCGGCAACGGTGGTTCTTCTGACGGCAGGGTTCAGCTTCGCGGAATACGCGGCGGCGGGCCTGGCCAATTTCCCCTATTTCCAGTTGGGCGCCCTGATCGTGGGCGGTCTGATCATCATTTCCCTGAAGCACAAGTACGAGAAGATGTACACCGGCGAGACCGTGGGCGCCTTCGCCCTGTACACGGTCCTGATCGCCCTGTTCACCAACCCCGTAATCGACGCGGTGAAGAACCTGGTCGGTTAAGAGACGGCCAAGCGGATTATTCGACCATACCTATCAGGATTTTGCGGAAAGGAGGAACGGAGCCATGACGACCCAGACGACCCAGACGACCCAGCAACCCTACCTTCAGAAGTACGGCCACATCATGACCGTGAGCGCCTGGGGATTCGTGATTGTCTTTGCCTCGCTTTTGTTCCTCTACCTCGGGCATCTTCTCGACGAATGGCTGGGGACGGCGCCCAATTTCATGTTCGGGCTGTTCTTCCTGGCGATCGTGACCTCGATCGGGCGGCTCTACCAGGAGGCCTGGAATAAGAGAAAGGACGTTTGAGGCCCAAACAAAACAACGGACAGAGGATCTTTTTCATGGTCTGACCAAAAGCCCCTTTCACGCGATCCTGTCGCGGAAAGGGGCTTTTGATTTTCCGCCGGGCGGGCTTGATATTTTCAACCCAATCCCTTATAAGGAATGTCAAGCAGAGCAGGGTGTCCGGAATGATCCTTAAGGAACGAGGTTCAGGATGTCAGATCAGAACTGGCTGCAGAGACTGACCAAGTCAGAAAAGGACAAATGGATCGGCGGGGTTTGCGGCGGATTGGGAATGTATACGCCCATACCCTCCTGGACATGGAGACTGTTATTCACCGTGCTCTTTCTCTGTGGCGGGGCGGGTTTCGTCATCTACATCCTGTTGTGGATTTTCCTTCCGAAGGGCCCCGAGCAGGGCGTTCAGCCGTGATGTTTTTTTGTCACCGGCCGCTGCCTCTTATCCCTTGATGCATCCGAGGGATCGAAGCCGGGCGACTTTCTTCGAGATTCCTGCCCGGTGGACCACTTCCACCACGTCCTCCAGGTTCTTGTAGGCCTCGGGGATTTCCTCCCGCAGGGTTCCCCTCCCGCTGGCCATAACGATCACACCGCGGTCCGCCATGTCCCGGTGAACCGCCCTTCCTTTGCTCATCTTCGTTGCCTGAGCGCGACTCATCACCCGTCCGGCCCCGTGGCAGGTGCTGCCGAATGTCTCCCGGTAGGCCCGGTCGGTCCCCGCAAGCACGTAGGACCCCGTTCCCATATCGCCGGGAATGAGGACCGGCTGGCCGATCTTCCGGTAGCGCTCGGGCACGGCCATGTGACCCGGCGGATAAGCCCGGGTGGCCCCCTTCCGGTGGACACAGAGCGTACGCGGAATTCCGTCAACGGGCAGCGTTTCGATCTTGGCAATATTGTGGCAGACATCATAGAGCAGGCGCATGCCGATCTCGCGGGGGCTTTTCCCCAGGGCTTTTTCGAATGTTTCCCGCGTCCAGTGCATCAGCATCTGCCGGTTCGCCCAGGCGTAATTGGCAGCGCAGGCCATGGCGGCCAGATAGTCCCGTCCGGCCTGTGAATCCAGATAAGCGCAGGCCAGCTGCCGGTCCGGCAGGGAAAGGCCCAGTTCGCCCATGTGCTTCACCATGCGGGCCAGATAATCATCGCACACCTGATATCCCAGCCCCCGGGATCCGCTGTGGATCATGACGGCCACCTGACCCGGCTCCAGGCCGAAGGCCGCTGCCGCCGTGGGATCATAAATCTCCTCGACCACTTCGATTTCCAGGAAATGGTTGCCGGACCCCAGCGTGCCGAGCTGCGCCTTGCCTCGTTCCATCGCACGGGGGCTGAGTTTGTCCGGATCGGCCCCGGCCATCACGCCCCGGTCTTCCGTCGTTTCCAGATCTTCAGGCGTCCCGTAGCCCTGCGCGACAGCCCATTCGGCGCCATCGCGGAGAACCTTCCGTTCCTCCTTCTGGGAAAGTTTTATGGCGCCCGTGGAGCCGATGCCGGAAGGGATGTTCTGAAACAGCGCCGTCACCAGATCGGGCAGCGGCTTGCGTATCTCATCCGCGTTTAGCTTCGTCGTCATCATCCGGCAGCCGCAGTTGATGTCGTATCCCACACCGCCGGGAGATACGACGCCCGTGGCCGTATCGAAGGCAGCCACCCCGCCGATGGGAAAACCGTAGCCCCAGTGCATGTCCGGCATGGCCAGAGAATATTTCACGATGCCAGGAAGGTGCGCCACATTGACCACCTGCTTCGGGCTTTCATCGTTCCCCATGTCCCTCATGAGGCGCTCGCTGGAGTAGAGGATGCCCGGCACTCTCATGCCCCCCGCGGGCTCGATGCGCCAGCGGTTCTCGTCCAGTTTTGTCATCTTCATTTCAGACATCGAAAATGATCCTTCCCGTCCATCCCTGCGGGCTTTTGCCCACGGAGGCGAGATGATAGGTGACCGCCTTGATTTCCGTCCGGATCCGGTGCCGGGAGGCGTCAAATCGCCCGCTGCGGATTTCCGCCGTGACTTGGCGGTCGTCGATCCGCAGGATCCGGCAGGCCGTCAGCACGCGCTCCTCCCCATTGAACAGATAGAGGATTTCACGGAGATAGTTGACAAAAAGATCCGTCCCGTCCGTCCCGTCGATCCGCACTTCACGGGTCTCGGTGTCCCGCACCTCCCCGGCTTCTACCAGGAGGTCAAAGAGAGCCAGGGCGGCATGGGCAAAAAGCTCTTCCCGGGTACTGCCGAAAAACTCCACCCCCAGATCGGCCGTATGATCGAAAAGTCGGTAATGCATGGCCGCTAAAAGACCCGATGGCGCCGCGCCCTACACTTCCTCTTCGGGCATGTCTTCCGGCGTTTCATCGAGAACCTCCCCTTCGTCCTTTTCCTCCTCCCGCACCGCCCGGGCCAGGCCGACCAGACGTTCCTCCGGTTCCAGATCGATCAGCTTCACACCCTGCGTACTGCGGTGAATCAGGGGCACTGCAGCCACTTTGACCCGAATGATGTTTCCCGTGTCGCTGATCAGCATAAGATCTTCGTCGCCGGTCACCTGAATAATCCCGGAGACATTGCCCACCTTGGGGGCGGTCTTCAGGTTGATGATCCCCTTGCCGCCCCGGCTCTGCAGGCGGTACTCCGCGACGCTTGTCCTCTTGCCGAAACCCTTTTCCGACACGGTTACAATTGAATTTCCTTCCGTGGGAATGTCCACACCCACCACGACATCGTCTTCATCCATGCGAATACCGATTACCCCCCGCGCCGTTCTCCCCATGTCCCGGACATCCTCCTCCTTGAACCGGATGGCCATCCCCTTGCGGGTCCCCATGAACAGCTCCTGATTGCCCAGGGTCAGTTGCACATCGATCAGGTCGTCCCCCTCATCGACGGACATGGCAATGATCCCGCCGGTGCGCGGATTGGAGAAGGCCGCCAGCTCCGTTTTTTTGACGATCCCCTTTTTGGTGACCATGACAACGGATTTTCCGTCCGCAAAGTCCCGTATGGGCAGGATTGCGGCCATGCGCTCTCCCGGCGCGATGCTGATCAGATTGACGATGGCTTTCCCCTTGGCCGCTCTCCCCCCCTGCGGAATCTGGTAAACCTTAAGCCAGTAGACTTTTCCGCGATTGGTAAAAATCAGGACATAGTGATGGGTCGAGGCAATGAAGATCTTCTCGACGAAATCCTCCTCCTTGGTCCCCATGCCGACCTTGCCCTTGCCGCCCCGCCGCTGGCTCTTGTAAAGGCTGACGGCGTTTCGCTTGATGTAGCCCGAGTGGGAAACCGTGACCACCATGTCTTCCTCGACGATCATGTCCTCGATGTTGATATCTTCGGAACTGAGCACGATTTCCGTGCGCCGCTCATCCCCGAAGCGGGACTTGATGTCCTCCAGTTCGGAAACGATTACATCCAGGACCCTGCGGGGATCATCCAGCAGGCCCTGCAAGGTCGCAATCAGGCTGTTGACTTCCGCGTATTCGGCTTCGATTTTCTCCCGTTCCAGGCCGGTCAGGCGCTGCAGCCGCATATCCAGAATCGCCCGTGCCTGGATCTCCGTGAGGCCGAATTTGTCACAAAGGGCGATGGACGCCTCCTGAGGACTTTTCGATTTTTTGATCACGGCAATGACCGCGTCGATCTGGCTGAGCGCGATGATGAGCCCTGCCAGAATGTGGGCCCGCTCCCGGGCCCGGGCCAGATCAAACTGTGTCCGGCGGACGACGACCTGTTTTCGGAAATCGACGAAGCTCTGCAGGATCTCCTTGAGGTTGAAGACGTGGGGCTGCCCTTTTTCGATGGCCAGCATGATGATCCCGAAGGTGTTCTCCATCTGCGTGTGCTTGTAGAGCTGGTTGAGGATCACGCCGGAGACTTCATCGCGCTTCAGATCGATGACGACGCGGATTCCTTCCCGGTCCGATTCATCCCGCAGATCCGCGATGCCGCCGATCTTCTTTTCCTTGACCAGCTCGGAAATGTGCTCGATCAGGTTTGCCTTGTTCACCTGATAGGGCAGTTCCGTCACGACGATGCTTTCCCTGTCGTTGCGGACATTGCGCTCAATGAGGGCGCGGGCCCGGACCCGAATGATCCCTCGTCCGGTTCGGTAGGCAGAGAGGATGCCCTCCTTGCCGTTGATGAAACCTGCGGTCGGGAAATCAGGCCCCTGGATATGGTGCATCAGCGAATCGACGGTGATCTGAGGATTTTTGATCAACGCGACGGTCCCGTCGATCACCTCGCGAAGGTTGTGCGGCGGGATGTTGGTTGCCATGCCGACGGCGATTCCTGACGACCCGTTGAGCAGCAGCGTGGGAAGGCGGGATGGCAGCACGGTCGGCTCGAGCAGGGACTCGTCGTAATTGGGCATGAAATCGACGGTCTCCTTTTCGAGATCGGCCAGCATCTCCTCCGCGATCCGGTCCATTCGGACTTCCGTGTAACGCATGGCGGCAGGCGGGTCGCCGTCAATGGAGCCAAAGTTCCCCTGGCCGTCAACCAGCACGTAGCGCATGGAGAAATCCTGCGCCATGCGGACAATCGTATCGTAGGCCGCAACGTCGCCGTGAGGGTGGTACTTTCCGATAATATCCCCGACGATGCGCGCCGACTTTTTGTAGGCCTTGTTCCACCGGTTGCCCATTTCATGCATGGCGTACAGCACCCGGCGATGGACCGGTTTCAGGCCGTCCCGGACGTCGGGGATCGCCCGGCCGATGATGACGCTCATTGCATAGTCCATGTAGGACTTCTTCAGTTCGCTTTCGATGTTGACCAGAATGTTCTTCTGGTGAAGGTCTTGTTCCATGGTTTCTCCTTCATGCCTCTGTCACGTTTCCGCGCAAATGCATTGACGGGTTTCAGAATGGACCGATCAAACAAAGTGATGAACAGGGCGGAATTGAACAGGTCGCTCGTCAGACATCCAGATTGGACACAT
The DNA here is from genome assembly GCA_963709485.1 of uncultured delta proteobacterium. Classification (GTDB taxonomy): domain Bacteria; phylum Desulfobacterota; class Syntrophia; order Syntrophales; family Fen-1087; genus JAXDBM01. The sequence continues at coordinate 575,904 of CAVPWE010000005.1, forward strand.
ACAGGGCGTTCTTGTAGATGAAATCCCGGCGGGGCTCGACCTGATCCCCCATCAGCGTCGTAAAGATTTCGTCCGCTTCCACGGCATCCTCGATGCGGACCTGCAACAGCGTCCGTTTTTCCGGATTCATGGTCGTTTCCCAGAGCTGCGCGGGGTTCATTTCGCCGAGTCCCTTGTACCGCTGCACGGCCAACCCTTTCCTGCCGGTGCTCACGACATGATCGATCAAGGCCGACATGCTGTCCAGCTCGACCGTTTTCCCGCCATTGGCCGGTTCTTCCGCCGCCACCCGGTACGGCGCCTCGCCCAGAGCGGAAACCTGACTCAACAGGGCTTTGATCTCTGTAAACCGGGGCGCTCTGACGGTGTCCCGGTCGATGCACGTCACGAGGATCCGGCTCTCTCGTTTGATGCGGAAAACCATTTTATACAGGCCGTGCTCCTGATCCATTTCCACGGCATACTCGATGGATTTCTCCATAAACTCCAGCTCGGGCTGGACCACCTCCCCGGCGGCCTTTTCCGCAGGGTCGGCGGCCATGGCCGTACGCCGCGCGACTTTGAGCAATGCGGCCTCGCTTTTGAAATCACCTTCGCTCAAGGCAGGGTCCCCGGCAAGGATCCGGATGATGTCCCGGTCCTTTTCCTCTTTTTCAAATTTGACCAGGATCGTTTCCATGCGGATCAGTTTTTTCAGATAGCCGGCCAGACGGTTTCCGGTAATGGTCGTACCGTTTTCAGTGCAGAGTTGCAGTTTGTTGACGCCGTTCTCCAGGACATAGGCCTTCATTTCCTCTTCATTGTGGATGTATATTTCATTTTTCCGGTCGCTGACCTTGAACAGCGGCGGCTGAGCGATATAGAGGTAACCCCGTTCCACCATCTCCCGCATCTGGCGAAAGAAAAAGGTCAGCAATAGGGTCCGAATGTGCGAACCGTCCACATCGGCATCGGTCATGATGATCACCTTGTGGTAGCGCAGTTTGCTGATGTCGTAATCCCCCTGGCCGATTCCGGTGCCCAGGGCGGTCACGATCACCTTGATCTCCTCGTTCTGAAGCATCTTGTCGAACCGGGCTTTTTCCACGTTGAGCACTTTACCCCGAAGCGGCAGGATGGCCTGATTCTTGCGGTCTCTCCCCTGTTTTGCCGAACCGCCGGCGGAATCCCCTTCCACCAGATAGATCTCGCTTCTGGCCGGATCTCTTTCCTGGCAATCTGCCAACTTTCCCGGCAGGGCGCCCACCTCAAAGGCGCTTTTGCGCCGGGTCAACTCCCGGGCACGCCTGGCCGCCTCCCTGGCTCGGGACGCGTCCAGCGCCTTGTTCAGAAGCTGTTTGGCAACGGACGGGTTCTCCTCAAGATAGGTGCCTATTTTATCGTAGACGATGCCTTCCACCAGTCCCTTGACTTCGCTGTTGCCCAGTTTCGTCTTGGTCTGGCCCTCGAACTGCGGGTTTTTTACCTTGACGCTGATGATGCATGTCAGGCCTTCTCGCAGATCCTCTCCCTTCAGTGACTCCTTGCTGTCCTTGAATATTTTGTTGTTGACCGCATAGTTGTTGAAGATGCGTGTGAGGGCTGACCGGAAGCCGATCAGATGCGTGCCGCCTTCCGTGGTGTTGATACTGTTGGCAAAGGAAAAAATGTTTTCCGTGTAGGTGTCATTGTATTGGATGGCGACCTCCACATAGCAGTCCTCTCTGGAGCCATCGACATAGACGGGATTTTTGTGAAGCACTTTCTTGCTGCGGTTCAGATATTCGACGAATGAGACGATCCCCCCCTTGTAGAAAAACTCGCTCTTCTTGTCTGTCCGCTCGTCCACGAGGGTTATCTTGACCCCCGAATTGAGAAAGGCAAGTTCCCGCATCCGGTTCGAGATAACATCGAAACTGAATTCAGTGTCCTCGAAAATTTCAGCGTTCGGCTTGAAGGTAATCTTGGTTCCACGGCCTCTCGTCTTCCCGACCATTTCAAGAGGCGCGGTCGGGGCCCCGTTTGCATATGACTGGGTGTACACATTACCGTCACGGCGGACTTCCAGGTCAAGGGCGCTGGACAGGGCATTCACGACGGACACGCCAACACCATGCAGGCCTCCGGATATCTTGTAGCTTTCGTTTGAAAACTTGGCCCCTGCATGGAGCTTCGTCAACACAACTTCCGCCGCGGAAACGCCCTCGGTTTTGTGAATATCAACGGGAATGCCGCGACCGTTGTCATCCACAACAATGCTGTTGTCGACACGAATCCTGACTGTGATGCTGTCGCAGTATCCTGCCGATGCCTCGTCAATACTGTTGTCGACAACCTCGTAAACCAGATGATGAAGCCCGTCTTTACCGGTGCTTCCGATATACATTGCAGGCCTCTTTCGAACTGCTTCCAGACCCTCAAGCACCTTAATGCTGTCGGCGCCGTAACTCTGGCCTGCTTCGTCTTTTAAATTATTTCCGTTTTGTTCTTCTTTTTCCTTCATTGCACAACGCTTTCCCCGACTTGTACAAAATCTTTCTGAAATCTTGAATTTCTCAGATTCTCAATGGCATAATAATACAGAAAAATTGATCATTCTCCGCAGGATGGACCACTCCAGGCTTCATTCCGGCGCCAATTTCAAAAACAACATTCTTATCATCGATGGCCTCAAGCGCGTCAATCAGATAATTGACATTATACCCCACTTCCAATTCTCCACCCCGTCCGGTGACCTCGATCTCATCATTGGCCTCACCCACATCCGGGTTGGTAGAATTCAAAATTATTTTTCCCTCCATCAATTTAATGATCACGCCACTGTACCTTTCACTGGAGATGACGCTCATCCTCCGCAACGCATGCAGGGCCGCATCCCGATCAAACTGGATCGATGTCCCCTTCTCCGCGGGAATCACTCTCCGGTAATCCGGATAATCGGCGTCGATCAGGCTTACCTTCAGCATGGTATGGTCCGTTTTCAGGACACACATTCCCTGATGAACGCCAATCCATATATCTCCATGCTCGCTTTCGACAAGTTTTCTAATTTCGGAAACCCCCTTGCGGGGAATGATAATTCCCTTTTCAAGTTTCAGCGTTTCCTTATCACCCAAATAGACTGAAACCATGGCCAAACGATGGCCATCCGTTGCCACAGCCTTGATCACTCCCGGTTTGTCCGGTTCCATGTCCAGAAAAATTCCATTCAAATTCTTTCTGATCTCATCCGTCGACATCGAAAAAGACGTTTTCAAAATCAGATTCTTCAGAATTTCTCCCTTCATCCTGTAAAATTTGACGTCCTGATCGACAGCGACATTCGGAAAATCATCAGCCGGAATCCCGGGTATTTTATAAACGGACTTCTGAGATTTCAGTGTAACAACGAACTGGTCATTTTTTTGCACATGAATGGTTTCTCCCTGAATTTCACGAATCATCTCATAGATTTTTCTCGCAGAAAGAGTGATGTCCCCATCCTGTAGAATCTGTGCCTCATAATCCGCCACCAGACCGATTTCCCTGTCGGTGGCAACAATCTTGATTTTTCCCTGATCCGTCCGGATCAGGACGTTGTTCAGAATGGGCATCGTCGTTTTCTTTTCCACGATGCCAAGCGTTTTCTGCATGCCGTCCAAAAAAATAGATCTTTTTATCTTGAATTCCATGGCCGGTTCCATCCTTTCATCGGTACACTGTATTCTATATGTCTCTTTGTGTCTTTATAAAACATAGTATTAATAGTAGGATCTGTTTATCCTGTTAATGGAGAAGAAAACACAATTTTATCGGATAGATTGAGATCACGACGCTGTTTAAGTTGCCTGTGTAAAACGTTTCAGTTTTTACGCTTCAGGGTGTCTTCAATGTCCTCGATGGTATTTTTGAGCGATGGGTCTCCATCCATGTTCTGTCTGATCTTGTTGTTTGCGTAGATGACGGTGGAATGATCCCTCCCGCCTACTTTTTCACCGATGTCCGGAAAGGAAAGAGTGGTCATTTTCCTTGTTAGATACATCACAATCTGTCTGGATAGCACAATGTTTTTGTTCTTTTTCTGAGATTTGATATCGGAAATCTTGATCCCTGTCTTGGCACTGACCGCCTTGAGAATGTCCTCTGCGGTAACATCCTCATTTTCGACCTGCTTGATTATTTTTTTCAGGACCTCACGGGCCAGTTCGATATCGATGTTTCTTTCCTGAAGCGAGGAGTATGCGGCAATCCGGATTAGAAACCCTTCAAGTTCCCGAATGTTCGACTCGGCATGGGATGCAATGTAATGAGCGACATTGGTCGGCAGGTTGATGCTGTTTTCCTGGGCTTTCTTTTCTACAATGGCAATCCTGGTTTCAATTTCCGGCAGTTGAATATCCGCAATCAACCCCCATTCGAACCTGGACCGCAGTCTTCCTTCAAGGTTCGGAATGTCTTTCGGAAATTTATCGCTGGTCACGACAATCTGTTTTCCGGAGTCATGAAGCGTGTTGAAGGTATGAAAAAACTCCTCTTCCGTTTTTCCCTTGCCGGCGATGAATTGGATGTCATCGATGAGCAGATAATCGATATTTCGATACTTTTCCCGAAATTTGGCCATGCGGTCATACCGGATGGAATTGACCAGCTCGTTGAGAAATTCCTCTGCAGATACGTACACCACATTCATTTCCGGATACAGCGAGAGTGCGTGGATGCCGATGGCATTGAGAAGGTGCGTTTTTCCAAGTCCGACACCTCCGTATATAAACAGGGGATTGTAGTTTTTTGCGGGCTGTTCGGCAACGGACACCGCTGCGGCATGGGCAAACTGATTGCTCGCTCCAACGACAAAACGTTCAAAGCTGTAGTTCTGGTTCAGGGAAGGATTGGTCCGGACCAGAGGAGCTTTTCTGAGTGGGGAGATCGTTTTTTCAATGATCTGTGAATTTGCCGGAAGTTGAGCCCCGGCCTCGCCGATCAGAAAATTGACGATCAACCCTACGCCGGCAACCGATGTGAGTGAATCGGCAATCACCGGGCGATAATTTTCCATCAGCCAGTCTTTAAAGAACTTGTTGGGGACGGACAGGTAGATCTGGTTCCCCTCCAGTGAAGACACCCTGATGGGTCTGATCCAGGTGTCGAAGTTGTGCTGGCTTACCTTTTCCTTGATCAGATTGATGCTTTTTTCCCAAAGTATTTCCAATTTTAAACAACCTCATCAACAGACTTGTCAACACATGTTGACAAATGGCTCTAATGTTCATCCATTAAGATTCGAAAGAGGCGGGTGAGATCCTCTTCAGAGTTGAATCGGATCTCGATCGTACCACGTTCCTTTTGAAGGCGGCGAATCTGCACACGGGTCATCAGTTGCCGCGACAGGGTCTTCTCCAGATCCGCGATATAGGGATCCTGCTTTGTCTTTTTCCTGTCCGGCACGTCCTTTCTGGCTTCCTGGATCAGGCGCTCGGTTTCCCTGACCGTGAGGCCTTTCTTGAGGATGATCTCCAGGGCGGTGATCTGCTCCTTTGGCGAGTCCAGAGACAGAAGCGGCCGCGCATGTCCGGTTGTAATTTTTTTCTCGATCAGTGCCGTCTTTACGGCAGCGGGAAGCTGGAGCAGCCGGATCGTGTTGGCGATCGTAGACCGGTCCTTGCCCACCCGCGAGGCAAGATCCTCCTGCGAAAGGTTGAATGTCCCTGTCAGCGTTTGATAGGCTTCCGCTTCTTCGACCGGGTTCAGCGCTTCCCGCTGGATATTTTCGATCAGGGACAATTCAGCCACATCAAGGTCCTGCGCATCCCGGATAATGACGGGGACGCTGGACAGACCGGCCTGCTGGGCCGCGCGCCAACGGCGTTCCCCGGCGATGATTTCATAGCCGTCACTTGATTTCCTGACGATGATCGGCTGTATGATGCCGCTCTTCCGGATGGAGGCGACGAGCTGTTTCTGGTCCTGATCGTTGAAATCCTTGCGGGGCTGAAAGCGGTTCGGTGTAAGCTCCTCGATCCCGCACATTAAGAAAGCCGGCTTGTTGTTCAATTCTTTCAGAAGATCCGGAAACATGGCCCCCAGGCCTCGTCCGAGCGATGATTTTGGTGGCATCTATATCCTCCCGCAGATCATGATCTCTTTGGCGAGATCCATATACGATATGGCCCCCCGCGACCGGATGTCGTAGAGAATCACGGGAAGCCCGTGTGAGGGAGACTCGGACAGCCTGACGTTTCTCGGAATGATCGTCTGAAAAACCCTGTCTCCGAAATGTTTCCGGACGTCCTCGCTCACGCGATGCGATAAAAGGTTTCGTGTATCAAACATGGTCAAAAGAATGCCGCCCAGCGACAGCGTGGGATTCAGCCGGGATTTGATCAGCTTGACCGTATTCATCAGATGCCCGAGGCCTTCCATGGCATAGTACTCGCACTGGAGTGGAATAATTACGAAATCGGAAGCGACCAGTGCGTTTACCGTCAAAAAACCCAGGGATGGCGGACAGTCAATGATCACATAATCATACTGCCTGTCAAGGTTTCTGATCAGGCGGCGAAGCTTTTTTTCCCGGTCGTTCATGGAAACGAATTCGATCTCGATGCCCACCAGTTCCTGATCGGCGGGGGCCAGATCCAGATGGGGGATCGGTGTGGAGACAATCACCTCGCTGATGGGCAGGTGACCGATGAGCGCATGATACATGTTTTTCTCATGAATTGCCTCCTTGTCGATGCCCATTCCGCTCGTCGCATTGCCCTGGGCGTCGCAATCGACCAGCAGCGTTTTTTTTTCAGCCGTGGCCAGAGAGGCCGACAGGTTGATGGCCGTGGTGGTCTTGCCCACACCCCCTTTTTGGTTGGCTATGCATATGATTTTAGGCATGATTTAATGGGACAGGAACAGGGCTGTTATTTCTCTATGCTGATCTTTAAAACTATCACAGAAAGCTTTTTTTTTGAAGGGATTTCTTGTACAAAATTTGATCATACATCTCTTTGATATATAAGGATATTCCTTTGTTCATCTGAAAAAGGGACGGTGATGGCATGGCAGGCTTTGAAAACGAGGTTCGGGGTGGTGGCCGCGTCGGCCTCCTGCTGGTAATTCGGTCCTTTCATGGCAATCAGCCGGCCCTCCGGGGCCAAAAAATAAAGAGCCGTTTCGAGCAGTTCCGGCAGTTTGAAAGCGGCGCGGGATATGACTGTATCGAAAGCCCGGCAGAGCGACGCATCATGCATTGCCGCCTCGGTGCGGGCATGGATCACCCGCGCCCGGGAAAACTGCAGGCGGCGGATCATGTGCTTGAGGAAGGATGCTTTTTTCCGGGACGCCTCCAGCAGTGCAATGTGCAGGGAAGGGAGGGCAATTTTTATCGGGATGCCCGGTAATCCCCCTCCGGAACCGATGTCGAGAAGACGGCCCTCGGGGTGGGAAATGAACGGGACAGGGGTCAGCGAGTCGATGAAATGCCGGATGACGATATCCATGCGGGAATCTGTGCCGATCAGATTCATCTTCCTGTTCCAGAAGATCAAATCGTCGCAATAGACGCCGAAGAGGTGAACCTCGCGGTCCGTCAGAGACACCTGCAGGGTCCGGGCCGCATCGTGAAGCATATCGCATAAACTCTGATCCATGTTCCGAAACTCAAGGATGGCGATTGAACAATTAAAAAAGTGAAGGGTTCACTGTTTTATGATAAAGCGTGAAAACATTTCAGGACTTTTCGCCAAAGGCAAGGGAGAGGGGAGTACGCGTAAGCGGTGCAGCCGAAGGTGAACGCGGAAAACATCACCATTATTCTGAAGGGGCCGAAATATGCGGGCAATGTCGGTTCCGTGGCGAGATGCGCCAAGAACATGGGGATTGACCGTCTTGTGGTTGTAGGCGCCAAAGTACTGCCGGCAGAGGACATGAAACTGATGTCCACCCATGCTGCGGCGGATCTGGTCGAAGAAATCCGGTACCATGAGAGTCTCGAGAAGATCCTGGGTGAATTTGAATTCATCGTGGGGACGACATCCAGGCTGGGCTCGGTGCGGGGCCCGGTGATTTCCCCCCGGCAAATGGCGGAAACGCTGCTTGATATTTCACAGCACAACCGCGTGGCCCTGCTGTTCGGGCCGGAGGACCGGGGACTTTCCAATGAAGACCTGCGCCACTGTCAGGCCCTGGTGACGATTCCCACGGCGGCGCCCTTCAAATCGATCAACCTGTCGCATGCCGTCATGATTCTTTGCTACGAACTGTTGGCCATCTCCAGGGAGTCCGCGGATTCATTCACGCCCCGGTTGGCCACCGCGGCCGAAGCGGCGGGGATGTACCGGCAGATCCAGGCGCTTCTGGCAAGGATCGGTTTTCTCAACCCGCAAAACCCCGCTTACTGGATGGTGCATATCCGCCGCTTTTTCGCAAGGACAAAACTGCAGGCAAAGGACGTCAAGATCATCCGGGGATTCTGCCGCCAACTGGACTGGTACATGGACGGAAACGGAAATCCGCGGGAAGACCGGCGTTAGGGTGCCGGCGCTCTGCTCAGGTGTCCTTGGTGGAGACCTTGACCAGAATGCTCCGGCAGCACTCGCCGTTCTTGATCACAAAACAGTCCGGCTTTTCGAGCAGCTGATACTGCCCGTTCGCTTCAATGATCAGATCGTCCTTCGTCAGCTTTCCATCTTTCGAGACCAGCATCATCCGGCCGATGGGAATGCCGCTTTCCTTCAGTACTGCCATGACAGACCTCCTGTTAAAATGACTTTCAGCGCCGGCTCAGATTAAAACCACCCCTGTCCAGGTGACGCATTCGGCAATGGGGAATCCCATCGGCAGGCTTGCCTTTTCCGCTGTGGCCACGACGTCAATGCCCATGGCTTCCATGGAGGGGCGGGCTTTGAAGGGAAAGCGGCAGGCTTGACCGGCCTCGACTGCGACGCACGTTTCACAGAGACGGCAGCACCCCCCGATCAGGCCGGTTGCAAATCGGAATCCTTTTTCAAAGGCCCGCTTTTCCGCAAGATTGACCAGATCGTGGAGTTTTCCGGCCGCTGCGAAAACCCCTGCCGACGGGCGGTCTGCTGGATTTTGGTCCAGCGGTGCGGATACCTGGATGAGCAAAGCCCTGGAGAAGCGGGAAAGGGCCTCGCGGAACGAGGCCACAGACGGCACGTGGGGCGGGCACATGAGATTTTTGCCGAAGCTGTCGCAGCGGGGAATCTGGCATTTCAGGCGTACCCGCTCGTCGATGACGATGTCGTCGACATCGATCAGTTTGATTGCACAGGCGCCCCCCGCCAGCAGCGCTTGCCCGATCTCCGTCAGCGCCTTGCCGGTCCGACCGCGCTGATTCTCGGATTTCCGGTGAATCTTTCCGGGCCCGGTTTTCATAGATTGACGATCCTTAAAACTCGATGCCGGCCCGTTCCTTGACCCCCTGTGCGTAGTGATGCTTGATTTCACGGACCTCGCTTACCATGTCGGCCAGTTCAATCACTTCCGCCGGGGCATATCGTCCGGTCAGGATCAGGTCCGCTTCCGCCGGTTTCGTCCGGATCATCTCGAGCACCTCTTCCAGCGGGATCAGTTTGAAATCCAGCGCCACGTTGATCTCATCGAGAATGATCATCGCGTATTCCCCCGAGGTCAAGGCCCGTTTTGCGAGGCTCAAACCCTGGCGGGCCAGTTCGATGTCCACGGGCGCCGGGTTGTTTTTCATGACAAAGCTGTCCAGCCCGCATTGAACCGCTGTCAGGTGACCGTCCAGGTATTTTTCCGCCGCCAGGACCTCTCCGTACTTTTTCCCCTTCATGAATTGTACGATCAGGACCTTGTGGCCGTGACCGATCAGCCGCAGGGCCTGACCGATCGCGGCAGTGGTCTTGCCCTTTCCGTCTCCCGTGTAAACGAGTACGAGGCCCCGGTTGAAGCGGGCCATTGTTTCCGCAATCGGGCTGTCCATGAACGTTTCTCCTAAAAAAAGCCCGGGCCGCCGCTGTTGCGGTCCTCCCGGGCTTTTGTCGTTTTTGAACCGGCAATGCCTATCAGCTATAAGCTGGCCTTCAGAAATCGATGGGCGACCTCTTCCGCCTGCGTATAGGGGTCCGTTTCTTTTTTAATCAATTTTACAACCATTTTTTCCAGCTCGCCGTTGGCCACCAGGGCTGCCAGTACCGGTTCCAGCACGGCATTCCGGATTGCCTCGTTGAGCTCCACGACCGCTTTCCGCCGGACCCGACTGCCCAGCAGGTCGTTTTTAACCAGATGCTTGTAGTGGTCTTCGATCGTCTGGGACATTTCCTCCAGGCTTTTCACAAAACCCACCGGCTCAAAGGCGTTGTCGCATTTGAGAATCGGCGGCCGCCAGCCGGCCGGGAAGGTGGAAGGCGGCGCCATATCCAGCATGGCCATCAGCTCCCGCCTCAGCTTCGACGAGCCTTCGCGGTCCGCCTTGTTGATGACGAAGATGTCGGCGATCTCCATGATTCCTGCCTTGATCGCCTGGATCTCATCGCCCATGCCGGGGATCAGGACCACGATCACCGTATGGGAATGGTTGATGATGTCCACTTCCTGCTGACCGGTCCCGACGGTTTCCACCAGGATAATGTCTTTCCCCATGACATCCATGATGTGGATGGCATCCCCCACGGCCTTGGCCAGCCCCCCCAGGGCGCCGCGGGTCGCGAGGCTCCGGACGAAAACCCCCGGGTCCTCGGCATGGCGCTGCATGCGGATCCGGTCGCCGAGAATGGCGCCGCCCGTGAAAGGACTGGTGGGGTCTACGGCCAGCACTCCCACGGTCTTTTCTTTCTTCCGGAAGGACTCCACCAGGCCGTCCACCAGCGTGCTTTTTCCCGCACCGGGCGACCCCGTAATACCGATCACGTGCGAATGCCCCGTCAGCGGGAAAAGATGCTTGATGGTGGAACGGGCCTCGTCGCTTCCGCCGTCTTCCAGATTGCGGATCAGCCGGGATGCCGTTCGGACGTCTCCTGATTTGATTTTCTTGACTTTTTCCATTATGTTCTCCAACTCATGCCCTCGGTTTCACATTTTTGTTGAACCAGTCCACGATGCTGTCGAGGGTCGCGCCGGGAACAAAGATGGCTTTGAGGCCGGCGTCGTAGAGCAGTTTAAAATCCTGCTCGGGAATAATGCCGCCGCCGACGACCGTGATGTCTTCGGCCCCCTGTTCCTTCAACAGTTTGGCAACGGCGGGGAACAAATAACGGTGGGCGCCGGAGAGGCAGCTCAACCCCACCACATCCACGTCTTCCTGAATCGCCGAAGAGGCGATCTGCTCGGGCGTCTGGTGACAACCCGTATAAATCACTTCAAAGCCCGCATCGCGGAAACACCGGGACAGCACCCGGGCTCCCCGATCATGACCATCCAGTCCCGGTTTCGCAACCATCACACGAAGTTTTTTTTCTGCCATTTTCAATATTCCTCCTCAGTTCATTCTCTTAGTAGAGTCCCGGGTCGCGGTATTCACCGTAGACCTCGCGATAGACGTCGCAGATCTCCTGGACGCTGGCCAGGCTTTTCACCGCATCGATGCAGTAGGGCATGACGTTGTCGCCCTTCTTGCAGGCGCTCTTGATGTCGTCGAGGGCTTTTTTGACGGCCTTGTTGTCCCGCTTCCGGCGGACAGCCTGAAGCCGTTCGATCTGCTGGGTCTCCACGGAATCGTCGATCTCCACCAGAGGAATGGGGGTGACTTCATCGGAGACATATTTGTTGATGCCGATCATGATCTTTTCTGCCGCGTCGATCTGTCGCTGGTACAGATAGGAGGCATCGGAGATTTCAAGCTGGGGGAATCCCTTTTCAATGGCCGCCACCATGCCGCCCATCTCGTCGATCTTGTGGATATAATCCCAGGCCTTTTCCTCCATTTCATTGGTCAGGGCTTCTACAAAGTAGGAGCCGGCCAACGGATCGATCGTGTTGGCCGCACCCGTTTCCTCGGCGATGATCTGCTGGGTCCGCAGCGCAATCTGGACCGCATGGTCCGAGGGCAGGCAGAGGACTTCGTCAAGTGAATTGGTATGCAGGGACTGGGTCCCGCCGAGCACGGCCGCCAGGGCTTCCGTAGCCGTCCGGACGACGTTGTTGTAGGGCTGCTGCGCTGTGAGCGAGCATCCGGCCGTCTGGGTGTGGAAGCGCATCCACCAGGAACGCGGATCCTTGGCCTTGTAGCGGTCCCGCATCGCCTTGGCCCAGATCCGGCGGGCCGCGCGCAGCTTGGCGATCTCTTCGAAAAAGTCAATATGGGAATTGAAGAAGAAAGACAACCGGGGGGCGAACTCATCGACTTCGAGTCCCTTGCGGCGGATGACGTCTTCCACATACTCCATCCCGTCGCGGAGCGTAAAGGCCAGTTCCTGAACGGCCGTGGAACCGGCTTCCCGGATGTGATATCCGCTGATGCTGATCGTGTTCCAGCGGGGGACATGCTTGGCCCCGAACTCCACCGTATCGCTGATCAGTTTCACCGAGGGGTCGGGCGGGCACATGAGCGTCTTCTGGGCGATAAATTCCTTGAGCATGTCATTCTGGATGGTCCCGCCGATTTTGGAAAGCGGGATGCCCCGGATGTCCGCGGCGGCGCAGTACATGGCCCAAAGGGCGGTCGCCGGGGGATTGATGGTCATGGATGTGGTGACCTTGTCCATGGGGATTCCATCGGTGAGTTGCATGAAATCTTCCAGGGTGTCGATGGCCACGCCGCACTTGCCGCATTCACCCCGTGCTTTCGGGGAGTCCGTATCATATCCCATGAGTGTCGGGAAATCGAAGGCGGTGCTGAGCCCGGTCTGGCCCTCCTTCAGGAGTAGATGCCAGCGGGTGTTGGTGGTCTTGGCGTCGCCCATCCCGGAGAACATTCGGAAGGTCCAATATTTGCCCCGATAACCGGTCGGCTGGTTTCCACGGATAAAAGGAAACTGATTCGGATAGCCGATATCCTTGGCAAAATCCATGTCCTTGATGTCTTCCGGCGTGTAGAGTCGTTTGATTTCGAGATCGGAGACGGTTGACCAGCGGGATTTCTGATCAGCCGACTTGGCTACGACCTTCTTGACCTCGTCTTCCCATTTTCTCCGCATTTCGCTGGAACTGTCCAGCACTTCCTTGGCAAAATACATACGTTCCACCCTCCTTTTGTTAAGTCTTTTGTCTTATGAGACCATAAATAATTTCCTGCCTTTCCGAGCCATTCTATTTCTTGCTTGACCATCAGCGGATTATATGAGAAGTATCCCGGACCCACCTGATCAAAATAGAAGCCAACATGGAAATTTTGATGTATCAGTCGTACAATAACAGGAGCGTGACCATGCTTGCAGCGGCGGTCCTCGGACGCGCTGTTGCTGGATATGATCTTAATTGCCGCTTATTCTGATATTACGGAACAGGCGCTTTGTCAAGGTAAAACATCAAACAAACCACCATCAACGGCGCTGTGCAAGACCGATCATACCGGAATGTCGGACCGGCCGGCAAACCGGGGGAGAATCGGTTTTTTAACTACATGAAAAGGAGGGTTTCATATGGGTGCGGAGGGGTCGAGTGCAATGTTGAATGTTGAAAAACCGGAGGACTTGAGTCACGAGGATTTGGCCCGATTTGCGTTGGACATGTTTCACAGGGTCATCGTCCATTACACCCTCTGGTTTACCGAGGTGGAGCATCAGTTCGGCGTTCCGAAAGCTCTGGAGATCATGAAGGTCGCGAAGAAAAACAGCTACAACATCCAGATGAACCGTTTCGCCAAGGTGATGGGTTTCGAAATGAAGGACGGCATACCCAAACCGCTTCTGGACATGCCGAAGGAAGGCTTGATCAATCTGATCAACAACATCGGCGTGAACTGGCTGGCCAACGACGGTGTCTGGTTCCAGGCCGTCGAGAACACCCGGGACATGTATGACGCCAAGCGGTGCAACGATTCCTGCTGGACGCGCTTCGCCCCCTTCGAGGCCTGGTCGATCAAGCAGTTCCTGGGACTTCCGGAGCAGGCGGGCATCGAAGGGTTGAAGAAGGCGCTTCGGTTTCGAATGTATGCCCGGATCAACGTCCAGTCGATTGTCGATGAAGGCCCCAACACGATTGTCTTTCAGATGAACGACTGCCGCGTCCAGTCGGCCCGGAAGCGTCAGGGGCTGGAAGACTACCCCTGCAAATCGGCCGGTCTGGTGGAATACCGGCATTTCGGAGAAACCATCGACAGCCGGATTCGCTGTGAATGCGTCGGCTGTCCGCCCGACACGCACCCGGAGGAATGGTTCTGCGCCTGGCGCTTCAGCATTTCCTGAATGCCCCGGCAGGAATCGAGCGCATGGGGTTCGCCCCTTTGAGGAGCCCGTGCGCTTTTCCTTATGTTGAAGGTGCTTGAAACAAGGATTGTCCGCGTCTGCAAAGCTTTCATTCGCCGCTCGCGATCCATTTTTCAGCCATTATGGGAATCTCGGATTGTCGTTTGATTATAAGGGAGACAGGTCCGTGACGGAACCGCTGCTCATGAATCTGGAAAACAACGTCTATCTGGAAGACGAGGCGCTGATCATCATCGACCGCCGGAAGCTGCCGGGCATGATCACGCCGGTCTATTGTACGGAACCTGAAGAGGTGGCCAATGCCATTCGGGAGATGATGGTCCAGGGTGCCGGCGACATTGCCATCACGGCCGGCTACGGCCTCTATCTGGCGGCCCGCCGGCTGGAACGCGAAGGACGGGCGCAGGACCGCGTGCGGCTGGAGAAGGCGGCATCGCTGCTCAAATCCACAAGGCCGACGGGATTTCATCTGGCCGCGCTCCTCGACAAAACGATGAAAAAGGTCGAGGAGGCGGAGGAGGGCAGAGCGGCGTCGCAGGTGATTCTGGCGCACCTCGAGCGGGCGCTTGCCAGGCAGCGGGAGATTTCCCGGGAGACGGGCCGGCACGGGGAAACGCTTCTGGAGTCCGGCGACACGATTCTCACCCACTGCTTTGCCGGCGCCGGCCTGCTTTACATGCTGCGGTTTGCCAGGGAGAACGGCAAGGACATCAAAGTCATTTGCACGGAAACAAGACCCTACCTGCAGGGGGCGAGGCTCACCGCCTGGTCAATCAGCGAGATGGGAACGGATACGACGCTGATTACGGATAACATGGCAGCCTGGTGCATGTCCCGGGGGATGATTCGAAAGGTCTTTACGGCGGCCGACCGGATTGCCATGGACGGGGTTGTGGCCAACAAGGTGGGCACGCTGCAGCTTGCGATCTGTGCCCGGCATTTCGGGATCCCCTTTTACATTCTCGGGTACGGCGGCCCGGACCAGCGCACACAGAAGGGCGATACGATTCCCGTCGAGGAACGGGACGCCCGGGAGGTGCTTGAATTTCAGGGTATTCCGATCAGCGGGCCGAAGGTAAAGGGGTTTTATCCGGCTTTCGACCTGACCCCGCCGGAACTGATCAGCGCCGTTGTCAGCGCAACAGGCGTGGATCGGAAGTCAGAGACCATGACCGGAACCGGTGAGGCAGCGCGGGTTCAGTGAACGGGCGCGGTTGCGTCCGGTTCAGTCTTCTCCAGGCGCAGGATGGATTCGGGGATCAGATAGCTTCTCATTTTGGAAGAAAAAAAGATCAGCATCCAGAGATCGTCCGGTGTCCGGTTTCCCCGCCTTCCGATTACCTTCCCGACCAGCCCGTAAAAGGGATGCCGGGGATGGTCGACGACGACCATATCTCCCAATTCCATATTGCCTTCTCCTCTGGTTTTTTCAGTTGTCGCAGCGTGAAGATGAGGAATGATTGAAAATTCATACCACATAAAATGCATGGATGCACGGCTACTTTCATTATAAATTTTAAAGGCGGCACGGCTGGATAATTGTCTGCCCGGCTGTTATAATCAAAAACGTTGAGTGCACATCAGGGAGGGAGAAGGTTCCATGGAAATCAAGATGCCCATTAAGTTTCACGGAAATTATGTCGTGTCCATCCGCTGCGGGGCCGATGAAAACAGGGAGCGCTGCCAGAAACTGACCATGCGGGCGCTGTCCGCCGAAGAGCGGGAGCAATCCTACCGGAGCAAGGGTGTGGACGAAAGCGTCATGCCGACCCACCAGATCACATTCTATGACTTTGGCTGCAAGAGAATCATCGAGGGGAAGCTGGTTGAAAACGAAGCGGACCGGGCTGTTTTTCGCGTCCAGGACAAGGAATACGGGTTCGCGCCGTTCAAGCCGAAAAACGCCTGACGGTAGCGCCCGCATAACAGATGCTTTGCCCGATGCGCACCGTTCCGCGACGGTGATGAACACCTTCCGGATTCTGGCCGCAATGCTGCTCTGCGTCCTTCTTTCCGGTCCCGCACTGGCAGCGCCCGCCATGAGGATCATTTCTCTTGCGCCCAACCTGACGGAGGTTCTCTATGACCTGGGGCTGGGAGAAGATGTCATCGCGGTGAGCAGTTACTGCGACTACCCGCCTGCGGTGAAGGCGAAGCCGAAAATCGGCGGTATGTCCAACCCTTCGCTGGAAGCCATTGTCGCCATGAAGCCGGACGTGGTCGTTCTGACCGATGACGGCAATCCCCGCGAGATTGAGGAGCGGCTGCGGGGGCTGGGCATCCGCACGTATGTTTTCCGGGCGAAGCGGCTCGACGATCTGCCCCGCGAAATCAGGGCCCTGGGCTTGGCCCTGAACGTCGGAGACCAGGCTGAACGGAGTGCACGGCGGGTCGAAAAAGCGATCCACCGGTACGGGAAAGCGTCTCGGTCTGCCCCGGCACGCTCACCTCAAAGAGTGCTTGTCGTGGTGCAGCCGGAGCCGCTGATGGTGGCCGGGCCCGGCACGGCCATGCACGACGTCCTGATGTTGCTGGGGTTGCAGAACATTGCCGCAAACGCCCGTAGCGGGTATCCGCGGTACTCACTGGAAGAGGTAATTCGTCAGGACCCGAATGCCATTTTCATCGGGAGGGGCCATGACGACATGAAGGCCCAGTCCCGGCGCCTGCTGAAGCGGCTGCATTCCCTGGAGGCGGTCCGCAAGGGGCGGGTTTACTACATCGGAGACGCCCTTTTCCGGATGGGGCCGCGGGTCGCCGCGGGCATTGCTGAAATCGCAGGCCATGTGCGGCACATGCCTCCGTAGAGCGGCCCTCCGGGGACGCTCATCCGGCGGTTCCGATTTCCTCTTTCAGCGCCATTTTATTCACCTTGCCGCTCGCCAGCAGGGGCAGCAGAGGCCGGATGAAGAACCGCTTCGGGATTTTGAAGTTGGCCAGCTTCCGGCGGCAGATCTCCTTCAGCTCCTCTTCCGTTACCGTCTTGCCCGGCTGCGGCATGACATAGGCCCACCCCACTTCCTGGTAGATGTCGTCGGGCACGCCGATGACCGCGGAGAACAGGACGCCGTCGAGCGATTCCAGGACCTCTTCCACTTCCCGGGGGTAGACGTTCTCCCCTCCGGACTTGAACATTTCCGATTTCCGTCCCGTGATGACGATATAACCCCGGGCATCCTTGTAGGCGAGATCGCCGGTGGCATACCAGCCGTCCCCGTCCACGACGGCGGCGGTGGCCTCCGGCTGGTTCAGGTATTCGCTGAAAAGGAAGGGCCCCCGAACCAGGATTTCCCCGATCTCGCCGTCCGGAAGCTCCCGTCCGCTGCCATCAACAATTTTCAGTTCAAAAGGAGGGGCGATCCGTCCGGCCGTCTTCGTCACCGTTTCCAGGTCGTCCCCCTTCTCGGTGTAGGTGACGAAACCGCAGACCTCCGTGCTGCCGTAACCGGTGAGGAGCATCGCACCCGTTTGCCGGCAGATGCCCGCCAGGACGTCAACCATGATTTTCGGGGCCGCCG
Source organism: uncultured delta proteobacterium (assembly GCA_963709485.1). GTDB lineage: Bacteria > Desulfobacterota > Syntrophia > Syntrophales > Fen-1087 > JAXDBM01. The sequence goes on from CAVPWE010000005.1 coordinate 593,719, forward strand.
CCCCGGCCCAGGCGAAGAGACGGATGCTGCTGAAGTCCGTCTGCCAGAATTCGGGCAGCTTCATCTGCAGGAGGAACATGACCGGGACCTGGCCCAGGCAGGTGAGCCGCTCCCTCTCGATCATCTTCAGGGCGCCTGCGGGGTCGAACTGGTCCATGCACACGAGGCAGCCCCCGCCCATGATAGTCGCAAAGCCGATTTCCACATCCGCCGCGACGTGGTTGATCGGGAAATGCAGAAGCCCCCGCGTGTCCTCGTCGAAATAGAATTTCCGGAGCTCCACCTTGATGTTCTCAATGATGCTCCGGTGGGTATGCACCACGCCCTTGGGTTTGCCGGTGGACCCCGAGGTGTACATCAGCAGCGCGCGGTCGGTATCTCGGATCGTTGACGCGCGGTCCTGAAGCGCCGGGTCAAGCTCTTCGCGGGGTTGCCCGGTATACGCCGCAAAATTCTCCGTTCCATCCAAGGCCTCCCCGATGACGAGAACCTTCCGGATGAACGGGAACTCGCCGGTCAGGGTCCGGATGGTGCCGGCCATGTCGTTGCCGAGGAAATGCCGGAGCGTGATCAGAAGCGAGGGTTTTGAGTCCCCGATCTGGTAGCGAAGTTCGTCCAGCGTGAACTTGGGGTTCAGCCCGAGCCAGACGGCCCCGACCTTGCCCGCCGCCATGTAGGTGGTCAGGAATTCGTTTCTGGCCGCGGAAAGCATGGCCACGCGGTCGCCGGGCTGAATGCCGATGGCGAGATAGGCCTTGGCGATGCGGTCCATCCGGGTCCGGAAATCATCCCAGGTCAGCCTTTCATCGCCGAAGATGAGCGCCTCCGCGCCGGGCTTGACCCGGGCCCACTTTTCCACGTACTGCCAGGTGAGCTTCAAATCCATGCCGTTCATATTGTCCTCCCCTTGTCTCATGGTGGCCAGGACAGCAGGGCGCTGCCGTCGCTGATGGCTTTTCCTCCCTCCCCGTTCAAGACGGTGAAACGGGCGAGCCGTCCATCGTTCACATTCTGCCGACCCGTCATGCGGATCCGGATGACGCTCCCCGGAAGAACCATGCCGGTGAAGCGGCAGGCGAGCGCCTTCAGCAAGGCCGGATTTCCCCCGGCCTCCCGGTTGACCAGTTCGCGGGCCGCGAACGCCAAGGTGGCCGTCCCCTGGAGGATGATGCCGGGGAGCCCCACGTCGCGGGCGAATTGCGCCGAGGTGTGGATGGGGAAATGGATGTTGGTGCAGCCGTCATAGACAAAGGGCGCAAGCGGATCCACGGTCAGCGTCGCTTCCCAGTATCCCTCCTCGTCCGCCGCTTCCCCGGGAAGGGGAGGAAGGTCTTCCGAACCTGCGCCCCCGTCCGGGCAGCGCACCCCCCGCATCATGCCGCCGATGTGCTCCGTGAAGACCGGCTGTTCCCGTTCGTCCAGGGCGTCGAAACGCAGGACCACCAGCGTGCCGGCTTTACGGGGTAAGATGGCCGCCACCTTTCCCCGAATGAACAGGCGATCCCCCGGCCGCACGGGACGGTGAAACCGCAGGTGTTCCGTGTAATGAACCTGGGTCAGCAGGACCTCCCGGGGGAAGTCCTCCGCCTGAAGGTAGTCCCAGATCCGCTCGGTGATCTGCCAGGTCAGGGCAACGGCCATCATGGGCGGCGCGATGACGCCTTCCGCCCGGGTGTCGTTGAAATAATAAGGGTTGGGATCGCCGGTGGCGGCGGCATAATTCATGGTCTGCCGGGCCGTGACCCATGTTTCGAGGACGCGCAGGGGGGTCCCCACGAAACGGGAGCTGAGTTCCATCAGAAAAACTCCTTGTCGGGGCTATTGCCCATACCGGCAGCCTTCAAGGGCGCCGGTAAATTCTTCGCCCGCCTGGCATCCGGTGATCCTTGCGATCAATATGCATAATTCCTGTTGTTTCGGCAAAGGGTATTTTTTACGTTCATTCTGTTCTCGCATACCACCCATTGGTCTTCGGTAGAATGGTTCTGCTTCGGTGGCGGTCTCCGTATATAAGTCTTGATATAAGCTGATCGGTTCAGGTCATTGAATGTGGTTCGGAAATCTACAGTCTGAATCATGAATTTACCCGTTTAAGGAAAAGAGGATGCCTTCCGAATCGCAATCTGTGGTCATTTTCCATTGACATACAAGACCGTTTTTCTTAAAGTCCCTTCACCTGTCAGTCATCTCAAGAATATACGGGCTCTGGATCGACTGCTCAGGCTAGTGAAGAAATCCCGATCATGAGCCGCGGCGTGGACGGGGATTGTTAAAAAACAAAGAGGATATCCGAGGGGATACGCCTTATCCGACAATATACGAACAGTTTCCCAAAGGGAAATACCAACAGAGCTGATAAAGCCCCCTGGGGAAAGATTGGAAATAGTCTGTGTGGAAACGCATAGCTGCCCTGGCCATCAGTTACGGCCTCATCCCTATGGCCCATAACTTGATTCGGGCGTATTTATGTCTGATCCGTAAAACGATTCTTCAGGAGGAGCACATCATGGGTGCTCTGGAAGAAAACCAAAAAGTCATCATCGCCATCTTGCACCAGCGAATGTTCGGGGTTATCGGCTATGCACAACGATTTAGCCGTTTCGCTCTTGCTGCTATTATCAGTCAGAGCAAGGATGGAGATATTATCACCCAAGTCGTCACCCGGCTCAACTTTCATCCCATTCGCGGCTCCAGCTCCAGGGGCGGCAAGGAAGCACTCGATGCCCTCATCGCTTATCTGGCCGACCACCAGGCCGCTGTGCATGCGGTGGACGGACCCCGGGGGCCCAAGGGTGTCGTTAAGACCGGAATCATCAGGATTGCCCAGCGGGCCGGTGCAGTCATCTATCCAGTCTATATCTCTACCAGCAAGGCCTGGGTTCTGAAAAGCTGGGATCATTTTCTCATCCCGAAGCCTTTCAGCAGGGTCCTGATCCGCTGGGGGAAACCCTTTCAGGTACCTAAGCATCTGAGTGAGGTGGAATTCGATTCGCTGCGGCGGGAGATCGAAGCGCAAATCCTCACCAATCACGCCCGGGACGACCTGGCCATGGGCTGGGAGCATCCCTTATGAATACTCCTGCGCCAATGGCAGTTTTTCAGCACGTAAGCAACCATCTACCTTGCCCCTTATTCTTACCCCTACCCGAGTGAGTTTGCTTGCTGGCGTCCCGGCAGGATCGTGCCGTGGGAGGAAAGAAAGGGTGTTCTGACTTCCCTCCAAGCCCAGGGAAAAAGGATTCCTTGGCTGACTCCCCACCCACAATCCGGAATTCGGCACAGGGGGGGATATTGGGCCCCCTTTATGGGAATCATATCTGCAATTGGCATCTTGGTAAAAAAAGGATGCTTCCCGGGCGGACCCCGGCCGTCCAAAAGTTACATCTCTTACACAAATTCAATCCCTGGAAAATTTCAAAAAAATTTGAACCTATGTCCTCTTCAATCATCGGATACAAGCCTGGCTTCAAATACAAAGCAAGTGGTTGGCTGATCTGGATAGACCATTGAACATGGGATGAAATGTTCACATGCCGATAGCAAATATTTCTGGCAATCGGTCTCATTTGTGTCTTCCTGTACTACACAAAAAGTTAAGCCAAATGAAAATGCTTGCTTTCAAATGAAACTCGTGACTGCACGGGGGAATATCCCTTGACTTGAGAAAACAGCCCCCCTATACTCCGGGCCGTCAAAAACAACACCTTATCAATTATAATTATCAATCAATAGCAGAGCAAATGACATGATGAGATAGGTGGTCTGGGTTCTTAGGACAGGAGACAGGGGTTTATAAGTGGGAAAGCGCTCCTGGTTGATGGTCATGCCGCAGCCTGTCTCTGCGGCTGGGTGCTGAAGTAAACCATAGCCGGGGTCTTCCTGTCAAAGTTTTGATGCCACCGTTTTTCGTTGTAGAATGTGAAGTAGGCGGCCAGTCCTTTCCTCACCTCCGCCATGGAGCCATAGCCTTTCAGGTAAATGTCTTCGTACTTGACGCTTTTCCACAGCCGTTCGATAAAGACGTTGTCCATCCAGCGGCCCTTGCCGTCCATGCTGATCGCAATGCTTTTTGAGCGGAGCGTGCCGGTAAACGCCTCCGCGGTGAACTGGCTGCCCTGGTCCGTATTGAAGATCTCGGGACAACCGTACCTGCGGATCGCCTCCTCCAGGGCGTCCACGCAAAAGGAGCTGTCCAGGGTGTTGGACAAACGCCAGGCGAGAACCATCCGACTCACCCAGTCCATGACCGCCATAAGATAACAGAACCCCTTCGCCATGGGAATGTAGGTGATGTCGGCAACCCACACATGGTTTGCCCGTGTGATCTCAAGGCCGCGGAGAAGGTAGGGATACTTCACATGCGCAGGATGCGCCAACGAGAGCCTCGGCTTGACATACAGCGCCTCCATGCCCATCCGGCGCATCAGACGCCGCACCCGGTCACGACCCACGTCATACCCTTTGGCCCACAGCTCGTCGCGAATCTTGCGGCTTCCATAGAACGGGTACGCCAAATGGATCTCGTCGATCCGGCGCATCAGCTCCATCTCCTGCTCGCTCGGCGGAACCGGCTTATAGTAGATGCCGGATCGGCTCAACCCCAGTAGATTGCACTGCCGTGTCACGGGAAGTTGGTCCCCTTTGTCGATCATCGCTTGGCGCTCGCATCGCCGATACGACCGAGCGCGCCGGATAAAAAATCGTTCTCCATCGACAACTGCCCGATCTTCGCGTGAAGATCCTTCACGCTCGGAACCGGCTCGGGCTTCCTTTCTCTGCTGAAAATGTCCGGGGCATGTTCCAGAAGCTGCTTCTTCCACTCCGCAATCTGGTTCGGATGCACCTGGTAACGCTGCGCAAGCTCAACGAGCGTCTGCTCTCCTTTCAAAGCGTCCAACGCCACCTTCGCCTTGAACGCCGGCGCGTGATTCCTTCTCGGTCTCTTACTCATATGCTGCTCCTCCTTGGCATTCATTATAGAGCAGCTTCACCACTTATGCACCTGTCCAGTTTTGCCAGACCAGCTCTGAGTAAATCCAGAAAAAACAAGAGCCAGACCGAGGGATCAATAGATCAGATCACATCACTGCCAGATTTTTATGAGGATTTTCGTCCCGAAGAGATAAATGAAATCTTTTTCACTGAATCCACACAAAGAGATCGAGGCACCCATCATGAGAATCTGTTTTTTTTCACATGGTGCTGATAAACGAATCTTGTGGGTTGTTGGGCATTATGAGAAAGTCACATAATGAGGATAAAGGATATTAAACCCCCAAGATATCCTTGCTGTAGCATTGTTTCACTCAGTAGACCATTCACGCATCATTTCAGTCGTGAATCATGACTTTCTATCCTCTCCAATGATGATTTTGTTTTTGGCGCTTGACATATTATGAGCATATGCTTATTATTGTGCTCATGGAGGAACATCTTGCCGAGACCAAAATGTTGCAGACAGGTGGGTGCCATACCCTTAAAAAGCTGTTTCCAGCCGGAGGGAGTCACTTCATCGTCGTGTCCAGAAGAGGTGCTTCTGAACCTCGACGAATATGAGGCACTGAGGCTGGCCGATCTCGATGGATTGTATCAGAAGCAGGCTGCTTCCCGGATGAACGTTTCGCGGCAAACCTTCGGTAGGATAGTCGAAGCAGCTCGCAGGAAGGTCGCCGATGTCCTCGTCAACGGGAAGATCCTCCGGATAGAGGGCGGTCCGGTGTCTATCAAAACCGGAGAAACTACCCGTTGTCCCCACTGCCATCATGCCCTCGGCCTCCGGAAGCCGGGAGATGGGGCAATATGCCCACATTGTGAAAACAACCATAAAATCAGATTTTTTGAAAAGGAGAAATGATATGAAGATTTGTTTTCCCACCATCACCATAGAAGGAATGAAAAGCCAGGTCTATGAGCATTTTGGGTCAGCCCCGGGTTTTGTCATCGTTGACACGGAGACTCAGGCCCTTGAAGAAATCAAGAACAATGATTTGCACCACGCTCATGGCATGTGCCAACCCATGAAAGCTCTGGGAGGGCGCGAAGTGGACGCGGTTGCGGTCGGAGGAATCGGAATGGGGGCTCTGATGAAATTGCAGGCTCAGGGAATCAGAGTGTATCGTGCGGCAGAAGGCACCGTCGGTGAAAATATCGGCTTGATCCTGAAACAGAAATTGCCCGAGTTTGATGTCGAACATACCTGTGCAGGACACGCCGGCGGAGGATGTGCGCATTAAGAAAGTCGATAATGTGGAGAAGACCGTAAAAGCGAAAAAAGTGCGAAGCGTCCATTGTGTGTGCTGAAGTGAAGATCTTCAATATCTGAAGGTGGGTAATGACAAGCCAAGAATCACATGATGAGCAGTGGAATGCAGTGGCCATAGGAAAATGCTGGCCGGTTCCGGATACTCTGACAAGGCCATCCGGTACTTTATAGAGAAACCATATATAGGCGAGATCCTGAACGCCGAACAGGTCAGCGAGATGACGGGTTCGTGCGGGGACACGATGAGAATCTGGCTGAAGGTGGGAAACGGAGTGATCCTGGATGCCCGCTATCAGGTTCTCGGATGCCCCGGGGCGATCGCTTCGGCCATGGCGGTCGTGGAGCTGATCAAAGGGAAGAAGATTGCAGATGCCCACACCCTTAACGATGGTGACGTTTTCCGTCTCTTGGAAGAAATCCCCGCCCAAAAGAACCATTGCATCGAACTGGCCGTGAAAACATTCCAGAAAGCACTGAATGATTACACCCGGAAATCAAAACGATGAGGTGAAATAAGTCATGCCTATTTTTGAATTCTTATGTGCAGAATGCGGAGCAACCACTGAGGTGCTGGTCGTTTCTTCCAATGATTCAAAAACCTGTAAGGCCTGTGGTAGTGTGAACTTGAAAAAGTTACTTTCTGCGACTTCCTCTCTGTCTGGAGTCGCCAAGCGGGGGGTACCCGGGCCCGGCGATACCGCCTGTTGTGGCAGTTCTCCGACAAATGCCGGCTGCGCAGGACCGGGCAGTTGCTGCGGAAAGAATCCGTTCTAATGTACCTGACGAAAAAGAATGGAAAAGACAGGGTTTGTCCTGAATCATAGCGTTAAGAACAGTTCAAATGGTAATTCACACTTCAATTCTAACCCATAAGTTGCTTGGTTGTAGGTGAATGACGATAAGCTGCTCGGTTCAGATTTTCCTTGGTCTTATCTGAACAGTTCGGAGTGAAAGCTACGATACAGAAACATTTTTTTAAATCTCTCTTTCAATAAAATTATCATCATCTCAACCATGATGATGAAGCTATTCGTTTGTGGAAAAGTAAGCAGTCAGCGCCAATCTGTTTCGGTGAAATCAATAGTGGGCATCAACAGGAGGCCATTTTTTAAGGGCCCATTTCATAAATTGCGTCTTGACAAAAAGCGGTTTCTTTTCTAATTGAGAAGCCAGATGAAGTTGTGACTGGTTTTGTCACGCCGATGGATGTGAGGAAGAGGGGTTAAAATCCCCCGCTGCCCCGCAGCCGTGAAGGGAACGAAAGCCCGAATCGCCACTGTCATGCAACCTCTGTGATGGGAAGGCGGGTGAGTAGGCAGCCCGAAGCCGGAAGACCGATCCATCGAAGATCCTCGCGGGGGGAGTCGCATGTTTCGCTTTCCGATTCTTTCATTGCTGTCGCTCTCGGCTTCCGCCGATGTCCTCGATCGGCAGCGTCCCGTCCGCCCGATCGTCACACCGGGCCGCATCCTCCGCATGACCTTCACCCTTTCCGCTGTTTTTCTGGCCGTCTGTCTGATTGCCATGATGCTGGGGCCGGGCAACGTCGATCTGCTCTCGCTGATCCGGCGCATTCTGTCCGTCCCGCGGGGCATCGGCCTCGATGCGCCGGAAGCGACGATCCTGTTATCCATACGGCTCCCCCGGGTCCTCTTTGCCGGCGTGGTCGGGGCCTCTCTCGCCGCGTCCGGTGCGATCTTTCAGTCCCTGCTTCGCAATCCGCTCGCCGATCCCTATATCCTGGGCATCTCCGGTGGCGCGGCAGTGGGGGCGATCATCGGCATCCTGGTCGGCGCCGGCGCCGTCCCGTTCGGCATCCCCGGTCTGGCCTTTCTGGGATCGCTGGCGACCATTGTCCTGGTATTCGGCGTCTCGGGCAGGAGGACCGATATTCAAAGCAACACCCTGCTGCTGACCGGGGTCATCATCAACGCCTTCTTCTCCGCGATCATCCTTTTTCTCGTTTCCACCAGCAGCGATGCCCAGTTGCACAGCGTGCTCTTCTGGCTGATGGGCGACCTGAGCTTTGCCGAGGGGAGTGAGGTCCTGCTCACCGGACTCTTTCTGGCGGCGGGCTTCCTGATCATGGCCGTCCATGCCCGGGACCTGAACCTCATCGTGACCGGGGAGGAAACAGCCATGCAACTCGGCGTGGACGTGGAGCGGACAAAAAAAATCCTCTTTGTGACCGCCTCGATGGTCACGGCCGTCGCCGTCTCAGTGAGCGGCACCATCGGATTTGTCGGACTGATCATCCCCCACATCCTTCGGCTGATTCTGGGGCCGGATCACCGCCTGCTGCTGCCGGCGTCCATCCTGTTCGGAGGGACCTTCCTGGTGGCGGCCGACGCCATCGCGCGGACCGTCATGGCGCCCGTCGAACTGCCGGTGGGCGTTGTCACCGCCCTCTGCGGCGCCCCTTATTTCCTCTATCTCCTGCGCCGGAGGGCCGTTTGACCCATGTTCATTCTGCAGGCAGACAAGATCGGCTTTTCCTACAACGGCGCCTGGGTCCTTCGGGATGTCACTTTTGCGATCGAGCCGGGAGAGTTTGTCGGCCTCATCGGCCCCAACGGGTCCGGCAAAACCACGCTGCTGCGGCTGATCGATGACGTTCTTCAGCCCCTGGAGGGAGCGGTTCGTGTCCAGGGGACGCCGGTCCGGCAAATGAAGCGAGAGGCCCTGGCCCGGATCGTTGCCGTCGTCCCCCAGGAGTCTCCGATGATTTTTCCCTTCATGGTGCAGGAGGTGGTTCTCATGGGGCGGGCGCCGCATCTGGGGAAGTGGCGTTTCGAAGGGGAAAAGGATTTCGCCATCGTGCATGAGGCCATGGAAATGACGGATACACTGGCGCTGGCCGGCCGGAGCATGAACCGCCTGAGCGGCGGCGAGCGGCAGCGGGTTCTGATCGCCCGGGCCCTGGCCCAGGAGCCGCAACTGATGCTTCTCGACGAGCCGACCGCCTTTCTGGACATCCGGCATCAGGTCGAGTTTTTCAATCTTGTCAAGTCGTTGAACACCCGTCAGGGACTTACGGTGATCGCCGTCACGCATGACATCAATCTGGCCTCCCTTTACTGTGACCGGATCATTCTCCTGAAGGAGGGGCACGTCCGCATCATCGGCCGGCCCGGAGAGGTGATCACGGAGGAGCATATTCAGGCTGTTTACGACACCCCGGTGACGGTGGACCATCATCCGGTCAACGGTCTGCCCCGGGTGACGCCCAGAAGAGAGAGTCCGTCGGAAGCCGGAAGCCGGTGAGAAACCGGCGCTGCCCCGCAACTGTAAGCGGAACGAAACCCGGAACGGGCCACTGATTTTTCAGTGTAGAAATCAGGAAGGCGCGGAAAGCAGGGTTCACGCCGCAAGCCAGGAAACGGATCGGACGGATAAAATAATTCTATCCCCGCGGGGGGAGAAGGAGAAATGCCCCATGAAGTTCGCGATCATTCGATTCAGAGTCTGTGTCCTGTTCCTGTCCATCCTGCTCATGCCGTTGACTGCCCCGGGTGAGGCCAAAGACCCGCCGCCGGGGACCGCCGTCACGCTGGAAGAAGTGGTCGTGACGGCCACCCGGGACCGGGAGGAGATCCGCCGGATTCCGGCGAACGTATCCGTCATCACCGCCCGGGAGATCGAACAGTCGGGCGCAACGACGATGGTGGAAGTGCTCGAAAAGCTGGAAAGCATTCAGTTCCGCGATTTCAGCGGCAATTCCTCTCAGGCGTACATCGACATGCGCGGCATCGGAGGGGACAACCCGTTTGGAAAGACCCTGATCATGCTGGACGGCCGAAGGCTGAACAATGCGGATATGCGGTCCATCAACTGGCTGCAGATCCCCCTGAACAACATCGAGCGAATCGAAATCGTGCGCGGCGCGAGCAGTGTTCTGTACGGGGATGCGGCCATCGGCGGCGTCATCAACATCATCACCAAGAAAGGCCGGGGCGCGCCGCAATTCGGCGCGGCCGTCATTGCCGGAAGCGATGGCCTGCATAACGAGCGGGCCGGCGTCACCGGCTCCGCGGACAAATGGTCCTATGCCCTGACCGGGGAGAACAAGTACAGCTCCGGGTACCGGGACCGGTCAAAATCATCCGCGCAGGGGGGAGGCTTCGACGTCGGCTACGATGCCAGCGAATCCCTCCGGATCTCGATGGGCGCTTCCTTCAACCAGAACGATTACCAGTTGCCCGGCGCGCTGACCAAAGCGCAGATGGATCAGGATCGCCGGCAGTACCAGCCGGCTTCCGGCCCATGGTCCCCCGCCCATGTGAACGATGACGAAAAGGATCGGTTTGCGAATGTGAATCTGAAAATGGAGTCCGTCCTCGGGCCTTTCGGCCGTTTCGATGCCGGGTTCATGTACGGCAACAAGGACGAACAGATGAATATGGACTCCCTGTTGACCTGGGTGGACCGCAACGCTGATACCTACGCGATTACCCCCAAATACATCCTGGAGAGGGAAATGTTCGGCCATGTCAACAAAGCGACCCTGGGACTGGATTACTACCACGAACCCTTCACGCTGGAAAAATATGCGGGCCGGGAGAGGACTGTAAAAACGGGCTGGGCCGATCTGGCGCGGGACAGTCTGGGTGTCTATATCCGGGATGAGTTCCATATTCTGAAAAGCCTGATTCTGAGCGCCGGCTACCGATCGGAGCGGGCAACCATCGAAGGCTCCAACACGGATGCGGCAACGCCGGCCAACAGCTTCACGGATCAGGAAAAGTCCTACACCGCCGAGGCCTATGAAGCAGGGCTGACCTGGCTCGTGGGCAGGAAATCGAAGGTCTTCGCCAAGTATGCCACGGTCTACCGCATTCCGTTCCTGGATGAAGTGGCATCTTACTACGGTTTCGGAGGCCCCCGGTTTTTAAACAGTCTGGAAAAGGAAAAAGGGGCCGGCATGGAGGCGGGGACGGAGTTCTACCCGCTGAACAATCTGAAAATCGGGTTGACCCTTTTCCGGATCGACATGGAGGATGAGATCCAGTATGTCGGGGTTTTCCCGACGGGGTACAATCAGAATGCCGGCAAAACACGCCATGACGGTGTGGAAGCGTCCTTTTCCTGGCTTTGGGAGAAACGGGCCCGCCTCTTCGGCAATGTCACCTACCACAAGGCGACCTATGAAGACGGACCCTACAATAAGAAGGAATTGTGGCTTGTCCCCAACTGGATGGCAAATGCCGGGGTCGAGATCTATCTGCCCTACAACCTGATGCTGCGTCCGGAAATGCGCCATGTGGGCGACGCCTTCCTGTCGCAGGATTTCAACAACGTCGGCGAGAAGCTGGAGGCCTTCACCCTGTTCAGCCTCTATCTTTCCTATAAGCCCACCTTTGGAAAAGTCAGCCTGACGGCCTTCTTCGGCGTGGAAAACCTGACCGACGAGAAATACGAGTCCTTCGGCATGTACGGCGCACCCTGGAGCGCCAATACCTACTACCCCATGCCGGGGATCACCTTCAAGGGGGGGCTCTCCCTTGCCTTCTGAGCGTTTGCGGAACGGGGTGCTCCATTTTCCGCAACCCGGCCTTCCGGCCCGCCGGTCCGTTGACCACCCTCACGGACCTGCGGGCCTGCGAAAGCAACCTATCTATTTCAGCAGCAGGACCCAGAGAATGACCAGGACGATCCGGTATATCCCGAAGGGGACGAAGGTGTGCGTTTTGATGAACCGAAGCAGAAATTTGATGCTCAGCAGGGCCACCACAAAGGCCGTGACAAATCCGACCAGAAGGTATTGAACCTGACCGGGGGAAAATTGCGAGCCGCTTTTGATCAGGTCGTAGCCGGTGGCCGCCAGCATGGTCGGGACGGCCAGCAGGAAGGTGAATTCGACAATGGTTTTTCTTTTCAGGCCGAGCAGCAGCCCGCCCAGAATGGTGGCGGCGGAGCGGGACACACCGGGGATCATGGCAATGGACTGGAAAAGGCCGATAATCAGGGCGTTTCTGTAGGATATCTCGCGGATCTCGCCGGTGGCGTTTTCTCCTTCCCGGTACCAGTGTTCAAAGGCAATGATCAGAATGCCTCCGATCAGCAGGGAGCAGAGCACCACGGTTTCCGATCCCAGCAGATAACCCTTGATCAGCCGGTAAAGCGTCAAGCCCAGCACTCCGGTCGGAAGAAAGGCCACGGCCAGTCGCTTGATCACCTCGAAATCCACCAGCAGGTTCCGCCAGTAAAGCGCCACCACCGACAGGATCGTTCCCGCCTGGATGGCAATTTCAAAACTCTTCAGGAATTCCGTGTGTTTGAGCCCCATCAGATGGGATGCCAGGATCAGGTGCCCCGTGGAGGAGATGGGCAGAAACTCGGAAATGCCCTGCACAATGCCCAGGATGAACGAGGTGATGAAATCCATGCGCCCCTATGGCTTCAATCCGGAGTAATTGTCAACGATATTTTCAGCCCGGGATGGGGCACTCCGAATCATGACAAAAAGTTTGACATGTGTTATATGCAAGGCGGTAAATTGAAAACCGCATTGAAGATGAGCAAAAGCGAAGGAGGTCGTGCATCATGTCGAAATCGGAAAAATTTTTGAAAGAAGCCTTTGCGGGGGAGTCGCAGGCCAACCGCAAATATCTGGCCTTTGCCGCCAGGGCCGATCTGGACGGGTTTCCGCAGATCGCCCGCCTGTTCCGGGCGGCGGCGGAGGCTGAAACGGTTCATGCGCACAACCATCTCCGGGCGCTCAAGGGCATCCGCAGCACCAAGGAGAACCTGCAGGAAGCCATTGCCGGCGAGACGCATGAATTCAAGCACATGTATCCGGAAATGATCGAGGCGGCCAAGTCCGAGGGGCACAAAGCGGCGGAGAGAACGTTCTTTCATGCCAATGAGGTGGAAAAGGTGCACGCGGCACTGTATCAGAAGGTCTTGGACAATCTCGGGGGCGCCCAGGAGAATTACAGTTATTACGTCTGCCCGATCTGCGGCTTCACCGCAGAGAAGGAGGCCCCGACGATCTGCCCGGTCTGTGGCGCAAAAGGCGAGCTTTTCCAGAAGATCGACTGATCCATGACGGGCAGGCGTTCATGTACCGATTCGTTCGGGCCCTCAAGGCGCCGGCGGGCATCGATAGGCATCCTGAATCGCTGAAAGGAGGTGATTCCTGCAAGCCGCGGACAGGGGAGTCGATGATTCGGCGTTTGGAAGGGTGCAAGCAGGAACTTGTAAATGATCAAGTTGCATGGGTCCAATAAAAAAGGAGGGTTGACGATGAGGAAAATAATTGCGGGGATATTCATTCTTTGTCTGGTTGCAGGCGCGGCCTATGCCCAGGATCGGGGCACTGCGGCGGAAGCCAAATCACTGCTCGGCGATGCCGTTGCCTTTTACAAGGCAAACGGCCAGGAGAAGGCCTTTGCCGCCTTTAATGATCCCAAGGGGAAGTATCGTTAAAAAGGATCTCTACATTTTCGCGCTGGACATGAACGGGAAAATCATTGCCCATGGAGCCAATGCGGCATTGATCGGAAAGGATATGATGGGAGCCAAGGACGCCGACGGGAAACTGTTCATGAAAGAGATGATCGATGTCGGCAAAACCAAAGGACAGGGAGCGGTCGACTACAAATGGGAGAGCCCGAAAACCAAAAAGGTCGAGCAGAAGTCATCGTACCTGGAAAAGGTTGACGGCGTGGTTCTGGGCTGCGGATACTATAAATAAATCCTGACGGATCGGACAAGTCACGGGGGGGGGGCCGCTTTTGCAGCAGCTTCCCCCTTTTTATTCGGTGATGTGACGGCCGCACGCTCCGGCAATCTTCAGCGGGTAAAATGAGCGGCGGGCAGGTCCTTGACCGTCGCCAGGCCGGGACGGGCGCCGATGACGGGCGGGATGGAATTGACCAGGACGGCCGCCGTCGCCTGATCCCCCGCCACGCCGCCCTCGATCCGAAGACGGATCTCCGGCGTTCCCACGATATGGACCGCATCATAGGGCTGCCCGCAGCCGACGTACATGCGAAGATCGAGGGTGATGACCTTCTCGCCGTCCTTGATCCCCTCGGCGGTGTGCTTGATCCCCGCCACATCGCCCGGCTTGCAGCGAAAAGAATTTCGTTTTGACCGCTTTCCCGGTGATGACGGGCTCCACGGCTTCGTGCACATCATCGAGCGTCATGCCCAGGTTGCCGGCGACGAGATGGAGCGATTCGAGAAGCCCCACATGCCCCATGGCCTTTCTGGCAATCTGCTCCCGGAAGGCCTTCTCCGCCATGCCCGCACCGACTTTCTTCTGCAGGGGCAGCCGCCGGGTCCCGGCGTCCACGTGCCGCTCGACGTGGATACGCCTCACGTCCTGGCAGGCGCCGGTCAGAAACAAGGGGAGGGCGTCCATGACAAAGCCCGGGTTCACGCCGGTGCCCAGCACTGTGACGCCATGTTTTTTCGCCAGCCTGTCCACACGCTCCGACAATTCGGCATTTTCTCTCAGGGGGAACAGCAGCTCCTCCGATGAGGAGATGATGTTCAATCCCGCCCCGATCATAGCCTCCAGGTCGGGATAGATCTTTTTGATGCGGGAACCGGTCGTATGGAGGGCCACGTCAGCCTTGGTCCGGTCAAAAAGACTCTTCGCGTCGTCCGTTACGGAAACCCCCAGCTTCCCGGCCAGACCGAGAATTTCGCCGAGGTCCTTCCCGGCGATATCTTTTGAAATGTCGACGGCGCCTACAATCGTCATGCTGGATTTCTTGAGCACGAGCCTGGCCGTTTCGATCCCGATGGGGCCGAGGCCGTACTGAATGACGCGAATCTTTTTCTCCGCCATGGATGTTTCTCCTTTGCGTTTTTTATTCGGTAACTGCGTTATGCGGAAGGGGTGGTTGAGCTTACGGCTGTGCCGCCGCCTTTTTCTTTGCCAGACGCGCCTTGAGCACTTGTTTGACGAAGATCGCCGTCTGTAGTACCATGCCCATGATATCCGTCGTTGTCCCGGGGATAATCAACAAAAGGGCGGCCGATGCCCATGAGGAACCGTTCGAGGATGTTCAGCCGGCCGTCCTCCGAAATATCCGACAACGGTGGCGCCCAGGGCCACGACACCCAGCCAGAGGGTGAAGGCGGCACTGAATAAACCAGATCCAGTCGAAAGTGACGCCGGGATTCAGGAGCCATGGCATGAGGAGCACGATGGGTGCATAGACGAACGCGAAAGGGACAAAGGTCTTGGCCAAAGACAGGCTGAAGGCACGGAATCCGCTCCTGAAGGGGTCGCTACCGGCCACGCCCGCTGCGGCGTAGGCTGCCAGAGCCACAGGCGGGGTCACGTCGGCAAGCACCGCATAGAAGAACACGAACATGTGGGAAAGTAGCGGGTGGATTCCCCACTGCATGAGGGCCGGCGCGGCGATCATGGCGGCGATGATGTACTGCGCCGTCGTCGGGATGCCCATCCCGAGGACGAAGCAGGCAAGGGCCGTGTTGATGAGGGTGAAGAAGAGCGTAATGTCGCTGACCGTTGTGAGCCCCATGAAGATCGGATTCAGAACTCTGCGATGTCCGTGGGCGATCGCAATCACGGCCGTGGCGAACTTGAGTCCGATGCCCGTGAGGGTGGTCGCTCCGACAATAAACCCCACGCAGGCGCAGGCGGCGCCGATGGCGATGGCGTTTTTTGTGCCCTCCTGGAGACTCTCGAGAATCTGGGGCAGGCGCAACTTGCTTTCCTTGAAGAAGATCCCGGCGAGGATGATGAGCATGCTGGACCAGAAGGCAGCGCGCGATGGTTCGAGCCCCGATATAGAGCAGCCCCGTAAGGAGGGCGGTCGTCCCGAGGGCAATCCCGCAGGGAAAGCGGTTCAGAGGTTCGCCAGAAGTAATAGAGTCCCACGGCGGAGAAGCCGAACCAGCCGACTGTAATCTCTAGTGTTCGTAAAGGGGTTCATGCCGAAGAGGATGGGCGGAACAGAGAGGAAAAGGGGAAGCAGAAAGGGTGTTGTCCGCTTGTGGACCTGGCCCGTGGCCGTGGCGAAAATGATCCCCCAGAAGGCGGCCAGGAACGGGCTTGATCCGGTAATGAGCAGGTAGACGATGATGACGAGGGGACCGACGAGGAGCCAGCGTTCCCTGAGCACAGTCCAGAGGTTGGGGAGCATATGCCGTGGCAGTCCGTGAAGGCCTTTCTTCCTTGCCTCAAGATGAACCATCCAGCCCACGGCGAAGAAGTGGAGAAAGGAGGGCAGGACGGCGCACAGGGCGATCTTGACATAGGGGATTCCGAGGAACTCGGCCATGATGAACGCCGCCGCACCCATGACGGGAGGCATGAGCTGTCCGCCCGTGCCGGCCGCTGCCTCGACACCGGCGGCAAAAGTCGGCGAATAGCCCACCCGCTTCATGAGGGGAATCGTGAATGACCCGACCGTCACGGCGTTGGCGACGGAGCTGCCGCTGATGGAGCCCATGATACCACTAGCAATGACAGCGACCTTCGCGGGGCCCCCGGAGGACCATCCGGCCAGTGCCATGGCGATGTCCATGAAGAGCTGTGCCAAGCCCGTCCGCGAGATGAAGATCCCGAAGAGGACAAAGTGGAAAACAAAGGTGGCCACAACCCCCAGGGGGATTCCGTAGATCCCCTCCGTGCCGAGGAACATGTAGTCGACGATCCGGGGGATGGAGTAGCCCCGGTGCGCGAAGATATCGAGCCCCGGTATATTGAGAAAGTAAGGCCCGAGGTAGCAGTTGATCAGGACCAGCATGGCGATGATGGGAAGGGTGCGCCAATGCTTCGCCTGGCCCCCTCCAGAATGAGGAGAAAGGAGAAGCTCCCCACAATGAGCTCCGCCTGGTCGGGGCTCCCCGCCCGCAGGCCGATATTGTTGAACTCCAGGAAGACGAACACGGAGATCATGCAGGACAGCAGGGCGAAGAAGACGTCGAAATAGGGGACGTTGTCCAGCTTGTAGTCGACATGCCCGCTGCTGATCAGGCTCAGCAGCGACCGGCCCCACTGCAGAAGGAAAAGAAACAGGATTGCCAGAAGGATGCCGATCAGGAAAATACCCCAGAAAACGAGAGAGACGTTCAGGTCGATGAACCAGGAGGAAATGTTGAGGTGCCGGTACCCGAGGAACAGCCCCCAGACCACGGCGGCGACCATGATGCTGTAAAGGGGAAAATCAACCCAGGCGGACAGACGTTCGGGCAGCATCTCACGCTGCTTGAAATACAGCACCAGGACAAAGGTCAACATCGCCAGAACGGCACAGCCGGTAAACGAAAGAGACAGAATCTCCCGGAAGACGGTCGTGTTGAGAATGCTCGCCGAGGCGGCATAGAAGATGTCGTAAAGAAGGTGCTTCTTTTCCTTGTGCACCTCCTTCTTCATGGCATAGACGAAAAAGACCAGGGGCAGGACGAAGGCCAGATGGAAAGCCCGATGGCGCCATTCCTGCAGGACGCCGAATCCCGCCGTGTAGATGTGAAAAATGGACAGGATGACGGTCATGGCGAAGATGAGCCGGGCCGTAATCCCTTCGAGATGCCGGAACCTCATTTCCGGATCGTACTTCGCGATCTGTTCGGCGTCATCCTTGAGCTCGGCCGTCAGGACCTTCGCTGTTTCTTCCGCCATGTTTCCGATCTTCGCTTATCGTTGATTC
Source organism: uncultured delta proteobacterium (assembly GCA_963709485.1). Lineage (GTDB taxonomy): Bacteria > Desulfobacterota > Syntrophia > Syntrophales > Fen-1087 > JAXDBM01. Next base: position 611,617 of record CAVPWE010000005.1, read on the forward strand.
TTGATGAACCCGGCCAGCGACCGGAATGCATATTCCCAAAAGGGGGCTTTTCTTACCCGCACCTGGAGAAGCGTATTGCCGGCCAGGTCCGCCAGGGAGATGCGCCTGCCGCCGATGGTCAGGGAGCCTTCATATTGCCTGTCCACCCATAGTTGGATCTCCGGCAGGACCCGGTCGGGAATGGAAAGGCGAAATTCCTGATCCGTCCGGGCGAGCCTCTCTCCTGCGGCAAGGGTTGCCGGCAGGCCCGTGTTCAGCGAGCGGAATGCCGTTTCATACAGGACGATGCGGTAATCGCCATCCACCCGGAAATAATCCGTCACCGGCGATTTTTCCACCGAATGGATGAATGCAAGCGCAAAGGACTCGCCCGGTGAGACCCGCTGCATGAAAACAACCTTTCCCGGCCGGGTGTCCCGGATCTCCAGGATATGCAGGGAAATAAATCCGGCGGCGATCAGGATTGCGACCGGTAGCAGCGCGGAAATCCTGTTCATACGAAACCGGGCACCTGTGAGAGCGTGCCCAGTTCACCTCTCATTCTGAAACCGGTCCGCGCTATTTCTTTTTCGCCGGAGCCTTCTTGGTCGCGTCTTTGATCACGCCTTGTTCCTTGTAGTACTTTTCCGCGCCGGGATGGAGCGGAATCGCCATGCCGGCCAGGGCTGTTTTCATCTGCACGTCCTTGCCCTTGGCATGGGCCTGGGCCATCTTGGCGGCCCCGTTTTCCCAGAGGGCTTTGGTCAACAGGTATACGACATCGTCCGGGACGTTGGCGTCCACGACCCACTGTGCCATGGTCGTGATGGTCGGCGTGTCCTTTTCCTGGCCCTTGTAGGTTCCCTTGGGAATGACGATCCGGCTGTAGAAGGGGAATTTCTTGGTCAGTTCCTTGATCATGGCTTCATCGATGGGGACCAGGTTGATGGGCGCCGCGATGGCCAGTTCCTGGATCGCCGCAGTGGGCCACCCGGCCGTCGTGAAGGTCACGTCGGCCTGCTTGTCCTGGAGGCGCTGGGCTGCGCCGGAGAAGGACAGCCAGTCCACGCCGGAAAAATCCTTGTAGGTCAGTCTATAGACGGAAAGAACGTTGAGCGTATCCACCTCCGTGCCGCTCCCCCGGTCGCCCGGGACGAGGCGCTTGCCCTTGATATCCTTCATGCTCATGATCCCGGAATCGGCCCGCGCGACGATCTGGATCGTTTCGGGATAGAGGGAGGCAATGCCCCGGATGTTCTTGGCCGGTTTGTCCTTGAAGGCATCGACGCCGGCATAGGCGTTGTAGGCCACGTTGCTCTGAACAAAGGCCGACTCGATCTGGTGGTCCCGGATCAGGTTGCAGTTGGCCACCGAGGCCTGCGCAGCCTGGGCCGTAACGACCACATCAGGCACCTTTTCCGTCAGGGCCTGGGCCAGAATGCCGCCCAGGGGATAATAAGTTCCCCCCGTGCCCCCCGTTGCGATGGCGAAAAATTTCTTTGCCGCGAAGGCGTTGCCGGCAAAGACAAGGGTCAGTGCAACCAAAACAGACAGTGCAACGAACATTTTTTTACTTTTTAACATAAGCCCCTCCTTTCAAATGGTTGTTTAAAGATATAACTCTGGGAAGAAAACTTTTTGCATAAGGACTTTGACCTTACGGACAGGTTAATGAATATGGACCGGAGCACGGCCTTTTCCGCCGCTTCCCGATTTCCTGAAAGGAACCTTCCCGGCTCCTGAAGCAGCGTTGACGTCAGGGTCTGGCCCGGTCGCTTTTACGCAGCGGACCTGTCGCGTAGAGTTAAAAGATTTGCCGGTGAATGTCAATGTTTTTTCCCTGCTTTCCGGTCCTTGGATCACATTCCGCGGTTGCAATCTTTTTCCGGTTCAGGCATGAATACAATGGACTGGTTTTCAATGGTCCTTTACAAAGGAGGGGGTCCTGATGAGCGCAAAAATCGGCGAACTGGTTTTCCTTCAGCAGCTCGCGGGAAGATTCAAGATTCCGGTCCCGGAGTTTGTTGTGGAGCCTGTAAATCAATCGGATATTAAAAGAAAATTGCAGGAATGGGGAAGGGGGATCGTGAAGCCGGACGTGCTTGCGGGAAAGCGGGGAAAAGCCGGCTCGGTCCATCCGGTCAGCGATTATCGTGAAGCCATGATGCTGCTGAAGAAGGTGGCGGCGACGGAGGTCGGCGGACTGCAGCCTCGCACAGCCTACATGGTTCAGGCGGTGCCGGCGGATATGGAGCTTTTTACCGCCATCACTTACAATTCCAGATTTCTCTCGCCCTCTTTTACGGTGTCGCTCCGGGGCGGAATGGATGTCGAATCCATCCCCGATGCGGACAAGATCACGATTCCCGTCGACGTCTTCCGCGGGCTGAATGCCTATCAGGCTTCGGAGGCGCTGAGCAAACTGGGTCTGCACGGCAGCCTGAACTCCCTGCTGGCGCGCTGCTTTGTCAACCAGTGGGATATGTTCATCTCGACGGGGATGCAGTCCTGTGAGATCAATCCGTGGCGCGTGACCCGGGACGGGCGGATCTTTGCCTGTGATTTTAAATCCACATTCGATGAAAACAATTTCAAGTTCCGTGATCTCGGATTCGAATTCCCGGAATACCCGAGCACGGAGGAGGCTTTTGATGAGGAGATGCGGCTCTGGTCCGCGGCGAGCCATCAGGGCCAGGCCCATGTGTCTTCGCTCGGGGGAAAAAAGATCCTTCCGATGCTGTTCGGCGGCGGCGCCAGCACCATCGTTGTCGAAACGCTGGCCCAGTGCGGCGGCGATCCGATCTTCCTGTCCGATTTCGGCGGGAACCCGCCTTATGAACGCATGAAGAAGACCGCCGAAATCTGCTTCCGCCACAAACTGGCCCATGCCTCGCTGCTCCTCATTCTCGGCGGAAAGGCCAACAACACCCAGATTGATGTGACCTTTGCCGCTATTGCCGACGCCCTGGAGGAATGGGTCGCCCAGAACGGCCCCATCCATATCCCGGTTGTCATCGGACGGGGCGGTCCCGGGCTGGTCCAGGGGTTGGCGGTCATGAAGAAAACGCTGGAGAACCTAAATCTGCCTTATGTTTTCTTCGGACCGGACACGCCGATCACCCTGGTTGCCGCATATGCCGCCAGGCTCGCGAATTACAGCGAGCGCGAAGCGAAGGAGGACCGGAAATGAGAGCGAAATCACTGAGTGACATCCTGAAAAAAGGGGATCGCATCGCCGTCTCGAACATCACCGGCCGCGAAGCTTCCAGGGTCTCGGTCGTGTCGCAGCGGTACTGCAGGAACATCGTCGCCGGATGGGCGCTCGGCAAGGAAGGCCAGACCGTTGAAGTTCCCGGGGGCAGGCCGATTCCTGTCTTCGGCCAGTTCGAGGACCTGTTTGCGGCCCTTCCGGATGCGAAAAAACCCAACAAGATCATCGTTTATTCGCCGCCTGATGCCGTGTATGGCGATGTCAAGGAGGTTCTGGAGCACGGACGGAAGTTCGTTGAAACGATCTTCGTGATCACGGAGCATGTATCCGTCGAGGTCACAGCGAAGCTGAAATCGCTTGCCGACGGCGCCGGCATTGATATCGTCGGCTGCAATACGCTCGGCGTCATCAATGCCCACGAGCGTACGCGCGTCGGCGCGGTCGGCGGAGATGCTCCGGATGAAACGTTCGTCAAGGGAAGCGTCTGCATCCTGTCCAACTCCGGCAACATGGTCAACACCATCGCGACTTATCTCAAATCCGCCGGACTCGGAATTTCGTACGGAATTTCCACCGGCAAGGACGTTCTGATCCTGTCGCCGCTCCGGGCGCTTCTTCCGCTCGCCATGACGGATGCCCGTACCCGGCTTGTGGTCCTCTACGTCGAGCCGGGCGGCGCCTATGAGGAGGAGGCGATCGCCTACATGAAATCTCTCAAATCCCCGAAACCGCTCATTGTTTATATTTCCGGACAGTTCGCGGAAGGCCGGGGCATCACGCTGGGGCATGCCGGCGCCGTTGTCGAAGGGCCCAACACCAACGCTTCGGCAAAAATGAAAATGTTCGACGACTACTTCGGGGTGTCCGTTTTTGACCCGGATCATCCGAAAATGTTCATGTCCCTGCTCAGGGAAAAGAAGCGCGGCGTCCGCGTCAACGCCCTTCATGACGTTGTCGGTGCGGCCATGGCCGTGACGGACGCGTTCGGGATCAAAGCGGACTTTCCCGCGGCACAGCCGATCGGGCTCAACCCGTGGTTCAAGAATTTCGGCGCCTTTGAGCATAAACTCCCCCGTGCCATGATCCTGCACCCCGGAACCATCCCGGAACCTTACGGTTCGCTGGTGGAACGATACGTCCAGTCCGGCTTCGGCCGGATGCAGACGCGGCAATCCATGCGCAACGCATCGCATGCGTCCTCCAATGACGGCGTGACGCCGCGCATCTACGGATACTCCGTCATGAACCTGATGAAAAAAAGCTCTTTCGCCGAATCCGTCCTTCTGTACTGGCTGGGCTACCCGCTTCGACAGGCGTTTGAAATCCGTCTGTTCGAAATGGGGCTGATCGCATCGCTGACGAACGGACCGGGCACGATCTCGGGCCAGGCGCCGAAACTTTCCGCTTCGGCCGGCAATTCGCCGAATACGGCCATGATCGCAACCTTGGCCGCCATCGGAACGGTGCACGGCGGAAACGGCCAGGAAGCGGCCAGGATGCTGATTGATGTTTTCGGGAAAACCGGTTTGACCGATCCCTACGACAGGGAAAAAGCCCCTGACCTGGATGCCATCGTTCGCGACTACGTCAAGAAATTCAAGGAAAGGAAAATGGTGGACAAGGAGGCAGGCCTGTATTACGAAAAGGTCCCCTGCCTCGGACATCCCGTGTTCAACCGGGAAGCCGTCAATTTCGACCCGCGGGAACGCGTGATCGCGGCATACATGGACGAGCAGGGAATCTACAACGTGTTTCATGATTTCTATCACCGGCTGACCCGGGGCATGACCGGCGCCGGCGTCACCAGAAAGGTTCATGCCGTAAACGTGGATGCCATGCTGACCTGCATCCTGATGGGCATTGCGTGGCCGCTCCTGGTGGACAAGAAAATCACGGTCGATCGCGCGGTCGATCTGCCCTTTCTGGCCTTTGCACTGGGGCGGGTGGCCGGCGGTGCGGGCGAGTATCTGGACCATCGCGAAAGCGGGACCGATATGGACATGCGCATTCCCGTCAGCGAATGCAGATTCCTCGGACGCGTTCAGGATTAGCGATTTATCGGGAAAAAACGCCGCGCAGGAGGGCAGGCAGTGGGCAAATCAATCACGCGGAAACTGGTGGAAGGGCATATCGCGGAGGGAGCATGGGACCCGGGAGCGGAAATCGCCATCCGGATCGATCAGACGCTTACGCAGGACGCGACGGGCACCATGGCCTATCTGCAGTTCGAAGCCACGGGCATGACGAAGATCGCCACGGAACTCGCGGTCAGCTACATCGATCACAATACGATACAAATCGGGTTCGAGAATGCCGATGACCACAGATATCTGCAGTCCATCGCCGCCCGGTACGGGATCGTTCTCTCACGCGCCGGAAACGGCATCTGCCACCAGGTGCATCTCGAACGGTTCGGCAAGCCGGGCAGGACGCTGCTCGGTTCCGATTCCCACACGCCGACCTGCGGCGGCATCGGCATGATCGCCATCGGCGCCGGTGGGCTGGATGTCGCGCTCGCGATGGGCGGGGCCCCGTTCTATCTCGCCTGCCCCAGAGTCGTGAAAATCAATTTGACCGGACGGCTGAAGCCGTGGGTAGCGGCTAAAGACGTGATTCTCGAAGTCCTGCGCATTTTCGGAACCCGGGGCAACGTCAACGCGGTTTTCGAATACGGCGGCCCCGGCGTGAAAACCCTTTCCGTTCCGGAACGTGCGACCATTGCGAACATGGGCGCGGAATGCGGCGTCACCACGTCGGTCTTTCCCAGCGACGACGTGACCCGGACGTTTCTCCGGGCGCAGGGACGACTCTCCGACTGGTCCGAGATCGCCGCGGACGGGGATGCGCAGTACGATCAGGTTATCCAGATCGACCTGTCCCGGCTTGTGCCGCTGTCGGCGACCCCGCACTCGCCGGGCAATATCGCCACGGTCGCGTCGCTGCAGGGGATTCCGGTGGACCAGGTCTGCATCGGCTCCTGCACCAACTCGTCCTACAAGGACCTCGCTACTGTCGCGCGCATCATGAAGGGCCGCGTCGCCGCGCCGAACGTGAGCCTGGTCATCGCACCCGGATCCCGGCAGGTCCTGCAGAATATCGAAAAAGCCGGGCGCCTGGGCGACCTCATCGCCTCCGGCGCGCGGATCGACCCGGCTGCCTGCGGGTTCTGCATCGGCAACAGCCAGTCGCCGTCGACGGGAGGGGTTTCGCTGCGTACGTCCAACCGCAACTTTGAGGGCCGGTCCGGCACCCGGGATGCCAAAGTCTATCTGGTCTCTTGCGAGACGGCGGCCGCCGCGGCCATCACGGGGAAAATCACGGACCCGCGGAAACTCGGGATGCGCTATCCCAGAGTCGCCATGCCGGGGAAATTTCTGATCGACGACCGGATGTTCGTCTTTCCGAAACCCGTTGCGGATGGATCCGCGGTCGAGATTTTTCGCGGTCCGAACATCGGTCTCCCTCCGACCAGCACCCCCTTCCCCGCCGACCTTCATGGGGTGGCCACCATCAAGGTCGGCGACCGGGTTACCACCGATCACATCATCCCGGCGGGCGCCCGGATGAAATACCGTTCCAATGTGCCCAGATACTCAGAGTTCGTATTTGAGACGCTGGATGCGGGGTTTTCCGCGCGCGCCGCGCAGATTCGCGATGCGGGCAGGCACAACATCATTGTCGGCGGTGCAAGCTACGGCGAAGGCTCATCGCGGGAGCATGCGGCCATCTGCCCGATGTTCCTCGGCGTCAAGGTCGTTCTGGCCAAGTCGTTCCAGCGCATTCACATGAATAACCTGGTCAATTTCGGCATTCTTCCCGTTACCTTCAGGCATGAGGCGGATTATGAAAGGATCGAACAGGGCGATGAGTTCGAAATTGCCGGTGCAGCCGAATCCATCGCAGGGGGCAGGCCGCTGGTGTTCATGAACATAACCAAGAGAGCGGAGATCGAGGTCTCGTACAGCCTGACCGAGCGGCAGAAGCGGATCGTGCTTGCCGGCGGCCTGCTGTCCATGCAGCGAAAGAAGGCGCAAGGCGATTTCGATGGGCGTCATGGGTGAAGGAAAGATCATGCACAGGAGGCCTTGTTAATGGCGAAGAGGATTGTCACAAGGAACTTGATCGTGGAGATGGACGGCGACGAGATGACGCGCGTCATGTGGGCAATGATCAAGGAAAAGCTCCTTGCGCCCCATGTGGAGCTCCGGACGGAATACTACGATCTCGGGCTCGGGAAGCGGAATGAAACGGATGACCGGATCACCCACGAAGCCGCGGCGGCCGTCAAGCGGCACGGCGTGGGCGTCAAGTGCGCGACGATCACCCCGGACAAGAACCGCGTCCGGGAGTACAGCCTCAAGCAGGAATGGAAGTCCCCGAACGGCACCATCCGGGATCAACTGGACGGCACGGTGTTCCGCAAGCCCATCCTGGTGAACAATATCCGGCCTGCCGTCCGCTCCTGGAACAAGCCCATCATTGTGGGCAGGCACGCCTACGGCGACGTTTACAAGAACACCGAGTTCCGGGTGCCCGGCGCCGGCCGCGCGGAGCTGGTTTACACCGACGACCGGGGGCAGGAGATCTTTCGCGGCACCATCCAGGAGTTCCGGAACGGAGGCGGCATCATCCAGGCCATTCACAATACCGACGCTTCCATCCGCAGCTTTGCGAAGTCCTGCATGGCCTACGCACTGGACCAGAAGGTGGATCTCTGGTTCGGCGCGAAGGACACCATCTCGAAGACCTACGACGGGACGTTCCGGGACATCTTCGCGGAGACCTTCGAGACGGAGTACCGGGACCGGTTCGCGGCGGCCGGCATCGCGTTCAACTTCACCCTCATCGACGACACCGTGGCCCGCATCATGAAGTCCGAGGGCGGCATGCTCTGGGCCTGCAAGAACTACGACGGCGATGTGATGTCCGACATGGTGGCCTCGGCCTTCGGTTCGCTGGCGATGATGACATCCGTACTGGTAAGCCCGCACGGATGGATTGTGTATGAAGCGGCACACGGCACGGTTCAGAGGCACTACTACAAGCACCTGCAGGGAGAGGCGACCTCCTCGAACTGCATGGCCACCCTGTTCGCATGGACCGGCGCCCTCCGCAAGCGCGGGGAGCTGGACGGGACGGATCCCCTGGTCTCCTTTGCGGATGCCGTGGAGAAAGCGGCCCTGGCCACCGTGGAAAAAGGCGTCATGACCGGAGACCTGGCAAAGCTCGCAGACCCGCCGGCGCAGAAAATCTGTGGGACCGCGGAGTTCATCGATGAGATCGGCGGCATGCTGGAGACCGTCTGGCAGTGAGGCGAAAGCCCGGTCCCGCGATCCGGTTGCGAGCAGGGGCCGGCGGCCCGATCACGAACCGGACGGGATGAAATGCAGGGGCTTCGCCGGCCTGTTCTTTGGCAGATCGCGGGAATCCCGGACATTGCGACGAATTCCTGATGGAACGCGTTATTCCGGAGTACCCTGCGCGTATGTCCGGATGGCCTCTTCCGCCCGCAGGACCCTCAGGCCGCCTTCGGCAAGGGCCGCCATTTCGTCCTCGCCGGGATAGACAAAGACGGGCGCGAGAAACCGGGTGCGCTCTTCGATCCAGCCCGTCAGCATCCCGGAGTGGGCCAGCCCGCCGGTGATGATGATCCCGTCGATCCGCCCTTTCAGGACGGCGCTCATGGCGCCGATTTCCTTGGCGATCTGGTAGGCCATGGCCTCAAAAATCAGCCCTGCCTTCCGGTCGCCCGCTTTCACCATCCCTTCCACTTTCTGTGCGTCCGTCGTGCCCAGGTAGGCCGCCAGGCCGCCCTGACCGACCAGCCGTCCCTGGAGCTGTTTCCGGTCCAGTCTTCCCGAGAATGCCAGGTCGAGAAGATCCAAGGTGGGAAGCGCGCCGGCCCGCTCCGGCGTGAAAGGCCCTTCCGCGAGGCCGTGGGTGCAGTCCACAACACGTCCCCGCACGTGGGCGCCGACGGTGACGCCGCCTCCCAGGTGGGCCACAATCGCGTTGATCTCCTCGTAAATTTTCCCGAGTTCGGCGGCATACTTTCGGGCCGCCATTTTCTGGTTCAGGGCGTGAAAGGCGCTTTTGCGCTCAATTTCAGGAATGCCGGAGACCCTGGCCAGGGGCTCGAATTCATCGGTGCTCGGGGGATCGATGACGATGGCGGGCATGCCGAATTGCCTGGAGAACGAATGGGCCATGGACGGTCCCAGGGCCGAAGGGTGTTTCCCGTATTTGCCTTGCAGAAGATCGCTCCGCATCCGCTCGTCGATTTTATAAGCCCCGGCGGGCGCCGGTTTTCCCAGGCCGCCGCGGCTGACGACCATGTCGATCCCGTCGAGCGCGATCCTGTTTTTCTCCAGGAACTTGCGCACATCCCCCTCGCGCCGGGGAAGCTGCTCCTCCAGCGAGGAAAAGCCGGCCAGGTCCTCGGCCCGGTAGCGGATGTTTTCAAGGGCCACGGGTTCGCTTCCCGAGAAGCAGGCGACCTTCGTGGAAGTGGATCCCACGTTGATGACAAGAAGACGGTGTTCTTTACCCATTGCGTCCTCCCTTCCCGCAAAGCAGGCTTGCCAGGGCGATTTCCACGATCCGGTTTTCATCGGAGACGAAAGGCATCTTCAGGATCACGGGGTTTGATGTTCCCATGACCACCCCCGCCGTCTGCATGTGGCCGAAAAACACCAGGGCCTCGGCCAGAAGATGACCCGTGTCGATCTCGGGGACAAGGTAGATATCCACGTTCCCGGTCACGATGCTCTTCAGCCCTTTGCGTTCCGCCGCAACCTGACTCAGGGCGCAATCGATGTCGAGCGGCCCTTCCACAACGGCGTTCCCGAATTGACGGCGCTCCGCCATTTTGGAGAGAATCGCCGCGTCGAGGGTCGAGGGGATTCCGGGATTGACCTGCTCGATCGCGGCCAGGACGGCCGTCTTCGGCTGCTCCATCCCCAGCCTGCGGGCGAGCTGCAGGGCATTTTCGAGGATGGCCTGCTTTTCCGCAATGCCGGGGCAGTTGTTCAGGTATGTGTCTGTGATCAGGATCAGTTTGTCCCGCTTTAAAAGCTCAAAGAGGGAGACATAACTTGCCACCCGGCCGGTCTTCAGGCCGCTGTTCTTGTCGAGCACGGCGTCCATCAGCTCCTGGTGGGCAATGCCCCCCTGCATCAGGATGTCGGCATGGCCGGCCCGCAGATGTGAAATTGCCCGGCCCAAGACCCGCCGCGCATCGTTTTCCTCCAGGATCTCGCATTTTCCCCCGTCCAGCGGCGACCCGCCGATCAGGGTTTTGATCATTCTGCCGTCCCCGACGAGGCAGGGGGCGATCAGCCCGCCGGCGGTTGCCTCGGCCAGAAGGGGCAGGTCCTTGGCGGCCGGACTGGGGATGAGCAGTCTCTTCACCCCGCCTTGTTTCGCGGCTCTCAGAATATCCTTGAATGAGTTCATCATTTCAGCGCACCTCCTTTTCCATGCGATCGGCCAGGACAACGCACATGGCGAGCTGCTGCACAATATTGTCGCTGAAGTCGGACCGTGCGGGAATGCAGACCGGCCCTCTGGACGTGGCGACCAGGGAACTGCGGGTCACATCGAGGAAAAAATCGAGCTTGCAGATCACATTGCCCGTATCGAGACAGGGAACGACCAGGATGTGGGGCATTCCATCTCCGCTGATCCGGTCGTAGCTTGAAAGGCCGTCTCTGCCGCCCAGGAAGATCTCCGTGAAGGATGTGGCGTCGACGATTTCGCAGGCTCCGAAATCTCCGGCGTCGGCGGCTTTTTTCAGAATCTTATAATCCCGGTATGATGCAAGGTCGCCGCCGACTTCCCTTCGGCCGGAAAGGATCGCGATCTTCGGATTCGGGTATCCCATGAGATGGTAGACGAAGACGGCGTTCTTGACGATCTCCGCCTTGGCCTCTGCGTCAGGCTGAATATTGACGCCCGTGTCGGTGAAGGCCACCAGATGGTCGATGCCGGGGACCTCCCAGAAAGTCACGACGCTTACGGTCATGCCGGAGGCTGCCTTCGCCTCTTCGCGGATGATCGAACGGTAGATATAGGATGTCGGAATCTGGCCCTTGCTGGCGATGGGCGTTTCGCCGGCAAAGAGCATGCGGATCCCGAGGTCGGAGATGGCCTGCTGTCCCTCCCTGGGGATCTTTTGAAATCTGCCGATGTCGAATGCCGTCTTCTCCGCAACCCCTTCCATTTTTTTCATGTCGCCGATGAGCACGGGCTCGATGTATCCCATCTCCCAGCCCGCCTTCACCGCGCGCATGAACTCTTCATCTTCCGGTGCCAGGACGGCAAGCTTTTTCGGTCCCTTTTCCCGCGCCAGCCTCGTAAAATCCTCTAACGATCTGATCATTGCCGCGCCTCCCTTTGTTGGATTGATCCGGGTGCCGGCGCCGGGGTTCCCGGGTGCCGGTCCGTGCATCGCTGCGATTATACATTGACATCGGGGTAAGCGTAGAATAGGTTTTGTGAAATGTAAAATATATTATTCGTCTCAGTTTGATATGTTTAACGAATAAATGGAATTCCGGCACCTGCATTATTTTCTGGCTGTCGCGGAGGAGCTGCATTTCGGACGGGCTGCGAAGAGACTGAATATTTCGCAACCGCCCCTCAGCTTTCAGATCCGGCAGCTGGAGGAAGAAATCGGCGTCCGCTTGTTCAACCGAACGAAACGGCGTGTGGAGCTCACCGCGGCGGGGGCGGTGTTCCTCACCGAGGCCAGGCGAATCCTGGACCTGTCGGCGGATGCGGTGCGAAAAACGGTTCGTTCCGACCGGGGCGAGATCGGTCAACTGACCGTGGGCTTCATCGGTTCCGCCAATTACAGCGTGCTGCCCCAGGTCATCCGGGAGTTCCGGAAGCGGTTTCCGGCCGTCGAACTGTCCCTGACGGAGATGAACACCAGCCAGCAGCTCGAGGCGCTGCGTGGCGGAAGAATTCAGGCGGGCTTCATGCGCCCGCCCCGGGGCGTCGAAGAAGCGGGGGTGTCGGTCGAACCGGTCTTTCGGGAACCCTTGCTGGCGGCCATGCCCGGGAATCATCCCCTGCGGAGGGAAAGCGCGCTGCCGCTGCGCCGGCTGGCGAAAGAGCCGTTCATCATGATTCCGCGGCAGCGGGGCCCCGGTTTCTTCGATCACATCATTACCCTCTGCCAGCGGGAGGGTTTCAGCCCGCACATCGTTCTGGAAGCGTCGCAATTCCATACGATCATCGGTTTGGTGGCTGCAGGCATCGGCATCTCGATATTGCCTGCCTCGATGCAGCGGTCCCGCATCCGGGGGGTCGTGTTCAGATCGCTTGAAGGAGAAGCGGAGACGGTCCTTCACATGGCCTGGGTGACCGACGATCGCTCCCCGGCTCTTCGGAATTTTCTCGACGCGGCAAGGGCGGTCGTCCGTTCTCTTGCCTCATACCCCTGAATCCATTGCAAGTTTCTTCCCCAGATCGTAGGCCTCCTGCATGACTTTCCGATCGGACAGGATCCGGCCGGCATCCATGGCGCTGCCGTACACCATGCCCACGATTTTCGCTTCGATGTAACCGAAGGCGTCCTGGAAGGTCCTCAGCGCGTTGACGCATCCCGAGTCGAACGGATCTTCACCGCCGTAAGTCATGGCAATTGCGATCCGCTTTCCAATAAACGGCTCCTCCCGGTAGGCCGGAAGGGCGAAACAGCGATCCATGAAGATCTTGGTCTGTGCGGACATGTTGAACCAGTATACGGGGCTGGCAATCACCCAGGCATCCGCCTCGATGAGTTTCAGATAGATGTCCTGCATGTCGTCCTTGATGGAACAGCCCTTGCTGTTTTTCTTCTGGCAGGTGAAACAGGCTTTGCAGGGGGCAATGGTCTTGCCGTGCAGGTAGATGGTTTCGACCTTCGCCTTGACCGCTTTTGCCCCCTTCTCGATCTGACCCGCGAGAATGGCGCTGTTGCCTTTTCTTCTCGGACTTCCCAGCAGGACCAGGACCTTCGTTGCCATCGTGACACCTCCTGAAAGTTTCTCTATCGGTTTCCCGAAGCGGCGACGCTCATCATCAAGCAGGAGCGGACGCTTCCGTTCTGAATGGCGCATTGGGGTTGATCAGGGGATTGCAAACGCAATCCAGACAGTAATAGACCGGCCAGACGCACCCGCAGCCGGAGCCGATCAGTTCAAACCGGCAGCAGTTTTCACAGACGGGCTTGTCACATCCCTTGCAGAAGGTGAACATTGCGCTGGTATGACAAAAGGTGCAATTCATGCCGATCAGGAGACGCCGGCCTGCATTTTCATGAGCCTTTCAATCCTTTTTTCCAGGGGCGGGTGGGTGCTGAAAAGATTCATGATCGTTCCGCCGGAAAGGGGGTTGACGATAAACATATGGGCCGTGGAGGGATTGGCGTTCATCGGCCTGACCCTTGCCGCTTGTGAGAGCCTGGCCAGGGCGCCCGCCAGCGCCTCCGGTTTGCCCGTTATTCTTGCACTGCCCGCATCCGCCTCGTATTCCCTGGAACGGGATATGGCCATCTGAATCACCGTCGCCGCAATGGGTGCGATCACCGCAACCGCAATGGCGCTGACCGTGCTTCCTTCATCGCCGCCGAACAGCACCGCCCATCTGGAGAGCAGGACCACGGCGCTGGCGACGGTGGCGGCCATGGTGCCGATCAGAATGTCTTTGTGCTTGACATGGGACAGCTCATGGGCAAGAACCCCTTCCAGCTCATCCCGGTTCAGCATCTTCAGAATGCCAGAAGTCACCGCCACCGCCGCATGATCCGCGTTGCGTCCCGTCGCAAAGGCATTGGGCGTATCATTGGGAACGACATAGACCTTCGGCATCGGAATATTCGCCTTTGCCGAAAGGGATTCAACGGCATCATAAAGAGCAGGCGCTTCCGGTCTTGTGACCGCCTGTGCATTGTACATGCGCAGGACGATGCTGTCTGAGAACCAGTAGCTGCCGATATTCATAAAGACAGAAATAATCAGGGCAACGACCATGCCCTTCCCTCTTCCCATGAAGTAGCCGATGAGGATCAGAAGGCTGGTGAGCGATGCCAGCAGGAGAATCACTTTCAGTGTGTTCATGTCATCCTTCTCTCAGGGTTTGGTCCCATGCAGCAGTATCCGTGCAGACGAAACCACCGGCAAATCAATCTTGACGTGATTCCGGCTCCAGATCGCAGGGGCGTCCTTTCTCTGTAAAAACGGCATTTCCCTGTCGTCAAAGGTAAAAAAAACGGAAGAAGATGTCAACGCAATATGTGGCCCTGCCGTTTGCCTGCCTCATTTTGACTGTTTTCCCATTTTACCGATTATCGACCTGTCATTTGCTCCAGTTTTTCGGGGTAACGAGCCCCCTGCACGATGATCTTTGAGAAGGCGCTGTCAATTTCCCTGCGATCATCCGACGTAAGTTCGACTGCTGCAGCCCCGATGTTCTCGTCCAGGCGCTCCAGCTTCGTCGTACCGGGGATGGGAACGATCCACGGCTTCCGGGCAAGCAGCCAGGCGAGCGCGATCTGGGCCGGTGTCGCCTTTTTCCGTGCTCCGATCGTGCAGAGCAGATCAACGAGGGACTGGTTCGCTCTCCGAGCCTCCGGAGTGAAACGGGGGACGATGTTGCGGAAGTCGGAACTATCGAACGTCGTGCTCTCATCGATCTTCCCCGTCAGGAACCCCTTGCCCAGAGGGCTGTAGGGAACAAAGCCAATCCCGAGTTCCTCAAGGGCCGGCAGCACTTCCTTCTCAGGGCCTCTGGTCCACAGCGAATATTCACTTTGGACCGCAGTAACCGGCTGGACTTTGTGTGCGCGACGGATCGTTTGCACTCCTGCTTCAGAAAGACCGAAGTGCTTGACCTTGCCTTCCTGAATCAGTTCCTTTACCGCTCCTGCCACGTCTTCAATCGGCACATCCGGGTCAACACGGTGCTGGTAGAACAGATCGATGGCATCGACCCTGAGTCTCTTAAGGGAGTCTTCGGCGACTTCCTTGATGTGCTCCGGCCGACTATCCAGGCCAATCCACTTCGTCCCCCCCTCGGGATCGAGTTTGAAACCGAACTTGGTGGCGATCACCACTTGCCCGCGGAACGGAGAAAGTGCTTCGCCCAGGAGATCCTCGTTTGTAAACGGGCCATATACTTCGGCGGTGTCGAAGAAAGTGATGCCTCGTTCGACCGCCGACCGAAGCACGGATATCATCTCCTGTTTGTCTTTTGGCGGACCATAGCCGAAACTCATTCCCATGCAGCCGAGCCCGAGAGCCGAAACTTCCAGACCGCTTTTTCCCAATTTGCGTTTTTGCATTTTTTCCTCCTATATAGAAACCAGGCCAAGTTCCTTCAGCTTGGACTGCCCCGGCTTGGTGGTGTCCGGATCCCATCCTCGATCTTTGTAGTACTGCATGAGCATGGCGTCGAACTTGACCCGGTCGAGCACCGAGCCCTTCTTCGGGCCGATTGTGAAGGCATCTTCGAAAAAGCGATCGGGAAGCCGGTCGTCTTCACGGCGGAACCCCTCGCGGTAATTGAACATCTTCTCCAGGTTGAAAACCCTTTCACCGGTTTTCATGAACGCTGTTTTGTCGTATTCCCGGCCGGTTATCGCGCTGAGCAGGTCCAGTGCCGGCTCAGCGAGCGCCGTTTCAATGGCGGCGAAAAAGCACAGGCCCGTTGAATCTTGCATCGCCCGCGTGTTCTGTGTGGCAACGTCATTTCCGTTCAGGTGGCATGCCCCCCTGTTTGCGGTAACGTAACAAAGCCCTCTGGGCGGATTCGCCTGGATATTGTGCGCGGCCAGTTCATGCCCCTTCACATGTATGGCAAACTTTTCACTGCCCTGTCCGATCTCCCGGGCAAGGGCCTTCACGCCCTTGGAGGCGAGGTCCCCCACACCGTCTCGGGAGGCGATCTTATCGATCATCGCAAGCGTTGCATCCACACTTCCCCATTTAAGATCGATCCCATCCAGAAATTTCTGATCGATCATCCCTTTCTCATAGGCTTCCATGAGAAAGCCGATGACGTTTCCGGTCGAGATATGATCCAGGCCAAGATCGTCGAGGTTGTAGAGCGCTTTCAGCAACCCGGCCATATCGGATATTAAAAGGTTTGAGCCCAGCATCGTGCCGCCTTCATACTCGGGGCCGTCATGGACGATGCCGCCGTATTTGCCCCGCGCAAGTCCGCTTTTCTTGCAGGCCAGCGGGCAGCAGTAACAGGCAACGTTTTTTACCCAAACATCGCGCTTTGCAACATCGCCTCCGATTTTGTCGGCTTCCGGGAACGTGCCCTCGCGATAATTCCGGACCGCCTCGAGCCCGGCATTACTGTTTGCGACGATACCCCTGGCGGTCCCCTGTTCCACCCATGCCTTTGTGCTCGGGGAGTTCTTGAGGACCATCCTGGCTTTTTCCAGGGCGGCCAGGAACCGCTTATGGTCGGCAACGCCCGGCTGACCGGACCCCCGCACCGCGATCGCTTTCAAGTTCTTGGAACCCATTACGCAGCCAACACCACCCCGACCCGCCGCCCGCGCAGCGGTATGGAGTATGCTGGCATACCGGACGAGATTTTCCCCGGCCGGCCCAATGTAGACCGTCTTGTACCTCCGGTCTCCGAGTTCCCGCAGGATTGCCCTGTCAAAGGCATCCGTTCGCATACCCTTGAACTTTTTGGCATCGCGGATTTCCACCTTGCCGTCATCGATGACGACGTAGCAGGGTTCATTTGCCTTTCCTGTAATCACGATTCCGTCATAACCTGCAAACCGGACTTCGGGACCGAAAAAACCACCGACATTCGAGTAAGAAACGGTCGAGGCACAGGGGTAATCGGATTTTACAGGAGATGTCATGGGAGACTTTGTGACCACGCAGGTCCTGGATGAGGAAGGCACCGGGAGCCCTGAAAATGGCCCGGGCATAAAGATGAGCGGGTTTTCCGCTGAGAGCGGGTCAACTCCGGGCTTTTTCAGCCGGTCCCAAAGGATTTTCACTCCGAGACCCCGCCCGCCGACGAATTTGTCGAGGTCTTCCGGTGCGACTGCCACTTTTTCAATCTTCCCGCTTGAAAGGTCTACGTCGAGTATTGCGCCGTGATATCCGAATTTTACGCTCATCTTAAACCTCCGAAATCTGCCGTGCCATACCAGTTCTTGGCAAACTCAGCCGCTATTTTTTCAGGGGGAAATCCATAAAATTTCCTGTCAGCTCGAACCTCGACATACGAGAGCGCCTCGAAAGGGCACCGCTTTACGCATTGCGGATCACCGCCGCAAAGTGTGCACATGCGCTCCGGCCTGCCCGTTGCGGAGTCGGGGGTGATTACCCCGGTTCTTTGCTCAGCGCAGGCTTCGGCGCAACTCCGGCATCCGATGCACCGGCCGGGATCGTTGTGAATGGTGCGAGTCGCTTCATCCCGGTAGAGGGCGCGCCGGCCTGTTTTGGGGTCCGGCTTGACCGGACAGGCGTTTACGCAGGGTGTATCGGCGCACATTGCGCACACATTCGGGATATCCACTTCGGGGTTGAAACTTTCGACACGAATGTTTGCATAGCGGGGATTCCCGAGTCCGGGCAGCTTCTCGCCGCCGATGGTCACAGGCCTGTTGTGCGACGAACAGACCGTTTCACAAGTCCGGCACCCGGTGCATTTGCTGTAATCGACAAGAACCACTTTAAGGGACAGCTTTTCCCGAATCGGCCCATGCCAACCCATGGATTCCAAATTGGCCGAGCAGGACAAGTGCTCCTCCCCCTATGCCGATGCCTTTTATGAATTCTCGCCGGGTGAAGTTAGACCGTTCGTCCGTACCTTGAGTCGTGCCGGGCAGTTTCATGTCCGTCCTCCTTTCGATTTTCTACTTGATAAGCGCAACCGTCACCTTTACGGAGCCGTTATGGCTCTTTCAGGATAGCGCCTTACTTTGCCCTGCTGCTTAAAACCTTGTTCAGAATTTCATTGCCATTATCGGCCTCTTTCTTGCCGACTTTGGCTTCGAGAACGGTTATCAGGCTCCTCATCTGCGCCTCGGTCAGCCCGACATTCAAACCGACGTTAAAATGAGACTGCAGCTGGGAATTGACTCCCTTCATGTTGGCCAGGGCCGCAATTGTGGCGATCTCCCTGCTCTGGAAATCCAGGTTGTCGCGCCCGAAGATGTCTCCGAACAGGTGGCCTTTCAAGAATTGATCGATGGCGGGAACGAACGCATAAATCGCGCCGGTGACGGGCCTTCCTGCCAGGCGTGTCTGGTTTTCCGTTCCGAGTTCGATGCTGCTCTTGTTGGTGGGCATGGGGCTTGCCTCCTTGCCGATCTCGTCCTTGATGCCCTTCTTCCCCCGTTCTTCCATAACGGCCATAAACGTGCTGATGCCGTTCAGGCTGCGGGGGAATCCCGCATAGGCGTACATCTGTATGAGGACTTCCTTGATTTCATTGACGCTCAGACCGGCATCCAGACCTTCGTTCAAGGCCGTATTCAGTTTCATCTGGTCGCCGCTGGCGGTAAAGGCCGCGATGGGGACGATACTTTTCTGCTTGGCGTTCAAGCCCTCGTTTTTCATGGTCTGCGCCTCCGAGATGGATACAATGCCAAACAGTGAGATAAAGAGGCCTGCCAATATGATCGTGATTCTTTTGTTCATGATTGCCTCCTTATTTGCCGCTGTATTGTTCGTCGGTGACTTTTTCCATCCATTCAACGTTTTTGCCGTTGAGTGTTCCCGTGATGGCGATATGCGTCATCGCGGTGGTGGGTGAGGCTCCGTGCCAATGCTTTACCTTTGGCGGGCACCAGATCACGTCGCCCGCCCTTGATCTCCTCAATTTTGCCTTTCCATTCCCCGGTTCGTCCAACGCCGGCGGTCACGAGCAGGTGCTGTCCTGTCGGGTGAATGTGCCAGGCGGATCTGGCCCCCGGCTCGAAGGTGACATAGGCGCCGGAAAAGGGCGCCGCATCCTTTGCGGGAAACAGGGGGTCAACACGGACATTTCTTGTACCCCTTGATTCCGATTCTTCATAGCCCAATATATAGCGCTGCCCGATTCAAAATGGTAGATACGATCCTATCCGATTCTTGCCTGATTCTATCAAAGGACTATTCCATTAGGATTAATTGTGATAGAAGAAACATGAGCGAAGAACCATTCTCCGACAGGATGTCAATAATAACAAGGGGGTTATTCTAATATGACAGAAAACGACCGTGCATGTCTGGCGAGGGCAAACAACCTGCTGAAAGAGAAATTGCTTCGCTGGCTGCCTGAGCCCGGACGCTATCCGACCGCAATTGAAGGTTTGATGATCTCCCGGCGGCATGATGCAAAGGAGCTTGAAAATTGCATTTACAAGCCCCTTGTCGCGGTTGTTGTCCAGGGCTCCAAACGCTCCGTAATCGGCTCCGAGGAGTACCGCTACGGAGAGAACAGCTGCCTGGTCATCGGGGTGGACATACCCAGCGCAAACCACGTCCTCGCAGCATCCCCGGAGCATCCGTTTCTTGCGGTAACGCTTGACCTGGATAAATACCTGATTACTCAACTGGCGGCGGAGATTCCGCCTGCCTCAAGACCTGGAAGCAATTCCTGCAAGGGAATGGCCGTGGCGGAAGTTGATCCCGACGTGTTGGATGCGTTCCTGCGCCTGGTTGAGCTGCTCGAAAAGCCGAAGCAGATACCGGTGCTCGCGCCGATGATTATCCGTGAGATTCATTACCGTCTGCTCATCGGGCCCCAGGGTGAACGCTTGCGAATGGTCAACACGCTCGGCACGCAAAGCAACCAGATTGCCAGGAGCATCACATGGTTGAGGGGCAACTTCAAGGAATCTCTACAGGTTGATGAATTAGCCAAAAAAGTGAATATGGCGACTTCAACCTTCCACCGGCACTTCAGACAGGTAACAACCATCAGCCCCTTGCAGTTTCAGAAGTACTTGCGCCTGTTTGAAGCCCAGCGTTTGATGCTGGTGGAAAATGAAGATGCTGCGAGAGCAGCACTGGCGGTGGGGTATGAAAGCCCGACGCAGTTCAACAGGGAATACAAGCGGCAGTTTGGAGAGCCCCCGCACAGGCATGTGAGCCAGCTACATGAAGGCCAATGGGCCGAATAAGGTCGTCTTCGGAACGAATTACCCGATGATCACGCCCAGGAAATGTCTTGCCGATCTGGTCGCAGGGGGTTGAAGAGAGACAGGCATCTGTTTTTATACGGGAACGCCCGTCGTATTTTCAGACTGTAATCTGAAGATGCGGTCGCTTGAGCAGATGATCACTTGCCGGATCTATGGATGCCGGAATCCGCACTGCAAGGATTGCTCTTCACAGATCTTTTCAGAAGTTCAAATTCTGGTAAAAGGAAGACCCTCCTATCCTACCCCTTCGTGCCCCCTTACAGAATGCCCGATATTAACGGAGCATGATCCCTGTTGCCGCTTACCATTTTTCATAGTGAATCTTGTCGGTTTTGAACCGATCCTGATAATTCCCTTTCTCCGTTGAATACCCGAGGGGAATGACGTTGAGTGGCATGATGTGGTCCGGCAAGTTGAGCAGTTTTCGAATGCCTGCAGTCCTGTCCTCGTACGGATAAAAAGTTGTCCAGACGGCTCCCAATCCGAGTGAATGAGCCGCAAGGAGGATGTTCATGGAAGCGTTTGACGCGTCCGGAATCCAGTGGCCCGGCGCCGCCTGCAATTTTGTATTGCCGCAGACGACAATGGCGACCTGAGCATTGGGGACGTGTTTTGAAAACGGATGAAAAATGGGGATCTGCTGGAGCGTATTTTTGTCCTTGATTACGATGAACTCATAGGATTGCGTATTTTTTGCAGAGGGCGCCGCCATGGCGGCCCGCAACAAAAGTTTGACCGTTTCATCTGCGACAGGTTGATTGGTGTAACTGCGAATGCTGCGCCTCGTGAAGATTGCCGACAGCGCATCCATGTTTGATGTTGCCGGGATAGCGGCCTTCACTTCCGCCGCTTTCTGTGCGGAAGCCGGCTGGGCCGGTTCACCCGCTCCCATAACCACGGTAGACCCCAGCAGCACAAACGCCAACGCACCCAAGATAATAAAGCTTGTTTCTTTCTTTGCCGCACATTGCTTTTTCATGGCGCCATTCCTTCCTTTTCTGGATTTGTGAGAAAAAGCATAGGCAAGTTCTGGCCCGCATGTCAATTAAAAGGCGACATCGAACCATGCGAAATGGAAATACCGGAGGGCTCGGAATGCTGATAAAAAAGGCGATAACCACCGATTTGCATTCTGTTGCCCTGGATACATATTGCCCAACCGGATGGGAATGGCTGGGTACATTCTATCCATCCTTATGGATGAAAAGAATCCAGACAGAAACCATATGACTGCACCATGTTATTATGATATCAACAGCTTATGTCGCTTTCATTATTTGGGCATGTTTCTTGCCTATTATTCATGGGAAAACCTTGAAAAAGCGAGTAGAAGAATGAACGAAGATGTTTTTTCCGCATCAGTCGAGGAGGTGAAATATGAAGAAATTTGCCTATGCATTACTGATTTTCCTGATGGCCATCTTTCTCATGAATCCGGTGTGCAGTGAAGCACGGGGTTACCATGGTGGCGGTCACGGCGGCTGGTGGGTGCCCTGGGCGATACTCGGAGGCGCGGCAGCTCTGGCGCCTTATTATTCACCCTATTATGTGCCCTATTATCCACCTTACTACGCGCCTCCTCCGGTTGTTGTCAGGGAACGGCCTCCGGTGTATGTTCAACCCGCACCATCGTTGCCGCCTGTATCCGCTGAAAGAATCTTTGTCTATCCAAGGCAGGGCCAGAGTGAAGAGCTGCAGGCCAAGGATCGTTACGAATGCCACATCTGGGCAGTGAATCAGACAGGCTGCGACCCGACGCAACCATCTGCCGGAGAGGTACCGGAAGATAAACGGAATCAAATGTGCGCAGACTATCTCAGGGCTCAGGGAGCCTGTCTCGACGGTCGCGGGTACACAATGAGGTAAATGGTGTCATGCTGTCAAAAAAAGAAACATCAACGGTCTATCGGGTAAAGCATGCATCCGCAGTACCCGGGCAAACAGAAGAAGGAGTTGAGCTTGTGAAGATACCCGTCGGCATCAAGTGCTTTCTAATCGTTGCGGTCATGTGCCTTGGGTTTTTTCTGTCCATGAAGGCCGTAGAGGGTAATGCTTCCCCCGCATACTCCTACACGGATCGGGAGCTTGATGATCTCCTCGCACCGATTGCTCTTTATCCAGACCCGCTGCTGGCCCAGATGCTGCCGGCATCGACATACCCGGCGGAAATTGCCGATGCGGAAGCCTGGCTGAATCGCGGGGGGGATGTGTCAAGGATTGACTGGCAAAAATGGGATGAGTCCGTCAGGACAATCGCGCACTATCCGGATATTCTGAAAATGATGGCTGAGTATCTGGATTGGACTGCCGATCTGGGAGAAGCCTTTCTCAGCCAACCGGAGGATGTGACCAGGTCGATCCAACGGCTCAGGTGGCAGGCGAGAAATGTCGGCAATCTTGAGAGTACCCCTCAGCAAACAGTAATTGCGGATGGAGATTACATTGAGATCATTCCGGCGCAACCCCAGTATGTATATGTCCCGCAGTATGACTCGTCGGTTGTCTATACCCAGAGGTGGATCTCCGGCGGGTCGCCATTGATTACCTTTGGACTGGGTTTGTTGATCGGGAGTTGGATGAGCATGGACTTTGACTGGGGTTACCACCGCGTTATATATCATGGCTGGAACCGCCCGGGATGGGTCAATCACGCAAAGCCCCATGTCCGGGTAAAGGATGTTTATATCAACAGAAGCAGACCGCATATAAATCAGGCATGGAGGCATGATGTATCACGTGGCGGTCCGGCGAAATATCGGGCATCGGTCCCTGGCATTGTCTCCGGCGTCGGCACGCAGGCGCGCATGATCGAAGTCAGGAGAAGCGCTTCCACGTCACCCAAGCGTCCGGAAGGAATTTTCGGACCCAGGCAAAACACCTCTTCTTTCAGCAATCGCGGCAGGGAGAGCCGCGGCATGGTTGTAGCGAAACCGGCGGCATCTGCTCCGACCGTAATGAGGCCACCGTCCGCACCGGCGGCGATCATCCGCAAGGGACCGTCGCAAACCGGTTCTGCAGGTCACGGACTGCAGTCTCCCAAAGCGCCTTCGGCAACGGTTATCGGCAGGGAGAGCCGCGGCATGGTTGCAGCGAAACCGGCGGCATCCGCTCCGGCCGTAACGAGGCCGCCATCCCAACCGGCGGCGTCCATCGGCAAGGCTCCCTCGCAAGTGCGTCCCGCCCGTGAAAGCCTGCAACCCGCCAAAACGCCATCCGTTGCCTTCGGTGGCTACCGCGGCGCAAACGAGGCAAAAGCACAGAGCAAACGCGGCCAGACCAGTCGTCAGAGTGTTACGCAGGTGCGTCCTTCTGCTGCGGTGGTGAACAAAGGGGGTGGACCTGCAAAAATGAATGCCCCCAAAGATAAAAAGCGCTGACAACAGTAAAAAATTTGCTTTAAATATCTTTTCGTAACGGTGAAGAAATGTATAGAGAAAGGGAGAATACGATGGATACAGTGCAGCAGACATCCGCATCTCGGCCTTCAAAGGGTATGGCGTTTACGACCTCATTTCTGTTCACGCTTTTGGTTATCTTTGTCTGGAGCATGCCGGTGTTTGGGGCGCCATCACGGATGTTCTTTTCTTCACCCGAAGATGCTGTAAGCAGCCTTGTCAAGGCGATCCAGTCGAAAGACATAGAAGCGCTGAATCTGATCTTCGGCCCCTCGGGAAAAGAGCTGCGCTCGGGTGATGAAGTTCAGGATGAATCTGAATTCAAGGAACTTTCCGGATATTTATCCGAAAAAACCAGCCTTGTTAAAGAAAGCGACACAAAGGTGATTCTTCATGTGGGCAAAGAAAACTGGCCATTCCCGATTCCTATCGTAAAGGTAAACGATCAGTGGCTCTTTGACACGGATGCCGGCAAGGAGGAGATACTGAATCGCCGGATCGGAGAAAACGAGCTCACCGCCATACTGGTCTGCAAAAGCTATGTCAGGGCGCAGCGTGAATATGTCCTCAAGGACTGGGACGGCGATGGTGCACTGGCCTATGCACAGAAACTTCGGAGCGATCCCGGTAAGAGAAACGGTCTTTATTGGAAGGCGGCAAAAGGGGAAGAGGGGAGCCCTCTGGGTGAGTTATTGGCAAAAGCAAGAATGGAAGGCTACAGGAAGAAAAAAGCGGCTTTCAAGGAAGAAAAGCCGGAGCCGTTTCATGGCTACTATTTCAAAATCTTGACAAGACAGGGAAAGCGTGCGCCGGGGGGAAAATACAACTACATTATCAATGGCAATATGGTTGGGGGCTTCGCACTGGTGGCTTTCCCATCGAACTGGGGCAAGTCAGGGATAATGGCTTTTATTGTCAACCAACAGGGAAAAGTATACCAGAAAAATCTCGGACCGAATACGCTGAAGATTGCGCAGGAGATGAGATCATACAGACCGAACGAGACCTGGACACCGGTGAAAGAGGAGTGAACGGCTAAGTTACTGCTTGATGAAAAATCATTCGCGGCAGCTCAACACAGGTCAGCAAACCGCCCATGCAGGCCCCGGTATCGATTCCGATTTTTCCCTCTCTTACATACGGCTCCGCGAAAGGCGTGTGCCCGAAGACAATGGTCTTGTTCCAGGTGTTGGGCGCCGCATAGAATTGACTTCGGATCCATAGCAGATCTTCCGGATTTTGATGCTGCAGGGGGATGTTCGTTAGCAAACCGGCATGGACAAAGATGAAGTCTTCCGTCTCGTAACATGGATATAGCGACAAGAAGAAATCCATGTGTTCACGGGGTGGATACTCATACCCGTTTTTTCTGTAAGATCGAAGGGTTTGCCTCCCTCCGTTGGACAGAAACAAATCCCGGTCTTTCCCCTCCAGGTAATCGAGGTACATCTGCTCATGGTTTCCCTTCAGGCAGATCACTGTCGCGGATCCCCTCTTCAGGCGGCAGAGTGTTTCGACGACCTCATAAGAATCCGGCCCCCGGTCGATGTAATCGCCAAGAAACAGAAGGATATCATTTTTTCCGATCGGGATTTTACCGAGAAGATCCTGCAGATGAACAAAACAACCGTGGATGTCCCCGACTGCAAAGATTTTTTCCATAACCACATCGGGCCCCGGGAAAAGCATTCGCTGTTTAAGCTGTGCATCGCTCCGCTACAGAAAGAATATACCATGCTTTATTCTCGGAATTCTATCAGACAAAAAGACGCAATGTTGCCATTTATGGATCCCACAGCATGAAGTCATCAGGGAAGGGCGGATTAACAAGAGTGAAGGCATTGGATCGAATCATTTCCTTTGCTGATGATGGATTTCCAAGACAAATCATGATACAAAATATATGCGGTATTGAGATGTTCCGCATATCACGATCGGTCAGGTGACGTCTTGTAACTTAACAGGGGGGTGCTATGAGCCGCGGAAAGCAATGTTCCGGCATCGACCGGAGAGCCTTTCTGAAGATGGGTCTGGCTGGAACGACCACCCTTCTGTTTGGCTGTGAAGGCCTTGCCGATGCCATGCAGGTAGCGGCGTCAGGGTCCTTCGTCTGTCCAGCCCCGGTATACCGGACCCTGGGGCGAACGGGTTTGAAGATTACCGTCGTCAGCTTTGGAGCCATGCTGACGCCCGAGCCGGAGGTGATAAAAATCGCATTTGATCATGGCGTCAACTATGTCGACACGGCGCGGCGATACATGGGAGGCAGGAACGAGGAAATCGTCGCCGAGGCATTGAAGGGCAGACGCGACAAGGTCTATGTGGCGACGAAGATCTCTCCAGCCGCAAGGTCGAAAGGGGCCATTTCCAAAGATGTGGAGGCCAGCCTGAAAGCGCTGGATACCGACTATGTGGATATCATCCAGCTCCACAACCTTACCGGAAAAGAAGATCGCATCTTCGATCCGGAGATTCGTGAGACTCTTGTCCGGCTGAAGGAGCAGGGGAAGGTGCGCTTCTTTGGAGTCACTTCACACACGAATGAGGCGGAGGTGCTGAACGCGCTTGTGGACGACAAGGACCGCTTTTTCGACACGGCCCTTGTGAAGTACAACTTCAAGAGCAGCCGGGAGTCCAAAGAGGCGATTGCAGGGGCCGCCCGGGCCGGCATCGGGGTGATTGCGATGAAGACACAGGCAGGCGGTTACACGACGGACAAGCTGGGTCCTTTCAGCCCCCATCAGGCCGCCCTGAAATGGGTTCTTCAGGATAGGCATGTCACGGCTGCCATTCCCGGCATGAGAGACATCACGCAACTCCGGGAGGACATTGCCGTCATGGGGACGCGCTTCGGCTATTTCGACAATCGGATCCTCGAGCGCTATGGAACAGCCGTGGCGCCCTACTACTGCCACCTCTGCGCGCAATGCGAGGCCACCTGTCCCAGGGGCGCTGCCATCAGCACCATCAACCGCTGTCTGATGTACGAAGAGGCCTACAGGAGCCCTGCCCTGGCCAGGGCCACCTACCGGGAAATCCCTTCGTTCCTGTCCGCCTCCGCCTGTCTGGACTGCCCGGAATGCACGGCAAGATGCGTCAATGGCCTCGATATTGCCGCAAAAATGAGGCGGGCCAGAACATTGCTGGCCTGAAGTCGTCATGCGCGAATTTCATGGACGAATGGGGTGGGCATTCCTTCGGCGATTTGTCGTGATCGCTGCCACGATCCTGTGCGTCGTTGCGCTCACCATTTGCACACCGGCTCCGGTCTGCGGCGCAGAGGATGCGATCATCCATATGCTGCCCGCGCCCGGTTTTGCTCCGGATTGGGTTCTGAAGGAGAAAATCAACCTCTACAGCAGCGACACGCTGTTCGACCACATTGACGGCGAAGCGGAACTCTATTTTCCCTATGGTTTCGATCGGCTCGCCACAGCCACCTATGCAAACAGGAAGAACCCCGAAGTGTGGGCAGTGGTTGATGTATACAGGATGGGATCTTCACTCGATGCCTTCGGGATTTATTCCAACTACCGGAAGGCGGGCGCGACAGCAGCCCAGATCGGCGCCGAAGGTTTTGTCTCTCCCTCTCAATTGATGTTCTATCAGGGCAGGTATTTCGTGAGGATTCAGGTTACGGGGGCGAAAAGCCTGGGACAGGATCTTCTTGTCGCATGCGGTCGCGCTGTCTCACGGAATCTCCCGGCCGGCGAAGGCCGCCCCAGAGAGGTTGAAGCACTGGCGGGAGTGCCGGGTGTGGTGAGCAGGAGCGAGCGGTATCTTGGGAAAAGCCTTCTTGGGTATGACTTTTTCCGCCGGGGAGTGACTGCCGACGCCATGCTGAAGGGCGAACGGGTGCAGGTCTTTGCCGTGTTGGAGAATTCGACCGATGCCGCTCGCAAGGCCTTTGATGAGTACTGTTCCCATTTGAGCGCCGAAGGGAGAAAACCGGCTCTGACGGGGACAGGCGACAGGATGTCCCTGATCGCCGCCGATCCGCTGTATCAAGGCGTGTTTGTGGAACAGTCCGGTCCCTATGTGATCGGCGCGATCCGGATGAAGGAGGCTTCCGCCGGGAAAATGCTCGTTGAAGCACTGCATGACCGGCTGGTCAGACGGTAAGCGCCCGCTTCCCGTCCCGCGAGGTTGGCCAGTGGCCGAATCCTGATTACCCCCCGGCCTTCAACGCCTGAATGCGCTTTTCAATTCTGTCCTTGTGATCTCTGGTTTCTTTGGTGACCTCATTCACGAGCGTCATATACTCCAAATCGGTCGTTCGCAGGAGTTCGTGGTAACACTTTTCCATGATCGATGCCTCGATGTCCCGCGCCACAAAAATCACTCGGTCTCGTGTGATCAACCCCTCCTTGAGACGTTTCAGCAGACCTTCGATTCCGTTCATGAACGTTTGTATGCCCGTCTGGTTAAAAGGCCGGCCGGTTTCAAAGCTTTCCGGCTTGAGGGTAAGAATCCGGGCCATTCTTTCAATATGTCTTGCGTGCTTTTCTTCTTCCGCCGCGATATCCAGCCAGAAAGTCCGATCCTCTTCCCATTTCTCGGCGCAGTGCCGGTAGAAATCCCCGACAAGCCGTTCCGCGGCAGCCATCAACTTCATGACGTCAATCAGACTCTGTAAATCAATCGATTTTATCATGATTAGAGTCTCATAGACTTTTCCCGTTTTTTTAACAAGCCTCAAAGTGCGATAAAGCATTCCGTAAAGAATCACGGCGATGTCGGAATTCTTTACAATTCGGTGCATGTGCGGTATAGAGAAAGCGGTTCGTTTGCGTCACGCCCTTTTTTGTTGTAAAAAAAGGAAGTGATTCCAGCAGGGAAGCGCGGGCCGGAGTCGCAAGTGGTTCATCCGGCACGGTTTGTGCATTTTATGTAAGCGATGAGATTTTCCTTTCCTATCGGGGTGCCCACATGAAAAAAGACAGCCTGATCTGTTTTCGCACCAGCAGGAGTTTGCACGAATCCCTGGCGCAGGTTGCGCGGGAAGACCGACGCTCCCTGTCGTCCACGATCGAGATGGTCCTGACCGGCTACCTGAAGGAGCGGAAGGCGTTCCCGGCGAGTGATCAAGAGAAGCGCCGGTATCCGCGGAAGGCCCTTTCCGTTCCGGCGGTGATCAATCTGCCGGAGCCCGGGCGGATGGGGATCGGGGCGATCACGGAGATCTCCTTGGGCGGCGTCAAGGTTATCATTCCCAAGGATTTCAGGCATCAGATCCGGATCGATGCGGAGGGGTCGAGATTTGAGGTTGTTTTCAGCCTGCCTGCCGGGAGCAGGCCTGTCAGCCTGTCCTGCGAGTCGAAGCGGGTGGTCGATGCCGAGGACAGCGTTCAGGTCGGGGCCTTCTTTGTCGACGCGGATTTCAAGAGCTATCAAGCGCTTCAGACCTACCTGATGTAGCCCCCTGCCGATCCGGCACCGCACAAACCCATTCAAGCACAAGAAAAGAAGCAATCTCAAAGACGGGAGAGCGTCTTCATTCAGAAGGATGGCAGTGTCGGAATATTTTACAAAATCAATATACATTGTAATACAATTAAATACCGCATTAAATCAATATCTTACCTTTTAAAAACACATCAGGACACCTTTAAAAAGCCTGTTTTCCAGCCCTTTTACTGTCGGGATTCTTTACAATTCCTAAAGATCAGATATCAAAAGATAGGATCAAGCAGGGTGAATGATGATCCAAAAAACATTTATAATAATTATTATAGATACTTGGAATTTATGAATTGGTAAGCTTTCAGGAGAGGCACAAATTATGCTTTACATTGTACAACAAATAATAACGGCATCTGTCACGAGGCAAGTCCATGTTCGTAAAATTGACAGAGAGGAGAGTTCAGCAAGAAGGGCACTGGAAAAATTCCCGATACGGAAGAGGAGGAAAAAATGAGAAATGAACAGGAAAAAATAACGATTTATTCATTTTCATGCCCCCTTCCTTGCAATCGAGAAATCAGGGTTGAGGCCAAAAATATTCTGGATGCCATCGATAAGATTATCAAGG
Source organism: uncultured delta proteobacterium (assembly GCA_963709485.1). GTDB lineage: Bacteria > Desulfobacterota > Syntrophia > Syntrophales > Fen-1087 > JAXDBM01. The sequence goes on from CAVPWE010000005.1 coordinate 641,388, forward strand.
CAGGCGCGATTGGCTGCCGCAGCGGTAAAAAGCAGTTCCTTTGTGAAAAGCGTCATCTTGACATGCCCCCAATGCCGGAAAATCAACTTAAACATATTGTCAGTTTGTGTACCCAAGAAGAATGCAAAGCATAGGGGATCTTCAGGAGTTGAAACCAATAAACTTATGGGAGGTGCAAACTATGAAAGTATTGATTCACGATGAACGACCGGACGCGTTGGAGTTCCTTCTGGGGAGCATCATCAATTACGGATACGGGGCAGGTATTGCAAAAGACAGCCCCGAGATCATAAGCATGCTGTCGGACGAACGTTATGATGTTGTCCTGACCAATGGCAGCTATGGAGATCTCAAGCAGGACCAGTGTTCCCGGATGAAATCCGCTTCCGTTTTCGTCATCGGAATTAAAGATCCGATGAGAAGCAATGAGGCAATGGACCCGACTGTGGATATGTATCTCTATCGGCCCTTTGGAGCGTCAGAGCTCAGGCAGGCCCTGATCAGCCGTGGAAAGGCGCTTCCAAACCTCGATAAACTCGAAAAAAAATGATCAAGCAGGGAAGGCAGGTTCAAGTGGCATTTGTTTGAGCAGAGAAACAGCGCCATATAGAAATCACGATTGAGAAGACAGGGATAAGCCGGTTGAATGAATGAACGCCTCCGAAAACTTATCAAACGCCACGAGGGATTTTCTCTTATCCCATATAAATGCCCTGCTGGATTTAACTCCATTGGCTGGGGTTGGAATTTTGACAGCACTCCGCTGCCAGATGATGTTTCTGAATACATGTACGAGCACGGGAAGATCACTGTTGAAATGGCAGAAAGACTTCTGGATATCGCCATCAGCGTAGCACTTGAAAACTGTCAAAAATTGTATCCTGCCTTTGATTTGTTCTCAGAGCATCGGAAGAACGTGCTTTGTGATTATGTGTTTACCGTCGGCTACAACGCGGCATTACAATGGACTGCGCCCATGCGTGCGGAAAGCGCCGGTTAGGGAAGTCGGACCGACACGATCGAACACATTGCAGACACGGCAAGATTTGGATAATCATCCATCATGAAAAGACTTCTTTGGTTATGTCCTGTCAGGGTTTTGCAGGCTCCTCAGGCAGTTTGGGAAGCTGATCCGTTTCATAGTAAGCAATGATCCGGGTATGCTGATATCTCTGATGCTCACTCAGCGGAATACCCTTGGGACTATAGATATCTCCCGTTCCATAGACCTTGAAAATCTCATGCGGGCTGTTTACAAGATATTTTCCTATCGTTGAAAGGGGATATTTGGCTCTCCGCAGTGCCAGCTTGTTGTTCTTTTTTGCGTTTCCGATGGATGAAGCGCTGCCGATGGAGACGATATAAATCTTTCTTCCCCTTCTCTCTCGTGCGAGAAAATCAAGATAGTTGACCAGTCTTGCCACTTCCTGTGAACCCAGCCGAGCTGAACCCCGGTCAAAGAAAACGGTAATTTCACCGCTGCCCTGCTTTTTTGAGATCTGTTCGATCAGTGCAAGACTCTGTTGCGCCGTTTCCAGATTCTTTTTAACGGAATCTTCAATTCGCATGGTGGATATCTGAATCTGCTTCTGTCCCTCGGAAAGCAACTTCGTTGATTTATCCATTTGCATCATTGCAGCATTATGCGAATCCACGAAAATCTCTGCAAGCGATGTCATCTGCCCTGCAGAAGCTCCCCCGAGAATTGTACCATTTGGAAAAACGATGGTGCGTGTGGCAGTGACTACCTGAACTCCGTCACCAGTTGCACTGCTGTCGTTTATCTTTAGCTGTTTTTCCGGACCCGCACAACCGATCAATGCAATGATCGCCATCAGAACCATCAATCTTTTCATTTCGATAATCCCCCCTTATTTTAGAATCAAAGTCCAATCCGGAACACTCCTTGTGTCAATCTTTCCACGGCGGTTGTAAATAGATCTATTCGCGACGGGTAACTGGGTATTTATTTGCTCTCATGCGGTCACGACGCAAATGTCGGGGGAAGATGCCAGAATCAATGTCCATCCCGGGTCATCGGTGTGTCGCGGTTCTCACATCGCGTCCATGACAGCCCGTTCTGCCCTGGAAAAGGCCAGCCGCTTCAGGTCGTCCCGGTTTGCCCAGATCCTTTCCCGGGAGGCTGAGACGCGGGGCCCGCCGGATTTCCGGGTGCAGCGGAAAGCGAACAGCGTGATCCGGAAATGCGTGTAGGCATGCCTGAACGATGTGATCCGGCCCCCGACCTGAATCCGGATTCCCGTCTCTTCATACACGGTTCGTGTCAATCCCTCCTTCAGAGTTTCCCCGCTGTTCAGGATGCCGCCGGGGAACTTCCAGAGCGAGGCCAGCAGACCCGAAGGGGGGCGCCGGACGACCAGAACCCGCCCCCGCCGGTCCTGCAGGATGGCGGCGGCCATTCGTTTGTGCGGCACGGCGGGCTTCTTTTCGGACTGTGGCAGGGCTTCCTGCAGCCCCTCCTGCCGGGCCCTGCAGATCCTTTGCAGGGGGCAGTCCGAGCAGGCCGGCGACTTCGGGGTGCAAATGGTCGCGCCCAGGTCCATCAGGGCCTGGTTGAACGATCCGGGCGCCTTTTTCGGGATTAGGGAAACGGCGAGGGTATGAATTATCTTCAGTGTGTCTGTCCGTCCGGCAGGTTCTCGAACCGAAAAGAGTCGGCTCAGGACCCTGCGCACGTTGCCGTCCACCGCGGGGACAGGCTGTTTGAAGGCGATGCTCAGAATAGCGCCGGCGGCATAGGGGCCGATGCCGGGGATGGCGGTGAGCGCCTCCGGGGTATTCGGGATCCTGCCGCTGTACCGATCGACGATCACCTGTGCGCCCTTATGCAGATGACGCGCCCGGGCGTAGTAGCCCAGGTTCTCCCAGGCTTTGAGGACCTCGTCCGGGGATGCCTCGGCCAGGGCCGTCACCGTGGGGAACCGTTTCAGAAAACGATGGTAGTAAGGGATGACGGTTTCCACCCGGGTCTGCTGGAGCATGATTTCCGAGACCCAGACCCGGTACGGATCGGGGTGTTCACGCCAGGGCAGGTTGCGCCGGTGTTTCCGGTACCATGCCAGGAGCGACTTTGCGATCGGTGCGGTGGTTTCTTGCATAGCCGCTCTTACAATGCGCCGTTGAAAAGTTCAAATTCTATTGCAAAGAAAATCATTTTTTGCTTTATGTGTCAAGAGTTCCCTTTCCAACGGAGTCACCTCCAGGCGGAGGTTTCACGAAAGGTGCGGGATTTGCGGTTGTCGCATGATATTTGTTTTCTCAATAATGAAGGAAAAGAAGATGGATATGCTGAATAAGATGAAGGAGCTGGTGAGAAACCAGAGCGTCTGTGTCCTGGCGACGGTGTCGGGCGGACACCCCCACTGTTCGCTCATGTCCTACGCCGCCGATGGGGATTGCCGTGAACTGTACATGGTCACTTTTAGAAATACGAAGAAATACCGGAATCTGACCGAGAACCCGTCGGTCAGCCTCCTCATCGACAGCCGCGATGTGGACCGGGGAGCAAAGCGTCATCAGGCCAGGGCCCTGACGGTCACTGGCCTGTTCGGGGGCGTGGGGGATCGGCAAAAGCAGGATGCCATGAAAGCGCAGCTCCTGGAAAGGCATCCGCACCTGAAGGATCTGGCGGACGATCCGGACGCCGAATTTTTCACCGTCCGGATCAAATCCATGCAACTTCTGGAAGGGGTTGCGGAGTCCAGCTTCGTGACGGTCGACTAAGCCATCAGCGCCTTGATCTCTTCGCCGTCGATCTTTTCCTTCTCCAGGAGCAGTCGGGCGCCCCGGACCAGGATGTCCTTTCTGGATCTCAGGATATCCAGCGCGCGGCCGTATTCGCCGGCAATGATTTCCCGGATTTCCCGGTCGATCATTTCCGCCGTGGCCTCGCTGTAGTCGCCGCCTTCCCGCATGCCCACATCCAGAAACTGCGGCCGCTTCTCCGGCGCAAGATACACTTGCCCGAGGGTCGCGCTCATCCCGTATTCCCGGATCATGCTCTTGGCGATATCGGTCGCCCTGGCCAGGTCGTTGTGGGCGCCTGTGGAGATGTCGTCGAAGATGATCTCCTCCGCCGCCCGGCCGCCCAGAAGCGAGGCGACTTTGTTGAGCAGCTCTGTTTTTTTCATGAGGAAGCGGTCTTCCGTGGGGACCTGCATGGTATAGCCCAGGGCGGAGATGCCCCGGGGGATGATGGAGATTTTCTGGACCGGGTCCGTCCCCGGCAGGGACAGAGCGACCAAGGCATGGCCCATCTCGTGGTAGGCGACGGTCTCCCGCTCCTTCGGGTTGATCAGCCGGTTCTTTTTTTCCAGTCCCGCGATGATCCGTTCCACCGCCTCTTCGAATTCTGCGAGCCCCACTTCCTTCTTGTCCCGGCGGACGGCAAGCAGCGCCGCCTCGTTGACCAGGTTGGCCAGATCGGCACCCACCATCCCCGGCGTCATGTTGGCCAGAAGTTCCAGGTCCACGTCCGGACCGGCCTTGATCTTTTTCATGTGAACCCGCAGGATTTCCTTTCGGCCCACCTTGTCCGGGCGGTCTACCAGCACGTGGCGGTCGAAGCGGCCGGGCCGCAGCAGGGCCGGATCGAGAATTTCGGGGCGGTTGGTGGCGGCCATGAGGATGACACCCACCTTGGTGTCGAAGCCGTCCATCTCCACGAGGAGCTGGTTCAGGGTCTGTTCCCGCTCGTCGTGTCCGCCGACAGCGGCGAAACCGCGGGCCTTGCCGAGGGCGTCCAGCTCATCGATGAAGATGATGCAGGGCGCCTTCTGCTTGGCCTGGTCGAAGAGGTCGCGCACCCGGGCGGCCCCCATGCCCACAAACATCTCCACGAACTCCGAACCGCTGATGCTGAAGAATGGGACCCCGCTCTCGCCGGCCACGGCCTTGGCCAGCATGGTCTTGCCGGTGCCCGGCGGCCCCACCAGGAGAATGCCCTTGGGGATCTTGCCGCCCAGTTCGGTGAATTTGGCCGGTGTTTTGAGAAATTCGATGACCTCCACCAGTTCCTGTTTGGCCTCATCCACGCCGGCGACATCGTCGAAGGTCACATTCAGTTCATTTTCCATGTAGATTTTGGCCTTGTTCTTGCCGAGCGTCATGAAGCCGGCCTGCTGGGACCCCATCCGTTTCATCATGAAAAACCAGATTCCGACGAAAAGAAGGATCGGGACGACCCAGGAAAGGAGGTCCCTCAGGAGGGTGGATTCGATTTCTCCCTTGAAGCTGATCTTATATTGATCCAGCAGCGTGGACAGTTCCGGATCGACGCGGATGGTCCGGAAGCCCTTCGTCTCGCCGGTGACGGCGCCGTCTGTTTTCATCTTCCCCTGGATCTGATTGGCCGTGACGGCCACTTCCGTGATCTTTCCGGCTTTGAGCAGGCTGAGAAACTGGCTGTAGGGAATCACCTGATAAGCGAAAATGGAGGCGATGTAACTCTGAATGATCAGAACCACCCAGACGCCCAGCAGGACGTACCAGATTGAAAACTTGTGTTTTCTTTCCATCTTGATCCCTCCCTCGCGGTGGTGGCTTTTCTCTTAAACCTTACCAGATTACGACATTCGCCTCAAGTTCATTTGATGATTTTGAGATTGACAGAACCTCCCGGCTCTGCGAAAGTTTCACGACTGGTGCAGAACGGAAGGTTTTTTGAAGATCATCAGAGAGGATTGCGAAAGTGAATTTTTTTAAAGCAGCAGCCGTGAAAATTTACGAACAGGCCCGCAGGGAGAAGCGTCTGATCGAGGGATGCACGCTGGCGGAAATCAAGCGCCTTGCCGTCCGCCAGGATGGGGTGATTCAGACGCAAATGGGTTCGGTGGCGGCCGACTCCGAGCCCATGAACCGCTCCGCCCCTCATACCCGCAACAGCGTCGATTATCCCTTCGGAGAGCCGGAGGAAAGGCTGGCCGCGCAGGCCGTCGATGTCCTCGGCAGGGAGCGCGTTATTTCCCTGGATACGATCATCGGCGACGGGCAGGACGGCGTGACGGCCCGTTTCCTGATTCCCGAACCGTACGCCCAGCTTGCCTACGGGCTCAAGCTGCTCTTCGACCGTCCGGAGGCGCGTGTGGTGGAAGCGCCGACCTATACGATCATCTATTTTACCGACGGGCAGTTCGAAGCGAACAAATCGAAGAAGCTGCTGGACAAGGACATCATGGTCCGCCTCTTTATGGGTGAACAGCGGGGCGACCAGGTCAAGATCTGCCGGAATACCATCTATCTGGGCGAGGGCAAGAAGGGCATTTTCCAGTTTGAAGACTGGCGGGTGAAAGCCATCGACCGGTCCGGGATCTTTCTGCATGCGGGCGCCCGGCGGGATTACCTGTGGATCTATGATGAGAACACGGAGCGTCCGGAACTGCAGGAAGTGGTGATGGCCGTTTCGGGTCTCACAGCCACCGGAAAGACAACGACCCTGTGCCGGAAGTTCTCCAAGCTGCCGCGGGAAACTTCGGAGATGATCGGCGACGACGGCGGGGCAATCGGTTTTGAAGGCGACTATGCCGCTTTCGAGATCGGCGGCCTTTATGTCAAGACGGAGGGGCTGGATGAAAGCCAGCCGGAGATCCTGCGCGCCGCGGAGTCCAGGGACGCCTTCCTGGAAAATGTGGCCATCACCAAATACCCCTACATGCCCGATTTCAAGGACATCGCCAAGACGGGGAACGCAAGGGCCATTGTGAGCCGGCAGAATCTGGAGATCGCCTCCAAAAGCCTGCGGGCGAACCGGCTCCACTATATCGTCATCCTGACCCGGAATCCGCTGGTGAATGTGATCAGCCGTCTGACGGCGGAGCAGGCCACCATGCAGTTCATCTACGGCGAATCCATCGAGAGCACCGGCGGGAATCCCGAGGAGGCGGGGAAATTCAAGCGAGAATTCTTCCTGGACCCCTTCATCGCCGGAGACCGCATGGAACACGCCATGATCTTCTACGACATCGTCCGGCGGAACAGGATCCCCTGTTACCTGGCGAACACGGGAACCATCGGCCAGCAGGATCAGAAAGTGACGCTGCGGCAATCCCTGGCAGCCTACAATGATCTGGTCCGCAGGCAGCTCCGTTTCAGCGTGGAGGGGGACTGGCTGGGCCACTATTACCCCATCCAGTGCGACCGGGCAAACCTCGATCTGATGCGGGCCTTCCGATTGTTTGACGATCGGAACCTCGCGGAAAAAAGGGTCGCGGATTTTCTCCGGGGGCGCATTCAGTACCTGGAGGCCTTTGAGGCAAAATTCGGGCGCATTCCCGAACCGATCCGGGAGTCCCTGCCCTACCGGGAAGCCGGCCATGCCGCGGCTGAGAAAATGAACGGCCAGTAGGACCGGTGTTTGCGGGTCGGCTGTCCGATATTTGCAGGAACAAGACATACGGAAAGAATATTGGCGCATCATTCCGCCGGGAGACCCACCGATGTTCGACCACGAAGAACTGCACCCCGAATTCAAGAAGTCGCTGATCGCGAAAATGCAGGAGGCATCTCCTTTCTGGGCATTGCTGGGAATGGAGCTTGCGGATGTCCGGAAGGGATGGGCGAAGGTCCGGCTGCCTTTTTCAAAAAAACTGGTGCATCCGCTGGGCATCGCCCATGGAGGGGCGGTCTTTTCCGCGGCCGACTCCGCCGTGGCCATGGCCCTGATTGGACTGGTGGAAAGGGATGAGACCTTCACCACCGTGGAAATGAAGATCAATTACCTCAAGACCTTCCATGAGGGTGAAATCATGGCGGAAGCGCGGATCATCTTCAAGGGCGGCAAAACGGCCCTGGGCGACGTGGATGTCAGGAACGGAAAAGGGAAACTGATCGCCAAGGGGCTGGCAACCTACATGATCCTGAAGAAAGACGATTTTATCCCCATGCCGAACCTGGAGTGAAAAAGCGGCTGAATGCCTTGCAGCGGTGATCCTCAAATATACGGGAAGATCTGCTGAATGACGATCTGGAAATTCCTCCGGACGTCTTCCGCCCCGTCCACGATGCCCATATGGCCCGGAAAAAGGCACGCGACGTCCAGGCTTGCCAGACTCCGAATGCTCTCCTTCAAGAGGGCGCCGCTCCCTCCCGGAAAATCCGTCCTTCCAACGCTTCGATCGAAGATCACGTCACCGCAGAACAGCGCTTTCCGATCCGGCCAGTAAAGGCCGATGGAACCCGGCGAATGGCCGGGGATCAGGATCACATCGAAGGTTTCGTCGCCCAGAGAGATCTTGCCATCCGTCAGGATCATGTCGACCGCAGTCTTCGGCCGGTTCAGGCCGAACAGGCCGTACAGGGACCCGCCCTCCCCGTTCAGGAACGAGATTTCCTCGCCATGCATCGCGATCTTGATCCCGGAAGCGGCAAAGGATTCCGAACCTTCGAAATGGTCCGGATGGGAATGGGTGTTGATCACATGGCGGATGTCCGTTTGCCGAATGCCGTCGAAACGCATGCTTTCCAGCAGCGACGGCACGTGGCACGTCAGGCCGGGATCGATCAGGGCCTGAACGGAACCGCCGATGTAGTAGCTGTTGCAGTTGTTGTCGAACATGTCCTTCCATTCATAAACGTAAATATCCTCGGCATACTTCATTACGATTTCCTCTCTAAGTCCGGATAACGGCATTGCCGAACTGGCTCTGTCGCTTCCCGGTGATGGTGGCATAGTAGGCCCGTATCTGGCGCATATCCTCCTCAATCCGCCCCGTGGGGAAGAAGGTGGGGCCGATCCCCCCCGCCTTTTGCCGGTAATCGAGGAATCCCAGGACGATCGGAACAGCGGCGCCCCTGGCAATGTGATAAAAACCGGTTTTCCAGTAGCTGACCTTCTTGCGGGTTCCTTCCGGCGGGACCACCATGATCAGTTGATCGCGTTCCTGAAAGGCCTGTATGGACTGGTCGACCACATTGTGGGACCGGCTCCGGTCGATGGGTATGCCGCCGAGCCACCGGAGGAGGCCGCCGAAGGGCCAGCGGAACATCGCGGTTTTCCCCATCCAGTAGATTTTGATCTTCAAGGCGAATGCAACGGCGAGGGTAATGGGGAAATCCCAGTTCGAGGTGTGCGGTGCGGCAATGATGACAAATTTTTTTATCGACGGAATCTCGCCTTCGACGCGCCAGCCAAGGATTTTCAGAAACATCAAACCCAACCAGGCCGTGAATCGATTGGGTGACAGTCCTTGTTCCAGCATGGGTTCAACCCTCTTTTGCGCCGTCGGGCTCATGGGCCTTGCGGCCATACACCCTCTCATAGGCATTGCAGAAAGGGCACAGGCCCTCTTCCATGGTCCGGACGAAACGGTAAGCGGCGCCTTTTTGCCTTTTGCGGGCATGGCGGCAGACGGGGCAGTGCCCGCATACCTTCGCCAAAGCCCGGTCCGTCTCGTTGACTTTTGCCGTGTTCATAGGACGATCCTGACAGCCGGGTGTTTTCGCAGCGCCTCGTAAAGCGATACGCGGTCGGCTTCGCTTCCAACCTCTCGATCCACGTTCAGGCAGTGATACCGGCCACCGGCGCTGCTGCGGGAAAGCGTCACGGCGCAGTTGCCGTCCGGCAGCAGCTCCGCGATGGCCGCCCGCATGCCGTCCGGGTCGACGCCGATGACCTTGTAGGTCCAGCGGCAGGGATATTCAATTTTTACTTTTTCCGTACGTTCATGCATTTCAGTGCGCAAATTCCCTTCCGGGCCGTCCGGCCGGATATGGATGCCGCTCCGTGGCATGTTCCATAAGCCCTTGACGGCCCTGACGGCGCCGGATCGTCGGGAAAGGGTGAAAACATGATGGATCGCGTGCGAAGGAGGGGGATGGTCAAGGAGTCCGTCTTAAGACTTCCCGGATTTTTTCCTTCAGGGTGCCGCCCTCAAATGCCTTTTCGGCCGCTTCGGACAGCGCGCTGCTGATCTGCTGGCCCAGCAGCGCCTCGGTGAAATAAACGTGCTCCAGCGTATTGTTGCTCTCGGTCGTTACCCGGTAAAATGTCTTGCCGGTCAGGACGTCCGCGAATGCGAAATTGAGCTTCACCCGGGAACGGTAGGATATGATCGGGACATCGCTCTGACAGGTGATTTCAAGGGCCTCGATATTACCGCCGACCAGAATCCTTCCCCACTCCTTTTTGACCGTATCTTCTTTAAGGTTCCAGGCCGGCGCGGCCACGGATACGCGGTATCCGGACTTGACGAGGATATCTTTGACAATCGCCGAAACGGCCGCTCCCGGTTTGAGATTCCTGGGAAGAACGGTGTACAGGCCGCCCGCCGCCGTCGACACCCTGCCGATCTGCAGGTCTTCGCCGCCCGGCCTCGCATCGTTGAACAGGGCAACCGTGACGATCAGTTTCTGTCCCTTGTCGGCGGCCGGGATCACGATGGCAGATGGCTCATATTGCAGGTTGACGGAGTAGAGGGACGGGGTGCAGGCAAGCAGGGAGGACACCAGGCAAACAACGGCGCAGGACCGGATCATTGCGGACCATCCCGGACCGCGATGGCGGGCCCGATTTATTGACAGACTGTTCCGATGCAACATGCACCCCCTTGCGCGTCACACTTCTTCACCCGAACGCCCACTCCTTTCTAACCATAATCAACCTTTAATTGCAATCACTTTCCGGTCATGACCGGCACTGGGAAACGGCTTTGCGCCGAAGGCATGGCCCGACGCCCTCCCGGCGGATGCGCGTGTTCCGGTTGTTCTCAGCCCGCAGACGGTGGATTGTCGGTGAGTTTGTCGTACATTTCCCCGATTGACAGAAACAGCGCGACAATGATCGGACCGATGACGAATCCGGAAAGGCCGAAAACGATCAGGCCGCCCAGGGTGGACAGGAAGACCAGCAAGGGGTGCATTTCGACATCGGTGCCGATGAGGACGGGACGCAGTAAATTGTCGGCCAGGCCGATCACGAGGACGCCGAAAGTGAGGATGGCGATGCCCTCCCATAGGTGGTTGCTCAGTAGCATGATCAGACCCGCCGGCGCCCAGATGATGGCACAGCCGATGCCAGGAAGAATGGCGAGCACCATCATGAGCAGCCCCCAGACCATCGCGCCGTCGATGCCGGTCAGAAAAAAGATGAAGCCCCCCGAGATGCCCTGCAGGCCGCCCAGGACAACGGTCGCCTTGAGAGTCGCCCGGGCTGTGGTGGTGAATTGATGGTAGAGAATGGTTGTCCTGGCTTCGTCCAGGGGTGACATCCGCATGATGCTCGCGAGAATCCGGTCCGCATCGCGGAAGAAGAAAAAAAGCGCGTAGAACATCACACCGAACTGGACCAGAAAGATGATCGTGTTCTGCGTCAGGTTGGTCAGATGGACGAAGAGGTAATTGGCGATGCTTTTGACCCCCTCGGTGAACTTCTCTGTGAGAAAAGACTGATCGAGCGCGAATCCTTTCAGGTAGGGGTTGTCGGCAAAGTGGCCGATGACATTCCGGACCTTCATTTCAACGGCGCTTGTGTCCTTGCTGATGGAATTGTAAATCTGGATCGATTCGGAAACCAGCAGACTCCCGATGACGGCTGCCGGGATGATGATGATCAGGATGATCGCGAGCAGCGTCAGGGTGGCGCTGAGATTGGGTCGTTTCAGCTTTTCGCTGATCCTCCGGTACAGGGGCCTGAAAATGCCGGCAAAGACCACGGCCCAGAAGATCGGGGTGAAGAAAGGTTTCAGCAGATAGAGAAAAAGGAGGGTGACAAGACCCAGTATCATGAAGAAAACGACGTTTTGTACTTTTTTGGGATCCATGCGCGGCCGGTTTTCGGGTTTCGAAGAAAAATGCCCTCCGTTACGGCAGGCAAGTTACTAAATACGCATGATTTAATCAATCCCTGTTTTCATGAGGGTCTCATTGCCAGCGAAGGATCACCGCCGAAACGCTCTTTTGCTGTCCATTTCGAGCGACTTGTGTTAGACGAAATTCATGTCGCCGTGGATGCGTGAGGGCACGATACTCATAACCTGCCCCAAGGGGATCTCGCCTTACCTGCAGGCGGAGATCCTGTCGCTGGGCTTTCCGGTCGGGTCCGCGACGGAAGCGGCCGTCGAAACCGTGGGGACGCTGGCGGACACCATGACGCTGAACCTGAACCTCCGGACCGGTCACCGGGTCCTCTATCGTTTGCACGTCATGCAGGCGGGAACGCCGGAGGAACTCTATGACGGCCTGACCCGGATGCCCTGGGAAGCGATCATGGATCCGGAAGGTTACCTCTGCGTTACCTCCTTTGCCGACACACCGGCCATTCGCGACGGCCGGTTTTTGAATCTGAAAGGCAAGGACGCCATCGTCGATCGGTTTCAGCGGGTATGCGGACGCCGGCCCGATTCCGGCCCTGACCGGGGCAGGACCGTAGTCCATCTTTTCTGGAAGGATCGCCGGGTCATGGTGTACCTGGATACATCCGGCGAACCCCTGTCGAGGCGGGGGTACCGGAAAATTCCCCTCGGGGCCCCCATGCAGGAAACCCTGGCGGCGGCGGTGGTGCTGGCTTCCGGATGGAAGGATCGGGGAAACTTCATCAATCCCATGTGCGGCAGCGGAACGCTCGCCATCGAGGCGGCCCTGATCGCTGCGGACCGGGCCCCGGGCCTGGTCCGGAGTCAATACGGATTCATGCACCTGAAGGGGTTCCAACCGTCGGTTTGGCGAGGTATCCGGACAGAGAAACGGAAAGCGGCGAAAAGGCGGCTTGCGGGAGAGATCATTGCCACGGACCACAACCGGGAAGCCGTCGAAGCGGCCGTTCAGAATGCCAGAACGGCCGGCGTAGACCACCTGATTGCGTTCTCGGTCTGCGATTATCAGAATACGCCCCTGCCGGGGGGAGGCGGAGTGATCGTGATCAATCCGGCCTACGGAGAGCGCATGGGAGAGGTTCGGGCGCTTGAGGCGACCTATCGGGGCATCGGGAATTTTTTCAAGCAAAAATGCCAGGGCTACAAAGGTTATGTCTTTACGGGAAACCTGAACCTGGCCAGGCAGGTGGGCTTGAAAACGAAACGAAGGATTCCCTTCTACAACGGGGAGATCGAGTGCAGGCTGCTGGAATACGAGCTGTACGAAGGTGGCCGGAAAACCTTGCCCCCCCATATCTCCGCCGGGAAAGACGGGATCGGAAAGGAAGTTCCATGAACCTTGCACGGGTCCATCCCATTGGGGTTTTCGATTCCGGCGTCGGCGGTCTGACCGTTGTCCGCGCTCTCATGGAGCGGTTGCCTTTCGAAAATATCATCTATTTCGGTGACACGGCACGCGTCCCCTATGGGGTCAAATCGGTTGAGACCATTACGCAGTATGCCACACAGATCGCGGATTTTCTGCTGCGGCAGAAGGTGAAGCTGCTCATTATCGCCTGCAACACGATCGCATCCGTGGCCGGGGAGGGCGTTCAGGAGAGGTCGCCGGTCCCGGTTCTCGACGTCATTGACGCCGGTGCCCGCATCGCCGCTGCGGAAACACGCACCAAGAAAATCGGCGTGATCGGAACCCCGGCCACCATCAACAGCAATGCCTACGCCCGTGCGATTCATCGCTACGATCCGGATGTCCGGATTTATTCCCAGGCCTGTCCGCTCTTCGTGCCGCTGGTCGAAGAGGGATGGCTGGATCATCCCGTGACGCGCCTCACCGCGCAGGAATATCTCAAACCGGTGGTCGCGGAGCATATTGACACGCTGGTCCTGGGGTGTACCCATTACCCGCTGCTCAAGGCCCTCTTTGAGGATATTCTGGAACCGGTCATCCGTCTCGTCGATTCGGCGGAGGCGATGGCGGCAATCACAGCCGAACTGCTGGCGACCCGGAACCTATCGAATCCCCTGAGGATTCCCCCGCAATACCAGTTCTTCGTGACGGATGTTCCCTATCGCTTTCAGACCATCGGCGAGCGCTTTCTGGGCCGGAGCCTCTCCCATGTCGACGTGGTCAGACTCTGAAGGAGCGCGAACGATGAAAATCCTCCTGGCCGGCTACAACATCGACTACGAAACGATTCAGGACATTGAAGACGCCCTGCCGGATCTGGAGGAATTGACTCCGGAAACGATCGCCGCCGCATATGCCCGGATCAGCCGGAATCCCAGACCGGTAAACGAGCTGAGGACCCTCGCCCGGGCGGAGGTCGAAAAGGCCCGACGGTCCAACCGCAGCATCGTCTTCGACATGGGCCACAGCTCGATTGCCGAGCATGCGGTGTTCAATATCGATATTTTAGGCGTTTCCCGTCTGCTGGTGGAGGAGATCGAGAAGTTCCGGCTTTGTTCCTTCACGGAAAAATCCCAGCGTTATGTTTTGCTGAAAGACGATTTCGTCCTCCCCCGGGAGATTCAGGAGGCCGGTCTGGAAACTCTGTTTACAGGGATGATCCGGGAGCAGAACCGCTTCTATCATGAGTTGTACGGACGATTGCGGTCCGATGTCTTTGAGCGGCATCCGGACCTTGCCGCCGATCCCGGGAACAGGCCGCTGCTCGAGGGATGGGCGAAGGAGGACGCCCGCTACACCATCGCGCTCGGCACGGAAACCCAGCTCGGCATGACGATCAACGCCAGGAATCTGGAGCTCATGCTGCGGCGTCTGGCCGCCCACGAGCTGGAAGAGGCCAGAACCTTCAGCCGCCGGCTCTTTGACGCGACGAAGCACGTCGCGCCTTCCCTGATCCGGTATGCGGCCGCAACCGATTATGATCGCCTGACGCGCCGGGACCTGAGAGCAAAGGTCGCCTCGCTGGTTGCGGGTCGGGGGCCGGATCCGGCGGCGGAGCCGGCCGGACAGGCTGCCGTGGTTTTGACTGCGGCGACGGATCGGGCGGACGATCAAATCGCCGCGGCGCTGATCCACTCTTCCGCCTGTCTGCCGAAATCCCGGTGCCTCGCGCTGGCGGCCGGCATGGGCGTGCAGGAAAAGAGCGATCTGATCAAAACGGCATTCCGCCACCTGAAGGCCTTCGATCCGATTTTGCGCGAATTCGAGCATATCGACCTGCACTTTGAACTGGTGGTCAGCGCCAGCTGCTTCGCCCAGTTGAAAAGGCACCGCATGGCGACCATCACCGGCCAGGATTACGACCCGGCGCTGGGGGTCACCATACCACCGGCTGTTTCGGCTGTCGGCATGGAAGCGCCCTTTCTGGAAATCATCGCGCGCACGGAAGCCGCCCATGACCGTTTCCGGCAGGCCGTTCCCGAGGCCGCGGCGTACATCCTGACCAATGCCCACCGGAAGCGGGTCGCCCTGAAAGTCAACGCGCGGGAGCTGTATCACATCGCCCGGCTGCGGGCGGACCGTCACGCACAGTGGGATATCCGGCAGACGGCGGAACGGATGATCGCGCTGGGGCAAGAGGCGATGCCGCTGACGCTGATGCTGGCAACCGGCAAGGACGGCTTTGCCCCCCTGTATGATCAAACCTTTTCATCTTGAAAACATTCGGGAAGGCCGCTTTCTGGACCGGCCGAACCGCTTTGTCGTGCGTTGTGCCGTCGGCCGGCGGATCTGTGAGGCCTATCTGCCCAATCCGGGAAAGCTCTGGGAGCTTCTTCAGCCGGGACGGACGGTCTACCTGGTCGAGAATCTCCGCGGAGCGGGCTTGAAGCTGCCCTGGCTCTGCGTGGCTGCCGTTCGGGACGGTCAGCCGGTCCTGGTGCATACCCATTGGACCAATGAAGTGGTCGCCCGGTTGATTGACCGGCACAGGATCCCCGGCCTGGAAGACGCCCGGGTCGTCAGACGGGAAATCACAGTCGGGCGCAGCCGTTTTGACTTTCTGCTGCAAAGGGGGGAGCACCCCACGTTGCTGGAGGTCAAATCCTGCACGCTGTTCGGCCGCCGCATTGCCATGTTTCCCGATGCCGTCACGCTGCGGGGCCGCAGGCATTTGACGGAGCTCGCGGCATGCGCACGCGAGGGGACCCCGGGCATGGTCCTGTTCCTGGTCCACTGCGCCCACGTGATGTTTTTCCTGCCCGATTACCATAGGGATATCGAATTTGCCCGGACCTTCCTTGCGCTGCGAGGGATTCTGGAATTCAAGGCCGTTGCCGTGCAATGGCGGAAAAATATGTCGCTGAGCGACGGGGTGCGCGAACTGACCATTCCCTGGGACATTCTGGAACGGGAGGCCGGGGATTGCGGAAATTACATCCTGGTTCTGGAACTTGCCGCGGAACGCTGTATTCCCGTTGGCGGTCTCGGGACGGTTTTCTTCCGGAAGGGTTTTTACCTCTACGTGGGGTCGGCCCGGAAGAACCTGGCGAAGCGGATCGAAAGGCATCTCCGGAGAAGAAAAAAACTCTTCTGGCATGTCGATTACCTGCGCGACCGGGCGGAACGGTGCACGGCCATTCCCATTCGCACCCGTCAACCGCTCGAGCATGAAATTGCCCGGGCGCTCGGCGAGATCTCGGGATGGTCGGTTCCGGGCTTTGGCTGCTCCGATTGCGCCTGTGAAACCCATCTCTTCGGAATGGATGTCAACCCGGTCTGCTCGCCGAGGTTCATCAGCCTGCTTCAGCATTTCCGGATCGACCGCCTGGAGGCGCTGCTCTAAATTTACCTTGAGATTTAAAGGTCAGTTTGTTAGCGTTTTAGGAGATTGAGCAGAAGCCGAATGAGGAAAAAGCCTTTGCCGCGTTCCCGGTTCCTGCAGAGCGTCGTAATCAGGGGAGGATGCGAGGATGAAATTTCAAAATGTTCTTTTCGAGAAAAGGGACCAGGTGGTCACCGTCACGCTGAACCGGCCGGAATCCTACAATGCCATGAACTTCGCTCTTCTGAGTGACCTTGCCAAGGCGCTGGAAATCTGTGCCGACGATGACGAAACCCGCGCGGTCATCCTCACGGGCGCGGGCAAGGCCTTCTGTTCCGGAGGGGACGTCGCCTCCTTCCGGGAGGAAATCGACGCCAACCCGTCCGATCCGCTCCGTCAGTTGATCAAGGTTCTCAATGTGTGCGTGCTCAGCATCCGAACCCTGCCGAAGCCCGTCGTGGCCGCGGTCAACGGCCCCGTGGGCGGCGGCGGCATGAGCCTGATGGCCGCATGCGACCTGAGGATCTGCGCGGCCTCAGCGCGGTTCCGCCAGGCCTACTCCAACCTGGGTCTGGTGCCGGACGGTGCCTGGTCGCTGGTGGTGGGCCGGCTTATCGGTTTCGGTCGGGCCCAGGAGCTGATTTTCCTGGACCCGGTATTCGGCGCGGATCTGGCCCTTGCCTGGGGTCTCGTAAACCGGGTGGTGGCAGACGCCGACCTGCTGAGGCTGACACAGGAAATGGCGGTCAAGCTGGCCCAAGGGCCGACCCGGGCCTTTGCCATTGCCAAGGAGAACATCAATCATTCCATGCTGGACCTGCTGGAACGGCAACTGGAGCGTGAGCGGTCCGGAATGATTCGGGCCGGAAGGACTGCCGATTACAAGGAGGGCCTGAGGGCCTTTTTTGAAAAGAGGCCGCCGGTCTTTTCCGGAAAATAGGATGAACGGCCGGGCACATGTCCGGCATCGCGGATGTGTGTCTGCGGGATTCCTCCCGGGAGAATGCCTGCCATGCGAAAATTGAACCCGGACTACATCAGTGCGGTTTGCACCCTGGCCAATCAATGCCCCTATTTCCGGCTCCTGTCCATGGAAATTCGCGAACTGACACGCGGGCATGCACTGCTGCAGGCGGATGTGGCGGAAAAGCACCTCCAGGCCTTCGGATATGTGCATGGCGGCGTCTTTGCCTCCATCAT
The DNA here is from genome assembly GCA_963709485.1 of uncultured delta proteobacterium. Classification (GTDB taxonomy): domain Bacteria; phylum Desulfobacterota; class Syntrophia; order Syntrophales; family Fen-1087; genus JAXDBM01. The sequence goes on from CAVPWE010000005.1 coordinate 659,143, forward strand.
TGATACGGCGGCCTTCTGGGCGGCCTTTTGCGATCTGGATGAGAATGAGGGGATCACCTCCGTGGACCTGAAACTCAACTACCTGACGCCGGTCCGTGAGGGCAGGCTGATCGCCAGGGGAAAGCGCATCAAGATGGGGAAAAAACTGGGTCTGGGCGAAGCGGAAATCCGGAGCGGGGACGGCAAGCTGATTGCCCAGGGGACATCGACCCTGATCTTGCTGCCGGGGTTTGGCCTGGCGGGCAGTCCGTCGCTGCCGCCGAAATTCGTTCAGGATGATCTTTTCAGGAGAGACGCATGATCGTCACCAACGGGGACCCCGTCTGCCAGAGGTGCCGCCTGAAACCGTCCGTTGTGCTTTGCGACGGTTGTTCCATCGCCCTGTGCGTGGATTGCCGGAAATTCGACATGTGGGGATACGGCTGCGGGCATGTGGACACCAAGGCGTTTTGTCCGGCCTGTGCGGCGGATGAGCGGGTGAATCCCTACGGCGGAAAAATGGACTGAGGGGGACCGATCGTGGACCTCTGCGAAGCCTGCGGGAAGGGGGCGGCATGGACGCCGTGCATGGGGTGCCGGCAGGCCCTCTGCGAGGACTGCGCCCGCTTTGAACTGCTGGCCGAGGGATGCGGGACCGTCGTTCCCGCCTACTTTTGTGAAAACTGCGTTGCCGATCCCCTGTGCAACCCGAATGCCATTTTCTGGCAGATGAAAGCATCCGATCCATGAAGCGGGATGAAGCCAAGTCCAGAGAAAAACTGATCGTTGAACTGAAGGATCTGCGCCGTCGGATCCGCACCATGAAAAAAACGGAAACAGACCACCTGCTCGAGGAAGGGCTGTTCCGGACGCTGGAGAACAGCTCGCAGGCCGGCATCTATGTGGTACAGGGGGGGAAATTCCGGTTTGTCAACGCCCACGCCGCATTCTACTGGGGCTACAGCAAGGACGAGCTGATCGGCATGGCATCCATGAGCCTGGTACACCCGGACGACCGGGAGCGGGTTCGCCGCAGCGCCATCGAGATGCTGAAGGGGAAACGCACCTCCTCCTACGAATTCCGCACGATCGCCAAGGACGGCGGCATCCGCTGGATCACGGAAACCATTACTTCCATCGGGTACAAGGGAGAGCGGGCCGTTCTTGGAAACTCCATGGACATCACCGATCAGATCAAGGCCCGGAACAAGCTGGCGGAGCTGGAAGCCCTGGAGGCGTCGATCCTGGAGGCGATCCCCCATGCGGTCGTCGGTCTCCGCAACCGGCGCATCATCTTTGCCAATGACGGGGTCAAGGCGGTCTTCGGATGGGAGGCCGAAGAATTGATCGGCAAACGAACGCGCGTCTTTTACCGCTCCAACAGGGATTTCGAAGCGATCGCTGCGAACCTCTATTCGACCCTGGAGCGCCAGCGCACCTTTCGGTCGGAGTTTCCCTGCCGGCGAAAGGACGGACAGGAAATCGAGTGCATGATCAGCGCCTCGCGCATCGGCGAGAGTCTGAAGGAAAAAAACATTGTCATTACCTACGAGGACATTACAGATCGAAAACGCGCCGAGGCGGCCTACAAGATCATGGCCAACAATTCCCAGGCCGGCGTCTACGTCGTTCAGAACGGGACCTTTCAGTTTGTCAACCACAATGCCGCCAAATATGCCGGATACAGCGCTGATGAGCTGGCGGGCATGGACTCCTTGAGCCTCGTCCACCCGGAGGACCGGGAAAAGGTCATCCGGAACTCCAGAGAGATGCTGAACCGGCGGCGGACGGCGCCCCATGAGTTCCGGATCGTCACCAAGGACGGGCGAATCCGCTGGATCATGGAAACGGTCACGCTGATCCCCTGGGGAGGGGAGCGGGCGGTGCTCGGAAATTCCATGGACATCACCGAACAGTTCGAGGCCCGGAACAAACTGGCGGAGCTGGAAGCCCTGGAGGCATCTATCCTTGAAGCCATTCCCCATGCAGTCATCGGTCTTCAGGACCGCCGGATCATCTTTGCCAATGACGGCGTGGAGGCCGTGTTTGGCTGGAGGGCGAAAGATCTGATCGGCAAGAGCACCCGCGTGCTCTATCAGACCGACGAGGGCTATGAGGCCATTGCCAGGGACCTCTATTCCGTTCTGGAAAAGAAGAGGACCTTTTCGTCGGAGTTTTCTTGCCGGCGCAAGGACGGAACCGGCATCGAGTGCATGGTCAGCGCCGCTCGGATCGGCACGCAGCTGAAGCAGAAAAGCATCGTCATCACCTATGAGGACATCACGGACCGCAAGCGGGCGGAGACGGAAATCGAACGGTCCCGGGAGCAGCTGCGGAACCTGTCCGCGCACCTCCAGTCCGTCCGTGAAAAAGAGCGGACCCGGATTGCACGCGAGCTCCACGATGAACTGGGACAGCTGCTTACGGCTTTGAACACGGGGCTTGTCCTGCTCAACCGGAAGATACCCGAAACGGAGAAAGCGCTGCGCGATCAGACGGAGTCCATGGTCGGGCTGGTGGATATGACCATGCAGACCTTGAAGCGGATATATATGGACCTCCGCCCGGGGATGCTGGACCATCTCGGGCTGGCCGTGGCCATCGGATGGCAGGCCGGTGAATTCGAAAAGAGGACCGGCATCCGCTGCAAGGTGGCCGTGGACCCGGAGGACCTGTACCTGGAACCGGACCTGTCCACAGCCATCTTCCGTATTTTCCAGGAGACGCTGACGAACATTGCCCGTCATGCCGGGGCCACGCGGGTCAACGTATCGCTGAAAGCGACGGGTGAAAAAGTCGGTCTGACGGTTAAAGATAACGGCAAGGGCATTACAAAAGAACAGCTTGCCAAACCCAACTCGTTCGGCTTGCTGGGTATGCGGGAACGAACCCACTACTGGGGAGGTGATGTCAAAATATCAGGCAACCCGGGCAAGGGGACCCTGGTCAAAGTGGACATTCCCCTCCGGAATCCGAAGGGCATTGCGGGTGCATAACGGCCTGCGGGGTCATCCTTCCGGCTGCGGCGCTTCGAAGGATGCGGGCCGTGGCGCGGGATCCCCGCATCCTCATTTTTGATGAAGGGATGGACCGATGAAGAAAATCAAAATCTTGATTGCCGACGATCATCCGATCGTCCGCGCGGGGTTCAAGCAGGTCATATCCGATATGCCGGATATGCTGGTGGCGGACGAAGCGGGCAACGGGCAGGAGGTCCTCAACCTGATCGGGAAAAAGGACTACGATTTGGTCCTGCTGGACATTTCCATGCCCGGACGGAGCGGCCTGGAAATACTGAAAGACCTGAAAAGCGAAAAGCCGAAGCTACCGGTGCTGATCCTGAGCATTTATCCGGAAGAGCAGTACGCCGTCCGGGCGCTGCGGGCCGGCGCTTCGGGCTACATGACCAAGGCCAGCGCGGCCAATGAGCTGATTGCGGCCATCCGGAAAATATCCGGAGGAGGCAAGTATATCAGCGCGTCCCTGGCCGAGAAACTGGCCTTCTATCTGGATGGCGATGCGACCCGGCCGCCCCACGAGACGCTGTCCGACCGGGAATATCAGGTCATGCTGATGATCGCATCGGGAAAGACGGTGACGGAGATTGCCGACGAGCTGTGCCTGAGTGTGAAAACGATCAGCACCTACCGCACGCACATCCTTGAAAAAATGAAGATGAAGAACAATGCCGAGATCACATTATACGCGGTTCAGAACAAGCTGGTCGGCTGACCCGCATCGCGCGGCGGGAAGTGCGGCAGAGACCCAGGACCGGCAGGGTGGTTCCGGCGGGAGGACAGGATGATGATAGCGGAGTTGCAGCAAAAGGCGCTGGATGCGCTCGCGTTGATGAGCGCGGCCGTTCAGAACATGCGCCTCTATCCCCCTTCCGGCGCCATGACGGTCCTCGCCGTGGACCGGCTCTATCAGAGCCTTGCGGATATCCTTGCACAGGGAACGAAGCTGATCTTCACCGTTTCGGGAAACAGTATCCTTCTCTGCGGGGATCCGCTGAGCCCGCCGGTCCGGCAGATGCGGCAGCACGAGGCCCTGCTGGAGACGCTGATCCGGTGCGGCATCCGGAGCATTACCCTTGAAAGGGGGCTGGACCGGACCGAGCTTTCCTCTTTTCTGGAAATCATCGACAGGCGTCCGGAGGATTTGAAGAGCGAAGGGGGGCTGCCGCAGCTCCTTGCTGAAAAAAATCTGATCCATATCCTGATCGATCAGAAAGTCCATGTGCCCCGCAACGGGGATCGGCGCATCCCGGCCGGACCCGGCATCCGGGATGATCCGACCGTTCGGGATGTCATGCAGGCGTTTCCGGAGTTGCTTGACAACCCCGAAAAGGTCCGGGAGGCGGCGGGAGATCCGGAGCGGCTGTTCGAGGCATTCCGGTCCGCGGTGGCACAGGAACCGGCATGGAATGGAGCAGCGGCGGACATCCATCGCGCGGAAAGGGTGACGCGCATGATCCGCGTCCTGAACGGGGCAACGGCCGGAATGAGCGGGGATGCGCGGGAAGGGATGTGCCGGCGTATCGGGAAAGCCGTTGCCGGCATGGATCCCGAGGTGGTGGGCCGGGTTCTCTCCGGGGACATCGAACAGCTGTTCGGCGGCGCACTGCTGCAGCATATCGTCAGCGAGACGGATGACGCGAAATTTTCGGAAATCAACGAGAGGCTCCTTTCCCGGGGATATCAGGGAACCCCGGCTGTGCAGGATGAAGGCACGGTCAACGGTCCCTCGGCGGCGGTGAGGGCTAAGAATGTCGTTGATCTGAGACAGGCCATCGCTCCGCTGCTGAACGGAGCGGAAGAGGCGATTCTCGACCGCTCGCTGATGTCGTCCCTGCCGGAGATTGCCGCGCGGCTGGCCGATGATGATCCGGATACCCTGTGGCTGACCGCCCGCCGACTGTGCGATGCCTTGCTCGACAGCAGGGAGGATGTGCGGGCCCGGGGATCGGCGGCACTGGCCGGGATCGTGGAAGGCCTTCCCCATGACCTTCGGGAAGAGATGGTTGAAGGAATCGCGGACCGGCTGGTGGCGTGGGTTCGCTTCGAAACCGAGTCGGCACCGGCCTATGAAAAGATCTGCATGTTCCTGAAGAACCACGTGGTGAATCTGGTTCACAGGAGCCGTTACGACAAAGCCGTTCCGATCCTGGATGTCTTCAATCGCATCCAAACCGGCGTCCTGGAAAAGAGTGTGATGGCGCAGAAAATTGCTGCGGGAATCATCCGGGATCTGACCTCGGAGAACCTGCTGGGGATGCTCTTCACGGAATTCCATGGCGGCCGGGACGGCAGGCGGGCGGCATCCGGCCGGCTTCTGGCCAGACTCGGGGAAGTCCCTCTGAACCGGCTGTTGGACATGCTTCGCGTGCAGGGCGAAAGCGACAAGCGGGTCCGGATTCTGAAGGCCCTTGGCGAGGTCGGACCGATGGTGATACCCCTGATCCGGGAGCGGATTCGGGAAGGGGGGGCCTGGTACTACCTGAGGAATCTGGCCTATCTGCTGGGACGCGTCGGCGGCGAGAGCGAGGCCGGCGAATTGCGGCCGCTGCTGCTTCATGAAGATTTCCGGGTGCGTCAGGAAGCCCTGCGCAGCATCCGCCGGATCGGTGGGAGTGAGCGGGGACCCATGCTTCTGTCCGTTTTGCCGACGGCGGAAGATTCGGTAAAGGTTAACATTGTAGAAATGCTGGGCAGGCTGAAGTGGGCCGATGCCGTCGTCCCGCTGCTGGATTTGCTCAAGGACCGGCCATTCATCCCTTCCTCGTCCCGGACCGACCTGGAAGCAGAGATCTGCGTTGCCCTTGGGCGCATCGGCGCACCCGGCGCGATCCGCACGCTTTCGGAAATCAGGGAGTCAAAGAGCTTCCTCGGCGTTCAGCCCTATCACGAAAGGGTGATCATCGCCGCCTCCAGGGCGTTGGCGTCCATCAGAAGCCGGGCGGAGATGATCGATTCGCCGGCCCGGGGAAATCCCCTTCCCTCTGTGTCCCTTTCATAGCGAAGCGTCCTCAGGCTTCGAATTTTCTCCATTCAAACCATGTCGTCAAATCCAGGCGCTTCGCCCATGCATCGATCATCGCCCGGTCGCCGGCGTGTGTGTTGGCGTACTCACGCTCCGTCAGTGCGGCCAGCGCGCTCCCGTCGAAGATGAATATCGTTCCATGGTAGGGTGCGACCCAGTCGAGCCGGAAGTGGTCCTCCAGAACCTTGAAGAATGCGTAATTCATGATATTGGAAACACGGTAGATTTTGTCCGGTGTGAATTTGCGCGTATCGCCGGCCAGGGACTGGACAGCCGCCTGACGCTGTCTCAAAAGGGCCTTCAACTGGACGGGCCGGAGGTCCGGGCACGCATCGTGGAGCCACTTGTCGATCATGATATCCGGCGGCATTCGGGTCAGTTGAAAAACCACCCCCTCGTACCAGAGGCGAGCCATGCGCTTGATTTTTTCCGGATTGAAAAGACGGGCGAACCGGTGGCATTCCTCCCCCATCTCCATGGCATAGCTCATCATTGCCTTGTAGCTGGCCACGGGCATGAATCGCTGCTCCGCCGGCGCCGCAAAGAGCCGGAGAATATGGCCGCACTGGTTGGCGATGACATAATTGATCTGCTCATCGTGTCTCCCGCGGTACAGGAGGCGGTGGGACGCTTCGTTTGGTGCAGCGATTTGAATCTCTGCCGACATGGGCAGGTCGCTCTTTTCTATGAGGGTGACCGGTTTCCCGGTTCTTTCTTCGACCTGCCGGATCAGGGCCTGAACGGAACGGATGAGTTCGAGGGGCATGATTTCACGGATCCCTTTTTCGTTTCCTGCGTGTCTCTATAACGCTTGCGGGAGATCGGCGTCAAGGGCGGCGCCGAAGAGGCCGGTTGTCCGATCCGCCGCCTCCGTTGCGGATTTGTGGAGAGCGGTCCGGCCTTCTCTGTGCAGCCGGATGTAAGAGAGGGCTCATGCATTTCCGTTTTCCCCCGCCTCCTGTGCCTGAGGGTGCTCCAGAAAGGCATGCATGGCTTCGCTTTCGATCAGTGCCGCCGCGCCTTTGTACTTCGGGGAATGGTGAAACAGGGTTATCCTCTTGACCCCGGAAATTCCTGCCAGCGTTCCGGCCTGACGGGCGGTCAGGTGATGCTTCTTTGCCGCGATATCCCGATCCTCGTGAAGGAACGTCGCTTCGATGAACAGATGATCCGAGCCGCGGATAAGGTCCGTGATCCGGCGCATGTTCTCGCTGCTGCCGATCGCGTCCGTGACGTAGCTGATGCTCAGACCCGGCGTGATCTTGACGGCTGCCTTCAACCGGCTGAGCGGCAGCCATTTTTCATGGCCCGGCTCATTTTTTGTCCAGACACGGACGGGAACATCGTCGTGGTCGCCGTTCAGAATGTGCTCCTTCAAGGTCATCAGCCATGCCCCCAGGGGCAGGCCCTGCTCCGCCAGCGCATTCTTCATGATGTTGATGCGCTTCTTCTCGTCAAAGCGGAAGGCGAGGCAGGGGATCCTGTGATCCAGAAAGACTCCCCGGATGGCGAAGAATTTTGTATCGAGCAGCGTGCCTGCAAAAGGACGGTGTGCTTCAAGGACTTCGGGTTGAAAAGCATTGCGGCAGGCATAGCGTATCGTATTTTGATGCTGCGGGTGCACTTCCGTGACCACGACGGCAAAGTCGTTGTCGTAGTTCTGAACGAGGTTCCAGGTGTATGCCCTGATTTTGTGCTCGATCTGTCCGGCAAAACCGGGCGGGCCGAAAACACGGAGCTGTTTGTCCCGTCCGAGGCAGAGCCGCAGCAGATGGTCGAAGCCGATGAAATGATCCATGTGGGTATGGGAGACGAAAATGGAATTGACCTTGAGCAGCCTGCGTGCAGGCAGGGCATGCAGATCCCCCAGATCCAAAAGAACGGATTCCCGGCGGTACCTGCATTCCACGCAGACACCGGGATCGCCGAAGGGGTCATTGATCAGGGAGGCGCTGTACATGCCCGGTCCTTTCTTTCAAGCCTTCCGCGGGCGGCCGGATTCTCCGGGACGCTCCGGCTGGCAGTGCGGGCAGAAATAGGTTCCCCTTCCGCCGAGGACCGCCCTTTGAATGGTTTCGCCACAGCGCGTGCAGGCGGAACCGGACTGCCCGTAAACGGCCAGATGGCGCTGATAGGTCCCCTTCTTCCCGTGCAGGTCATGCCAGTCGGATACGGATGTTCCCCGGCAGGCAACTGCCTTGCGCAGAATCAGGGAGCCGGCTTCGGCCACACGCCGCCACTCCTGTAACGTTAAACCGCCCGACCGGCGCCAGGGGCTGACGGAGGCCCGGTGCAGCATTTCACAGGCGTAGATGTTTCCAATGCCGGCAATGATCTGCTGATCCAGAAGGAAGGATTTGACCGGCCGTGTCCGGCCCCGGGCCGCTTTACGCAGGGACGGGGCGCTGAACTGCTGCAAGGGGTCCGCACCCGGTGACGCCGACGCCTGCCCGTTGTGAAGGCGAAGTGTCGCGAATCGCCGCGGGTCGATGCAGATGATGCGGCCCGGCGCAAAGTGAAGCTGAAAACGCGTGTGCGCCGGCGCCGCATCATCATGGCGCTGCCACAGGAGACGGCCGGACATCCGGAGGTGCAGGCTGAGCATGCGGCCGTCGTCCAGCACGATGTCTAGGCGCTTGCCGCGGCGCTTCACGGAGCATACGCGCCGCCCGGCCGGATGTTCCGGGCAGCCCAGTTTCGCGTCCAGGATCACGAGATCCAGAATTTCGGCATTCAGGATCATTTTCTTCAGTTGACGGCAGAGGGTTTCCACTTCCGGAAGTTCAGGCATTGCGAATTTTTCATCCTTTCAAAAGGTCCTTTCGATTCTAAACGCCGCGATGTTGCTGTCAAGTGAAAATAAAAAGCAGATTTTTTTTCAAAAATGCAAAAAAAATATTGACACCCCCAACCAAACAGGTTAATGCGATAAACACTGAAGTTGCGGGAATCGATGGCTAAATTCGCATGTCCCGCGCCTGCGACAAACGCTCCTGCGAGGCATTGTCCGGAAAGGGTTTTGAAGCGAAAACGAGCATGGAGAGGCGTCAACCCCTCTCACATTCGATATAGGAGGCTGACTGAATGGAGAATGAAACCCTTTTCGCAGAGGAGGCAGAGCCTCCAGGCGGTCTGACAGGGGTTCTCGATTTCAGACGGCAAACCGGTTGCCTGTTGTCAGCCGGCGACATCCAGCCTGTTTCCCCGCCGGTCCGACCGGCTGTTCCCCGCGCGAAACCCGGCATTCCGGAACATCCCGGGGCCCCTGACTTTCGGAAAAAATATTTCCCGGATGCGGCGGACGAAGAGTGGGGCGACTGGCACTGGCAGGTCCGCAATCGCATACGGGACATCCAAGCGCTCTCCCGCATCCTCCGCCTCTCGGAGAACGAGCACAACGCGATGCTCGGCCACACCGGCGCCCTCCCGGTTTCCATCACGCCCTATTATGCAAGCCTCCTGGATGAGAATGACGCGATGCACCCCTTGCGGCGCGCCGTCGTGCCGGTGATCGACGAATGTTTCCGAAGCGAGGGAGAGACGGAGGATCCGCTCGCGGAAGAGCAGGACAGCCCCGTTCCCGGGATCATTCATCGCTATCCGGACCGCGTCCTTTTTCTCGTGACCGAATTCTGCTCCACCTTTTGCCGCTACTGCACGCGCTCCCGTCTGGTGGGCAACCGGGGGGAGGATCCGTTCCAGCTCGATCTGTGGGAAAAAGCGATTGCCTATATCGCGGAAAACGGTCAGATTCGCGACGTGCTTCTGTCCGGCGGCGACCCCCTGACCCTGTCCGACAAAAAGCTGTCGTGGCTTTTGTCCCGTCTGAGAAAAATACCCCATGTGGAACTGTTGCGCATCGGGACGAAGGCGCCGGTGGTCATGCCCCAGCGCATTACCCCCGAGCTGGTCCGCCTGCTGAAACGATACCACCCTCTGTGGATCAGCATCCATGTTACCCACCCGTACGAACTGACCCCCGAGATGTCGCTGGCCTGCCGGCGCATGGCCGATGCGGGCATTCCGCTGGGAAGCCAGACCGTCCTGCTTTCCGGAATCAATGATGACCTGGCGACCATGAAAGAGCTGGTGCACGGGCTGCTCCGGTTCAGGATCAAACCCTACTATCTTTATCAGTGCGACCCGATACCCGGTTCCTCTCATTTCCGTACACCCGTGTTGCGGGGACTGGAAATCATGGAGGGTCTGCGGGGGCACACGACCGGCTATGCCGTGCCGACCTATGTCATTGACGCCCCCGGCGGCGGCGGGAAAATTCCGCTGCTTCCCCGGTATGCGCTCGGCTATGAGGGAGAGGACCTGCTGCTGAGAAACTATCAGGGCCGGCTGTACCGATATCCGGATCACAAGGCGGTGCACAAGGAAGTTCATTAAAGGATGGGTTTTGAAGATCGGTCTCACCTATGATCTCCGCGACGATTATCTGGCCGAGGGCTACAGCGAAGAGGAAACGGCGGAATTTGACCGAGCCGACACCATCGATGCGATCGATCAGGCCCTGATCGGGCTTGGCTTTGAAACCGACCGCATCGGCCATCTGAAATCCCTGACCCGAAGGCTTACAGCGGGAGACCGCTGGGACATGGTTTTCAACATTGCCGAAGGCCTGCGGGGCTTCGGCCGGGAGGCGCAGGTTCCCGCGCTCCTCGATGCTTACGACATTCCCTACACCTTTTCGGATCCCCTGGTCCTTGCACTGACCCTTCACAAGGGGATGACCAAGCACGTCATCCGCGACATGGGCATTCCGACGCCGGATTTCGCCGTCATTGAGTCCGAGGACCGGATTGGGGGAATCCGCCTTCCCTTTCCCCTCTTTGCCAAACCCGTCGCGGAGGGTACCGGTAAGGGGATCACCGCCGCCTCCAGAATTGAAAGCACGCAGGAGCTGGCCCGGGTTTGCAGGATGCTGCTGGCCGCATTCAAACAGCCTGTCCTGGTGGAGAGGTTTTTACCCGGCCGTGAATTCACCGTCGGGATTATCGGCACAGGGCAGGAAGCCGTGGCCACCGCAGTCATGGAGGTCTGCCTGAAGGAGCAGGCCGAACCGGATGTCTATTCCTATGTCAACAAGGAAAACTGCGAGGAGCTGGTCGCGTACCGGCTGGCCGACGATGTCGAGGCGCAGCAGGCCCGGGAAACGGCCCTCGCCGCCTGGCGCGGCCTGGGCTGCCGCGATGCGGGACGGATGGATCTTCGCAGCGACCGGTCCGGCCGGCCGAATTTCATGGAGGTCAATCCACTGGCCGGATTGCATCCCCTCCATTCGGACCTCCCCATTATCTTCAGCCTCATGGGAAAACCCTATCTAAAGCTCATCGACATGATCGTTTGCTCGGCGTTGAAGCGGGTTGGCGGGGAATGAGCGGGGACGCAATGCGTGCGGTATCGGCGGGATGATCTGATGCGGGTTGTTGTCTTGCACGGTGAAGTGGCGGACGGGGCCGGCAGGGATGAACAGGATGTCCTCGTTCAGGCCACCACAGTTTCCCGCGCCCTGGCCGAACAGGGTTATGAGCCGGTGGCCCTGCCGGTGTCACTGGATTTTCCGGGCCTGATCCGCCGTCTGGAAGCGCTCCGACCGGCTTTTGCCTTCAACCTCGTGGAATCCCTTGCCGGGCAGGGCCGGCTGATCCACATGGTCCCCGCTCTTCTCGATTATCTGAGCCTTCCCTACACGGGTGCCGGAACGGAAGCCACGTTTCTGACCTCCAACAAACTGCTGGCCAAGAAAATCCTCCGCCAGAACGATCTGGACACGCCGTCATGGGTGCCCTGCCAAGGACCTCCCGCGGGGAATTTCACCCCCGGCCGATACATCGTCAAATCCGTCTGGGAACACGCGTCGATCGGCCTGGATGAAGAAGCCGTCATCCTGGCAGACCGGGAAACGGACCTCGATGCGGTGCTGGCACTCCGCAGGGATGGGCCCTCCGGGGGGTGCTTTGCCGAAGCGTTCATTGAAGGGAGAGAATTCAACCTTTCCCTGCTCGCCGGTCCGAAGGGCCCGGAGGTGCTTCCCTCCGCTGAAATCCGCTTCGATGATTATCCGCCCGGGAAGATCCGGGTTGTCGGATACAGGGCCAAGTGGCAGGAAGACTCTTTTGAGTATCAGCACACGTGCCGCTCCTTTGACTTTCCGGAGGGCGATTTTCCGCTGCTGAACCGATTGACGGAAACGGCCATGAAATGCTGGCGGCTGTTCGGCCTGAAGGGATACGCTAGGGTGGATTTCCGCGTGGACCCGTCCGGCAGGCCCTGGATCCTCGAGGTCAACACGAACCCCTGCCTGTCGCCGGACGCCGGCGTCTATGCCGCCGCGGAGAGGGCCGGCCTGACCTTTAACCAGGTGATTCGGAGAATCATCGATGACCGGTAGCCGCCGGGAAAGGGTGAATGCGGATCATGATCCAGATATCGGGCGACAGAGGCGGAGTGTTGCCGGCAGGAACATAAAACAAAGGAGGCGCGTCATGGTTGACAAGAAGGCGTTGCAGAAGGGCAAGAAAGTCAAAAGTTTCAAGCTGACCGATCAAAATGGCCAGGATTTCCGGCTGGAGGACTGCCTCGGGAAAAGGGTGCTGCTGTCCTTTCATCCGCTCGCCTGGACGCCGATCTGCGCCCAGCAGATGCAGTCCCTGGAAAAGAGCAGAAAAGCCCTGGACAAACTCAATGCCGTGGCAGTGGGCATGAGCATCGACAGCGTCCCCACGAAGGCAGCCTGGGCCAGAAACCTGAAAATCAAAAACACGAGGCTCCTGGCCGATTTCTGGCCTCACGGAGCGGTGGCCAAATCCCTCGGCATTCTGCGGGATGAGGGATTTTCGGAGCGGGCCAATGTCCTTGTCGATGAAACAGGCAAGATTCTGTTTGCGAAGGTTTATCCGATCCGGCAGTTTCCGGACCTGGAGGAGATCATCAAGGTTCTGAAAGGCTGAAAAGAAGGGTGGCCGTTTTCATTTCACGACAGCCATCACTTCGCTGAGCGTCGGATGGGGGATGATCCATTTTTGGAAATCCTTTTTTCCGAGGCCGCCGGCGATGGCCAGGCTCATGGCCGGGATCATTTCGGCGGCGCCGTCACCCAGGATGGTCGCTCCCACCAGATGATCCCGATGAAAGAGCATTTTTACAAATCCCGGTCCCGTCAGCTCCGTGCGGGCAATGATGTTGGCGGCATAGTCCGATCGGCACACCTCGATATCCAGGCCCTGCCGGCGGGCCTCTTTCTCCGTCATCCCGACACGGGCGACCTGGGGGTGTGAATAAACGACCGACGGCACGGCCGCTTCCCGGTAAATGACGGCGCCGTCTCCGAAAAGGGAACTGGCGAGGGCCTTTCCCTGCTGCATGGCGCGGTGCGCGAGCATGATTCCCCCCGTGACGTCCCCGACGGCGTAGATGCCCGGTACATTCGTCATCCCCTTCGCATCGGTCGGAATGCCGTCCGGGCTGTGCCGGATCCCGAGCCGGTCGAGTTCCCCGGTGTCAAGCCGGGGCTTGCGGCCGGCGCAGATCAGGGCGCAGGCCGCGGTCAGCGTCAAATCCCCCCCCTGCCCGGCTGCGACAATCCGTACGTTGTCTTCCGCTTCATGGATCGTCTGCAGCCTGGCCGAGGTATGGATTGTGATACCCAGCCGCGCCAGCTCCTGATGCAGCAGGGCGGACGCCTCTTCATCCTCCAGCGGCAGAATCTGCCCCATCATTTCGATCAGGGTGACCTCTACCCCCAGCTCGGCCAGCAGGGTGGCGAACTCCACGCCGATGACGCTCCCCCCCACGATCAGCACGCTGTCCGGAAGCGTGTCCCGTTCAAGAAACCCGTCGGACGTCAGAATGCGGCGGGAAGGCTCTATGCCGGGGGGCAGGAGGGGCGCCGATCCCCAGGCGATGACGGCATGACGGGCTTGCAGCGCATGGCGGTTCCCGTCGCCATCCGTCCAATGAATTTCCCGGGCAGAACGGATCGTTCCCGCGCCGCTGATCAAAGTCACGCCGGCGTCGCGAAGGGATTTTTCCACGCCCAGCGCCGAGATTTTGACCATCTGCCGCTGGTGCCGCTTCATCGCGGAAAAGTCGAAAGCCGGTTGTCCGGCCGGGATGCCCAGGCGCTTCAATTTCTTCAACCCGGCATACTGCCGGCTGCAGGCCAAAAGCGCCTTGGTGGGTATGCAGCCGCGATGGGTGCAGGTCCCCCCCCAGAGATTCCGTTCAACAATGGCTGCCCGCGCGCCGCAGCGGGCCGCGTGCTCCGCGAGGGCGTGGCCGCCGGGACCGGCCCCGATCGCGACGACATCAAAGGTTTCCGTCAACTTCAAATCTCCCGCCGTGGTTTTGAAATCATGGCGCTCATTCTCCTCATGCCCGGGAGCCCGCCCGGGCCGCATGGTAGGAACTGCGGACCAGCGGACCGGATTCGACATGTCGGAAGCCCATGGCGCAGGCCGTTTCCCGGAGCTCCTGAAACTCATCGGGATGGTAGTACTTCATGACCGGCCAGTGATCCCGCGTCGGCTGCTGGTACTGGCCGATGGTCAGCCGTTCGCACCGGACGGCGGCAAGGTCCTCCATCAGGCTCAGGATCTCCGATCGCTTTTCCCCGAAACCGACCATGAAGCCTGATTTCGAAATGATGTTCCCCCCCGCCTTCGCATGGATTCGCCGCAGCAACGCCAGCGAGATCTGATAGTTTCCCTGGGGACGAAGGGCGGGAAACAGGGAAGGCGCCACCTCCAGGTTGTGGTTGATCACCCGGGGGGCGACGGCCAGAATCTGTTCCAGGGCCTCCGGGTTTCCCTGAAAATCGGGGACCAGGACCTCCACATTGCAGTCCGGGCACTGCCGACGCAGTTCGGTTACGCAGGCGGCAAAATGGGATGCGCCCCCGTCCGGAAGATCGTCCCGTGTCACGGACGTCATGACGGCATACTTCAATCCGAGCGCCTGGACCGCTTCGGCGAGCCGTCCCGGTTCGTCGGGATCGGGCGGTTGCGGAGCGCCGTGCGTGACATGGCAGTAGCGGCAGTTCCGCGTGCAGATGTCGCCGAGGATCAGGAAAGTCGCCGTTCCCTCGGTGAAGCATTCGCTGATGTTGGGACAGCGCGCCTCCCGGCAGATGGTGCGGAGATTCCGGTTCGCGAGGACGTTCCGGACATGCGTGAATTCACGGCCGCCGGGCAGCCGGACTTTCAGCCATTCCGGCTTGCGCAGCGTGGAAGCCCTGTCCCCCATCGTTGATCCGTGCCTCGAAACCGTCAGAAGTAGTACCAGATGGTGTCGTAGTCCGCGACGTTCTCGCCGTCGTCGCCCAGCCGTTTCAGGTAGTCGTAGATGGCGACATCCGTGTACAGGTAGTCCAGCGCGGTGACCAGCCGCACCTCCCAGGAGTAGAAGCGGTAGACCCGCCGGCCGTCCGGCAGGATCATCACGACTTCGTGATCCTGCCAGGCCTGCAGGTGCGATTTTCCCAGCCGGGGCACATTGAACACCGGCTCGTCCTTCCGGACCAGACCGGGCTGCAGCCTTGCCTCCTCCCGGCGTTCCTGCTCGATCCGGGCCACCGGCACGCGGAAGTCGATCGTCTCCTCCTTGCCCTTGGTGCTGAAGGTGTAATAGGGGTCGATCCCGGAGACCTTCAGGGTTCTGCGCAGCAGGGCCGTTTCGAACCGGCGGCTGTTGAAGTAGGTGAAGACCTGCTGGTTGTATACGTTCATTCCCAGGTTTTTGATTTTTTTGACCGCATCGAGGGAGTCGGGCGTGATTTCGGAAGCGTGCTCGAAGTGCGTCACAATGGCGATCTCCCGCTTTCCCCATTCGTGATATTTTTTAAAGATCTCGAGGAGGCCTTCATCGATCCGGAACGGGACCGTGACGGGAATCCTTGTGCCGATCCGGATCCGCTCGACGTGGCGGATGGTGGCCACTTCGCCGATCAGCCAGTCCAGATAATCGTTTTTCAGGGTCAGGGGATCGCCGCCGGTGATGAGAACTTCCGTGATGCTTTCGTGCGCGCGGATCCAGGCCAGGGCCTCCCGGATCTTTTCCCGGCTCATTTGCACCGTGTCGTCGATGCTCTCGATTTCCCAGTTCCGCTGGCAGTAGACGCAGATCTGGGGGCAGGCGTTGTAGGGCTTCAGGATCAGGATTTCCGGGTATCGCCTCGTGATCCCGTCGATCGGGCTGGTGGATTTCTCGCCCATGAAATCCATGTCGGTCCCCAGGGCGCGGCTTTCGATGACGCCCCGGCAGTATCTCGGGCTGGGAATGACCTGCGCGCGGACCTGACGGTCAAAATCCGTCCGCCCCCCTTTGTTGAACAGCGACAGGTAATGGGGGGTGATTTCAAAGGGAATGTGATTTTCCGCCGCGCAGGCGAGCCCCTCCCTTTCGTCGTCCTCCAGATGCACCAGGTCGCCCAGCGTCTGGATGTCCTTAATGATGTGCCGGTAGTGCCACAGGTAATCCTTCCAGCTGCTTTCGTCAGCGCCGAAGTACGACAGGATGTCCTTTTTCAATTCCTGCCGCTGCCGGATCATGCCGCGGTCGTATCCCGTCCGGTATCGCCTGAAAAAGCGCCGGATGAGGGCGGCGTGGTCATCCAGCTGGTTGGAGCGGATAATGGCCGCCTCCCGGCCGTCCTTCATCTTGAAGATCTCCCGGCTGGTAATATGCTTTCCCGCCTTGCCGGTAATCCCGCGGAACAGTGCGATGAATTCGCACAAAAACGCTTCGCTGATCCTGCCATGCGCTTCCGGGGTTTCCTTGGCGAGATCGAACAGCAGCGAGAGCGGGGAGGCGCCGGTCAGGTATTCGTTTTCCGTCCGCATGACATTGGAGAGCACGCGGATGCATTCCTTGGCGTTCCTTTTTTCGATGATGTTCAGATTGTAGAAATAGGTGTCCGATCGCATGTTGAAGAGGTCGCGCTCCAGGCGGTTGAGATAGTCAAAGAGGATGAAGCGGGCCTCCTCGATCTGTCTGGAGTTCTGGAGAATGCCTTTGATTTTCGGCTCGGCCGCCCAGAGCTTCTCGACCAGCTTTTCCTTGGGAATCCGGATCCAGTTTTTCATGCCCGTGCCCCGTTATTCGGCTTTGGAATCAGCATGCGGATGCAAAGCATCAACCGTCTATCCTTTCCAGCACACATCTGGTTCCCGGGCGGCCCGGACTTCATCGAGACGCCGCACCGCCGTCGTCAGCGGGGCGGACTTGACCTGTTCAGGGGTCTCGATCGCCTCCCGGGCGATGGCAATCATGGTGTCACAGAACGCATCCAGCGTCTCCAGGCTTTCCGTTTCATTGGGTTCGATCATGATGGCTTCGGGGACGATCATCGGAAAGTAGATGGTGGGTGGATGATAGCCGTAATCCAGAAGTCTCTTGGCGATATCGGAGGTATGAACCCCGCTTTCCCGCACCTGTTTTCTGCCGCTGAAGACACATTCGTGCATGCAGGTCCGGTTGTAGGCCAGCTCGTAGAAAGGTTTCAGCCGCTCCTTGATGTAATTGGCGTTCAGGACGGCGACCTCGCTGGCCTGCCTCAGCCCCTCGGGCCCCAGCGATCGGATGTAGGCGTAGGCCTTGACCATGACGTTGAAATTGCCGTAGAAGGACCGCACCCGTCCGATGCTGTGCGGGTAGTCATCATGCCAGGCATAGCCTTCCGGGCTTTGGACGATCCGGGGAACCGGGAGGTAGTCGGTGAGTTTCTGCCCCACCCCGACCGGGCCGCTTCCCGGGCCGCCGCAGCCGTGGGGCGTGGAGAAGGTTTTATGAAGGTTGAGCTGGATTACATCGAAACCCAGATCGCCCGGTCGGGTTTTCCCCATGAAGGCGTTGGCGTTTGCGCCGTCGCAGTAGAGGAGCCCCCCCCGGCCGTGCACAATCCCCGCAATCTCTTCGACATTCCGTTCGAAGAGCCCAAGGGTGTTTGGATTCGTCAGCATGAGCCCGGCAACATTTCCGGTCATCAGTTCCCGAAGGTGGTCGATGTCCACGCCTCCCTCGGCATTGGAGCGCACCGTGACGGTCTGGAAGCCGCACAGGGCGCCGGAGGCCGGATTGGTGCCGTGGGCGGCATCGGGGATCAGGATCTGGCGGCGGGGATCCCCCCGCATTTCAAAGTACTTTTTCATCATCATCACACCGGTCAGCTCCCCGTGGGCCCCGGCCGCCGGCTGCAGGGTAAAGTCGGCCATTCCGAAGATTTCGCTCAGGTATTGCCGGAGTTCGTACATCAGCCGAAGGCTGCCCTGCGAGAATTCAACGGGCCCGCAGGGATGCAGAGCGGTAAAGCCGGGCCATTTCGCGATGTCTTCATGAATCTTCGGGTTGTACTTCATGGTGCAGGAGCCCAGCGGGTAGAAGCCGACGTCGACGCCGAAATTCCGCCGCGACAGGGTCGTGTAATGGCGGATCAGATCGATTTCCGCCACTTCGGGAAGATCGACATCCTGCCTGAGAAGGGTTCCGCCAATCACCTGTTCGAGCTCGACTTCCGGTACATCGCAGGCTGGAATGCGCCCCGCTGTCCTCCCCGGCCGGCTCTTTTCGAAGATGAGTTCCATGGGTAATCCTTTCTGGTCTCGGCGATGGCTGCAAATGAGTCCGAAATTTGAAATAATAGTAGCAGAATAATCCGGGTCATGCATCCCTTTTGTTGCATCCGTTTGTTTCGGGCTGCGATCCGTGATCCGATAAATTTTCAGAAGCGCCAAGAAAAAGCTTGACTTCTTTCAAATTGCATCGTAAATATCATGCGCATTCTAAATCTCCGCGGTCATCTGCGGACGGGAAGAGCACAGAATAAAGTTGGGTAAGACATTTTGAAGCGTAAAGGCAAACCACCATACTCTCCAGAGTCTCGGTGGTTTTTTCTTTCCGGCATCGGGGTCATCCGACTTTGGAAAATTAAGGAAAGGAGGATGTGACGATGTCAGAAGGTAAAGTCAAGTGGTTCAATGAATCGAAGGGCTTTGGGTTCATCGAGACGGATGAGGGCAAAGACGTGTTCGTTCATTTCAGCGCCATTCAAGGCAACGGGTTCAAGACGCTGTCCGAAGGCCAGCGGGTGAGTTTTGATATTGAACAGGGCCAGAAGGGCCCGGCGGCGGCAAACGTAAAAGCCCTGTAAAAAAGACTCAGCAAAAGTCGAAAGGCACTCCGGCGCAAACCAGCGCGGAGTGCCTTTTTTTTATACGAAACACCCGTTCAAATTCTCTGCTTTCCCGCTATCGAAGCTTGATCATCCGTCCAGAGTTGTCTTGACACCTGTGGATTTTTACTTTAAAAATCAAGGCAGTCATGATTTTAAATAAACAAAATCATGAGTACGGAAGCCCTCAGGCAGGACGTGTGGAGAATCGATTGTCTGTCCGGAAGCAGATCGAAGAAAATGGATTGATCCTGATCGCCATTTTCATGGTGGTCATCTACTGGACTTTTGATTCCCTGGCATCCGGCCAGTACATGACGCGTCTGCTGATCGCTCTGCTGGTCATCGTTTACGGGATTTTCACACAGACCCTGATCAACGGGCGCAAAGCGGCGCTGCTTGAAAAGGAAAGGACACAGGCGCAATTGATCCAATCGGAAAGCCTGGCGGCGATCGGACAGCTGGTCGCCGGGATTGCCCATGAGTTGAACAGCCCGCTGGCCAGCGCCTCGAGTTTCATTCAAACGGACATTGAGCTGCTTCAGGAGCAGCAGGACAAACGGCCGGTCGATCAGGAAATTCTTCAGGACCTGACGTACTCCCTCAAAGAGCTGAACCGGACCAAGGGCATCGTGCGGAGCGTCCTGGATCTGTCCCGCCAGACGCAGACCTATGAGGAAGATGTGGATATGAATGCCGTCCTGGAGGATGCGCTGAAGGTCCTGCACAACACGTATAAGTCACTGGAGGTGACGATCGAGAAAAATTTTGATCCCCGCCTGCCCGTCATCAAGGGAAATTTTTCAAATCTGGGCCAGGTGTTCATCAACATCATCAAGAATGCCCTGCAGGCATTGCCCGATGGAAAGGGGCGGATAGTGCTTTCCACGTCCTATAACCGGGATACCGATCGCGTCGTTGCGGAATGCCGCGACGAAGGCGTCGGCATCGATCCGGCCGTCGTCAAGGACATCTTCAAACCCTTCTTCACGACCAAGGATGTGGGCAAAGGGGCGGGCTTGGGTCTTTATGTCTCCTATGAAATCATCAAAAAGCACAACGGCGATATCCGCGTCAGCAGTGAAGTCGCGAAGGGAACAACCGTTACGATCGAGCTTCCGTGCAGAAGGAGTGGAAAGTCATGAAAATTCTGATTGTCGATGATGAAGAGGGTGTCCGGATATCTCTGACAAAAGTTCTCGAACGGGACGGATACGAGGTTCTTCAAGCCGCCAACGGCGCCGAAGCGATCGGTGTCACCCAGCAGTGCCCGGAGGACATCGAGACCGTCATCTCGGATTTCAGGATGCCGGGGATGGACGGACTGGAGACCCTGACCCGGATCGGCAGAATCAATCCGGATATCATCCGCATTATCCTGACCGGTTATGCGACGCTGGACAGCGCCATTGAAACGGTGAATCTCGGCATAGACGGTTTCCTGACAAAGCCCTTCGACAACAAGGAGCTGAGACAGAAAATCCGGGAGATCAGCATGAAGAAAAGGCTGAAACAGCTTGTCTCGGAACAGGTCCTCGACATCATGCAGAAAACCGATACAAAGCTGGTCCCGCGCATCCGGAAGGTCAGCATCCTTTTTACCGATATTCGGGGTTTCGCGGAATTGACGGAAAAGATGTCGCCCCAGGAAATTGTGGATCTTCTGAACCGGTACTATTTCTTGCCGCTGGACCGGATTGTCTTTGAGTGCAACGGCACGCTGGACAAGCACATCGGCGACAGCGTAATGGCCATATTCGGAGCCCCGGTGGCCTATGAGGACGATGCCGTCCGCGCCGTCACCTGCGCCGTGCGGATGCGGGAAAAAATGGCGGAGATCAACAACAAAATCCTCAAGAAAAGGAACATCAAGATCCCCGTCGGGATCGGGATCGGAACGGGGGACGCCATGGCGGGGATGTTCGGTTCGCCCATCAAGAAAGAATATACCGTTCTGGGGACTCCGGTCAACCTGGCGTCAAGGCTGGAGCGTCTTGCGCACGAGGATCAGATCCTGATCTGCAACGAGACCTTTCATCTGATTCAGAATGCCTTCAGGACCGAAAAGATCGAACACGTCAACCTCAAGGGCCTCGAGGGTGAAAAATCGATCTTCGATGTAATCGGGACCCTGTAGCGGGCCGGTGCTTCAGGAACCAAGCCGGTTTTCGATTTCGACGAGCAGTTCATCCAGCTTGACGGGCTTGAAGATGAAATATCTTCCGCCGATCTTGTCGTCCCGCGGACCCAGTTCCCCCCTTTTGACGATGGCCGTCACAAAGATGATGGGGATGTCTTTCGTGGCCTTGTGATTCAGCAGCTCCTCGGCCACCTTGGTGCCCGGCATGACCGGCATGATGATATCCAGAAGGATCAGGTCCGGTTGGTGCTTGATCGCCAGCTTGAGGCCATCGGACCCGCTGACGGCGGTCAGCACATCGTACTTTCCCGTTTTTTCGAGATTCAGTTTGACAAAAAAGCAGAAATCCTCCTCATCGTCGATGATCAGGATTGTCTTTTTTATCGAAGGGGATGTGCTTTTTGACGGTTCCATCGGCTTGTCCTCCTTTTGATGCATTCACGCGCGATTCCCGGCCCCGCCGGTCGGCAGTTCGATCACGACATGCGTTCCTTGCCCCGGAGCGCTCTCGATTTCAATCGATCCCTGGTGGTTGTCGATGATGCCCTTTGAAATGGATAAGCCCAGCCCCGTGTTCCGCTCATCGTCCTTCGTCGTGAAAAAGGGGTCGAAGACGTTTCGCAACTTGTCCGCCGGGATTCCCACGCCGGTGTCCGAAACGACGATCCTCAGATGACGCGGGCCTTCGGAAGGGCCGGCCGTTTCCGTACGGATGCCCAGGGTGCCTCCCTCCGGCATGGCCTCGATGGCGTTCGTATACAGGTTGATCAATACCTGCTTGATCTGATTGCTGTCCATGATCACGAGAGGCAGGTCCGGTGCGAAATGCCGTTCCACTTTGATTTGCCTGACCTTGAGCAGATGCTCCACAAAGGACAGGGTCTCTTCGATCACCGGGACGATGTCGCCCTCACCCGGTTTCAGCGTGATCTGTCGGGCATAGCCGAGCAGTCCCTTCACGATATTGTCCGCCCGAAACGCCGATTTCTCGATGCGGCTGCTCGCGTCCAGCAGGCCGGCGTCCGAGCCCAGGGAGGATTTCAGGTATTCGATGCCCTGGATGATGATGGCGAGCGGGTTCTTCACCTCGTGTGCGACGCCGGCCGCGACCGCCCCCAGGGCGGCCAGCTTCTCCGCCTGGATCAGTTGCTGCCTCGTCCGATCTTTTTCCGCAAGCGCCTCGTTGCGGGAGTTAATCAGGGACTGGGTGAAAATCCCGTACGTCATGACCAGCATGGTGATCAGGATGCGCGTCAGAATCTGTCCCGATGCCACGGTGTCGAAGGTCCAGTAGATGACGACCATCATCATGGCAATCAGGATCAGGCCGTTGCTTTCAATCTGCTTGCGAATGTTAATTTTCCGCGTCCTCCCGGTCGGCGTTCGTGACGATTCGCCGCTCTCGAAAGAGCGGCAGACCATATAAGCTTATAATATCATCATATGGCGCTGAATTCCATCTTCTTTTTATCCGGATTTGCTTTCCTTGGTTCTGAAAAAAAGGATTCTATCGTTTAGGAATGGTTTGGCGGTCGCTTGCAACGAATTTCATAAAGCTGCCTGCCTGTCCTTCGGGTGAGTGCAGCTTCCGGTCTCATGGAAGCCTCTATTTGCGGAAGTTCATTTTGAATCGATTGATCAAAATGTCCTGCGTTGAACTGCCCGTCGCGGTTGTCCAGCCGAAGAAGAAAGTGTCGAATATCTGATGCAGGGCCGGTGTTAACGCGATCGGATTTGTCCTCTTCAGTGTCGGCGGGTCCAGCGTGTCATCATAATCAATCTTTGTATTTGCATAGCCGGACGCATCACCGTAATTGGTGCAGTCTTGGTCGGCACATTGTTTGATCCATGATTTCATGATGTAATCATAGTTCCCGCCGGCATTGGGCACATTACTGCGTGTCACCTCGACCCGAAGGGCATAGATGTTGGCCGGTGTATTGATCAACCACTTTGGAATCCATGCACCATCGGCGTTATAATAGCTCGGATCCACCCCATCGGAAGGCCTTTTTGAATTCAGCGGATCGGATGGGCTGCCGTCCGTTCCGGCATTATGCCTGTTGTCATCATAGGTGTTCAGGCCACCGATTGGGGGGATGACGGCGTCGCAAACTTTTGGTGGTGTTCCGTAGCTTGTATCAGTATCGCCCCAGAAGACATAAGCCACATGGTTTCGAGTCCGGGTAATTCGTCCCCGTCACGCCGGCTTTCGGCAACACACACATTGTCGCAGGTCATTGTTTGTCTTGGCGTCGAATTCAATGGCCATCTTGGGCGGCTGGATGCCGCGACCGGCTGCACAGGCCAGACGGAGTCGGGCAACCGGCGGCTATCCTCGCATTGCCGTCGAGATATCCACCCGTCGCCAAGCGCGAATCTCCAGCATACCCCATCAATTCTCCTTTGTCCCTGTCCCCTCCGACGGAGAAGGCATCGTTAACGATAACTTTGGTTGCTGGATCCGGGGAACCGCCGAAAAAGGAAAGGTGAACCCGTCCGCATCCGCCCGCTCGGATTAATCGCAAATACGAAAAAGGCGCGGAATCCTGTCCCGAATTTGCACCGCCCGTCCGTGCAATCCCCCTGCACGGCGTTTCCGCGATACCAGAGCGCACCGAAATTATTCTCCCAGTGTGCTGCCGGTGATATTTCCCAGTGATACCTTGCCCGCCACGGTATCCGTGGTGATCAGCCCCGCCTTGGATTCGACGGGCTTCGTGAATGCCTGGATGTCTTTCGTAAAGCTGATGTCCGGCGATCTGTTGAAGCCGATGATTTTGACCGTAAATGGTCTGACTTCGCCTCGTAGGGGGTGCCTGTCTTTGACGATGCCCGTCGAGGTGATTTGTGACCTTGGGATCGACGACATCATTGATGATCGAGGCGGAACTTGTCGCCGTTGGACATGGTGAAATCCCTGCCGCCCGGATACGTCGAGGCCGTATTCTCAAGATTTTTAGTTACGGCGATAGTCTTTTCCGGCCATTGCGAGCCGATAGGCGCGGTTCCGGTCGTTCGCACCGAGACCGCTGAAAGTTGACGTGGTGGTCATGATAATAGATCCCCGTACCCAGGACCGCGACGGCGGTGATGGCGAAAATGGCATATAGGAGCCCTGCGCCCCGCTGATTCAAGCGTTTCCTGATTTTTCCCCTCATTTTAGATGGTTACCCTTTCGACGAAGATTAGCGGCGTTCGTTATAGCCCTTAAGAGTGAAGGTAAATTCAATGACTGCAGTGGCTGAGGAATAGGCAGAGGCCGGTAAATGTCCAAGTGGGTAGTTGTGAGTGTAATACTCAGGCTAAAGGACTGCACTTGTCAACCAACGCGTCGCCGTCCAGCGTGATCGGCTGATCGGCGCCTGCCCAGGAGAGCGTGTGCGTCTCGGGTAGACCGGTTGCGTCGTTTATGCGCTGATAGGTCAGACGCGGTTGCTGTTGCGGATGGAGACGGATCGCATTTCGGAAAGTTCCTTGACCAGCCGCGTCAGTGCGATCTGGGCCTGCTGCGCGACTGCCGCGTTTTTCCTGGCAAAGACGTAACCATTGGCGATCTGCACCAGCCCCATGCCGGCAATAGCGCTGAGGATGGCGGCAATGATGATCACCGTGACCAGTTCGATCAGCGTGAAGCCGTTTTTATCAGATATTTTTCCCTTCCACCACACTCGCTTGATCGGAAAGAAACAGCGACATCAGTGTTTCCCCATTTTCATTCCTCAGGGTGACCTTTAAGAATATTGTTAGCTTTCGCATGGCGCCGTCCTGATCCACACCATTGACGAACCGGACGAAGCGGTTCTTGACGACCGTGTATTTCGTGTATGTTCCATCGGAGTTTATCCGTACGCGTTTGCGGACTGACGGAACCTTCCACTCCAATGTTGGCCTGCAGGGTCGTCAAAGGGGGAAAGGCCGGGTTCTCAGGCTTCCGCTATCCGCCCATTTGACCCGGCCTTCTGTAAGGCGGGCCCACTGCTCCGCCAGTCCGGCTCCGAGGCGCCGCTTGTACCGGCCGTCGTGCAGGTGTAATAGCGCCGGTTGGGATTGGACGGAATCACTTTGGCGCCTGCCGTATAGGATTCCCCGCTCCGCCATTTGGGGTAAACATTGTAGTCTGCCGTGATGTTGTCCATGACCCGGAGTAATGACGCTGTTTGCTTCAACCGCGTGACCGGGGTAACGCTCTCCAGAAAGCCCTTCCCGAAATAGACATACGCAAAGGTTGCCAGCACGGAGACGATCACCAGTGTCGCGATGACTTCGATGAGCGTGAAGCCTGAGGGTTTATGGCCCGGTCTCATGGGATGTGTCCCGTGTTTTTGGTGATCGTGATGCTGCTTGTCGCGGCGCCCTCGGATAGCGTGATGGCTCTGGTTTGCCAATAGGGGGGAACCGACAGCGTCCACCGGCATGCCCCACTTGTTGAAATTGTACGTCTTCCCCGCACCGGACGAGACGGTCATGTTGCTCGGAAGGGTATGTGTCTGCGGAACCGGCGACGCACCCGGCTTTTCGCCGGGGAGCATATGACTGGCGGCCGGCGCATTGTTTTTGTATAAAACGTAGGAGCCGGCATTGGGGATGTGAATCCCCCAGGACTCGGAGTCATTCATCGCCCGGATCTGGGCGTAGCGCAGGTGGGATTTGAGGGTGTCCGTTTCGGCAATCAGTTCGTTTCCGCTGGTTGACGCTCGACTCGCGATGAAGACGGCCACAATCGACATGACAATCAAAACGATGACCAGCTCGATCAGGGTAAATCCACGTTTGTATGGATTGATTTTCAAGGCTCGTGTCATAATCCAATCTCAATCATCCGTCGATATTATACCACTTTGAAGTCCCCGTATGTCAAACGGGATCTTCGCTGGTGTTTTGCCGGTTTGATGAGGTCGACCCGGGGAAGCGCGACTTCAAAGTATCTTGAATCCTGGGAAATGGACATGGACTCTGCAGGCAGGTTTTATTTTATGCGGATTGTCATGCCTGCAGCATGAAACTCTTTTTATATCGATTTGCGACGATCCGTTAAGTGAGGGACGCCAGCATATCGTGGATTTTCGTCAGCGGGTAAATCCTGACATCCGAACGAATCTGGACGTCACCACCCCCATAGAGCAATCCTGAGCCCCAGGGCAATCCAGGCATCAACCCGGCAAACTTCCTCAAGCCTTTAAGACTGCCGGGCATAATCGTTTCTGCGGCCTTTATTTCCGCGGGAAAAATATCCGGCCCCATCTCCAAAATCAGATCCACTTCATTTCCCCCGCTGTCCCTGTAAAATAACAGATTGCTTCTCAGGCCTTTGTTGAAACGGTATTTCATCGCTTCGATCACGGCGATATTTTCAAACAGGTGACCCCGGAGAGGATCCCGGCTGACATGATGCTCATTTTCCAAGCCCAGAAGATAACTGGCCAGACCCACATCGCAGAAATAGAGTTTTGGCGATTTGATCAATCGTTTTGAAATATTTCTGAACCATGGCGGAAGCAGAAAAATGATAAAGCCCGCCTCCAGGATGGAAATCCATGAGCGCACCGTGGTGTGCGAAACGCCTACATCATTGGCAAGGCTCTGGAGATTCAGAATATGACCAACCCTCCCGGCGCAGAGCCTCACAAATTTCTCAAAAAGGCTCAGATCCTTGATCGCGGCAATCTGCCTGACGTCCCGTTCCACATAAGTGGCCAGATAGTCTCCAAGCGCCTGCGTGGGGTTCAAGCGCTGATCATGGATGCGGGGGTAAAGGCCGCTCAGGATCAGGCGGTCAATGGCTGACGGCGTGTTTTCCAGATGGATTTCGGCCAGACTGAGCGGCAGGAGCTTGAGCAGTGCCGTTCTTCCCGCGAGAGATTGGCTGATCCTGTTCAAGACTTCGAATTGCTGGCTTCCCGTCAGGATAAACTGGCCCGGGCGTTGCCGATCATCCACGATTCCCTGAATATAAGACAACAGATCCGGCGCCCGTTGGATCTCGTCCAGAATAACGCCTTCGGAATAGCGGTTCAGGAAGCCCCGCGGATCATCCAGCGCATATTGCCGCACGTCCGGAATTTCCAGATTTTCATAGGGCAATTGAGGAAAGACCTTGCGGCAAAGGGTGGTTTTTCCGCTCTGACGCGGCCCCGTGATCGTTACCACCGGGTACTTCGTAACAAGATCCTTCAATACGGGTTCTATTGTGCGATCGATCATAGATTGCTATTTACGATAATAACATGCAATATGCAAGTTGTAATTTCAAATTGCAGGAAAATGGTTTTTTTAGGCTGCGCCGAAATCGGAGAATTTTAACAATGGTCGCGATCCCAGGAAAGGCCCAGGGAAGGGTGGCCGCAACGGTCTTCCTTGCGATTACAAACGATATATTTTGATTTGCAAGGATAAATCCTGTTTCTTGCATAGTTAATGAAGGGTAGGAAAAAGCAATTGATTAAAATTGAAGACCGGTTTGAGCGCGTGACCAGTGGCCGGTCGAAAGTTTTGGATTCGTTGATGCTAAAAACTGCCGGGGGAATCAGGCACGATTCCCCCCTGTCTGAAACTTAAATATTTCTGATTGTCCTAGCTCACGACACATTTCCATGTTGCCGGGGAATTGGAATCCACTTGGCCCGTCTTGGTACATGTTACATTCTTACCCGAATGGGTAAAAGTACCTCCAGATGATATCGGAGCGCCACTATTCCAATCAGGCCCCAATATATAATCAATTAAGGTATTGGGTGTAGTGGTTGCATCGAGCACCTTGCCGTGCGCACCCTCGTAATTACCTGGTTGTTCCAACAATTTCCATTTGGCCAGCCAGAGCCTTTCCCGAACATTCAATTCCGCTTCCGCTGTTTTGACGGTTTTAATGACTGCCTCATCCCTCATCTCAACGTACTTCGGAATGGCAACCGCCGCCAGGATCCCCAGAATGACCAAGACGGCGATGATCTCGATAAGGGTGAAACCCCTTTCATTTCTTAGTGGTGATTTTTTCAATTTAACAACCTCCTTCCTTGCTGACGCCTTTATCGCTGACAATATTCACTTTCTTTTTGGCTATTGTAAAAGCATCATTCATGCCAAAATTTCGGAAAAAATGCCATTACCGGATCCATGATGACCATCATTTTTAATATATAATTGGTATCATTGAATATTAAGTTAATTAAAAAGAATGAAATAATATTTGTTCGGTCTGGCGGGATTGTTCAGGCCCGGGCGGAAAAACCGGAAATTTCAGGATTTGGTGGTCAATCTACATTTTTTGTTGATTTTTGAGGCTGCTTACGTCGATGCCAAGCTTCTTGATGCGGTGCCAGAGGCTCCTTTGATTGATCCCGAGAATTTCGGCCGCTTTGACCTGAACGCCACCGGACCGGCTGAGCGCCTCTATGATAAGACCCCTCTCCACTTCATCGATGCGTTCGTCAATGGATCGCGGAAGGGTTCCCTCCGGGCTTTGGATGACAGCATCCGGGGCAGTCCCGATGATCTGCGCTGGCAGGTGCGCGGGCGTGATGATTCCGTCGTCTGCCAGGACGGCGGCCCTTTCCAGGGTGTTTTGCAGTTCCCGCACATTCCCCGGCCAGGAGTAGGCCGTAAGGAGTTGCAGGCTCTCGGGTGAGAGTTTGACCGGATTTGTCATCTTTTCGAGAAAATGGGCTGCCAGCATGGGGATGTCCTCTCTCCGGTCCCTCAAGGGCGGGAGCTGGATGGAAAAGACGTTCAGGCGGTAAAACAGGTCTTCACGGAAAGCCCCCTGCCGAACCATCTCCGTCAGGTTCTTGTTGGTGGCGGCGATGAAGCGAACGTCGACCCGGATGGTTTCGTTTCCGCCCACCCGCTCGAATTCCTTTTCCTGAAGGACGCGCAGGAGCTTCGCCTGGGTGACCAGCAGCATGTCCCCGATTTCGTCGAGGAAAATCGTTCCGCCGTCGGCCATTTCGAATTTTCCGATTTTCTGGGCGGTCGCCCCGGTGAAGGCGCCCCGTTCATGGCC
The DNA here is from genome assembly GCA_963709485.1 of uncultured delta proteobacterium. GTDB lineage: Bacteria > Desulfobacterota > Syntrophia > Syntrophales > Fen-1087 > JAXDBM01. The sequence goes on from CAVPWE010000005.1 coordinate 688,477, forward strand.
GAACAGTTCGCTTTCCAGAAGTCCCTCCGGGATGGCCACGCAGTTCAGCTTGATGAAAGGATGGTCCCTGCGGAAACTGTGCTCGAAGAGGCTGGAGGCCACCAGTTCCTTGCCCGTTCCACTCTCGCCGGAGATCAGGACGGTGGAATCCGTGCGGGCCACCTTGAGGATCTGTGTGAAGAGGCCGCGCATGATCGTGCTCTGTCCGACGATTCCAGGAAAGAGGTCCCGGGCCTCGACCTTGCTCAGGATTGAGGTGATCTGGTCGAAGACGCGGGAATAATGGGAAATGGCATCGGGATTCTGGGGGTTCTCCTCGTCGGCGGGGGGGCGGGGATAGACGGGCATGCTTTCGGCTTTCTTGATGAACCGGTTGACGGGCTCCAGCATGAGCCAGGTGATCAGCAGGCTGAGCAGGTAGGTGATGACGACCACCGCGACTTGCCAGGCGAAAAAACCCCATTCCGATGACTTGCTTGCCTGAAGGGACCGGATCACCTGGCCCGTCAGCAGCACCCAGATCAACGCGGCGCCGCTGGTGATGAAGGGGACCAGGATGTAGAGGCTGACCTGGAACAGCTTTTTCTTCTTTTTCATGGGTCAACGCGTCGTTAATTTGGTCAAGTCCCACATGGGAAGGAAGATCGCCAGGGCAAAAAAGCCGACGACGGCGGCCAGCCCCACGATGAGGATCGGTCCGATGGCATCGGACATCCCTCTCACGGCATAGGCGACCTCGTCGTCGTAATGGATCGAGACCTGACGGAGCATTTCGTCCAGGTTGCCCGTTTCCTCCCCGATGGCAATCATGTCGATGACCATGGGGGTGAAGTATTTCGCCTGGCTCAGGGGGCCGGCGATTCCCTTCCCCTCCTGCATCCGCTCGCTGACCTCGTCAAACTCAGCGGAAATCGCCCGGTTGCCGATGGTCCCGGACAGGACCCTCATGGAGGTCATGATGGGTACGCCGCTGGACTGCAGGATCGCAAAAATGCTGGCAAAACGGGACATGATGGCCTTGATGAACAGGGGGCCGGCCAGAGGAAGGCGGAGGAGCAGCGCGTCCCTTATATATTGTCCCCGGTCCGTGCGAAGAAAGAGCCTTAACCCGACAATCAGGAGGACCAGCCCGCCCAGGCCTAAGTACCAGTAAACCGAGATGAACTGGTAAAGCGCCATGGCGATCCGGGTCGGCCACGGCAGATCAAGCCCCGCGCGGCCGAACATGGTTACGAATTTCGGGATGACGAATGTCAGCAAAACAAAGAAGGCAATGCCCAGGGCAACGGTCACCAGGATCGGATACTGGAGCGCGGACTTGATGTCCGATTTTATTTTTTCCTCGTGCTCGATGATATAGATCAGCCGTTCCATGACCTCCGGAACGCTGCCGCTGGCCTCGCCCGCGCTGACCATGCTGCAGTAGAGCGGCGAGAATATATGGCCGTTCTTTTCCATCGCGGCATGCAGGGTCGACCCCTCCTTGATGCTCCGGGTCATGTCGCCGATGGCCTGTTTCAGGGTTGAATTTTTCGTCTGGGCCTCCAGGACCTGCAGCAGTCTCATCAAAGGGACCCCGGCATGAAGCATGGAGCGGAACTGCTTGGTAAAGACGATCAGGTCCGTCTTCGGCACACGGGTTGTGATCCTGCGCAGCCGGTTCCGCCAGGACGATGCGGCAGTTGCCTTCTGCAGGGTGATGTTCGCAGGAATGTATCCCTTCGTGAAGAGCGCATCGGCTGCCGTGTCGACGGAGTCGGCCTCGACGACGCCGGAGATGGATGCGCCGCTCGCGTTCACGGCTTTGTAGGAGAAACTGGGCATGAGAATCTCACATCATGACGGCCGTGGCGGCCTCTTCCAGGGTCGTGACCCCCTGCAGGACCTTGCCGGCGGCATCTTCCTGGAGCGTTCGCAGCCGGCCGCTTCTTTTCGCCTCGCGGGTGATTTCCTGGGCCGAACGCCTTTCCAGAATCATGTGCTGTATCATTTCATCGTTGATCAGGACCTCGAAGATGCCGGTCCGTCCCTTGTAGCCCGTGTTCAGGCACTGGCTGCACCCCTTGCCGCGATGGAACCTGGCGTCTTCGACGCCGTCGAGACCCACCGCGATGAGCGCCTCTTTCGGCGGTGCGTATCTTTCCTTGCAGTACGGGCAGATGGTCCGCACCAGGCGCTGGGCGAAAGTGGCCAGAAGCACCGAAGACATAAGAAAAGGCTCGACATCCATGTCGATGAACCGGCTGATGGCGCCCGCTGCGTCGTTGGTGTGCACGGTGCTCAGAACCCGGTGACCGGTCTGCGCCGCCTGTACGGCGATGGCCGCCGTTTCGGGATCGCGGATCTCCCCCACCATGATGATGTCGGGGTCCTGGCGGAGAATCGTCCGCAGGCCGCTGGCGAAGGTCATCCCCGCCTTGCGGTTGAGCTGGATCTGCCGGATGTTGTCGATCCGGTATTCCACGGGGTCTTCGAGCGTCATGATGTTGCAGTCCGGACGATTCAGCTCGTTCAGGATGGCGTAGATCGTGGTGCTCTTGCCGCTGCCCGTCGGGCCGGTGCTCAGGATCATCCCGTAGGGCTTGCTGATGATGGATTTGATCTTTTTGATGTCCGACCCGATCATGCCCAGCCCGTCCAGCGAATAGACGCTGCCGCTGGTGTCCAGGAGCCGGAGGACGAGGTTCTCCCCGTAGATCGTGGGGATGGATGACACCCGCACATTGATCTCCTTCCTGTCCATTTTCAGGGTGAACCGCCCGTCCTGGGTCACCCGGGATACGGTGATGTCCATGTTGGACAGGATCTTGATCCGCGCCACGATCGACAGAAAATTGGATTTGCGGGGCGCCGGCACGTCGTAAAGCTTGCCGTCGATGCGAAACCGGACCTGGACACTGTTCTGCTGAGGGCTGATGTGAATGTCGCTGGCCCCTTCGCGGACGGCCTGGGAGAAGATGGTGTTGACCAGGCGGATGACCGGCGCCTCCGCGGCCAGGTCCTGCAGGGAGGCAACCTGCACGTCCTCCTGGTCCGGATCTTCGCCCCTCTGGGTATCGATTTCAAGATTTTCCAGGGCCGTGCCGATGCTGGACTGAACGCCATAAAGGCTGCTGATCAGTTGATTGATTTCCCGCTCCGTGCCGATCACGGGTTCCACCTCGCAATCGGTCAGCATTTCAATCGTGTCGAGGGTGTTGATATCCAGCGGATCGGTCGTGGCAATGGTCAGAAGCCGCCCCTTTTTTCGGATTGGCGCGATCTGGTGCTGCTGGGCCTGCTCGATGGGAATGAACTGGCCCAGGCCGGGGTCGACGGGATATTTGTCGGGGTGATATTTATCGATGTGCAACTGTCTGCTGACAATTTCCGCGAGGTCGCTTTCGCCGACAATACCCCTGCGGACGAGCAACTGGCCCAGCTTCAAATGGGACTTGGGCTGGTCCTGGAGCACCTGCCGCAGCGTGTCCTCCGTCAGCAGATTGGCCTCGATCAGCAACTCCCCCAGTCTTGTTTTCGCAGTCATTTCTTTCCAGTTCCGGAAATGTCGTCAGCGGGTGTAGAACACGGTGTCCTTGTCCATGCCTTTCAGCACCCTGGCCCCGGAGGCCTGCGCCGCCGGGAGCCGTGCGATTCCCTGGTTCGCCGCCGATTCGTCCGGGTAGCCGTCTTTCATAATGATCGAAAATACCACACCCTGGCCGGGATGCCAATAGGGAAGGAAACGCAGCGCGGGCATCGTCGGCTCATAGGCCCTGTACAGCTCGTAGGTTTGCTCGAGATTCTGCGAGGCCGCAAGCTGCACCCAGTATCGGTCGAACGGAAGCGGGCTGCCGGGAGCGGGAAGCGCCGGCAGATGGATGGTTTCGCCCGCCTTCACCCGGCCGAGATTCCGGATGTGCGGGTTGGCGAGGGCCACGGACTGGAAAACGCGCTCGTCGTGCGTTCCGTACAGGTCGGTCAGCATCCTCCAGATGGTCCTCCCGTCTTTCAGAACGAGCTTTCCCAGAGAAGCGGGTTGCGGATGCAGGGCTGTTGCCGCGGCCGCGGCCGGCTTTTGCGCTTCGTCGCGGGCAGCCTCCGGCTGCCTGACGGGACCGGTCTGGACCGGCCGGGCGATCATGAAGGTCAGCAAGGCGAGAAGCGCAATCAAAAGCCCCGGGACCCAGCGAAGGCGCCAGCCACGGGAAGGTTCGCCGGCTGACGCCATCCGGCTGGCGCAGGAGCGGACCAGGAAACAGCCCGCGCGGGTCCGGTTCTGGATAATCAGAGACAGCACGACCTGGTGGCAGAGCGTGATGATCTTTCGCGGATAGCCGCCCGTTGCGCGGTACACGGCCCGCAATCCGGCCCGGGAAAACAGCTCCGGGACATTCCCCGGCTCGCCGGCCTGTGCAATGCGGAACCGGATCATCTCCCGCGTTTCCCTGAAATTCAGCGGCTCCAGCAGGTAAAGCAGGTTCACCCGGTCCGCGATATTTTCAGTCCGTGCCAGCGTCTGCCGGAATTCCTTCTGGGCGAAGATGACGATCTGCAGCAGCTTGTTTTCGTTGGTCTCATAATTCAGAAACTCCCGCAGGATTTCCAGGCAGAAATCAGGAAGGTTCTGCCCCTCGTCGATGATGAGCGCGACGATCTTCTTTTCATGGACGCCCCGGTTGAGCAGGTAGTCCTTGATGTTTTCCTTGAGCTGCCACTCGCTGGTTTCGGCATCGGCGGCCGTCCTCCTTTTCGGTCTGGCGGCAATGCCGAAACCAAGGGCGACCGCCTTCAGGAATTCCGCGGGGGAGGTGAAGGCCGGGTCCATCAGCAGATGCGTTTCCACCGAATCCGATGCCGGGTCCGCTTCCGCGAACGCGGTGATCAGGCGGCGGCACAGGGTGGTTTTGCCCGTTCCGACATTCCCCAGGACCACGTTGAGCCCCCGGCGGAGGCGGATGGCCAGTTCAAGCTGCTGCAGGCAGCGGACGTGCTTGGGGGATTGGTAGAAGAATTCCGGCTCGGGGGAATTCGAGAAGGGCTCCCGGATCAGATTCAGGATTTTGAAATATTCCATGATTCACATCAGTCCCGCTTCTCCGGCATTTACTCCACGGGCTTTTCCGCCGCCGTCTGGGCGGCGGCCATCCCCTGCGGCGGCAGGATCGTGGGGGTGATGAAGATCAGGACCTCTTCCATGGACTCCCCTGTCCCGAGCGTTTTGAAGAGCCACCCCAGTCCGGGAATGCTCTTCAGCCAGGGGACTCCCGATTCCGTGTTGCCGATGCGCTGCTTGGTCAGCCCGGAGATCACGACGGTCTCGCCGTCCTGAACGATCAGGGTGGTCTTCGTCTCTTTCTTGATGATGTATGGGTTTCCCAGGACGTTCCGGGTATCGTCCACCTCGTTCTTCTTGACCAGGATGTCCATTTTCAGGTTTTTCTCGCCGATGACGTGAGGCTTGATCTCCAGCCGGAGGACGGCATCCTCGAATTTTACGTCTTGCGTGACGCCCGTGGTGGAGGTGGCCGTGGATACGTAGGGGACCCTTTCGCCGTTTTCCGTATAGGCCGTCTGATTGTCCAGGGTCGTGATGGAGGGGCTGGACAGGATGTTGATCTTGTTGTCCTGCTGGAGGGCGGTCAGTTGCATCTCCAGCACGTTGCCGCCGATGGTCCCGAAGATCAGGCCGAGCGATCCCGGCACAACCGACCCGATCGCCGCCGCGGGCAGATTGACGCCGTAGCCCTGCCCGGCGATTCCCCTGTCGCCCTCGGCGGTCGGCGTGTAAGCCCCCGCGAAGGGGCTGTAGGGGCCGACGCCGGTCGTCCCGGTCGTGCCGGTAGCTGTGCCGGCGGTCGTGCCGCCCGGCGTCACGTAGAGGAAGTCCCTGCCGGCGCGCTGACCGTACATTCCCCCCCACTGGACGCCCAGGCTCCGCGCCGTTTCCTTCGTCGCCTCCACGATGTTGGCCTTGATCAGGATCTGGTGGGTGGGTTTGTCGATCCTCTCGATGATGGGCAGCATCTCGTCCAGATCCTGCCGGATGGCGGAAATGATCAGGGAGTTGCTATGCTCATCCACTCTGATCGCACCTTTTGGCTTGCCGTCCTTGTCCTTGGTCAGCATGTCCTTGAGGTTGTCCATGATTTTCTTGGGATCGCCATACTCGATCGGTATGACCACCGGCGGCAGCGGGTCCTCCATCCACTTGGTGTTCATCTCCAGGGTCTTTCGCTTCAGGTCGCGATCCTGGTCCTCCAGGGACATGACCCGGATGATGCCGCCGTCCCAGGGCTTCGGTTCATAGGTCAGCCCCTGGTTCCGCAGGATGCTGGTGAAGGCCTGGTCCCAGGGGACGGCCCGGAAGTCGACGCTGATCTCGCCCTTGACCTCGTTCTTAATCAGGATGTTCAGCCCGGCGGCCAGGGCCAGCGACCGGAGCACCGCCTTCACGTCGGCCTGGCGCATCTTGAGGCTGATCTCGTTCTGCGGAAGGCGCCGGATGGCGGCTACCGGCTTTGCCGTTGCCTCCGCCGTGCCGATTTTTGCAAGGGCATCCTTGACGTCGGAGGTGCGCGGTCTGCCGACGGGGGAATGGCCCCGGGAGGTCTGCTCCATGGTCTGCCATTTATCGAAGAAGGGGTCCTTTTTCAGTGCCACACTGCCGGAGCAGCCCGCGGCGAGCCATACCCCGAGCAGAACAGCCACCAGACGCCATAACAGCGTTCCGTGTTTCCTGCGATTCAAGGCTTTTCCTCCATACCATTTACTCCTGCAGGGGAATGTCAAAGGTTCGACGGGTCTCCCGGTTGTAAACGCTGATCCGGGACGGCGTGACGGACTTGAGCTCGTAGCCCTCGACATCGAGGGCGTCGCCCGTGCCGTATTCATTCCCGTTGATAACGGCTATTTTTTTTCCGCCCCCGTCGACAAAGCCCGTGTAGTGGAACTGCACTTTCGGCGCTCCGGCCGCGGACGCGCCCGGAGCCTGTGCCGGTTCCTTCGCCCCGCCCCATTCCGCATAGGTTTTTCTTTCATAAAAGGGGTCTTTTGTCCATGCGGCTTCCGCCCGCTTGATCATGTGCGCGTCCACAGGCGTTGGGGTGTCCTTCGCCAGCGCGGCGGTCATTTCGCTGATGAAGGCACTCACATCGGTGGTTTTCTTTGCCGTGTCGGCGGGGGCCGGCTTTTTGCGGCCGGTGGAAAAAAGATCGTATGCCCCGTAGAGGACGGCGAGGACCATGATGACCAAAATGACGATCTGTCTGGTTGTCAGCTTTGGCATGATTTCGTCTATACAATAACCGTGCGTAAAAAGTCTAATCGAAACAGACCGCTAACCGAGGGAGAGCCGGACGGTCACCCTGAATTCCATGATGTCCGGGTTCTGCCGGATCTCGATCTCCTCGATGCGATCCAGGTAAGGCAGCTCACCGAGGCCGATGAGATACCTGCGGAAATTCTGAAAATCCCCCTGGGCCGCAACGCGCACCAGCAGGAACGGGGAATTGCCCGCCAGCGAATTCACGTCCGGCGACACCGAAAAAGATTCAATGCCCGCGTTTTGCCCGATCCGCCTGAACATGGCCGGCACCGTGCCGATCAGGTCGCGGGAGAGCTTTCCCCTGTCCGGCGTGGGCAGAACAGAGGGCGCAACGTTCCGGCCTTTCGCCTTGAGGGCCTGATAGAGAGGTAGAAGGTTCTTCTGTTCGTCCACCTGGCGCCGGACATCCCCGATCTCCCGGTCGAGTCCGGTCATGGACCCGTACAGGGGCAGGATGATGGCCAGGAGGAAGAGCAGCAGGCCGCCCCAGCAGGCCAGGTGGAAGATGACCGCCCGCTTGGGAATTTTCAGATTTTTCAATTTATCGAACATATCATTACGACATAGACAACGGCTACGGGTATGTTATGACCACTGCCGCCGTATAGGTGTTTCCGCTGATCGCGATGCTGGCTGTGACAACATTGGTATCGCCGGTTGCATGTGCTCCGCCGCCTGTAAAGGTGGTTACGGCATTGCCGCTGCCGTCCGTAACCGCCGCTGCAGGAGATATTGTGCCAAGAGGTGCGGTACCGGTCGTTGCGAATGTGACCTGCACGCCGCTAACCCCTGTTCCTCCGCTATCCTTTACATTTGCTGTAATTGCACTGTTCGAAGTATCCGTTGTCAGCGTCGAGGGATTTGCACTGACGGTAATGCTGTAGCCCGCGGCAGATGATGATCCCGTCCGTGTAATCACCGCGGAGCTCGATATGCTTCCGACGACTGCCCTGACCGTGTCCTGAACGGCAACTGTCGGATTGTTTGACCCGGCTCTATAGGTGACGACCGCATTGCCGCTGCCGTCCGTTATTGCGGTAGTGGCCGAGAGGCTCGCGCCACTGTTGTTGATGGGAAGCGCGAATGAAACGCGCACGCCGTTTTTGTTGTCACCGGTCAGGGTGGCGGTGATGATGCTGAGGCCTCCGGCGCTGACGGAGGTCGGATCGGCAGCCACTGAAATCGCCAGCGGCTCCACAGGCTCAACCGTTTCGCCCTTCCTTGTGATCACGACGGACCGGCTGGACCCGTTGGCCAGACGCGCCTCGACCGTATCGGAGACGGTCTGGTCGGGGGAGGCGTTTCCCGGCGTGTAGACCGTGGTAACGATTCCCAGGCCGTCGGTGACACCGCTGTGGGCGGTCAGTGCAGGCGCTCCCGAGTTATTCACCGTAATGGAAAAGAAAACCGTTGCGCCGCTGATCGGCTTGTCATTGCTGTCCGTGACGGAGACGGTAACGACACTGCTCTGATTTGCCGCTACTTCGGCAGGATCTGCCTTCATTTCCGAGATGCCGTTTCCGGATCGCGTGACCACGACCACGGCGCCGGCGCCGGTGGGCAGGCTCGCCTGAATGGTATCGGGCAACTCGACTCCCGGCGCGTTCCAGCCCGCCGTGTAGACTGCCCTGGCCTGGTTCTGCCCGTCCACCCGGCTGTTCACGACCCGCAGCGTTCCCCCCGAATTGTTCGTCCGGAAGGTGAACGTGACGGAACGCTCGATCGCCGGGTTTTCGTTGAACCGCGCGACGGTTGCCGTGATGACGCTTTCCTGGCCGGCGCCGACGGATGTGGGGGATGCCTCAACCAGGATGCTGTCTGTAGCCAGGGGGTCGCCGCTGGTCGCGCCGCCGCCGCAGCCCGCAAGGACCAGCGCCGTGATCAACAGCAGAAATATTCTTGTATGATTGCGCATTTCCGATTCTCCTTCATGCAAATATAATCGTTCATGCCCGGCTGCATTTCAGGCCGACGCGATCTTCATGCTGATCGTAAAGTGCAGGACATCCTTCTTCTTGACCCGTTCGACACTGTTCTTCTGTACGGTGATCTGGCGGAAGATCGGGGAGGCCTGCAGTTTGGTGATATAATCGGCCAGAGACGCATCGAGGGATTGCCGGTTTCCGAGAATGACCCCCTCCACAACGACGTTGCCGATCGCGCCGCCGGCGGTCTGCTCTTCCTGCGCTGCTTTGGCGGCATCCCTCTTTTCTGCCGGAGCGGATTCTTTGGGCGGTGTCTTGGCTTTGTCCGCCTGGGCCGGCACGAAATCGGCCTTCAGGTTGACCAGACGGACCTCGGAAGGCGTCAGGGCCGACAACTCACCGATGACGGCCATACTGCGATACCGTTCGCTGTAGACCCGGGGCGAATACGTTTTCTGCCTGGTCTGTGACGCAATCTGCATCACATCGGTTTGGCTGATGCGGGGTTGAAACCGGGCCAGCTCTCTTTGCAGGCGGCTGATCTCGGCTTTTTTAACGCTGATCGTGCCCAGCTCGAACAGAAAAAACCCGGCAGCAAGGAGCGCGGCCGCGGCAAAAACTGCGAACGAGGCAAAACCGGCCCGCTTGCGGGCGGCCAACTGCTCTTTGTCCTTGAACGTAAACAGGAGGTTCGGCGTGCGGCTTCTGTCGGAGAGGGCCATTCCCAGGGCCGGCGTCAGGGCAACCCTTTCGGAAAGGCTCTCCTCCCGGAAGAGACCGCCGACTCCGGGCAGTTCGGGATCGAACGGATTCAGGAGTTCGCTTTCAATGCCAAGCGCCTCACCGATATATGCAATCAGGGGCGGGTAGACACTCATGGCGCTGGAAACGAAAATCTTGCCGACCCGGGCCGGATCGATGCTCGCCTCATAATATTCGAAAGTGCGTTCGATCTGCCGGACAAGCCTTTGCAGGGCGGGCAGGATGATCCGGTGCTTGTCCTCCTGGGTGAGGTGATATCCGGCGTCCTGTTCCGTCAAAGGAGCGGCGTCGGGGCTGAGGCTGAAAAGGACCTTTCTGGCCTGTTCCGGGCTGATGGCCGGCGCTTTTTCCGCGGCTTCGTCCGCGGGCGGGTTCTGTTCGAGCAGGGCCTCCAGAATGGATTCAACCATGCTGTTGATGCCGGCCTTGATGCCGCGGGTCATGGCCAGGTTTCCCCTGGAATAAATGTCGATGCGGGAAAAATCATTGCCGATGAACAGGCCGGCAACCGTTCCTGCGGGTGCCGGCATCCATCCGGTCCGGAACAGATTCTGAACGGCAATGGGAACGATGGAGATGCCGGCAAGGGGAAAACCCGCCTTCAGGAAAAGATCCTTCAGTTCCTCGACTTCCCGGCGCGGCGCGGTGCAGGCCATGACAAGCCATTTGGGGACATCCTGCTCGACGACTTCTTCAAGCACTTCGAAATCCAGCAGGGTTTCCTTTTCATTGAAGAAGGTTTCCTTCTTGATGGACCAGAATACGACATCTTCGATTTCGTTCTTCGCAACTTTCGGGATCCGGATGTGGCGAACGCCAGCGTTCGCCGCGGTCATGACCGTCCAGATGCCGGCTCTGGATTGGGATCCGCAAAACCGGGAGAGTTCGCTTTTCAGCAGACTGGGGAATGCGGCCGTTCCCCTGCGATTCCAAGGGTGCAGCGGAACGCTTTGATACTCGAGCATCTGCCGCCTGTTGTCGGCGGATTTGATTGTTTTTACCAGGCGAAGGGCATCGTGGCTGATATCGACGCCCACCGTGACGGCTTTCATGACATGAACCTTCCGGGGGAATGTCGATCCGATCCTTTTGGGCAGCGGGGGGCGAGGTGTTTGAACGGCTGGGACATCGTTCGAGGAGTCCGGCTTTTTTTTCCGGATGAGATCCAGGAGCTTTTCCGTCGATGTAATGTCGTTCATACCGGCCAAGGCATTACTCCTGATGCCTCCGCGAGCGAGAAACTTGGGATTTCAGTTTTCATAAATTCCCTTCAGTATAAAATACTTGTATCACACACAGGCGGGATCAATCAAATCATTTCTGAATTCGGCACCACCTCCTGTTCCATGCAAAGGCCGTTAAACGGAAGTGTTTAAAATCGGATGCGTCCACGAAAAGATCAAAGGGCAGTCGGAAATTCAATCTCCTGTTGTCGTGAACAACGGAGGCATGCTATCTTTATTGAAAAAGGAGGGCTTTGATCGGATGAACCCACAACGGGCAAGACTCCTCTCGAACGGCCGGGATCGCACGGGGCCGGTTGTTTACTGGATGAGCCGGGATCAGCGGATTCGGGACAACTGGGCCCTGATCTTTGCCATGCAGGCTGCCCGGGCGAGAAAGGCGCCGCTGCTGGTTGTGTTCTGCCTGGTTCCGCAATTTCTGGATGCGGCCCGGCGCGCCTATGAATTCATGCTTCAGGGGCTGCAGGAGCTTGAATCCGGTTTGCTTGAACGGGGCGTCCCCTTTCACCTGGTCACGGGTGAGCCCGGCAAAGCCATTCCGCGATTCGTCGAAGAGCATCGCGCCGGAATCCTGGTCACGGATTTTGACCCGCTCCGGATCAAGCGGCAATGGAAGGGGGCCGTGTCACGGAGCATAACAGTCCCCTTTTATGAGGTGGATGCCCACAATATCGTTCCCTGCTGGCTGGCCTCGCCGAAGCAGGAGTTTGCCGCCCGGACGCTTCGCGTCAAGATCGGACGCGTTCTGGAAGATTTCCTGGATGTTTTTCCCGGGGTGGGATCGCCGTTCTGTGCAGCCGGTCGGCCGCAAAGAGGAAATCGACTGGACGATGGCGGGAAAATCTGTTCCGGCCGCACCGGAAGCCGTCCCCGCAACGAGGTTCAGGGCAGGCGAAAATGCCGCCCATGCCGCCCTGCGGCGTTTCCTGACGGAGAAATTGCCTCGCTACCATCTGTGCAGGAACGATCCGTTGCAGGACGGGCAGTCCGGGCTGTCTCCGTACCTCCATTTCGGCCAGCTCTCCGCGCAGCGGGTGGCCCTTGCCGTAGGGAAGGCGAAAGCCCCGTCCGAGGCGAAGGCGGCTTTTCTGGAGGAGCTGGTCGTCCGGCGGGAACTGTCCGACAATTTCTGCTTCTACAATCCCGATTATGACTCGTTCAGGGGATTTCCCGCCTGGGCGCAGGCCACCCTGAACGAGCACCGGGACGATGTCCGGGCCTATCGGTATGCGCTGCCGCAGTTCGAGGCAGCCGCGACGCACGACGATCTCTGGAACGCCGCCCAGATGGAGATGGTCGGGACCGGGAAAATGCACGGCTATATGCGGATGTACTGGGCCAAGAAAATCCTGGAATGGACCAAAAATGCGGAAGAGGCGCTGCGGATTGCCATTCATCTCAACGACAAATACGGGCTGGACGGACGGGACCCCAACGGGTATGCCGGCTGCGTCTGGTCCATCGGCGGCGTCCACGACCGCGCCTGGCCGACGCGCCCGGTCTTTGGGAAGATACGCTACATGAACGAGCGTGGCTGCCGCTCGAAATTCAACGTGGATGCCTATATCGAGAAGATCAGGGGCATTGCTCCGTGATGATGCGGATCCGACCGAGCGGCTCGTGATCCGCTCCAGGGCGGCAAAGCGGCGGTTCCGGAGAAATACTGCGCCGGAAAGCACTTGACAGGAGCGCCTCCCTGTCTTATATTCAGAATACACTGATTATTCAGATAAGTTGAATTGTTCTGATATTCATGAAGGGAGAATCGAAAGCAATGGCTCGCGCGAAAAAAGCGGACGGCTGTGCGCCGGAGAAGAAAACGGGGTGTTGCCGGGTGGAGTCGCTGATTGCCGTTGACGAACGGGGCCAGATGGTGCTTCCGAAGGATATCCGGGAACGGGCAAAAATTGCCCCCGGCGACAAACTGGCCCTGGTCAGCTGGGAGAAGGACGGGCTGGTCTGCTGTCTGACCCTGATCAAGGTGGAAGGGTTGACGGATATGGTCCGGGGAATGCTCGGGCCGGTGATGAAGGAAATGCTATAATCGATATCGATTCAGAAAGAAGGTATGATTCTGCCATGAAGGAAGAGATCGTAAAAAAGGTTGTCAGGGAAGGTTACGCGCAAATCGCCCGGTCCGGCGGATCGTGCTGTCTGCCCTCCGCACCCTGCTGCGGGGGGGCGGATGCGGCAGCGGAGATCGGCAAGAGAATCGGCTATGCCGACGAGGACCTGCAATCGGTCCCCGAGGGGGCCAACCTGGGGCTGGGATGCGGCAATCCCCTGGCGCTGGCATCGCTCAAAGAGGGGGAGACCGTTCTCGACCTGGGGTCCGGGGCCGGCTTTGATTGCTTTCTCGCGGCCCGTGAGGTGGGGAAAACCGGAAGGGTCATCGGGGTGGACATGACGCCCGAGATGGTACAGAAGGCGCGGGAGAATGCCGCCAAGGGCGACTATGAAAACGTCGAATTCCGGCTGGGGGAAATCGAGAACCTGCCCGTCGCCGATCGGGCGGTGGATGCCATCATCTCGAACTGCGTCATCAACCTGGCGCCGGACAAGCTGCGGGTTTTCCGGGAAGCCTTCCGGGTCCTGAAGCCGGGAGGCCGGCTGATGGTCTCCGACATTGTCCTGCGCAGGCCTCTTCCCGATTTCATCATGGAATCCATTTCCGCCTATGTGGGCTGCATCTCCGGGGCCGTCCTGCGGGATGATTATGTTCATGCGATCGAACAGGCGGGATTCCGGGATGTGCGGATCATGGAGGAATCCCTGTTCCCGATTGACTGCATGGCCAACGACCCCACAGCACAGGCGATTGTTGCCCATTCGACAGTGCCGACCGAAAAGATCATCGAGGCGGTCGAGGGAACGATCGCCAGCGTCAAGGTGCATGCGGTGAAACCGGACCGGCCATCGTAATCGGGCGCCCTGATCCGGCATACCCGACCGAAAGCGAAAGATGCCCCCTAAGAAAATTCTCGTCGTCGATGACGAAAAGGACATCGTCGATCTGATCGCCTTCAACCTCGAGCAGGAAGGGTTTTCCGTCATCCGGGCCTGCGACGGCCAGACGGCCTGGGAGGCGGTAAAAGCGGAAAAGCCGGATCTGGTCGTGCTCGACCTGATGATCCCGGGCATTTCCGGCCTCGAGGTTTGCAGGATGATCCGGCGCGATGCCGGGGTGCAGGGCCTGCCCGTCATCATGCTGACGGCGAAGTCCGATCCGGTGGATAAGATTCTGGGACTGGAGCTGGGGGCGGACGACTACATCACCAAGCCCTTCAGCGTCCGGGAACTCATCGCCCGAATCCGCGCTGTCCTGCGCCGTTTTCAAAAAGGACAGGCCGCGGATGTCCCGGAAGGGTTCACCTTTCGTGGATTGCATATCGACTTTCCGTCCTGCACGGTCGCCGTAAACGGGCGAAATGGTCGATCTGAGCGCCTGCGAATTCAAACTCCTCAAGTTCCTTGCCGGACGCCCCGGACGGGTCTACAGCCGGGACCAGCTTCTTGATCAGATCTGGGGAGACGAGGCCTTCGTCGAGCCCCGGACGGTGGATGTCCATGTCAGCCGCCTTCGGGCCGCCATCGAACCGGACAGGGAAAATCCGATTTATATTCTGACGGTGCGGGGACTGGGCTATAAGTTCGCCGATCTGAGATAGTCCGCACAATTCACGAAATCTTCACCGTTCTGTCATCAAACTGCAACAATTCTCCATTATGCTTTAGCCGTTGAAAGGACCGGTGCGGCCGCTGCGGGAAGGTCCTTCCGGACCGCATGAAATGCGATGCACCGATTGAATTCCATAAAAAAGGAGGATGAAAAAAATGGTAAAGAGTATTAAGCGCCTCATGTGGGCGTTGGCGCTGCTGCTGCTCGGCTCCGGGACGGCTTATGCGGAAAGCATTGTGATCAAGGGCTCCACAACGGTGCTTCCGATCGCACAGATGACGCTTGAGGCATACATGAAGGCCCATCCTGGCGTCAATATTTCCCTGTCCGGCGGCGGCTCGGGCGAAGGCATCAAGGCGCTGATCGACCGGTCTGCAAACATCGCCAATTCATCGCGGGAAATCAAGGACAAGGAAATCGAGCTGGCAAAATCAAAGGGTGTGAATCCGGTTGAAACGATTGTTGCCGTCGATGCGATCGTTCCGATCGTGAACCCGAGGAACAGGGTCAAGGACCTGAGCATCGACCAGTTGAGCCAGATCTATCAGGGCAAGATCACGAACTGGAAAGAGGTGGGCGGCGACAACCTGCAGATTGTGGTCGTCTCCAGAGACAGCAGCTCCGGGACTTTCGAGGCATGGGCAGAGATGGTCCTGAACAAAGCCAAGGTTGCGCCCAGGGCCCAGATGCAGGCATCCAACGGCGCCATCGTCCAGGCGGTTTCAAAAAACAAGTATGCCATCGGCTATATCGGTTTGGGCTATATCAACAAGGCCGTCAAGCCCCTGACCGTCAACGGCGTCCAGGCCACGGCAAAGACTGCCATTTCCAAGGAATTCCCCGTTGCCAGGCCACTGTATATGTACACCGACGGGCAACCGGCCGGTGAAACGGAAAAATTCATCAAATTCATACTGAGCCCTGCCGGGCAGAATCTGGTCGCCAAAGCCGGTTATGTTCCTTTAGGGGAATCTGCGGACAAGTCAAAGAAGAAAGGCAAGTGATCCTTAAATTATGCATCCAATGGAGACGGGTCATGGCCCGTCTCCGCTGGAGGTTACAGTCATTCTCCCTTCAAGTCCGGACGGCAGCCAGTGACAAGACACTCCATTGAAATCGTCATAAAAAACGTTTTTGCACTCTTCGCATTCCTTTCCGTGCTCATCCTGGCGCTCATCGTTTTTTTTCTGTTTCAAGAGGGAATCCCCATTTTTAAGCAGATTTCGCTGTCCGATTTTATCTTCGGCGCCAACTGGTATCCGACCTATGACCCGCCGGAGTACGGGATCTGGCCGCTGATTGTCGGTTCCCTGCTGGTCACGCTTTTTGCCTGTCTGATTGCGGTGCCGCTGGGCGTGCTTTCGGCGATTTACATTTCCGAGATTGCGCCGGCATCGGTCAAGGAAGTCCTCAAGGCCGTCATCGAGCTTCTGGCCGGGCTGCCCTCCGTCGTGCTCGGCTTTTTCGGCATGGTCATCATTGCCCCCTGGATGCAGGAAACCTTTGATCTGCCGACGGGACTGAACATCGTCAATGCCTCGGTCATGCTGGCGGTCATGGCGATTCCGACCATATCCAGCATCTCGGAGGACGCCATTTATGCCGTTCCCCGGGAATTCAAGGAGGCGTCGTACGCCCTGGGGGCGACCCAGTTTGAAACGATCGTCAAAGTCGTTATTCCAACTGCACTTTCCGGCATTTCCACAGCAGTCATTCTGGGGATGTCCCGGGCAATCGGGGAGACCATGGTTGTCCTGATGGTTGCAGGGGGCGCGGCCGCCATTCCGGAGAGCATCTTCGATTCGGTCCGTCCCATGCCGGCAAGCATTGCGGCGGAGATGGGCGAGGCGCCCTTCCGGAGCGGACATTATCACGCCCTGTTCGCCACCGGCATCATCCTGTTTTTCATGACGCTGATCTTCAATCTGATCGCGGATTACATCTCGAACAAATTCAAGGAAGTGGGATCGGGAACCCTGTAATGGCGGCGCAATCGAGCATGCGGTGGCGATACCTGAAGCAGACGATATTCTTCGGTGTGGTGCGGTTGTCGGCGCTGCTCATCAGCACTGCCTTGCTGGGGATCCTGGCCTACATCTTCTTCCACGGTTTCAGCGCCATCAGTTGGGACTTTCTGACTTTGCCGCCCAGCGACTCCATGACGAGGGGCGGGATCATGCCGGCCATTGTCGGCACCATCTATCTGACCGTGGGGGCGATTGCCGTTGCCCTGCCCCTGGGTGTCGTATCGGCCATTTATCTGACGGAATACGCGAAGCAGGGGCGCCTGATCCGCATCATCCGCATCGGCGTGAATTGCCTGGCCGGTGTTCCTTCCGTGGTTTTCGGGCTTTTCGGCCTGGGTGTTTTCGTGGTCTATCTGAAATTCGGTTCCAGCATCCTCGCCGGCTCCCTGACGCTGGGGATTCTGATTCTGCCCACCATTATCGGAGCCTCGGAAGAGGCGCTGAAAGCGGTCCCCCAGACCTTCCGGGAGGCCTCCCTGGCCTTGGGCGTCTCCAAATGGAGCACCATTGCCCGCATCGTTTTGCCGCCGGCGCTGCCGGGCATCCTGACCGGTTCGATCCTCGGCATCGGGCGCGCCGCCGGGGAAACCGCGCCGATCATGTTCACGGCGGCTGCCTTCTTCACGGCCGCGCTCCCCAAATCCATCTTTGACGAAGTCATGGCCCTGCCCTATCACATTTACGTCCTGGCCACGGCCGGCACCAACATCGAAATGACGCGGCCCCTTCAGTACGGAACGGTGATGGTTCTGGTTGCCCTGGTTTTGGGCATCGATCTGATCGCGATTCTGATCCGAAGCTCCATGAGAAGGAAAAAAAGGTGGTAATCGTGGAAAACAACGTGATAATAAAGACGAAAAGCGTAGATTTTTATTACGGTTCCTTCCGGGCCCTGACAGACGTCTCCATGGACTTTCTGAAGCACCGCGTCACCGCCCTGATCGGACCCTCCGGTTGCGGAAAATCGACCCTGCTCCGGCTGCTCAACCGGATGAACGATCTGATCGACGGCACCCGGGTCGAAGGAGAAATCCTCTTTGAAGGCCAGAACATCTACGCCCCGGAAGTCGACCCGGTGGAAATTCGCCGGCGCATCGGCATGGTGTTCCAGAAGCCCAATCCCTTTCCGAAATCCATATACAACAACGTCACATACGCACCCAGGCTGTCGGGTGTGACCCATAAGACCGAGCTCGAAGCGCTGGTTGAACAGAGTCTGAAACAGGCCGTACTGTGGGATGAGGTCAAGGATATTTTGACCCGCTCCGCCATGGCCCTGTCCGGCGGCCAGCAGCAGCGGCTATGCATCGCCCGGGCGCTGGCCATGAAGCCCGATGTTTTGCTCATGGACGAGCCGACATCGGCGCTTGACCCGATCTCCACCGCGAAGATCGAAGAGCTCATCGACGAGCTGAAGAAGCAGTACACGATCATCATCGTGACCCACAACATGCAGCAGGCGGCGCGCGTGTCCGAATACACGGGATTCTTCTATATCGGGAAACTGATTGAATACAACACCACGGAAAAGATATTCACGAATCCGGAAGTGAAGCAGACGGAAGATTACATCACGGGACGGTTCGGCTGATTTGAGGTGATCCATGGATGAAAAGAAACACACCAGCAGGGAATACGAACGGGAGCTTCAGGAGATTAAAAACAGGCTGATTTACCTGGGCGCCATGACGGAGCGGGCCATCGAGCGGAGCGTGCGGGCCTTGTTGGAGCGCGATTCCGAGCTGGCGCGGCAGGTCATCTGCGAGGATGACCAGATCGACCGGATTGACGTGGAGATCGAGGAGAAATGCATCCGCCTGCTGGCCCTGCGGCAGCCCGCCGCCCGGGACCTCCGCTTTATCACGACGGCGATCAAGATCAACGGCCACCTGGAGCGGATCGGCGATATGGCGGGGAACATCGCTGAAAAAGCGATCATCCTCAACGAGGTACCCCAGATCAAACCCTACATCGACCTTCCCCGGATGGCGGACATTTCCCGGGGGATGATCCGGGACAGCCTGGACGCCCTCGTTCACGGGAATATCGAGCAGGCAAGGAAAGTCCGCGAGGAGGATGATACGATCGACCAGTTGAACGAGCAGATCTTCCGGGAACTGCTCACGTTCATGCTGGAGGACCCCCGAAAGATCCATGCGTCGCTGTACATCATGCAGATCTCGAAGAGCCTGGAGCGGATCTCCGACCATGCCGCCGGCATTGCGGACATGGTCATCTACATGGTGACGGGACGGAGCGTCCGGCATCAGCCGGCCTGCGAGCAGAAAGAATGAATATCCGCCTTTTCTACAAACTGTTCGGCACCTACGTGGTGATCGGCGCCCTGGCCGTGATCATTGCCGGTTTCTTCATCGAGCACCAGCTCAGGACCGGTCTGACCCGCTGGATCGAGGCGGACATGATGGCCCAGGCCGGGATCATGCTCCTGATGCCCGACCGGGATATCGTCAGTCAGGTTGCAGCCCTGGCGGAGCGCGCCCGCGCCCGGATCACGCTGGTCGACGCGCAGGGCAAGGTCCTGTCCGATTCGGATCCCCATCTGATCGACGTGGACAACCATCTGAACCGTTCCGAAATCCAGGAGGCCCGCATCAAGGGAAAGGGAACGGCTACCCGCTACAGCCGGACCATCAAACAGGAGAGCCTCTATGTCGCCATGCCGCGCCATGACGGTCCGGTTCTGACGGGTTACCTCCGCCTGTCACGAACCCTTGCCGATGTGAACGGCGCCATTGAACGATTCCGGTACGGCATACTTCAGGTTCTGCTGCTGGTGATCGTCTGCGCCATGATCCTGGCGATGCTCTTTTCCATGCGCCTCGTTGCTCCCATCTGGGAAATGGCTGATTTCACCGAGAGGGTAAGGAAGGGCGACCTGTCCGGCACGATCCTGGTCCGCTCCGGCGATGAAATCGGTCAGCTCGCCGGGAACATCAACGAGATGGTGGCTGCGCTCCGGGAAAAGATCCGGTCGGCCAACGAGGAAAAGTGGAAGCTTCGCGCCGCCTTTGCCGGCATGGCCGAGGGGGTCATGGTCCTGGACAGCCGGGACCGGATCGAGAGTCTCAACAAGGGCATGACGGATGTGATCGGCCGAGACTATGCCTTGATCGTCAAAAGGACGCCCATCGAGGTCATGCGGAATGTGGAGCTGCAGGATGCCCTGAACCGGTTCCGGCAAGGCGAGCAGCCCGTGCATCAGGAGATCACTCTGGGGGCGGAAAATCCCCGGATCCTGGACGTGACGATCTCGACGGTCAAAAGCCCCCCTGGCCAGGACCCGAAAACCATGCTCGTCTTCCACGACGTTACCCGTCTGAAAAAGCTCGAAAGGATGCGCGCCGATTTCGTGGCCAATGTGACCCATGAAATCAAAACGCCGCTGACGGCGATCAACGGATTCGTGGAAACCCTGGAGGAGGGTGCGATCGATGATTCGGCCCTGGCAAAACGATTCCTGCGGACGATCCGGGAGAACGTTCTGAGGCTGAACCGGCTGGTCGACGACCTGCTCACCCTTTCCAGCATCGAACTGGGGGAAACGCCTCTGCATCCGGAGGGAGTTGCCCTGGAGGATGCGCTCGAAAAGGCGCTGACACTGATGCAGATGAAGGCAGCCTTGAAAAACATCGCGATTGCGAAAGAGATCCCGCAGGAATTGCCGCCGATCCGGGCTGACCGGGACAAGGCTGTCCAAATCCTGCTGAACATCCTCGACAATGCTGTAAAGTTTACTCCCGAAGGGGGAAAGGTGACGGTCACGGCCTATGCCGAAGAGGCCGGCGATGTCACCGTGAAGATCGCCGATAGCGGGTCGGGAATTGCGAAAAGCGAGATTCCCCGGCTGGGCGAGCGCTTCTACCGCGTGGACAAGACACGCTCCCGGGACCTGGGCGGAACCGGCCTGGGGCTTTCCATCGTCAAGCACCTCATGCAGGCCTACGGAGGCTCGATGGGCATTGAGAGCGTCCTGGGCTACGGCACCACCGTCTCCCTGCGCTTCCCCGTCTTTCGGCAGGCCGCCGGATAACGAAGAGATTTACATGCCGCCGCGGATCTCCATGTGGCCATGCGGTCTTCCGGCCTGATCATGTTGACTGTCTTTTTGCCCCCGCCTGAGCCTCTGCGAGCAGCTCTTCCAGCGCCGTGCGGTCAAAATGGTAGGCTGTCCGGCAGAATTCGCAGGTCACCTCGGCCTCGCCGGGGTCCTGAATCATGGCGGCCATTTCCGCAGATCCAAGTGAGATGAGAACCCTTTCGATTCTTGCCCGGTTGCAGGCGCACCGCAGGGAGAGGGGCTTTTTCTCCAGGATGTGGAAGGGTATTTCCGACAGGATCATCGCCAGAAGCGTTTCCGGCGTGTGGCCGTTCCGCAGAATACGCGTGACCGGCTCCATCCGGCAGATGCGTTCGCTCAGCCGGTCGATCATGGCGTCATCCGGCGGCGGCAGCGTCTGGATCAGGAAACCGCCGGCCATTCCAATCGTTCCGGTCGGCTCGACAAAAACGCCCAGCCCCATGGCGGTGGGAATCTGCTCCGATTCGGCGAAGTAGTAGGCCAGATCCTCGGCGATCTCGCCGGTCCGGAGCTTCACGACGCCGCTGTAGGGCTCTTTGGCCCCGAGGTCCTTGATCACGGTCAGCAGGCCTTCTTTTCCGACACCGCCGGACACGTCGATCTTCTCCCCCCGCGGCGGCAAGTCCACGCCCGGATTTCCCACAAAGCCCCGCACGGCGCCGTCGCTGTCCGCCTCGACGATGATCTTTTTCAGGGGCCCGTTTCCATCCACCCGGATTGCCAGCCGCTGCTCCCGCTTCAGCAGCGACGCCATCAGCGCACCGCCGGTCAGGGTCCGTCCCAGCGCGGCGGATGCCGTCATCGAGGCGCCGTGCAGCCGGCAGGCCTCATGGACAAGCTCCGTCGTGACGCAGGCCAGACCCAGAATGTTTCCCTGACTGCCGACGGCCCGAACAACGTGGTCTCTCAATGTTTTTCCTTTCGGCATGCTGTTTTGTGATTTCTTATCAAGGTAGAAAATACGGGCGGAATTGTCAATGTTCTTTGTACCGCCGTTTGCCTGATCCCGGCATGAGGTGCCTTGAAGAAATGCGAGCCCATGCAAGAAATAGTGAAAAATTCATTTGACAGGTTTCCCGCAAATGCTTATATATACCCCTGGGGGGTATTTTGATGGACGAACTTCGCAAGAATGTATTAAACCGGCTGCGCCGCATCGAGGGACAGGTCCGCGGGCTTGAGCGGATGGTCGAGCAGGAGGCGCCCTGTGCCGACGTGCTCACGCAGCTCTCCGCCGCGACTGCCGCCATGAAAAAAACGGGGGTTGCCATCATACAGGCCAATATGAGGCGCTGCATCGAAGAAGCCGATCGGAATCCGGAGATGACACTGGATGATTTTCAGAAGGCCCTTGCCCGGTATATCGGAATGTCCTGAGAGGACAGGATTTTGGAAGCGCCGAAAAAACATAAAATCAGCCGCCGGTCGTTTCTGAAGGCCTCTGCCGGCGTAGCCGCTTTGTCGGGTCTTGCATTACCGAAAAACGTCCGTGCCGGCGGGGAAAAGCGACTGGCAACGCTCATTGACCTAAGCCTCTGCGACGGATGTCCCGGCCGGGAGATCCCGGCCTGCATCTCGGCCTGCAAGGAGATCAATCAAGATAGAATTCCGGAAGTCGCCGCATCCATCCCGATGCCGTGGCCCCGAAAGACCATTGAGGACTGGTCAAAAAAACGGGAAGTCTTCAACCGGCTGACGCCCTACAATTTCATCTATGTCCACAAGGCGGAAGTCGAATGGAACGGGCAGAAGAAAACGATGTTCGTGCCGAGGCGCTGCATGCATTGCGACAATCCGGCCTGCGCGACGATCTGCCCCTTCACGGCGAACCACAAACAGCCGAACGGCGCCGTTGTCATCGACCAGGACCTCTGTTTCGGCGGGGCCAAGTGCAGGACCGTCTGCCCCTGGGAAATCCCGCAGCGGCAGTCCGGCGTCGGCATCTACCTGCAGGTCCTGCCCGGCCTCATGGGAAACGGGGTCATGTACAAGTGCGACCTCTGCAACGGCCGGCTCGAGGCGGGGAAACTGCCGGGATGCGTTGAGGCCTGCCCTCAGAAGGCCCTCCTCATCGGCCCGGGGAAGGATATCGAAGCCATGGCGGAGGAGCGGGCGAAGCGGATGAACGGCCACATCTACGGAAAGGTGGAAAACGGCGGCACCGCGACGCTTTATGTCTCCCCGGTTCCATTTGATGTGATCAACCGGACAATGCAGAAAAAGCCGGGCCAGCCGGACATGCCGCCCGGTGTCAAACGCAGCATGGCCGGGTCGGACAGCCTGGGGAAGGCGGTCCTGGCGGCGCCGGCCCTGGGAATCGCCGCCGGCGCGGCGGGCGCCTTCAAGTGGTTCTCACGGCGAAAGGCGGAGATCAGGGAAGTGGAGAAGGTCAATGGCTGAGCGGATCGTCAGGGAAAAGGGGCTGGTCATCCGCCACAGTGCCGTGGAACTGATCGAGCATTGGGCCATCGCCCTCTCGGGGCTGGTTCTCCTGCTGTCGGGGTTCTTCCAGATGCCGACGGCCAACCGGTACTACATCGCCTCCGTTCCGGGACTGGCCTGGTCGGGCGATTTTTTCGTTTCCCTTTCCGTGCACTATGCCGCTTCCGTCGTCTTCATTGCCGCGGCGCTCTTTCACCTGACATACCACGGCATGCGCGGCGACAGGGCAATGATCCCGCAAAAGGGGGATTTCACAACTTCCATTGCCGTCATCAAGAGTTTTTTCGGCAAGGGGGAAGAGCCGCCATTCCATAAATACCTGCCGGAGCAGCGCCTGGCCTATGCCGGGATGGCATTTATCATCGTCATGCTGATCCTCTCCGGGCTGGTGAAGACCTATAAGAACATTTATGCCCCGGATCTGTCGCTGGCGGTTGTGCTGACGGCAACGTGGGTCCACAACATCTTTTTCGCCCTGTTCGTTCTCGCCTTTCTCGCTCACATGGCAGCCATCATCCTGAAGCCGAACCGCCCCATGGTGCGCGGGATACTGACCGGCGCCGTCCGTCTGGATTACGCCCGGCACCGTCATCCTTTATGGATCGGCGAGATGGATAAAATGGATAAAGAGGATGCACCGCCCGTACCCACAGAGCAGCCGCCCTTCGGTGAAGTGAACCGCGCCGCGGAAGAAGAGGAAGCCTGCGGGGGTGCGGACAACGTCCTGGAAGGGGTTCACCGGGAAACCGCGGAACCGGTCAAAAGCAAACAAGCATCGATTGACGCTGAAGGGAGGGAATAGGATTATGAAATGCAATGTGGGTGGAACGGATCGAATGATCAGGATTATCGCGGGTGTCGTCATCATCCTGGCAGGTTTCTATTTCAAGAGCTGGTGGGGCGCCGTCGGCATTGTTCCGATCGCGACCGGCATGCTCCGGTGGTGTCCGGCTTACGTGCCGTTTGGATTTTCAACGTGCGAACCGGATAAAAAGTAATGGAAAAATATTTCCGGATTTGCGGCACCGATCCGGGAAGGCATTGAAGGCCGGTGAAGGCTTGAATATATTTGAACGTTAACCAATTAAAAGTGAGGAGGTCGTGTTCTATGAGGAAGATGAAATGGTTCAAAGCAGTTATGGTTGTGGTCATGCTGTTGCTGCCGCTGGCGGTTATGGCAAAGGACGTTGCCCCCGTGAAGGCGGCGGCGCGGGCCGTGGATCCCATCGTGTCCACGGACTGGCTCGAGAAGAACCTGCAAAACCCGGAGCTGGTCATTGTCGATCTGCGCAAGGTTGAGGACTACAAGGCAGGGCACATTCCGGGCGCCGTAAACGTTTTTTACGGATCCTGGGCGATCAAGAAAGGGGAGCTGCTCAATGAGCTGCCGCCCCTGGACGATCTGGCGGAGACCATCGGCAATGCCGGAATCGGGGCGAATTCCCTGGTCGTTCTCGTCGGAAAAACGGAAAAGGTTCCCGAGCAGTTCGACATGACGCGCGTGGCCTGGACGTTGAAGTATGCCGGCGTACAGAATGTGGCCATCCTGAGCGGCGGTCAGGACCAATGGGTCAGGGAAAAGAAGCCCCTGTCCCAGGACATGGTGAAAGCCAAGGTGAAGCCTTTCAAGGCCGAATGGAACAAGGGCCTCTTCGTGGACAAGGCCTATGTGCTCGGCAAGCTGGGCAAGGCCGCCATTGTGGATACGCGCGCGCCGAACTTCTTCGGCGGGAAGGAAAAGCTTCCCTTTGTGCCGAAACTGGGCCGGATCAAGGGGGCCGTCAATCTCCCCGTGGGGCAGCTTTACACGCCTGAAGGGCTGTACAAGGCAAAGGCGGAACTTGCCCCCCTGGCTGAAAAGGCAGTCGGCAATGACCCGGGCAAGGAGCTCATCCTGTATTGCGACACCGGAAAGACCTGCACCTCCTGGGCATTTGTCATGACCGAGATGCTGGGGTACAAGGATGTCAAGATCTATGACGGGTCCACCATGGAATGGCTTGCCGATCCGAACGCCCCGATGGAGCCCTGAGCGAAACCGTAAACGAAGGCCATTGCAAATGGTCTCTGAAAAGAAAGTCAGTCTTTCGTAAAATCTCAAGCCCGGCGGTCAACCCGCCGGGCTTTTTCTGCATTTACAAAATGCCCAGTTCCTTGCCGAGATCCTTGAAGTTTTTGGGGAATTCGGGCTGGAAGTTGAGATAAACGGGAATGGGGTACTGCGCGCCGACCTTTTTCCCCGCCTCCCCGAGGTCCTGCACCAGGGCTGTGAGGAATTTGCCGGGAAGGGCGAAGACCATTTCATCGTCCTGGGTCATGGAAAACACGCGGTCCCCGGTCCCGGGAATGGCGATGCGCGGCGCCTGATCCTTGAACGGGGCCAGGAGATACTCGGTGCATTCAACCTTGCCTCCGAAGCTTCCCTTGACCCGCCGGCCTTCCCGGTAGGTCCATGCATGAACGAGGCGCATGAGCTGGGCCGGGTTCCCGTAACAGGCAACCGTGTCCGGTTCGAATGTCGCCCTATGCAGGGGCGCGATCAGGATGGCCTCATACTCGCCCTTCTCCAGCCGCTGGATCGAAGCAGCCTCTTTCCGCCCGGTGTCCTCGCTTTGCGAATAGCTCCCCTCGCAGAAGAGCCTTCCCAGGGAAGCGCCCGAATCGGCCGATGTGCTGAAGCCGAAGGCAATGGCGGCGGGAACGCAGACGATGTCCTCCCGGGTCAGTCCGACGGTCCACCCGTAGACCCGGGCCATGGTGACGGCCTGGCAGATGGCCACCCTTTTCCCGAGGACCACGGACGGCTGGCGGGTCTTTTCGGGAAAATCTTTTTTGTCCTTGAGGAACTTAACCGCCAGCGGAAAGGTCTTCAGCCTCAGATTGTTTCTGATCAAATCCGCCGCTTCCGCAAAATTCTGACCTGCCATGATGATACCCTCCTTTTTGGGTTGATATTTCCATTCAGTGGACTTCTCTTCCAGTTTCAGGACGGAGTTTTCTCTGATGAAACATTTTCAGAATCGCATGCAATTTTTCATCCTAAAAAAGAGCGAATCAATTTTCAACCACAAAACGAAAAAGGTTTCAAAATGAAAGGAAACGGGTGGTTCACACGGCGGCCGAACCATCATCTCCCGCAGTATGCGGGTGCGGGGAGTCGGCACACCGCATGTGGGGAATGAAAGGTTCGCCCGAGTGGAAAACGCTCAGGACGGCGGGAACGTCTTGTCCAACCAGTCCCTGATTTCGTCCCGGATCCGCCGAAATCCTGCAAGGGCCGCATCTTCCGATTCGATCAGGGCGGACGGATCTTCAAAACTCTTGTGGATCTTCCGCGCTCCCGTCGGAAAGACCGGGCAGGCTTCTTTCGCGTGGTCGCAGACCGTGACGACGGTATCCATGGTATGACCTGCGAACTCGTCCACGCTCTTCGAGCGGTGATTCGAAATGTCGATGCCGATCTCTGCCATCACCCGGACTGCAAGGGGATGCACGCCGCGAGGTTCCGTTCCGGCGCTGAAAGCCTCATACCGGTCGCCGGCCTGGGATTGCAGCAGCCCCTCCGCCATTTGCGAACGGGATGAATTGTGCGTGCACACAAAAAGGACTTTCTTCTTCATTTCAGTTGCAGTGGTTGCAGTGGTCCATGTCCCCGGCCGAGAAAGGCAGAATCTGCAAGGTGGTGTGATTGATTCCGTATTTGCGCATGAAGCATCTCCTGCGCCTGCCGGATGATCGTTTCGCTGTCCGATGCCCCCTCCGTCATGCGGAGATGCGCGGAAAGAAGCTTGCGGTCGGCGCCCGTCTGCCAGACATGAAGATCGCTGACCTCGGCCACCCCGGGGATGGAGAGCAGATCGCTTCGGACCTGAATAAAATCGATGCCAGGAGGCACGGCGTCGAGCAGCGAATCGACGGTCTGCCGAACGATCTTGTAGATTTCCCGAAGAATGAACAGGCTGATTGCGATCGAAAGCAGCGGGTCGATGACATTCCAGCCGAACAGCATGATCAGGGCGGCGCCGATGATGACTCCGAGGGAAAACAGGGCGTCCTGGAAGGAATGAAGCCAGGCGCTTCTCATGTTCAGGTTTCGGGACGAAATTTTCTGCAGCAGAAGGGTTGCGGCCCCGTTCCCGGCAAAAGCGATCATGGCCACCCAGAGCATCTCCCTGCCCGGGATCGCCGGCGGGGCCGTCAATCTGCCCAACGCCTCCCATAAGATGAATGCGATGGCAACGGACAGGACGAGGCTGTTGACGAAAGCGGCGACAAACTCGATCTTGTGATAACCGTAAGTCTTCCTTTCATTTGCGGGACGACCGGAAACCTTCTCCGCCCAGTAGCTGAAGCCCATGGCGGCAATGTCGCTCAGATTGTGAACGGCATCGGAGATCAGTGCCATGCTCTGAATGAGCAGACCGAAAACCATCTCGAAGGCCACGATCCCGCCGTTGATGACGATGGCGAAAAAGCAGGTTTTTCAGAGAGGCCGGTTGCTCGTGATTATGTTTGCGTTCCATGCTTTTTTGAGACCACGTTCATGGCTTACGACTGCTATTGAATGAGCGTATAGATCTTGTAAGCCGTCATGACAACAATGAGAACACCGAAAAATTGCCTGATCCGGCCGCTTGGGACATAGAGACTGGTCAACCTGGCGCCCAGGAATGACCCGGCTGCCCCGACGAGAAGCAGGGCAATGGTCAGATTGACATCAAAGCGGGCCGTTGAAATGTGCGGGATCAGAGAAGAGAAAGAAGGCGGCATGACGGCAAAGGCATTGATCCCCGCCGCCTTCTTCGGCTCGAATCCGACCAGGATCAGCGTCGGCATCAGGAGAAAGCCGGGGCCGATACCCAGCAGGCCGCTCAATACGGAGATGGGAACCGCCAGGATCAATGCCAGTTTGAAATTTTCCTCCCCAGGCCTTGCCTTGACCGGCCGGAAAAGTCGGTAAGCAAGGTAGATTACGGAGGCCAGATAAGCGGCCCAGACGATCATGACGGGCGTGATCTGGACGAGCCAGGCGCCGAAAGGCGCGGACACCGTGGTGACAACGGCCAGGGTAACGGCTTTCTTCCAATCCACATAGCCGCTCTGGGCAAAGCCGAAGACGGCGAACAGGGCCGTGATCCCGTTGAGCAGGAGTGAAAGCGGCTGAACCTGATGGACCAGGTCGGGGAGAAAAAGAGCCAGAAAGGGGACAGCGGAAAAGGCCACGCCCAGCCCCAGCATGCCGGATGCTATGGATAGAACCCCCAGACCGACGACCATGATCCAGAAAGCACTCATCTTGCTCCCTCCTTCAAGTGAAACGGCGCTCGCGGATGAAAATCGCTTTCATGCGCACCGAAAAATGCCTCTTGCCCACAGACAATCGCCGCAGACCGGAAAAGGATTCCCGTCGCAATCCGTTTCATTGTTTTCCTGTAAATGGCAACTGCAGTCCGTACAGGATGGAAATTGGAAACTGTAAACGCGCCGGCGAAAGGCCGCGTATTCCGGATTGTTCCATATGGAAAGAAGGTCCTGGTTTTGCAGGTTGCCTGTTCCGTAGGCCCGGATGTCCTTCTTTCGCCCTAGGGTATAGCAGGGGTAGGAGTGCATGAGCGGAAGGCAGGGGCTGATCGTTCCGTTCCATGTGACGGATAGGCTCTGCGCACGAATGAACGGGCAGTAATTCTTGCGCTCGTTCAGGTCAAAATTCAGAATGCTCAGGTTCGGCTGCGTGCGCAGCACTTTTGCGAGGGCGTCCGATGTATGATCGTTCCAGTCCATAAAGGGAAGCATCCACAGGGGCACCCAGGGCTTCCCGGGGTTTTCGAGGGCCGTCGCCCGCACATGATAAAGAACCTCGTCACGGAGATGTTCTTCATGGGGCAGAAAGTTGGAGACCAGGATGAATGACGCGCCGATGCGTGTGGCGACCTGACGCAAATCCGGCAAATAACGAATGTTGCGTTTCATGGCGACAAAGGAAATTCCAATTCGGACCGCCGGCCTGACCTTGTGGTCGTAATATTTATAAAACATCTTGATGTTGCGGATGATGGTTTCCAGTGATGCGTCGGGACGGACCTCTCCCTGATTTTTTCCGGTCCCGTCGATCGACACGACGAACTGGTCGAGGCCCGCATCCAGGAGCGCAACGACAAGCTCGCGGGTCAGCAGGAGACCGTTGCTGGTCACCTCCGTTCGCAGGCCCCGTTCGTGGGCCATACGGACCATGTCCGTAAAGCGGGGGTGCAGAAGCGGTTCACCGGTGCCCGAAAAAGCCATGGTTTGCGCTTCCGGGAAGTCTTTCAGGCCCTTGATGAGCGTCTCGAAAACGGGCCATTCCATGGTCCCCGACGGTTCCTGCCATACGTTGCGGACACAGGTCAGGCAGTTCAGATTGCATCTCGTCGTCGGTTCGACATAGATTTTTCTGAGGACATCCTCGAATGCCTGCCTTGCCGTCATGGTTCGTTCAGCCTGAGATAAAGGGACTGGCAATGAAATAAAGACCCAGGCAGCCGATGACCACACCGGCCCCTTTGCGGAACCAGGAACCGGCACCCTGCCAGGCCTGGCTTTCAACAAGCTTTCTTACGAGGGCGGTGGAGCTGCCCGCAACCACGATGGGAAGGCAATGGCCAAGGGCAAACAGGGTGATGAAAAGAATGCCGACAGCCACCTTCTGCTGGATGGTAATGACAGCCAGGATCGGGGCGATGAAGCCGAAGGTGCAGGAGCCGGACAAGAACCCGTAAGCCAGGCCCAGGGCAAAAGCGCCCCAGAGCCCCTTCAGGTTCAGACGGTAGAGAAGGCCGCCCGATGTGGAGCAGGATTCCACACCCATCATGCCCAGGGCAACCCACAGGAGGATCAGGCCGACCAGGATCTGCCAGTAATTTCCCACATCACCGAGCATTCGGCCCAGAAAGGCGCAGACGATGCCGATCAGGGCAATGGTGATGAACAGGCCCAGGGAAAAGGAAACGGCGTACCAGGCCGCCTGACGGGGTTTCAGCATGGCTTCCTGGCCTCCCACATAGGCGACGATCAGGGGGATGGAGGCCAGATGACAGGGGCTGAACAGGACGCTGACCATGCCCCAGAGGAAACACCCGAGCGCAGCCAGGGCCACGGCGCCCGTCATCCAGTGGTTGAGCGTCAAAAAGAAAGATTCCAGCATGGCAGCCGCCTTCTACCGGACGCCCATGGCCTGGAGTTGGGCAACGATCGCCTCCTCGCTCATGAACCCCATGTGACGGTAAACCTCTTTGCCTTTCTTATCAAAGAAGATTTGCGTCGGGATCGCGCGGATGCCGAAATGGCGTGCGGGTGCAGGATCCTTCCAGACATCCAGGAAGATGATCGCTGCCTTCCCCGCATAACGCTTCTCCATGCGCTCCAGAATCGGCGCCATCATCTTGCAGGGGATGCACGACCTGGCGCCCAGATCCACCATCGTCACCATGCCCTTGACAGGGACCTGCGTAATTTCTGCATGCAGGAGAGTGGGATGGGCGAACATCAGAAACATGCAAATCCACAGACCCATCATTGCCGCACCGATCGTTTTCTTCATGTTGTTTTTCCTCTGTAAGCCTCCGCTTGGGAATGAATCGCTATTCATACAATGGTGGTGATTTCTTCTATCCCTTTAACCTCTGATAAAGACCACCAAGCTTATTCCTGTAAATGGCTCGAATATTGGCTTCCTCTTCTCCCAGGGGTTTCAGTGGGATCAGGTCCATGACTTCCGCGAAGGACATCCCCGATTCAAACAGCGTCTTCAATGCCCCTTTCATCATTTTGGAAAGGCCTTTTTCCGTTTCTTTGGGTGTGAGGCCAAAGGATTCGCCGAGATTTTGCAGCTCGTTGAGCTGGAACCAGAAATAGGTCGGCCCCATGGCAGTGAGGATGGCGTAGGACTCGAGCTTGTCTTCCGCGACTTCCGGGCAGTCCCCGAGTACTTTGAAAAAATCAAGCAGTTTCTTCCTCTCTTCCTTTTCGAATGCCCCGGAGAACGCGACAGGATTATAGCCTTTATTGATGACCGCAGGCGCGTTGGGAATCATGCGAACGATTCTGCTGAATCCCCCCAGCCCTGCGGAAAGGCTTGCAATGCTTGCCTTCGGCGCCAGGGAAACCACAACCGACCTTGATTGGAGATGCGGCTTGATTTCTTCCAGGACGCTGCCGATTGCCGGTGGATGAAGGGCCAGGAAGACGATGTCCCGGGCGGCTGCCTGTGCGTTCCCGTTGATGCAAGTCACAGCCCGCGGGAATGTGGCCGTTATTTTCTTCAAGGTTTCCTCATTGTTGTCGCTTACCACCATATCCTCGAACCATTTTTCCTTCTTTGTGAAACCACCCAGAAGAATCCGTGTCACCCGTCCTCCGCCGATGAATCCGACTGATTTTGCTTTCATGAGATGCAGATACCTCCTTTTTTCAAACTATGATCCCGTACGGTCAGAGTCACCCTCAATCCGTTCCGGATGCCGCGGCGCTGCCGGCGACCGTCCTTAGAAGAGATGTTTTGATTTCTTCCTTGATGCGATCCGTCATGTCCCGGTCCAGCGCATGGGTCATCTTTTTCTCAACGCCCCATTCCGTCATGACGAAATGATTCTTCACGGCGGCTTCCACGTGCTCGATGATCTTCCTGGCGCAGGCAATGGGGCAGCCGTCCAGGACGAGCATGTCCTCCGCGTCTTTCACGGAGCGGACGAAACCGCCCCGGTGCGCGGCGATTCCGGCCAGGCAGAACAGCCGGCCGTAGCCTTCATCGCTCAACTCCAGGGCGATCCGGTTCGTCATCTGTCCCACGTTCGCCGCCCCGGCGCACCAGACGATCATCCGGTTGCTGCCTTGCGCACAACAGGTGTCGGCCATGGTTCAATCCCCCCTTCAAGATTCTTCTATTGCCGGATTCGCCGCGCTAATCTCCGGCATCCCTCG
This sequence comes from uncultured delta proteobacterium, assembly GCA_963709485.1. Lineage (GTDB taxonomy): Bacteria > Desulfobacterota > Syntrophia > Syntrophales > Fen-1087 > JAXDBM01. Next base: position 720,916 of record CAVPWE010000005.1, read on the forward strand.
GGACAACGAGGACGGGCCGAACATGCTGTTGGGCGACTGCCTCCGTGACGCTGCCGGTCAGGGCCTCGCGGATGTTGCTCTTCCCGTGAGAAGCCAGGACAATGAGCGTGACATCCTCCGCTTCGGCGGCTTTGTTGATTTCCACAAAGGGAACGCCTGTCCTCAGTTCGGCACGTACGGCATAACCGGCGTAAACCAACTGTCTTTTCAACTCCCCCAGCCTTTCCATGTCGATACGGTCAAATTCTGCCATCCTGTCTTTCAGATGGGGAAGCAGCCTTCGGGTGTCCTGAACGTGAAGCAGAATCACTTCCTTTTCACCCTCCTGTTTACAGGTTTTCAATCGCCGAAGGACCCGAAGGGCATTTTCGGAAAAATCAGTCGGATACAGGATTTTTGAACAGATATCCCGGGCGAAGAAATGGGGATTTTCTTCAACCTTTTCCTCAGGGTCCCTGAAACGAGCGATCAGAAGGGGCGTCTTTGTTCGACGAAGGACATTCTGTGTTACGCTTCCCAGCAGAGCTCCCCGGATGTAGCTGCGTCCATGAGCCCCCATGATGATGAGCGAAACGGCTTGTTCTTCAGCGGTCCTGATGATCTCATGATCTGTTACACCGACATCGACCCGGTATTCTGATCTTATTTCATGCCGGGCGGTGAGACGATCGGAAATGTCCCGCAGCCTTTTTTCGGCCTCCGCTTCCGCCCTGTGGAGTTTTTCTTCATCCACGTGCATCCACCAGTGGATAGCCTTGATGGGATTGATCACATGCATCAATACCGCTGTTTCCATTCCCATGCGCTTCAGATCGGGGATGCGGTGGACAATCCTTTCCGAATGGCGTGAAAAATCGATGGGAAAGAGAATCTTTTTAAACATCACGATTTCCTCCTCAATCCTTTTGCCGATGGCTTATTTCGCCGGAATGGTCACCCCGGCCTTTTCGGTTGCCGAAGATTCCTTGAACAGAACGAGTTTTGTCCGCCTGGCCGCCCACACGAGGACCAGCATCACGGGCACCTCGATCAGAGGGCCGATGACCGTAGCCAGCGCTACCGCGGGATTGAAAGCAGTGATGGCGATCGCGATCGCGATTTCAAAGTCCCGACCTGTTGAATTGAAAGCCACCGCCACGGAATCCTTATAGTTGAGGCCGAGCTTCCAGCTCACCAGGTACACGACGGCGAACATGACCCAGAAAAAGAGCGTCATGGGAATGGCCATGTGCACGATCAGCATCGGGTTTTCGAGAATCAGGTCCCCCTTGAGCGCGAACATGACAATCAGGGTAAAGAGCAGGCCAATGATCGAAAGGGAATCCAGATAAGTCTTGAAATGCCTGAATCCCTCCTCGCCCAGCTTGCCCACGGCAATCCGCCGGGTCAGAAAACCGGCCACGAGAGGAAGACCGAGATAGAGCAGAACGCTCTCTCCGACAACGAAAACATCGAAGGAAACATCTCCCAGGAGGAATTTCGCGTACACCGGGATCAGGAGCATCTGGCAGATGGAGTTGATGGCGACAAGAACAATGGCCAGGGCATTGTTTCCCAAGCGATAGAAAGGTGAAAACGATAACCATGGCGATGCATGGCGCAAGTCCGTAAAGGACGAGGCCGACATACAGATCGGGATAGGCGGACAGAAAAATCTTCGCCAAAAGCAGCATGAAGAACGGAGCGACAAGATAATTGAAAAACAGAACGATGATCAATTGCTTTGGCGAGGTGGCCGCCTTGCCCAGATCCTCGATCTTGACATTGGTCATGGCCGGGTAGATCATGAGAAACAGGCCGATCACCACCCCCAGGGCAAGACTGTTTGCCAGTGTGAACTGATAGGTTCCTGAAAAGATCGCCTTGATTGCGTCAATGGGCGGCGTCAGGGCAAAGTTCGATATGCCATACCACTTGCCGATGGCAATACCCACGGCCATGCTGACGATTACAAATACGGGTAAAAATCGAAAATCCTGTATTTTCTCCAGATACTTCCTCATGGATAGGAATACTCCTTGTTAAGATTTTGTCGTTATATTTCTCTTATGATTTGCCGAGCCATGCCTTCACGTCTTCCTTCTTCGGGATTTTCCCGACGGATTTGACCTCTCCGTCAATGACCACCGAGGGCGTACCGAATACGCCATAGGACGCGATCTTCTTGAAATCCGTCACATGCTCGATACTGGCCTCGAGCCCTGCTTCGGAGACCGCTTCCTTCACGATTTTTTCCACCTGGTGGCATTTTGCGCACCCCGGTCCCAGAATTTTGATGTCCATAGTCTCACTCCTTTCTTTTCGATGCTGTGGCTTCCTTCAGCCACTCTTTGATCTTGTTCCGGTGCGGCGTTTGTCCCACGCAGACCACCCGGCCGTTGATCATGAGTGCGGGCGCACCCATGACCCCGCTGCGGGCGATTTCTCTCATGTCGGATACGTGGATCAATTCCGCCGGCAGTTTCATTTCCGCCAGGACCTCCCGGACATCAATCTCCATCTGGCTGCATCGGGCACAGCCCGGACCCAATACCTGAATTCGCAGACATGCCGGCGCCTCTTCCTCGACATCGTTTCCGCGGAATTTCCCGAATTCCCTTAAAAGGCACTGCCCGTAAAATTCTCTTGCCCGTGCGGGCACGTAGTTCTTCACGGCCACCCGTTGGAGCAGCTCGCTCTTCGTCTCCTCATCCGTTCGGATCTTTCCCTCCGCCGCCAGATCGGTCATGATTGATGTCAACCCGACGATACCGATCAAGGCCCCGTTAATCCGCACCCGGACAATATCCTGTTCGTTCATGTTTCCCTTAGAGGATGAAATTTCCAAAAAACCAGCCCACGAATGTGCCGAGGATGATGATGGTTACCACGTACACCACGGCCTTTTTCAAGCCAAAGACCCGGCCGATGGCAATCCAGTTCGGCAGACTCAATCCGGGTCCCGTGAGGAGCAGCGTCAGGGCCGGCCCCTTGCCCATTCCCAGCTTCATCAGGGTGTCCACGAAGGGGGCCTCCGTCATGGTGGCGAAATAGCTGATGGCGCCGATCATGGTGGCCAGAAAAGAAGCGGTAATCCCGTTGCCGCCCAGCCACGCGCGGATCCACTCTTCGGGCAGGAGCTTGCCGATGATTCCGACGAGGAATACCCCCAGGAGCAACAGGGGAAAGATGATCTTGATAAACCACCAGCTCTCCCGCAGCCAGGAGGCGATTTCATCCCTGGACAACGCTTTCCAGGCAAATGCCGCAAGAACGAGGGTGGCGATGCCCCAGATGATTACCTTCGTCAGATAGGCGCCCGTCTGTCCGATATAATTGGGCAGGAGAAGGGAAAGAAGGATCAGAACCATGAGGATCAGATGGGACCGGGAAACAATTCCCTTTGGCGCATCGTCTCCTTGGAAGGCGGCGACAGTCTCGCGCTTTTCCTTTCCGAAAAAGACCGTCATGACATGGCCCACGAAAAAGGCCATGAGCAGGGCCGCCGCAACGCGGGCGGCGACCATTTCGTATCCCAGGATGTTTCCGGTGTAGATCAGGGACAGGATGTTCGCCGAGGGGGCGACCCAGAGGATGATGAAGGCAACTCCCACGGCGGCGCCGCTGAAATACAGGCCGCTGGATACGGGGATGACCGTGCAGGAGCAGGCGGCGACAAAGAAACTTGCAATGCCGGCCAGGGAAAAGGATTTCCACTTGTTTGCCTTTTCCCCCAGGACAGTGAGGATGGCCTGCTGGTTGATGAAGGCCACCATTGCCCCGGCCAGCAGGAAGGCCGGAACCAGGCAGGTCAGGACATGGGTGGCCACATAATCCTTGATCGCCAGCAGCCCGGCGATAACCAATTCTTGAATAAATGGCATGATCAATTCTCCTTGCGTTCTTGAATTAGATTGGCGGCATCATCACGGGAGGGGATAGCGCTCCGACTTGAATGAGGTGTTTTTGAATATGGTCGGTCACGAACACCCATATTTCCCGCAGGCGATACAGCCTTCAGGCGTGATCGGCCTCATTCCGGCGGCAGATCACTTCACGGTTTAGATCGGCAGCCCGCTCCATCAGGTTCCGGACATCTCCGTCATCGGACAGCCAGTGCCGCAGATTACCCAGAAGACTGGCCGCGTAAGGACTCGACCCCCCGTCGGCAATCGAATAATTGACCCACAAGCCGTCCTTTTTCCGTCCGACCATTCCTGCCTCTTCAAGAATTTTCAAATGCTTGGAAACCGTCGGCTGGGCCAGTTGCAGCGCTGCCTGCAACTCACAGACGCACATGACCTTGTGCTGAAGGATCTTCAGAATTTTGACGCGGCTCGGGTCGGAAAGGGCCTTCATGACACGGATCAGTTCATTCATCATCAGGATCTCCTTGTATATTGTCAATTAGCAATATAATGGTTATCCGGGGCCTGTCAAGCGAAAAAGCGGGAGGCGATGGGTATATTTGCGTGGAAGGGGCGCCTGTGGCTTTGAAATTTGTCGGCCTGTCTCATTCCGATAG